>CAIYWI010000103.1 GCA_903929885.1 uncultured Phycisphaerales bacterium
CCCTCGCCGTCGCCCGCGCGGTGGTGCACCCAGCGCTCTCGCACCCACGCCCGCACCGTGGCATCATCAGCGGGCCCCGCCTCTCGCCGCACCACCGCGACGATCCGCCACAACGGGTCGTGCACGTACAGGTCCGTCACGTCGTTGTCGAGGGTGCTGTCGGCCGGATCGGTGCCGTCGATGAAGCCCCGGTTGTACGTGGCGCTCGCCAGCCGCCCCGCCGCGTCGTGGGCGAACCTCGCGAGGGGCACGTCAGCCCGGCCGTCGGCCGCCCGCGTGTACGCCCCCGTCAATCGCCCGGCGTGGTCGTACTGGAAGATGCGCCCCGGCGTGCCATCGGCCTTGGTCACGCACCCTTCGTCGCGCAGGTGGCCCCGAGCGTCGTACCGCGGCGTCTGCACCACCGTCACGCCCCCACGCGCCGTCACCTTCGACATCGCCTGATTGGCCGTCGTGTACGACGTGCGAGTCGACTCCACCTGCGTGAAGGTCCGCCCCCGGTCCTGCGACCGCAGCTCGCGCCGAGACGTGATGTTCGTCGCCGCGATCGAATACTGCGTGATCCGGTGCAGGTCCGGCGGCTCCACGTTCGTCGATCTCGCCCGCCCCGCGTCCCACCCGCGCGTGGTCTCCAGGAGCCCCGCGCAGACCGTCTCCTCCCGCTTGCTCTCCCGCGGCTCGTAGTGGTCCTCCGTGTAGATCGAGCACGCACACACCTCCGCCGGCGGCGGATCCATCACCCGCTGGTCGAAGGGCGCACTCGCCTCGTCCTCCGTCACCGGCCCGCAGTTCGCGCCCGCGCACACCTCATGCCACCGATCCACCGTGGGCTCCCCGAACTGGTTCAGCCCCGTGTGGTGCCCGGCCTCTGGCGCGGGGATCACCGCCATGCCCATCCCCCGGAACTGCTCGCGTTCATACCCCGCCTGCGGCAGCCCCACCTCCTCCGGCCACGCGATTCCTTGATTGACATACTCGGCGATCGCGCGAGGCACGCCCCCCGACCCCACGCTGCGACCGTCGTCGGGGAAGGCGATCATGCCCACCGCCCCCGTGTACGCGCCCAACCCTCGCGCCAGCCCCGCCTCGCGCCGCTCGTCGAGCCCGATGGTCACGTCCGGCACCCCGCGAGGCGATCCCGGCATCGTCACGCCCTCGAGCCGCCCGCCCCGCCAGACCGGGCCGTCGCCCATCGCCAACCCATCCACCCACGAGCGATGGAACTGCATGCCCAGTGTCGCCTCGAGTTCCGCCGTCAACGAGGGCCTCGTCGGACCCGCGCCGCCCGCCATGCTCGGCAGCACGCCCGTCGCCGCCACGTTCCCCCATGCATCACGCTCCCACGTCACGCGCGACGTCACGCGACCGTCGCGAGCGACCATTTGCTGCGCCGTCACCAACCCCACGTCGTCGAGGATCGTCTCGATCGACGCGATGCCCCCGTCCACTGCTGGCAGGCCCGTGGCGTCGGGTCGCTCGTCGATCGCCAGCCGCACGCGACGCTCCCGCCCGGCTTCGTCGCGTTCGATGATCGACGCGACCCTTGCGCCGTCGCGACGTGCCGTGACCTCGCCCATCAGGTTGTGTCGCAGTTCAAGCACATCGCCGGCACGCGGCGCATGCTCGCCGGGCATCATGCTTCCCGGCAAGATGATCCGCTTGGGCAACCGGTTGTCGTTCATCGGGTCACCGTCGCACACCGTCCCCGCGCAGATCACCTCGCGAGGTTCAGTCGACGTGTCCGGGTACTCGATCCGCAGCGACTCGCCCGCGTCGAGCATGCCCTCCTCGCCCTCGCGTGGCGTGGCGCACACGCTCCCGGCGCAGATCACGACCGGACGCCCGCGGTCGTACTGATAGTCCGTCTGGTCGCCCAGCCCGTCCGTGCGCGACGGCATCGTCGTCGCCGGTGACAAGGGCACCTCGCACGGGCCCGCGCTGGGCGCAGGCGTCATGCCCCCCAGCGACGTGCGCTCCGAGGTCACGCGTCCGGCATCGTCGAGCGTGGTGCGAGTGGTGTCGCCCCGGTGGTTCTCCGTCGCGAACGCCTCGCCGAGGTGGTTGAAAGAGGCAAAGTCGCCTCGTGCCGCGTACGGAGCAATCGGACTGCGGAAGACGCCCCCCGAAAAGCTCGGGGGCATCGCCACGCCCGGCGCCACCAGCATCAACGCGTGCGCCGGCGCTCCTGCCAGCCGCGGATCACCCAACTGCAGCGAGGCCGTGGTGCGGCCCAGCGCGTCGTGTGCGTTCACGCGAACGTCGGCGAGCATGCCGCAGGCCGCGTCGAGGTTCACCGCGACCGAGCCGTCATCTGGCAGTCCGAAGAGGTCGTAGCGACGTCCGGGGTCGCAGCCCCCCTCGAACGCGCCCGGTGCCCTTCGCAGAGAGGCCGACGCGCGGACGCGGCCCGTGACCGGATCCCTCGCCGTCAGCGACATCGCCAGCACCACGTCGTCGGGCTGGAGCGACAAGGCGTGCTCGTACGGGTAGACCCCCTCGCCCAGCCGCGGTACCAAGCACGTCCACGACGCCGCCATGCCGCAGCCGCACGCGTCGTCGTAGGCGAACTTCCGCGTGCGTGTCCCGTGACGCATCGCCACTCGCCCCTGCGGGTCGTACCACCACTGCGTGACCAGCGTTTGCGTCGGAGGATTGCTGTCGGCCAGCCCCGATCCAGCGATGGTGTCGCGTCGGAAGCGTTGGCCCATGGCGTCGAAGCGGTCGATCCTCGCGCCCAGAAGCGACGCGTGCGGGGCGCCCGGCACGGCACCATCGTCGAGCATCGCCAGGAACGACGCCCGTGTGCCTCCGTACACCGCCGCCACCACCGGGCGGCCCGCGTGGTCATGCCCCACCGCCACGTGCGGCGGCACGGGATTGGCCATCGCCTTCAGGCGTCCGAAGGGGTCGTAGCGCAGCGTCGTCACCCGCGGCGGCTGCATCGACGAGACGAAGCGTCGCAACTCCGTCAGCAGTCCGTCGCCCCCCGGGCGACCTTCATCGCGAATCCACTCCGTCACCAAGTGCATCGACCCGCCTTCGACGCCTCGAAACGCGCGGCGGGGACGATCAAAGGCGTCCCACTCAACGCGGTCGATCGTGCGGGTGGGATCCATGATCGTCGTCACGCGACCGAACGCGTCATGCTCGAACCGCGTGACGTCGAAGTGCAGGTCCTCCTTCCCCTCGGGTGCATCGCCCAGCGAGGCATCCGGCATGCGGTGGTAGGTCCGCGTCTCGGCGATGCGACGGCCGGAAAGATCGAACACGACCTCGCGGGCCCTGCGGATCGCCCCGTCGGCAAGCGCGGCGGAGAGACAACGCGCGGGCTCGCTCGAAGCGGGGTCGATCCACAGGCGCGGAGGAACGTTCGTCGTCGCGACCTGGTTCCACCCAGGCTCGCGGGGCCCGAAGGCAATCGACGCCTCGAAGGTCGGTGTGCCGTCGAGCCCCATGACGCTCATCGCGCCGGGGCTGGCCCACAGGCCGTCGGGCAAGCGCGTGGCGGCAACGGCCACCTCGCGGCCATCGGCCAGTCGCGTGCGAACCAGCGTGGTCGTGCGGCCTTCGGCATCGCCGACCGAGTCGAGTCGGCCCAGCGCGTCGTGGTCGAAGGTGCGGGTGCGGACGCGAGCCGAGCGATTGCCGCCAGGGAAGCCTTCGGGCACGGGCGTCAGACCCGGTTCGTCGCCGCGGGCGTCCTCGTGCACCTTGACCACGCGGCCGGTGGCTCTTGCGCCCGGTGTCGTCGCTGAAGGCGTGTCGTACTCGAGCACCGTCAGAGGACCGTGATCGTCGCCCCTCGTTCGGACATGCGTGATGCGGCCATCGCGGCTCATTGCCACCGCACTTCGGGTTGGAACGCCCGAGCCATGCTCGGTCGTCGAGACGGCCGGATGGGTGATGTCGATCCATGAGAGCACCAAGCCCGAGGCCTGCGTCGGCGATGCGTCGGAGGCAAGGTGGTACCGGTACGCGGTCTCGAGCCCGCGAGGATCGATGACCGTGCCACGCGGGTGCGTGCGCATCGACGCCACCAACGGCCGGGCGATGCTGAAGCCGCCGGCGAAGGTCCGTCGCGGCAGGCCCGCCGCTGCATCGCCGAGATACTCGAGTTCGAGCACGGGCTCGACCGGTCCCGCGGGTCCCACGCGACGCCCCACGCGGGTCACGAAGCCCGCCCAACGCGTTGAACTCCGCTCGTCGTGACGGTCGTACAGGTGCACCGGGCCCGCACCCCACGTCCATGAGCCGCTCGCCTGGTCGAACGCAGCCACGCTCGAGGGCGAGCCCTCCATGATGACACACCCGCGAGCGTCGCGAACCACCGGCCACACCCACGTGTCGATCGTGCCGCTGGTGGAGTGCGGCGCCGCGATGACGGTGCTCAGGGGCTGTCCGGCGTGGTCGAAGTAGTGCGTGGTGGTGCGGAGGATCGACTCGGGGCCGATGCCCTCTCCGACCACGCGTGTGACCGTGCGGGAGGCCCAGCGAGGGTCGTAACAGCCGCCAGCGGACCGTGGCGGGGCATGCTCGATGGCCACGTCGATGCGTCGCGCCGTGAGCCCGTCGGCCTCGATGCGGGCCACCGCGTCGCCCCGGTAGCCAAGCCGCACGGATGCATAGGGCGCGAGGGCGGCATCATCGGCCTCGATCAGCGTTCCCGCCCGCCTGACGCCCTCGGGTTCGACCACCATGCGGATGGCGTGGAGCGGCCCGCGGGCCAAGCCACCGATGGCGGCGGGCGACGTGCCGGTCCACGTGCGGTAGAGCGTCGTGCGGGCGAGTTCGTCCCCTTCCACGGGCGTCCGCACGGTGACGCGGTGGAGATCGCCGGGGTTGACATCGCGGCTCGTTGCAGCGGTGCCGTAGTCGTAGTGCACCGAGGCCAGCCGCTGGCCGTCGGGGGCATCAACACGAACTTCGAGGAGCCGCGGATGGATGCCGTCGACCAGACCGTGCGTGTAGACATAGGCGCGGCCCGCCGAGTCGGTGGCGAGGGTGAGGCGACCGAGGGCGTCGTATCCCTGCGAGATCGCTCCGCCGGGGTCCGATGCCGCACCGCGGCCGCCAACGCTCGCCGAAGCGTTCGCCGCGTCGGTCACCTTCCACAGTTGCCATGCGGCGCGGTGGCCCCGCATATCGGCCTCGGGGCCGAAGAAGACCGCTTCCATGCCCAACGGGTCGTGGAAGGTGAAAATCGAGACCTTCGCCGCCGCCGCCATGCCGGGGAGTCGCACGGGCGTGAAGGAGCGAACCACTGCGCCTGCGGTGCCGTTGACGCCTCGGAAGACATCCGTGGGCTTGCCACGCTCGTCGATCACGCGTCGGAACTCGGCGAAGCGGTCTCCCCCCAGCACGAGGCGCACGACATCGAGGTCCGTGCCCGGAACGTCCTCGAACGAGGCCTGCACCTGCGCATCGTGATGCCACCCGGGTCCGTGCACGGAGCCGGGCTCGGCCGCGAGTCGACGCGACGATCGAGCGACAGGCCACGACGGACCGTGGCAGGGCAGGGCAAGGTCGATGGCGACGGGCGAGAACGCGAGGGTGTCGAGGCGCACGCCCGCGACGGTCGGCAGATCGCGAGCACCCGGGTCCGCCGCGTTGGCGGCAACGCCCGGGCCGTGCAGCCATTCGCCCCGCGCCGAGCCGTCGATGAACGCGACACGATCGAGCGAGGTCGAGACGACCGGCTGTGCTGGATGCCGCTGAACGTCGAGCTTGAAGGCGTGCCCGGCGACGGTGGCGCAGGACAACTCCAAGGCCTGCGCGCAGGCCCGAGCGATCGTCGCGGCACACAGCCATGCGACCACCGCCAAGGCCCGGCGAACCAGGCCCATCGATGCACGAACCATGATGTCACTCCGCTGGCGTGTTCCCCGTTGTAATGAGATCGTTTACATTACGTTGCAGCCGCGATGCTACCGCGAGCGACGGCGGCGACGCAAGGGCTTTGCGACCGAAGGCGTGAAGATCCCGGATATACGGACCGTCACCGATCGGGAGCCTCGGGCGCCGGACCGGAGGCGAGGGAACCCGGGGGTGGCGCGACGGCGTCTCGGCGGCTATTCTCCCGCTTCATGCCGGGCGGACCGGCGACCCCTTGGAGCACCATCGACCATGGCGATCGAGCAACTCACCGACGAACAGGTCCGGACGTGGACGCGCGAGCAGAAGGACCGCTGGTGGTTCGAGAAGATCTACCGGGGCGACATGCCCCAGCTCACGCTCCGATCGGCCCTGATGGGGTTCGTGCTCGGCGGCCTGCTCTCGGCCACCAACCTTTACGTCGGCGCCAAGACGGGCTGGACGCTGGGCGTGGGTCTCACGAGCGTCATCCTCGCCTTCGCGCTCTTCCGCGTCGCCTCGCGGATGGGCGTGCGTGACATGACCATCCTCGAGAACAACTGCACGCAGTCGATCGCGACGGCCGCGGGCTACATGACGGGCCCCCTGGTCTCGGGCATGGCCGCGTACATGTGGGTCGAGAACAAGCCGATGGACCTGAGCCAGATGTTCTGGTTCAACGTCGTGCTGTCGGTGCTGGGCGTGCTGGTGGCCTTCCCGATGAAGCGCCGCTTCATCAACGACGAACAGCAACCCTTCCCCGAGGGGCGTGCGGCGGGCGTGGTGCTCGACACGCTCTACACCTCGCAGGCGGCCGTGGGTCTCTTCAAGGCCAAGGCCTTGGCCTTCGCCGCCGCCATCGCCGGCTTCATCCAGTTCATCAGCGGCGAGTCGTACCAGAAGTACCTGCAGGAGAAGCTCGTGGGCCTCAAGCAGGCCAAGGTCTTCCCCCACTATCTCGACACCTGGATCTACGACCTCTTCGGCAAGAACGCGTACATCTTCGGCGTCGACCCGCGCCAGCTCGGCCTTCGGGTCTCGCTTGATCTGGCCATGTTCGGCGCGGGCGGCCTCATGGGCATCCGCGTCGCCCTCAGCATGCTCCTGGGCGTGGTCATCAACTTCATGATCGTCGTGCCGTGGATGATCAACATCGGCGAGATCAAGCCCAAGGGGATCGACGCCGCCACCGGCGAGGCCATCTTCGGCCGGGCCCACGTCCTGAACACCTGGGCCCTCTGGTGGGGCATCGCCCTCATGGTCACGGCCGCCATGACCGGCCTGTTCGCCAAGCCCAAGGTCATCATCTCCGCCTTCACCGCCCTCTTCACCAAGCGGGCCACCGACGCCTCGGGCGACGTGCTCCGCGACATCGAACTGCCCAACTGGGTCTCGATCGTGGGCGTTCCCATCGTGGGCGCGGTGGGCGTGTGGATGGCCCACGAATGGTTCGGCGTCTCGTGGATCTTCGGGGCCACCTCGCTTCCGATGATCATCGTGCTGACGCTGATTGCCGCCAACTCCACCGCCCTCACCGGCATCACGCCCACCGGCTCGCTCTCGAAGATCCCGCAGTTCATGTACGGCGCGCTCGACCCCAAGCACGCGCCGACCAACCTCATGACCGGCGTGATGTGCGTCGAGGTCTCCAGCAACGCCAGCAACCTGCTGATGGACATCAAGCCCGGCTACATGCTGGGCGCCAAGCCTCGCCAGCAGGCCATCGGCCACTGCATCGGCATCTTCTCGGGCGCCTTGGCCTCGGCGCTGATCTTCTACCCCCTCTTCCTGCCCAAGTACAAGCCCGGCGACAACATCCAGGAGGCGATGGTCAACGACACCTTCGCCTTCCCTGGCGCGATGCAGTGGAAGGGCGTCAGCGACCTGGTCACCAGCATCTTCGGCGACGGCGGCTCGGGCTCGCTCCTTACCCAGTCCATCGTGACGTCCATGATCATCGCGGCGTGCGTGGGCCTGGTGATGGAACTCGTCCGAACCTTCAGCAAGGGCAAGTTCCCCCTCTCGCCCCTGGCCATCGGCCTGGGCGTGGTGGTGCCGCCTGATTCCACCATCGCCATGGCCGCCGGCGCGGGCTTCTTCTGGCTCATGCACCGTCTGTACGGCGAGAAGAAGGAGTCGGCGATGAACAAGGTCTTCGTCGACTCCCACGAACCGGTCTGCGCCGGCATCGTCGCGGGCGCGGCGCTCGTTGGCATCGGCGACGCCTTGGTCAAGGCTTTCCTGCTCTGACGTTCGGCACCAAGGGGATCAAGCCGAGCAACATTCAGACAGCATGAAGGCCCGCGATGTCGCGTGCCGTGATGCGCGGCGGCTGAGCCACCACGCGGTCCAACACCACTTGGGGCTGGACCAGTTGCCGGACGTGCAAGTCGAACGGTCGCGGCCGACGAACCGTGCACTCCGAGCCGCGCGGCCCGTGCGACTTTCTTGCACGGGTCGTGGCTGACATGCACCCGCACTTCATCGCCATCGAACGGATTCGACCAAGCCTGCCGACGGAGATGGCCTTGCGACGGCTCCCCGAGAGAGGCCGATTAGCAACCGCTCTCCCATGCGTCGAAGAAGACCGACACGTCGGCTCCGTCGATGCCGCCGTCCATGTTTGCATCCGCCGTCTCCGCACCCTGCTCCCAAGCCAGCATGAACTCCTCTGCATCGGTTCCGTCGATGCCGCCGTCGAGGTTGTAGTCGCCCAAGCACGTGAAGTTGAGCGTGGCGATATCGCTTGTCATCGAACCGCACGACTTGGTCGCGACCAACTGATAATCGCCCGACTGGCTCGGGTCAGTCGAGTTGATGGTGAGCGTCGGCGTCGACACCCCGAGGTAGATGGACGAGTTGAAGAGATTCAAGCCGTCCTTCCGCCAGCGATACGTCACCGAACCCGATGTCGCCACCGTGGCGGAGAGTTGCACTGTCGAGCGAGCAATGTAATCGCCGCCGATGGGCTGCTGGGTGAAGACGGGGCGGCATGTCAGCATCGCAGGATTGCTCGTGACGCTCCCGCAGCGGCCCGTCACGACGCAGTCGTACGACGCCTCGTCGCCCGCGACGATCGAGGCGATCGTCAACTGCGCCGAGGTGGCGCCCGACACTCGTCCGCCGTTGACCAGAGCGGTTCCGCCCTTGCGCCACTGATACGTCACGGGCTCCCCGCTCGACACGCCGACCGAGAAGGACGCCGTCGTGCCCACGATGAGCGGAGCGGGCGATGGCTGCGTCGTGATCTCGATGCCCGAATACAACGTCAGGGTTGCTGCCGACGACGTGACCGATCCGCAGCGATTGCTGACCACGCAGTCATAGGACCCGCCGTCCGCCTGCGTCACTGAGCCGAGCATGAAGGACGCGTCGGTGGCACCCGCCACGGCCGAACCGTTGCGGCGCCACTGGTACCGCAGCGGCGCCGCACCGGTCGCGACGACCGTGAAGGAAGCCGGTTGCCCGATGCAAGCGCCGGCGTCCATGGGCTGCGTGGCGATGCTCGGAGCCGATTCGACGGTGAGCGTCGCGGGCGAACTCGTGACCGAGCCGCACATGTTGCTCACCACGCAGTCATACACCCCCGCGAGGCCCGAAGCCGCCGACAGTTGCAGCGTTGCGGCAGTCTGGCCCACAACCGCCCCACCGTTGCGTCGCCACTGGTAGGTCAGCGGCCCGGTGCCCGAGGCGGACACCGAGAACGACACCGAAGCGCTGTCGCACGCCGTCACGGGAGACGGCGAGGTCGTGATCGTCACGGGCGTGCGCACCGTCAGCGTCGCCGTGCCGCTCGTCGCCGAGCCGCACGCGTTGGTGACGATGCAGACATAGTCGCCAGCGTCGCCTGCCTGAACCGACGCGATGGCGAGCGTCGACTCGACCTGGCCCGGGATGATCGCGCCGTTGCGCTTCCACGCGAACGTCGGCGCGGGCGAACCGCTCGCCGACACCGAGAACTGAACCGACGAACCCAGACAGGTCGCCGTCGATGCGGGCGAAGCGACCACCACTGGCGCACTGTTGACAGTGAGCGTCGCCGATGCGGACGTGCTCGAGCCGCACCGATTGGTGGCGATGCAGTCGTATGAACCGCCATCGCCCGCCGACGCCGACGACAGCGTGAAGGCCGAGGCCGTGGCCCCCGCGATCGCCTGTCCGTCGCGGCGCCACTGGAACGTCACGGGTCCCGCGCCGGTCGCCTCGATGCTAAAGGTCACCGATTCGCCGGGACACGCTGCTCTTGCCACCGGCTGGCTCGTCACCAGCGGCACCGAATCCACCGTCAACGACCCGGCCGCGCTCGTGACGCTGCCGCAGCGGTTGCCCACCACGCAGTCGTACGAGCCGGCATCAGCCGCCGAAGCCGTCGCCGTCAGCGTCGCCGCCGTCGCGCCGGCAATGGCCACGCCGTTGCGACGCCACTGATAGGTCATCGGAGTCGACCCCGAGGCCGTCACGCTGAAGGTGTACGCGGCACCGTCGCACGCCGCCGTCGAGGCGGGACCGGAGACGATCGCCACAGGCGTCGTCACCGCCAGCGCGGCCGTGGACGACGTCACTGTGGAGCACACGTTCGACACCACGCAGTCATACCCCGCGGCATCTCCCGCCCCCACCGCCGCGATGGTCAACACCGACGCCGTCTCCCCCGGAATCGGCACGCCATCGCGCCGCCACTGGAAGGTCGGTGCGGGCGACCCGGTCGCCACCACCGAGAACTCCACCGTTCCGCCCGGACACGACTCGACGGCCATTGGCTGACTCACGATCGCCGCGGGTTGGTGGAGCGTCAAGACCGCCACGTCGCTCACCACCTGCTGGCAGGGATTGGTGGCGACACAGTCGTACGACGCGGCATCCGCGTCGCCCGCCGAAGCGATCGTGTACGTCGCCCCGACCGCGCCGGGAATGGCCACGCCGTTGCGTCGCCACTGGAGGGTCGGCGCAGGCAGGCCCGATGCCGCCACGCTGAAGGTCACGCTCGATCCCGGACACGCCGTGGTCGCCTGGGGCATGGCGCTGAAAACCGGAGGCAGCGACACCGAGAGCGTCGCGGCTGCCGACGTCACGCTGCCGCACGGGGTGCTGACGACGCAGTCGTAGCTCCCCATGTCATCGCTGGTGATGCTCGGAATGGAGAGGACGGATGCATTGGCCCCATCGATGGCCTCGCCGTTGCGTCGCCACTGGTACGAGAGCGTCGTGGGACCATTGGCGACCACCGTGAACGAAGCCCCGCCGCCGCCCGCGCAGGCGTAGGCGTTGACGGGCTGCGACAGGATGATGGGCAGGTCGGTGAGTTCCCAGGTGTCGTTGAACCGCGTGAGGCCGAACCCTGCCCCGCCGGTGATGACCATGCGCCGCGTGCCGGGGTCGTAGCTCATGGCGTGGGTCCAGCGGGCGGTGGGGCTGCTAGCACTGCGGGACGGATCCTGCCACGAGGTGGCTCGCCACAGCGTCTCCGCGGTCACAACACCCGACGTCCCGATGCCGCCGTAGAGGACGATGCCGTTTTGCACGTCGTCGTAGGCGGCAGTCGCGTAGTAACGAGCGGATCGGGAATACTCGCCGTAATATTGCCACTCGGTACCAGTCCACTGCCATGCATCGGACTTGATGCCCGCGCCGTAGCCGCCGAAAAGAACGGTGCTTCGGCGGCTGGGGTCATGCGCCATGGCCGCGGCGAATCGGGGCGAAGGGCCGCTGGTCGCGACCCGCGTCCAGGCCGAGCCGTCCCACTCCCACGTGTCGCCGAGCAGGTTCGAATCGGCCCCGAAGCCGCCGAAGAGCGTCACGCGGTTGCGGGCCGGATCGAACGCCATGCAATGCCCGCCGCGGGGCAAGGGACCGGTCGTGGCGACACGGGTCCACACCGAACCGTTCCAGAGCCACGTATCTCCCAGGGATGTCGAATCGCTGGTCGTCGACTTGCCGCCAAAGAGCAGGATGCCCGCCGAACCCATCGACACCATGGCATGATCGGAGCGTGCGGCAGGCCCGGGCGTATTCAGCTGCTGCCACGTTCCGTCAGTGAGTCGCCACGTATCGCTCAGGAATCGCCCGTTGCGATCGCGACCGCCGAAGACGATCGTGCCGCCGCCGACGGAGTCGAAGGCCTGCGCGTGCACCCAGCGGTTGGAGGCTTGGGTCGTTCCTCTTGAAGCCCACTCGCTCGGGCAGCCCGCCACCAGCACACGTGCCGAAGGCGACAGCGTCACATGGCACGGCGACGTCACTTCGAGGGCGTACGTCCCCTGCTCCGCAAGCGTGATATTTCTAATCACCAAGGAAGAAGTCGTCGTGCCGCTGTACCTGCCCCCCTCGGTCAGCGGCTGGCCGTCGCGAAGCCACCGCAGGGTGTAGCGGCCATCGCCACCGACGCCATTGAACGCGCATGACAACGACATGGACGACCCGATGCTCGGATAGGTATCGGTGGGCGGATTGTAAAAGCTGGGCACGTAGTAGCGACTGACGGTCGCTGTCGTACTCCACGTGGAGCCGCACGCGTTGTAGACTTGGCACTGGTACGTGCCTTCTTCAGAAGGGCCGATGGCAAGTTCGGGGGTGTATACGCCGATCGAGGCACCGGACCGATGCCAATTGTAATACAGCGGCCCTTCACCAGTGACCGCGACGGCCAGCGTCGCCGGCACGCCACTGCAGAGATAGATATTCTGCGGTTGCTGCACGATACGGGGCAACGCCTTCATCCGCACGGTGCATGTCGATGTGATATTGACCCCGCAACGGTTCCGAACGATGCAGTCATAGACGCCAGCATCGGAGAGACCTTGGATGGGGAACTGCGAGGCATTGGCGTAGGGAGACGTCGAACTCGAAATCTCGATCCCATCCTTGCGCCACTGATACGTCACCGACTCCCCCGCCACCGAACTGACGTAGATCCAGTTCGTGCCCCCTTCGCACGGAGCCATTTCGGCGGGCGAAATCACTCCGCCGGGCATCGCGCCGTAGGTCAAGTAGGCGGCCTGAGAAACCGTGCTGTAGCACCGATTGGTGGCCTGACAGCTGTACCACCCGACATCACCGGCTGCAAAGGAAGCGATGCTCAAGACCGGATTGGTGGCCTCTGGGATCAGTTGCCCATTCTTCAGCCACTGATACGCCACTGATCCATTGGCGGCTCCGGCTCGAAGCGTCGCCGCCGTTCCGTCGCAAACGTACGTCGACTGCGGTTGTTCCGTGAACACCGGTGGTCTTTCCACCACGAATCGGGCTGTTCTTGATCGGATCGTCCCGCCGCAGGCCTCGTAGATCTCGCAGTACACATCGCTCGTCGTGCCAACGTCGACATAGCTGCCGCCGCCCACGTTGGTTCCATTGACGTACCACGCGTACGAAGTGCCATAGCCATTCTGCGGCTGAATCACGCCAATCGCCGCTCGACCGCTCCCACAAGCCGTGAGATCGTCCTGCGGCTGTGAATAGATAATTGGGCGACTCGTCGCCACCACCGCGTCGGCCAGCACCTCCATTCTCGCGTTCGCGCCGCCTGTCACGACGATCTGCTGCGTCGCGTCGTTGAAGCTCGCGGCTTGGGCCCAGCGAGGCGTCAATCCCCACGGCGGACTGCCGTACAGATTGGGAATGCCCCAGCCCGTCCATCCGCTTCCATCCCACACCCACGAGTCGTCAATCATCGACCCATTCGCGCCTCCAAACAGCATGATCCGGCCGATGGCTCCATTGAAGACCGCACTGCCGTAGTAGCGAGCAGGCGGGCCGCTCAGGGCCACCAGTCGCCATTGCGATCCATCCCATGTCCATGTATCGCCCTTGGGCGCGTCGCCGTATCCGCCGAAGAGCACGCAGTTGCCGGCCACCGAGTCGTACGCCATGGCCGCCGCGAATCTCGCCTCGGGGCCCGAGGCGGCGATCTGCGTCCACGCGGTGCCATCCCACTCCCACACGTCGGAGAGCACATTCGACGATGCGTCGAACCCGCCGAAGAGCACCACCCGAGTCCGTGCGGCGTCATACGCCATCGAGTGCCCGCCGCGAGCCGAAGGCCCTGTTGTCGCCATCAGCGTCCATCCGGTGCCGTCCCACCGCCAGGTGTCGCCCATGCAGGTCGAATCATCGAGTTGGGTCTTGCCGCCGAAAAGCAGAACGCCCGCGGACCCCATCGACGCCATGGCATGATCGGACCGCGCCGAGGGACCGGCACCCTCGCGACGCAGCCACTGATCGTCCTTGAGGAGCCACGTGTCGCCGAGCATCTCGCCACGATCGTTTCGTCCGCCGAAGAGGAGCGTCCCGCCGTTGACCGCATCAAACGCCTGCGCATGCACCCATCGCGATCCGATGGGAAGCGGGCCTGTCGTCTCCGGAGAAAGCCTGATCCACGTCTGATTGCAGTTGCTGACACTCAGTGAGGCCGCAGTGCTCACGAGCGTCGTGCAGGCGTTCGACACGCGACAGGAATACAAACCTTGGTCCGAGGCCTGGACTGACGAAATCTGAAGAACCGGCCCCGTGACTCCCGAGATTCGCCCGCCGTTTGCCAAGGGCCGACCGTTCCGCATCCACGCATAGGTCACTGAACTGTCGCCCGACACGCCGACTCCAAAGCTGAGCGTGGCTCCCACGCCACTTCCTGTGGAACTCGGTTGCGAAACGATCTGAATCGGCGTCGTCACCACCAGCGTCGCGGCCTGCGACGTCGCCGCGCCGCAGCCGTTCTGAACGACGCAGTCGTAGGTACCGGCATCCCCCACGGTCACCGTGCGGGTCAGGGTCGCCGCGTTGCTGTCGGGAATCACGACGCCGTTGCGCCTCCACATGTAGGTGAAGGGAGGCGTGCCGCTTGCAGCCACCGAGAAGTCTGCCGTCGACCCGGTGCACACCGTCGTCGAGACCGGTTGCGAGGCGATGGCAGGCCGCGTGGAACCGTTGAGTTCGAGCGTGGCGGGCGAGGTTGTCGCGCTCCCGCAGAGGTTGGTCGCGACGCAGTCGTAGCTCCCCGCCTCCGAAGCGGTCGTCGCCGCGATCGTCAGCGTGCTGCCCGTGGCGCCGGCGATGGCCTGCCCGTTCCTCCTCCACTGGAGCGACGGTGCGGGCGAACCCGAGAAGGACGCCGTGAACTGCGCCTGGTTTCCTTCGCAGACGCTCCGCGAGACCGGAGCCGTGACGACAACCGGGGCGGCATGGAGCGCCAGCGTCGCCGCGGAACTCGTCACCGAGCCGCACAAACTCGTCACGACGCAGTCGTAGCTCCCGGCATCAGCGGCCTGCACGGCGGCGAGGGTCAATCTCGAGGCGGTCGCCCCGGGGATCTCGACACCACCGCGTCGCCACTGAAACGTCGGATTCAGGCCCGCCGTCCCGATCTCGAACGTGACGGGCGCACCAGGGCACACCGTCGTCGATGCGGGCTGGCTCACGATGCCGACGCAGCCGACGGTGACCGATGCATCCGTCACTTGGACCGCCGCCCTGATCGATCCGAAGTTGTCGGTGTTGCTGGCGAACCAGGAGGCCTCTCTCGCCCCGGTGGTCGCGTTGCGGGTCATCCCGACCGTCGGCGCGCTGAAGACGAGCGTGCGGGGCGACTGGTCCGAACTCAGGGTGACGGCGAACCTCGCGAGCACGACGTTGCCGATGGCCGGGTTGAACGTCGGATCCGCCGTCGTGACCAGCGAGAAGCCCTTCTGCACGCAGGCGAGTCCGCCCGCGCCATTGAAGTTGTTGGCCGCCGACGTCCCGGACGTGAAACCCTGGCCAACCCAGTTCGTGATGGTGGTTCTCGCCACGCGGAGGTAGTTCACGCCGCTGAACAACTGCGTGTGTCCACGATACGGATCGCTGGTGGTCGCGCCAGTCGATGCAAATGGAATGATGCGCCCGAATCCCGAGGATTCCGGCACGGCACCGCCGTTGGTGTTGTTTCCGCTCGCGGCAAATGGCAACAGCGCGTCCTGCCCGGCCTGCCAACCGCTCACGGTGGGCTGGAATGTCAGATTCGCGAAACCGGTCGGCGTGGCCGTCGTGCCGTTGGCGTCGAACGACACCTTGTAGCGAAACAGCAGCGTGGTGCCCGGCACTACCACACGATGGTCGCTCGACCAACTCAGGCCATCGAGCGAGGTCTCGACCTGCATTCGAGTGATCTGCGCCTGCGTGATCCCAGCGGTGCCGGAAAGACACGCCATTGCCGCCAGCATGCGCATGCCAAACCAGTGGCCCGCCGCCGCTCCATCCCGCTTCATCGAATTCACGTGGCCTCCCTCGCGTGTGCAGTCGCCCGTCCAAGCCAAGTTCGAAACTACTTACGGGCCCATGTTATCCACCGGACCCATTTCAAACCACATGATCCTTTTGTCCCATAATGATTTATCGAGCGAACCGACGCACAATACTCCCCGACGTGCGACCAGCCATCACACTGACAACTGTGTGTCAGTGCGTTCAAACCTACGCCCTTGACACGTCGAACCAGTTTGGCGATAATGTCCCTTGCATCCTGAGTCCCGGGCCGCCTCAAAGCCCGGGCAGCAACCGAGCCGCTCCCGCATGACGGGACGTGCCACGGTGCTGAGGCCGGCCCTGCAAGGGCTTGATGCGGCGTAGGGGTCGACGGCACGTGCCCGAGATCACCTTCTGCACAAGTGTCACCGTCGTTCGGTGGCGATTTCCCTCTTTCGCCGGCGGCTCTCGATGCCTCACGACCCCCACGGGTCAAGGAGTGCATCGCATGACCGCTTCGTCTTCGTCGTCCAATTCGTCCGGCAGCCGCCCCCAGGGCGACGCCACCCCCACCCCCGCCCACCAGCCGCCGCCGTCGGCGCAACCGCCCACGCAGAGCGGGCCGCCGCCGGCGAGCGACCAGCACTTGCGCAACCTGCTGCTGCAGATGTTCAGCAGGACGGACCTGCCTTTCGCGCAGGATCCGCCGTCCACGCCCGACAAGAAGCACTCGCCCAAGTCCTGAGGGTCGGTGTCGACCAATCTCGCCCATGACCGTGCGGGCCCAGTCGCCTCGCACCGGGTGTCGCTCGCGCAGGCGACGCCTCACCCGCTCACGCCGCTCAAGGAGCGTTCCATGTCAGCCACGCCTCATGACCGCAGTTCCTCGACCCCAGACCTCGGTTCGGCGTTCGACGCCGAAGCCCAGGAGTGGGAATCCCTTTCCGAACCTCAACTCGTCGCGGCAGCGTTCGTCCGCATCCTCGACTTCGCGAGGACGCCGTCGGATGACGGATTTGTCCCCGTCGAAGCGCTCTACCGAATCGTCGTCCGCCGCCTCAGCGTCGAGCAGCGGCTGATGCTCGAGTCCAGAGTGTGCGAGTATATCTGCGAAGTGCCCCGCTACGCCCTGGCGTTGCTGGTCCTGACGCTCATGGAGCCCGACCCCCGCGTGAGTTCGACCGCGGCCATCGACTTCACCATGGTCATGCCCCGGATCAAGGGCGATCCGCTCACGGGACCCAACCTGCTGGCGCACGACCTCAGGTCCGGTTCGCTCACGCCAGGGCAGCAACGCGCCGTCCTGACGGGGCTGGTGCTGCTGGGCGATGAACGCGTGCTGCCGCTGGTGAGAGGAGGGTGGCGTTTGCTCGAGGCGCCGGAGGAGCGTCGCCTGCTCGCCGCCGCCGCGTCCGGGAGCGTCTCGACGCTCCTCATCGAGTTCCTGCTCGATTGGCTCGAGCACACAACCGACGAGCGCGACATTGGCGCCATCGCCGGAGCCATGGTCCGCATGCCTGCGATTTCCCGCCACGGCGGCGTGGTGCGGGAGGAACGCACGTTCCCCGCCTCGGAGGCCGAGAAGCGAGGCGACTCGCCCATCCGCTACCTCGCCATGTGGCAGTTCGACGAGTACCTCGAGGTGATTCGCCCTCGTCTGGAAGCGGCGATCGCGAGGGAGCCCGAACCCAAGGTGCTACCCGCGATCATCGAGGCCTGGTCGTTGGGCGCGCAGTCGGCCGCGTGATCGGCGCGGGCCGAATCGACATGGGCAGGATCGACGGGACGCCCGGGGCGGGGAGCGTGAGGGGGCGCTCCCCGCTCCGGTGCGGCGGACGGGTCATCCGCCCCACCGCTTCCACGGCGCATGGCCGGAGTTCCACAAGTCCTCGAGCAGCATCTTTTCCCGCAGCGTGTCCATGGGCTGCCAGAAGCCGCCGTGCTCGAAGGCCATCAGTTGGCCCGACGAGGCGAGTTGTTCCATCGGCGCCCGCTCCCATGAGATGCCATCACCTTCAACCAAGTCGAGCGAGGCGGGCTCGAGCACGAAGAAGCCGCCGTTGATCCATGCGTCGCCCCGCGGGGGCTTCTCGCGAATCACGTTGACCTTGCCGCCCTCCACGTCCAGCACGCCGAAGCGGCCCGGCGGGTTGACGGCCGTCACGGTCGCGAGTTTGCCGTGCGAACGGTGGAAGGCGATCGACGCCGCGATGTCGACGTCGGCCAGTCCGTCGCCGTAGGTCATGCAGAAGGTGCCATCGAGGTGCGACCGGACCCTTTTCAGCCGCCCGCCCGTCATCGTCTCGAGCCCGGTGTCGATCAGGGTCACCCGCCATGGCTCCGACTGGTTGCTGTGCACCTGCATGGAGCCGGCCTGCAGATCGAAGGTCACGTCGCAGCCGTGCAGGAAGTAGTTGTGGAAATACTCCTTCACGACATGGGCCTTGTAGCCAAGACAGATCACGAAGTCGTTGATGCCGAACGACCCGTAGAGCTTCATGATGTGCCAGAGGATCGGCTTGCCGCCGATGAGCACCATGGGCTTGGGGATGCGATCGGTCTCTTCCGAGAGTCGCGTGCCCATGCCGCCCGCGAGAATCACCGCCTTCATTCGACTGGTCATCGTGCGACAAGCGTAGTGAGCGATCCCGCGTCGCATCCGGAGACGGGTGCGTTGCTCAAGCTCGCCTGACCAGGTCGAGCAGCACGGCAATCATGTAGTCTCGCCTTGCCTGATCGATGCCCGGCCACACGCCGATCCAGAAGGCGTCGTTCATGATCTTGTCCGTGTGCGTCAGTTCGCCGTGCACGCGGAAGTCGACGCCCTTGAAGGCCGGCTGACGAGCGAGATTGCCCGCGAAGAGCAGCCTCGTGCCGATCTTGCGATCCTCGAGGTGCTTGACCACCTCGCGGCGCTTGAGGGGCGAGCCGTCGCGGATCGTCAGCAGGTACCCGAACCAGCTCGGATCGGCCCCCGGCGTCGCCTTGGGCAGGATGAAGTGCTCCTCCAACCCGCCCGCCCTGAACGCCTCGGTCAACAACCTGAAGTTCTCGCGACGCTTGGCGATGAAGCCCGGCAGCTTCTCGAGTTGGCTCAGCCCCACCGCCGCCTGCATGTCGCTCACCTTGAGGTTGTACCCCAGGTGCGAATAGATGTACTTGTGGTCGTAGCCCAAGGGCAGGTCGCCCAGTTGCCAGTCGAACCGCCGGTTGCAGGTATTGTCCTTGCCCGGCGGACACCAGCAATCCCGGCCCCAGTCACGCAGACTCTCGATGATCCGCTTGAGGCCGCCGTGGTCCGTCATCACCGCGCCGCCCTCGCCCATCGTGATGTGGTGGGCCGGATAGAACGACAGCGTCGCCGCGTCGCCGAAGGTGCCGATGCCTTTGCCCTTGTACGTCGCGCCGAAGGCGTCGCAGCAGTCCTCGATCAGCCACAGCCCCCGCTCGCGGCAGAGCGCCGTCACCGCGTCGAGATCGAACGGGTTGCCGAGCGAATGCGCGATCATCACCGCCCGCGTCCGGGGCGTCACCGCCTCTGCCAACCTCGCCACGTTCACGTTGTGCGTCTCGGGGTCGACATCCACGAACACCGGCACGCACCCGTGCTGCACGATCGGCGCCACCGTCGTCGGGAACCCCGCCGCCACCGTCAAGACCTCGTCCCCCGGCCTCACCCGCGGCTTGTCGAACTTGTCGCCGATCAAGGGGCTCGTCAGCGACGCGAAGGCCAGCAGGTTCGCCGCCGAACCCGACACCGTCAGCCGCGCATGACGCGTTCCGAAGACCTCCGCCAGCCGCGACTCGAACCGGTCGCCGAACCGACCCATCGTGAGCCACATGTCGAGACTGGCGTCGACCAGATGCACGAGATCGTCGGCATCCAGCACCTTGCCCGTCACCGGGATGTACGTCTCGCCCGGCACGAATGCGGCCGCAGGCTTGGCGGCGTGAAACTGGCGGCACTGATCGAGAATGAGTTGTCGCTGGATCTCCGACATCGGGGACCGATGGTAGCGACTTCCCGCTCACCCTCGCGCGGGTTCATGAACCGGCCGCGAGCCGCCGCCTGACATAGTCCCGCACCGCCGCCTCCAGCCGCGGATCGACCATCCGCACCGCCTTTAGCCACCATCGCCGAACAGCCCGGGCCACACGCGGGGCCCCTGCCTCGCCAGTATGTACCCCGCCATGACGATCAGGAACACCGCGAAGATGCGCGTGAGCACCCGCTGCGGAATCCGGCCCGCCAGATGGCCTCCAACCAAGCTCCCTGCAACGCCCAACGCGGCAAAGAGCCCCACAACGCCCCAGTCGAGGCCCGCAGCGACTCCACCGACAGCGTGCTTCGACACCACGAGATTGGCGATCAGCCCCGCCGCCGAGTTCACCGCGATGATGAACAAGCTGGTGCCCACCGCCACCGACATCGGGAGCCCCCGCACCAACACAAGCAGCGGCACGATGAGGAAGCCGCCACCGACCCCCACGAGCCCCGTGATCGCTCCGAGCCCGACTCCCTGGCTCGCCACCACCCACGCGGGCGAGGCGGCGGCCTGCACGGATGATGCGACCTGATCGCCCCGTCCATTTCGGAACATGAGCACGGACGCCACGCCCATGAGCGCGGCGAGCATCGTCAGTTGCACCGCACCGGGAACATGCGAAGCCAACGTCGCGCCGAGCGAGGTGCCCGCGATGCCGGGGGCCGCGAGCAGCACGCCGCTTCGAAGATCCGCGCGCCTGGCCGCGAGGGCCCTGCCCGCGCCCACGGCGGCGATGGCCCCCACGATCGCCATCGACTCCACGATGGCGATCTTCTCGTCGTGACCGACCAGGTAGACCAAGATGGGCACGGTGAGAATGGCGCCCCCCGACCCCAGGAGCCCGAGCGAAAGTCCCACCGCCAGTGCGCCGCCCCAGGCCCAGATCAACGGCTCTCCCCCTTCTTCAGGCCTTGCAGGACGGGGCCTTGCAGGACGGACCCTTGCAGGACGATTCGCCTGCCTGCTGCCACGCGAGGAAGCCGCCCGCCACGTTCGTGCAGTCGTGGCCGTGACGCCGCAGCAGCGAGCATGCCCGCGCCGATCTCGCCCCGCTTCGGCAGTTCACCATGATCGGCCGATGGCTGGGCACCTCGGAGAGTCGCGACAGCAGGCGAGTATGCGCGATGTTCGTCGCGCCCTCGATGTGTCCCTCCCGGAACTCGCTCATGCGCCGGACATCGAGCACGAAGGGCCGAGTCGTCTCGAGCATGACGCGGCACGCCTCGGGCGTGCGCTCGTCGATCGTTCCCGAGGCGCCGCCGGCCGCCGCCAATGCTCCCATGTTCGCGACATCGAACCAGCCCGCGATGCGGTCGAGCCCTACCCGAATGAGGTCGCGAACGGCCTCGTCGACGCGACCGGGCTCGACGATCAGGATGATCGGCTCGTCCTCGCCCACCAGGGAACCCGCGTCCGTATTGAAGGTGTTGTTGAGCGGAATGTGCAGCGAACCAGGCACGTGAGACGCTCGAAACGACGCCCACGGCCTCGTGTCGATCACGGCGACCTTGCGTGCGTCGACCGAAGCGAGGGCATCGATGCCCATCGCCGCGGGCCTGGGCACGCCGCCCAGCACCTTGGGCCCGAGCTTGTTGTCGCGCTTCATCCTCGCGAAGTAGAGAGGCGGCTCGGGCTGGGCATCGAGGATGAACTCCACGAACTCGCCCTCGCTTCGAGCCGCCTTCACCGACGCGTTGAACATCTTCTCGTAGCCCACCGTGCTCGTGGGCACCGCACCGAGGGCCTTGCCGCACGCGCTTCCAGCGCCGTGCGCCGGCCACACCTGGAGATAGTCGGGCCACTCCATGAACTTCCGCACCGTCCCGTAGAGCCTTTGCGCCGAGGGATCGGCCTTGCCCTCGAACCCCGCGGCGGATTCCAGCAGATCCGGCCGCCCCACGTCGCCGACGAACATGAAATCGCCGGTCGCCACGCCCATGGGCTTGTCCGCGCCGCCGCCCCGATCGGTCACCATGAAGCTCAGGTGCTCGGGCGTGTGGCCCGGCGTATGCACCGCCCTGAACTCGATGTTGCCCACCATGAACGTGTCGCCGTCCTTGAGCAGGCGGTGACGATACTCGCCTCCGCCGACCTTGGCGTTCAGCCACTGGTACTTCCAGTCGGCGTCACCCTCGTCCGACACGTACACCATCGCGCCTCGCTCGGCCAACTCGCGGCTGCCCGACACGAAGTCGGCATGAATGTGCGTTTCCGCCGTCGCCACGATGCGCAGTCCGTTGGCCGTCGCCAACTGCTCGTACCGATCGACGTCTCGCTCGGGATCGATCACGATCGCCTCGCCCGTCCGCTGACAGCCGATCACGTACGCGGCTTCAGCCAACTTCTCGTCGTACACCATGCGAAGAAACATGTTCGCGCACTCCTGAAAGGCCCTTCGTGCGAGGGGCGATGCCCACGCGTGGGCTGAGGCCCGCCGGCCATCATGACAACGCATGCGCCTCATCATGTTGGTGGCCTCCGGGGGTCGTGAGGTTCCCAATGGCTCCCTCCTCCACCGGCCGCCTCACCCAAGCGACTGCCCCGCAACCCCTTGCCGGACCGGTTGCCGCCCGCCCCGGCCCCGGTCGTGGCCCGAACGTCCCCCCTCGCGGCGACCCGAGACGCGGTCCACGCCGCGGGCGGCGGCCTCGACACGTCGGCCTGGACCTGACGGGCGTGGGCCTCATGATGCTCGACGTCGCGGTGCTCTACGGCACGTTGGCCGCGAGAGTGGACACGCCGCCCGATCCTCGCGCCGCGGCATGAGCGCGGGGCAAGGCCTCAGCACCCGCCCGCCTGCCATGCCTCGAAGAAGCCCCCGACATCGCCGCCGTCGATGCCGCCGTCCTGATTGACGTCGGCGTCGGGCTCGGCCGCCTCCCACGCGGCGAAGAAGGCCTCGACATCGGCCCCGTCGACGCCTCCGTCACGGTTGAAGTCCGCGGGGCAGGCCGGGTCGGGAGGGCTCAGGTGTCGCTGGATGAAGGCCCACGAGTTGGCGCCCTGCGCCTGCAGGAGCAGCGGCAGGTTGTGAGGCAGGCCCGTCTCGACGTACTCGGGCGTGATGCCCACGCCCAGCAGGTGCGCGCGGAACGCGCGGTTCGACGACAGGCCGCTCGCCTCGCCCCCGACGATGATCCGCATGGCGCTCGAGGAAGCCAACACGGCCGCGTTCTGCTGCGTCCATCGCCACGGCGAGTAGAGGTTGAACCTCGCCTCGCTGTTGTCATAGATCTCCGCGGCGATATCGGGCCGGACGGACCGAACGATGTCCCACGTGGCCATCGAACCGTCGTACTGCACGCTCACGCTGAAGACATCGGGAAACTTGGCAAGGTAGGTCGGCGTGCTCAGGCCGCCCATCGAGAAGCCCGTGATGGCCCGCCCGCCCCGATGCGCCCGCGTGCGATAGGTCGCGTCGACATGCGGGATCAACTCGCGGACGATGTTGGTCTCCGCGGGCTTGTTGCTGCGAGCGCTGTCGGCCCAGAAACTGTCGCCGTATCCGTCGGGAAAGACGATGATCGCCGGTCCGATCAGGCCCGCGGCACGCGCCGCTTCGTACGACGCCGGCACCGCGCTGATCTGCGGACCGTTGTGCGTGCCCTCCAGGCCGTGCAGGTGATAAATCACGGGCAGTCGCTCGGTCGACGCCTCATACCCCTGCGGCAGGTAGATCGTGAACGGGACCGGCGCGTTGGTGATCGGCCCCACGAAACTGGACTGCAGCACCGTGCCGAGCAACTGGGCCACCGCCGCGGACGAACTCACGCCCACCGCCACGACGCCCCCGACGATGCACAACCAGCGATGCGTCCTCATGCGACCTCTCCCGTCTTTGGCACCCCTTCACACCGAGCCCGCGTTGAAGCATAACACGCGTTTGCCCCAGCCATTGCAGGCACGACGAGGCCGCGGGGCTGGGCACCCCTTCGCACCCGCAGTTCGCGGACCTTGCGATCCCCGCTCCAGGTCGTTCGCCCGCCAAGGCCTCGGAAGCGGACACCACGCCTCGCAGCCGGCGATCCGGCCGCCCGATGCCCCCACCCCTGCAGTGATTCTTGCCAGGTCTCATGTGACATGGGCACGCCCGGCTCATCCTCGGAGTCCTCGATGACGCACGCTCGCGACAGGATCCTGACGCGCTTCCTCGTGGCGACGATGGCCGTCACGCTCGGCGCCGCCCATGCCGGCCAGTTTCGGCAGGGCAACCCCGGCTCCAGCGTCGTCGCTCCGCCATCGCCCCGCGACGCCTGGGCCTCGGGCATCGGTCGGTTCGTCGCCGACGCGAGCGGGAAGGACCTGACCGGCCAGACCGTGTCGTGGCGAACCGGCCGGGGCGAACACCTCACCGCGCTCGCCCTCACCAGCATCACGTGACGACCTATGCTGGCGTCAACTGTCTCCTGATCGCTCGGAGGACGCGTCGGAGGAGAGTGATGCACGCCGATCTGCACTTGGCCATGACCACGCTGTTCAGGTTCGATACGCCACGCAACATTCTCCTGTCGCTGATTCTCCTCGCGATACCGCTCGTTGCCGCACTCGGCCTTCGCCACCGACTTCGCAGCGCCGCACGAGTCGCCCCGATCCTGACGCGACTGGAGTGGCCGCTCGTCCTCGCGTTCCCGCCGATGTTCGCGGCCTTCTTCATGCCAGAGCTCAGCCAGGCGCTTGGCGCGTGGTCGCTGCTTGCCCTCTTCGTTCTGTGCACGATCGTGCACGTTGCATGCATGGTGTGGATCAAGCGACGCATCTTCGGCACCGCCCGCCTGGCCAAGGGCATGGTCTGCGATGCGTGCCTGTACCCCCAGCCCGCGTCCGTCGCTTCCGAGGGCGGCCGCTGCCCCGAATGCGGCCGGACATGGACCGAGGGCGAACTGCCCAACCGCTGGCAGCAGGCCGCCCTGTACTGCCGCGCCCGCTGGCCTTGAACCGCGGCCGCCGCCCGTCGCTCACACGCTCCATCCCCCGCCTCGGGCATTTCTACAAATTGACCACCCAACGGCTAAAAATCAACCACTATCTGGCCAATAATCAACCGTGCTTCGACGACACATCGAACCCCTCGTGCGAGCCGCACTTGCCGACACGCCCGTCGTGCTCGTGCATGGTGCCCGCCAGACCGGCAAGACCACGCTGTCTCGCCATCTTGTCGAAGCCACGCTCGGGTGTTCATACCTCACCTTCGACGATGCCACGCAGTTGGCCGCCGCGTCGGCGGACCCACGCGGCTTTCTGTCCACGCTGGGCCCATGCACCGTGATCGACGAAGTGCAGAAAGTCCCCGCGCTCTTTCCGGCCATCAAGGCCATCGTCGACATGGACCGCCGCCCGGGCCGCCTCCTGCTCACCGGTTCCGCCAACGTGCTGCTGGTGCCCAGACTCTCCGAATCGTTGGCGGGAAGGATCGAGCTCCTCACGCTCTGGCCCCTGTCGCAAGGCGAACTGTCGGGACGCGTCGAGCGGTTCATCGACGCCGCCTTCGCTCCGCATGTCTCCGCCTCCCTCGTCGCCGATCGCGCCGGCCCGCCGCTGGCCGCTCGCATCCTCGGCGGCGGCTTCCCGGAGCCGCTGGAACGCACCGACCCCGCGAGGCGAGCGGCATGGTTCACGTCCTACCTCTCGACCACCCTGCAACGCGACATCCGCGACCTGGCCAACATCGAGGGTTGGGCGGATCTCCCCCGATTGCTGGCGCTGCTGGCCTCTCGCACGAGCGGCCTGCTCAACTTCTCCGACCTCTCCCGCGGCTTGTCGATGCCCCTCACGACGCTCAAACGCTACCTCGCCCTCCTCGAAGCGACATTCATGGTCGTGACCATTCCGGCGTGGTCCTCCAACGCTGGCCTCCGCCTGACCAAGTCGCCCAAACTCATGGTGGCCGACACGGGGCTGGCCTGCCATCTGCTCGGCATGGACGAAGCCCGCCTGGCCCGCGACGGTACCGCCCGCGGCGCCCTGCTGGAGAACTTCGTGGCCATGGAGTTGATGAAGCAGGCCACGTGGAGCGCCACGCGCGTGCGACTTTTCCACATGCGAACGCCCGCGGGGAAGGAGGTCGATCTGGTGCTCGAGGACGCCGCGGGACGAATCGTCGGCATCGAGGTCAAGTCAGCGGCCACCGTGAACGCCGATGACTTCAAGGGCCTGCGAGCCCTCCGCGAGATGGCGGGCGCGAAGTTCATTCGCGGCATCGTGCTTCACGACGGCGATACGACGGTGCCCTTCGAACCGAACCTGGTGGCGATGCCGCTGGCGACGTTGTGGGTGGCGTGACGCCGGGGGGCTGACGGCCCGATTCAGCAGGCACGTGCCGCGGGACGAAGGTCACCCGAGCAGGGCCGCCCCTCGCTCCACTCACCGGCACCTCGAGGACCACGGAACACCCACTCCAAGGGCCTGCTCATGAGACCCAACGACGCGTGCTTCGCCAATCTCGGCGGCTTCGAGCCCGAGCCTGCTCCTCGAACTCCATCTCCAACGTCTGGCGGAACTGCGAGAACACGCCATGTCGAGCCGCGATCAGTCGAGTCCGAGATCCTCGACCAACCTCGCCTCGGGCATGATCAACTTCGGATCCATCGCGAACTCCGTCACAAGGACGTCGCGAAGCACCCGCACCGCTCGATCCTCCCGCGAGAGGCCGGGGCCCGAACCCGGACCCACGGCTTTGCATCGATCAACCAGATGTCCGACGCTCGAGAGGCCGGGCGCAAACCAAACCCGCCAAGGCGCGATCATCATCGCACCAAAGGCCATCCACACGCCCGCTCCGAGCGGCACGTAGAGCAGACTCCACCAAGAACCCGCGTATGCATGCCATGCCGCCACAGCGAGGCTTGCCGTCGCGATCATCCACAGGCCACACCGTCGCACGCGGCGGATGCGTGGGCTGAACTCAAGGTCCGGCAAGGCAATCTCGCGGCCGACCGCCCTCCATCGCTTGCGGCGAGTCGCGATCGGGAAGATGGTGGCGAGCGGCGTCGATTCCTGCACCTCCTGCCCCACAGACTTCAGGAGAGCCTGCCTCACCAGTTCCACATGATGCTCACGACTCAAGGGAATGGCCTTCGCGATCTCGCTCACGAGGTCCGCGACCGTCCGGGAACGACTCCCGAAGTCGTGCGGCAACCGGACGCCCAGCCTCTCCTCGATGCCCAACGCGATGTCGACAAAGTCCAGCCCCATCGGAACTGACGGTAGCGGACCAGCCAACCCGAACTCCCGTTTCAACAGGGAACGGCCCTCGGTTCGGCCGCCCCGCCGATGGTGAACCCTTCGCTGCAACCCACCGCCCCGTCCAACACGCCACGCCCCCAAAAACGCGAAAAGCCCTGCTCACGCAGGGCTTCTCTTCAAGCGAGGCGGACGGGACTCGAACCCGCAACCACCGGATCGACAGTCCGGTACTCTAACCAATTGAGCTACCGCCCCAACATTCCTCCGCTTCTCGAAACCCTCGAAAGGCCTCAGGAAACGGGGGGAGGAGGATAGACCTCCTCGTCGAATCTTTCAAGCCGTTTCGCCATCGCATCCGCGATGATCGACGCGGCACGCGCGTCTTCACTTGCCCAGCGCGGGCAGCTCGATGCGGCCCGACTCCTGCAGGGCGATGGGGCTGCCGCCCTTGCCCACCTTGGCGCCCGCCTGCCACATGACCGCCGTGGCGGCCGCGAGGAAGACCGTCGCGATCACGGCGAGGCCCGTGTACACGTCGGGCGAGGCGGCCCGCTTGCGTCCCGCGGGCATTTGCATTCCGAACTGGCTCATGGCTGCTCCATCTGTTCCAGGGCTGCCGCTCACCCAGCGACCGGCAGCGTGCGTGTTGCCTGTCGCCGCGGGTCAGTCGATGCGGCTGACGACCAAGTCGCCGGCCGTGACCTGCAGGCCCTTGTTCACCAGCGTCACCTCGGCGACCGACCACTTGAGGTCGGGCGTGATGACCACCACGTTGGCCACGAACTGGTCGCCGCGGACCAAGAACATCTTCATGTTCTTCGACACGCGGTCGTTGGTGCCCACGCTCAGCTTCACGAGGGTCTTGCCGGTCGAGGCGTCGACCTTCACGTCCTCGATGCGACCCTGGATGCGGGGGCCGGTGTAGACGAACGACTGGTCAGCCGCACCCGAGACGATGCCCGCCGCGGGAGCCGCCGCCGACGCCGAGGAACGCTTGGCCTCGGCCAGTTGCTCCTGCACCGCGCGGAAGTTCTGCTCGAGCACTTCGCGCTGGCTCTCAAGGTCGTTGAGCCGGTTGTCCATGTCGAGCGCACGCTGACGGAAGTCGAGCTCGTTCTTGCGGAGCGTCGTCACCTCGTCGCGGTAGCTGGTGATCAGCGTCGCCTGCGTCTTGGTCGTCTCGCCCAGTTCGGCGATCTTTGCCGTGATCGCGTCTCGCTCGGTCTCGGCCTTGGCCTTCGCGGCGCTCAGCGTGTTGCGCTCGTTCTCGAGGTTGCCCAGCGAGGCCTTCAGCGTGGCCTGCTCGCGGCTGAGCTGCTCGATCACGCTGTTGAGGCGGCTCCGCTCCTGATCGGAGATGGCCGACGCCGCGGCGGACTGCGCCTCGATGGCGGCCTTCGCCGACGCGAGATTCTGGTAGTCCTCGCGGATCTTGTCGATATTGACCGCAAAGGCGATGACGAGCGTGGAAAGGGCCACGCTCAGGACGGCCGCGATGAAGACGAAGACTTTGGTCAGAACGTGCACGTGCTACTCCTGCTAGGTACCGACGCCAACAGATCCGATCGCCGCCACTCCCACCACGCCGAACCACCGACCCCACCCGATCCAACCACTCCCCGCAGCCCATTCTACCGGGCAGTGCCGCGACGGATTCTCCGCAACGACCACCACCCGGCCCCCAACAAGGCCGCAGAGCCCCCGCCGGGCAGGATACCACCCCAGCCCGGGAGGGCATCAGCATAGCCAGTGTCCGCCCGGACCGTCCGCAGCGACTGGGTTTTTTCAGGCCGCCCCCGCCCCTCGGTCAGGCCGCTTGGGCCGACCTGTCAACGCCCTTACCGGGTCGCGAGCGACATCAGCACCGCCCCCGCCGCCGCCAAGCGAACCTGCGGCTCGGCATCATCCATCAACTGGGAGAGGTGGGCGCCATTGCCTTTTCCCTTGGTGTGCCCGTACACGAAGGCCGACTGGGCACGGACCGGGGCGGACGGGTTTTGGACGTATTGATCCGCCACAAAGCTCCCCTCGGGCATGCCCAACTGGGCCAGGGTGGCGGCGACCGCCAGCCGCACTTCCGCCGGGTACTGCTGCTTGGCCCGGTCTCGATACTCGACGATGGCCACCAGTTGCGCCGCCGCCTCCTTGTCCTTGATCGCCGCGATGCTCTGGACCGCCAGCACGGTGGCCTCGAGTTCGTCGGGCTGGGAGGGGTAGAGGGCGGCCCGGATCACCGGCCGCTGTGCATCGTCGCCCAGTTTGACCAACGCCTCGGCGATCTGCAGTTGCAAGAGTCGCGTCTGCGCGGGCGAGAGTTCCGGGAACTTCTGCCTCGCGGCGGCCTTGAGCAGCGGGATCGCGGAGGCGTCTCCCAACAGACCCAGCACGTCCACCGTCTGACGCTTGGCCGACGGCGACGGATCGTTCAGCAGCACTTCGGCCAAGGGCGTGCGATCGACCGGCACTCGGTTGGCCGCCAGGGCGTAGATCGCACTCACTCGCACCACGGGCTGGCTGTCGCTCGTGAGTTCCTGCAGTTGGGGCGTGAAGCCGGCAAGTTTCGCGTGCCCCACCACCGACGCCGCCACCGCCCTCACGCCGGGGTTGGGATCATTCAGCCCCGCCTCGATGATCGGGCGAAGGCGCACAGGCGCATACCACGCGGCTCCCACCGCGTTGGCCCGCAGCGTCGGATCGACCGACTTGGCATTCTCCTCGACGATGCCGATGGCCTTCTCTCGAAGGGTCGAGATCGCCACCTGCGCAGGGGGCTGCGACGCGACGTTCCTGGCCGTGCTGCCGGCGCCGCCGTTCGATGTCGCCATCGCGGAGGCATCCGACGCGGGCTTCTTCGCTCGCTGGGGCTGTTGACAGCCCGCCATCGCCAGCGTCGCCGCCACCGCCGCCACACTCACCACTCGCGTCATGCCGCCGTGCGTCTTCATGCCTTGGACTCCCGTTCCCCCGGGCGACGACGCAGGGCCGCCCACATCAGGGGAGCCAACCACGCCAGCGAGGCCCACCCGGCCACGTCGCCCATCCGGGCATACATCGTCAGTTCGCCGGGAAGTTCAACAACCGTGGGGACCACCCCCTCGGTCAAGGCGGGGGAGGCCGCCCCGACGGGGCCCAGTTCCCGCACGCGACCCGTCGCGTCGATGGCGCACGAGATGCCCGTGTTGGCCGCACGCACCATGGGCGTCGCCAGTTCGAGCGTTCGCCAGCGGGCGATCTGCAGGTGCTGCTCGCGGGCCGGCGCAAAGTTCCCGAACCAACCGTCGTTGGTCACGTTGATGATCACATCGGCGCGACGCACGCCGTCGCGGCCCGCCACCAGCCGCCGCACGTGCGGCGCGACGGTCACCTCGAAGCAGATGGGCGTGGCGGCGCGGAAGGTGCCGCCGCCGGCCCTGGGCAACTCGAAGGCGGTATCGGCCGTGCCCGCATCGAGGTCGAACCGCATGCCTCTTGCGCCAAGATCAAGCAACGCCCGCTCGAGGGACGGGAAGTTCGAGATGTACGGCATCGTCTCGCCGAAGGGCGTCAGACGCACCTTGTCGTAGCGAGTCCTGCTCGTCTGGCCCCCTTGCAGCAGGTACACGCTGTTGAAGCGTCGGTCGTACCTGAACTCGAGCCCGTCGTCGACGGGTTCGACGCGGAACCCCTCCTGCGCATCCTCGCCCAGCAGCAACGCCGCGCGGATCCGCTGCGAGAGACCCTTCACCTGCACCGCGAAGTGATCGGCATCAACCCGCTTCACGCCCGGCGCGGTCCGGATCTCGTGATAGACGCCCTTGGATCGCAACTCCTCGAGCGCCTCGGGTTCGAGCGTCACGCCCGGAAGCATCGTCTCGGGCCACACGATCACGTCGGGCTCGGTCTTGGCCGCGGCCTCCGTCATCGCCTCGAACCTCGCGTAATCCGCCAGTTCCGACTCCATCGTCCACGCGAGCTTGTTGCTCTGTGGCACGTTGGTCTGGATCGCCGTGATGCGCACTGATTCGCCCGTGCCCTTGGGCGCCAACGCCGCGGGCCAACTCGCCACGATCGCCATCGCCCATGCCGCCGCACCGAGCACCGACCACGCCCGTCGCCCCGCCCTCGCGTCGAGCACCGCCGCCGCGGGGATGCAGGTCAGCATCGACACGAGATACACGCCCCCCACCGTCGCCGGCGCGGCCAGCGCCGGCGCATCGATCAGCGGATAGGCCACCAGGCCCCACGCATAGCCGTTGGCGAAGAGTTCGCCACGGACGAACTCGATGGCCACCCACGACGGCGCGAGGAGCAGCCACGACGGCAGACGGGGCCAACGCCCAATCGCTTCGCTCGCGAGCCACGCGAAGAACGCAGGCCAAAAGGACTGAATGAGGACCAGGAAGGGATACCCCGGCGCGGAGACGTCAAAGATCCACCACTCCGTGAAGGCCCAGAACGGCACGGACCCCGCCCACACCGCCAGCCCGCCGAGCAACCGCCTGCGTCGCGACGGCTCTCTCGCGAGCCGGGTTGCCGCGAGGAACGGCCCGAGCGGCGCGAGGAACGCGCATGGCCACCAACCCACGGGCGCGAAGGCCAGGAACATCGTCAGCGAATGGAACAGGCCGAGCGACAGGCATGCCGCGACGAGCGAGCTCGCAAGCCAAGGGCGGGGGCGTTCGGCGACGACGTTCGCCATCGATGAAGCGTCGAGCGTCCTCGTGGGCGGGTGACGTGCCGTCACTTGCCGGAGTAGTCGATGATCCTCGCGATCTCGTTGCGGAGCTGCGACCGGTGAATCACGCGATCGACCAGCCCGCTCTTGCGGAGGAACTCCGATCGCTGGAAGCCCTCGGGCAGTTCCTGGCGGATCGTCTGCTGAATCACGCGCGGCCCCGCGAAGCCGATCAGCGCGTTGGGCTCGGCGAAGATCACGTCGCCGAGCATCGCGAACGACGCCGTCACGCCGCCGGTGGTCGGATCGGTCAGCACGGAGATGAAGAGACCGCCGGCCTGGTCGTAGCGGGCCAGCGCCGCGCTCGTCTTGGCCATCTGCATGAGCGACAAGCCCGACTCCTGCATGCGAGCGCCGCCCGAGCAACTCACGATGACGAGGGGCAGCCCCGTGCGGGTGGCCTCCTCGATGGCGCGGGTGATCGTCTCGCCCACCACGCTTCCCATCGAGCCCATCATGAAGGTCAGGTCAAGGCAGCAGACCATCGCCTCGCGGCCCTTGATGAACATGCGGCCCGCCTTGATGGCGTCCTTCGCGCCCGTCTTGATCTGCTCGGCCAGCAGGCGGTCGGAGTAGGCCTTGAGATCCTTGAACTGCAGCGGGTCGGCGGCCGAAAGGTTCCCGAACATCTCCTGGAACGAATCGGTGTCCGCGAGCTGCCCGATGCGCTCGGCCGCGCTGATGCGATGATGGAAGTCGCACTCGGGGCAGACGTTGAGGTTGGCCTCGAGGTGGCGGCGGTACACCATCTTGCCGCAGGCCTGGCAGCGGAGCCACAGGCCCTCGGGGATCGCCGACCGCCGCTGCGGCCGAACCTCGTTCCACGTCCTTGTGGGGGTCTCGCTTGCTCGTCGCGCCATGCGTCACCTGCCGTCAAAGGGGCATGCTCGCCGGATCCATCCGTCGTCGGTCTCCGACCCCACGGTCAGGGGACCTCGAGCACGCCCGTGCCTTCGGGGAAGAGTCTATGCGGCCGCCCTTCCCGCGGTCCGGGGTTATCCGCCACACCCGTACAGATCACGATCGCGTGGTCAAGATGGCGTCAGATTCGCCTGGGAACCAGCGAGTGGGCGAGTTCGATCGCCGCTTCAGCGGAGGCCGCGTAGCCGTCGGCGCCGATCTTGGCGGCTGATTCGGGGCAGCCGCCGAAGGCCGGCCCGCCGACGATGATCGTCGGGCATGGGTTGAGATCGCGCCGCAACAAGGCGATCGAGTCCTCGATGGTGCTGATCTGCGAGGGCATCGCCGCGGAGATGGCCACCGCATCCGCGCCGTAGTCGACCACGGCTCGGACCAGGTCGACGGCAGGCACGTCGGCGCCCAGTTCGATCACCCGCCACCCGGCGAGCTCGAAGAAGTCGGCGACCACCCGCACGCCCAGGTCGTGCGTGTTGCCCTCGGCCGCCGCCACGATGAGCGTCAGCCCGACGGGCTCTCTCGCCTTGGCCAGGGCGCACAACTGAGCCATGACCGATCGCGTCGTGGCGGTGGCGAAGTGCTCCTCGGCCACCGAGAGTTCGTTGATGTGCCACATCCGCCCCACTTCGCGCTGCACGGGGAGCAGAATGTGGTTGTACGCGTCGCGGATCGAGACCCCGCCGGCCACCGCATCCATCACGACCCGGCTCGCGGCACGTCGGTCGCCCTCGAGAATCGCCAGCAGGTACTCGGCCGCCACCCGCCCATGCGCCGTGTCCACCGAGAGGCACGAGGGGGGTGTCACGTCCGCGGACGCCAGCACCCGCGTGGCGCCTTCGAAGCATGCATCGATCAACGCCGCGTCCACGTCGGGCACCTCGCGTCTCAGCGTCGCGCGAAGCACGCTCAGGCTCGTCGACAGGTCTTCCAGCGGCACGCCCCTGGCCCTGAACGCAGCGGCGGCCCATGCCACCTGCGTCGCGAACACGCCAGGCGAGGCCACGCTCATCGCGGCGGCCAGATCCATCAGGCGTCCGCAGTAATGCTCCTTCCACTTGGTCGACGGCTCGGGCCGATACCGGCCAGACATGCCCGGATGCGCCCGCAGCAGCGCGGTCGCCGCCATGTCGGCCAACTCCGCCATTCTCGCACGCAACATGTCCGCCGCGAAGCGGGCGTTCACCTGATCGGCGGTCGGTTCTGCATGACGATTCGAGGCGTGGCTCATGGCTGACTCGGAGCGTTGATACCGGCGACCCCTTCCCTTCCCGCCTGCATTCGCCGCTCGCGGCTCCTTGGATGAAGCCCCCCGGGCCGCCTCGCCCCTCACAAGTCCCTCACCCCCGCGGATCGCCCCCGAGCCAAGCCCCCACGATGCCTCGCGTGTACGCCCCCGCGAGCCCGCGAAGGAACGGCTTGACGTGCTCGCCGCCCTGATCGTCGGCCACGTCGGAGATGGTCCTGACGCACGCGAAGGGAACGCCGTGCTCGTGGCACACCTGCGCCACCGCGGCCCCCTCCATCTCCACGCACACCGCCTCGGGCGCGCGGGCCCGCACCATGTCGCGGGTGTGGCGACTGAAGATGACCTGATCGCCGCTGGCGATCACGCCGCGCCGCACCCGAGGTTCGCCCACCGCCGCCTCCGCGAGCAACTGCGCCGGCGCATCGACGCGCAATCGCTCGACCACGAACCGCTCGGCCGCCTTCGCGATCGCCCGCGACATCGCCTCGTCGACAGGCAACGAGGAGATGCCCAGCATCGGCACATGCAGCGGCGGGAAAAAGGGCGAGGCGTCGAGATCGTGCTGGACCAGCGAAGTCGCCACCACGACGTCGCCCCGCGACACGCCATCCAGGCCGCCGGCGATCCCGAAGAAGACCGCCGCGCCGATGCCGTGCTCGAGAATCAGTTCGGTCGCCGTCGAGGCCGAGGCCACCTTGCCCCACCGCGAGAAGACGATCACCACCTCGCGCCCGTGGAGCGTCCCGACATGAAAGGTCCGGCCCGCACGCTCGCGCGTCTCGCGGCACTTGAGGTGCGACACGAGCGCATCGATCTCCTCGGGCATCGCGCCCATGATGCCCAGAGGGCCAGCCGACCGCCGTTGATCGTTCGTCGTCACGACGCGAGGGTAGTGGCCCTTGCCCGGATCACTTCCGGGTGCCCGCCCGCTTCTTGGCGGTCTTCTTCTTTGGAGCGGCCTTCTTGGCAAGGGACTTCGTCGCGGTCGCCTTCTTGGCGGCAGACTTCTTGACTGCCGGCTTCTTGACTGCCGACTTCTTGACTGCCGGCTTCTTCGCCGCGGGCGTGGCAACCTCGCTCGAACCGGCCGCCATCGACTCGATCGTCGCGAGCACCTCCGCGGCGTGACCGGGCACCTTCACGTTCTCCCACGCCTTGGCCACCTTCCCGTCGCGGCTCACGAGGAACGTCGAGCGGATGACGCCCATGTACGTGCGACCGTACATCGACTTGGCTCCCCACACGCCGAAGGCCCCCGCGGCACGGGGCGTTCCCCCGTCGGCGGGCGGATCGGCCAGCAGTTCCACGCCGAGTTTCTCCTTGGCGATGAATGCCGCGTGACTCTTGACGCCGTCAGGACTCACACCCACGACCGCCGCATCGAGGGCCTCGAACCTGGCCGCCAGGTCGGTGAAGTCGCACGCCTCGGACGTGCACCCGGGCGTCATGTCCTTGGGGTAGAAGTACACGACGAGCCACGAGCGGACGATCTCCCGCAGCCGGCGGGGCGTGCCCTTCGAGTCGTCGAGGGTGATGTCAGGAATGGAACGGCCGATGGCGAGCGCGGGCATGGATGGAGCTCCGAAGCAGGATCGCGACGACGCGTCGCGCGTCACGCTCACTTCGACGCCGGCGTCCCGCTCGATGCACCATCCTGCGGCGGCGGCCACGGGGCGCCGGCCCGCTCCACCGACGTGGGCCCCGACACGATCCACGCCACGAGCCCCACGAAGATGGCCGATGCCAGCACCACCACCAGCACCACCGCCAGCATCACGCGCTGCGCCAACCGCTCGTGGCGAGCGGCGGACGTCGCCCGTTCGCGATGCCTCGGCGGCTGCACCTCGCCGTGACGGGCGGCATCCTGCACCGCCGCCAGCACGAGGTGGGCCTCGAAGGGACGCATGCCCGTTCGAACCGCGCCGGCAACCAGCCGCCGACGCACCTCGGGAGGCAGCACGGCCGCCCGGCCGCCCTGGATCGAGTCGATTGCCTCCTTCGCGAGTTGCTCGTAGGGGCTCGTCTGGGCGAGATCCCTCGCGAGATGATTCTCCATCGCCACCGCGCGGCGGACAGCCACCACCTCCGCGGCGGCCTCCACCTCGGGCGACACGGGCGCGGCGGACTCCTCCGCCAGTTGCAGCACCGAGCGTCGCGGCGGGAGGCCGCCCTGACCGGGGTTGTCGCGCACGAAGCGCATCGAGCGGCCGATGCCGCAAGTGGCGGGCCACGCCGACTCCCCCGGACCGGGGCGATGCTGCGCAGAGGCCGTCGCCCGTGAAGGGCGGCCGACGGCCCGACGCGTGCTCGGGCTCACCGTCCCGCTAACCTTGCGGTCCATGGCTTCCGTCCCCACCACTCCCGCCTCGCCGGTCGTCACGCGGTTCGCCCCCTCGCCCACCGGGCACCTGCACATCGGCGGCGCTCGCACCGCCCTGTTCTGCTGGGCCTTCGCTCGCCGCCACGGCGGCAAGTTCATCCTCCGCATCGAGGACACCGACCGCGCCCGCAGCAGCATCGAGTCGGCCCGCGGCATCATGGAAGACCTCGCCTGGCTCGGCATCGACTGGGATGAGGGCCCCGAGTTCACCGCCGGCGCCCGCACCCTCGGCGGCGACCCGCGAAAGGTCGGCCCCTTCTTCCAGGCCCAGCGGGTCCATCTCTATGACGCCTACATCGAGTGGCTGGTCGCCAACGAGCGTGCCTACCCGGCCTTTGACACCCCCGAGGAACTCGAGGCGCAGCGCAAGGCCGTCACCGATCGCAAGGGCACCTTTCGCTACGACCGAACCAACGCCACGCGCATCCCGCTCGCCGAGCGGCTCGATCGCATGCGCTCGGGCACGCCTCACGTCGTGCGATTGCTCGCACCCCGCGAGGAGGTCGTCGTGCGAGACTCGGTCCTCGGCGACGTGCGCTACGCGCCCGGCGAACTCGACGACTTCGTCCTCCGCAAGGCCGACGGTTTCCCGACGTACCACTTCGCCGTCGTCATCGACGACGAACTCATGGGCGTGACGCACGTCCTTCGCGCCCAGGAGCACCTCAACAACACCCCGCGTCACGTCGCCCTCCAGCACGCGCTGCGTCGCCTCGACACCGGCGAACCCTTCCGCACGCCCGCCTACGCGCACATGCCGCTGATCTTCAACATGGACTCCACGAAGATGAGCAAGCGCGACAAGGCCAAGGCCGCCCGCGCGGCGCTCAAGGCCGCCATGGCCAAGGACGCCTCGATCACGCCCGCCCGCATCGCCTCCGACACCGGCCTTGAGGCCGCGCTGGTCGAGGGCTTCGCCAAGGCCGACAACGACTCGCTCGAGGCCGCCGCCAGGATCGCCGCCCGCTTCAACGCGACCCTCCCGGAGATCGAAGTCGCCGACTTCCGCGCCAACGGCTACCTCCCCGCCGCGATCGTCAACTTCCTGAGTCTGCTGGGCTGGAATCCGGGCATGAAGCTCCCCGACGGCAAGGACCTCGAGAAGTTCGACGCGGCGTTCCTCGCGGCGAACTTCTCCCTCGAACGCATCGGCACCACCAACGCCCGCTTCGACCGCGTGAAGCTCGCGAGCTTCAACGGCGACGCGCTCGCCGCGCTTCCCGTCGAGGAGTTCGCCTCCCGCTGGGCCGCGTGGTGCCTCGAGCACCAGCCCACGCTGTCCGCCAAGCTGGGCGTCACCGACGCGAGCGTCCGCTCCCCCCGCTGGGACTGGCTCGCCCAGGTCGTGCGCGTCAGGGCGAAGACGCTCGCCGAAGCCTCTCGGCCCGCGGCTTTCATCCTTCTCGACGACCACGCCATCCCCTTCGACCGAAGCCACGTCGACAAGCACCTGCTCGCCTCGGACGGCGCAGGACTGTCGCTGCTGGGCGACTTCGCCGCCCGTCTCGGTGCGCTCGAGTCCTTCGAGCCGGCTCCCATCCACGCGTTGATCGAAGCGATGGTCAAGGAGAAGGGCCTGCCCAACATGGGCCCCTTGGCTCAGGCGATTCGCGTTGCCGTGGCGGGCGTCGCGGTGAGCCCGCCCTTGGGCGAAACGCTGGCCGCCCTCGGACGCGAGGCGAGCATGACGCGACTGCAGCGGTGCCTGGCGGCTTTCTCATCCGCGCGGTGATGCCACGGTGCGGGACCATGGGCTTGCATGGTTCTCCGCATCGCCACGCCGCACGGCAACAACCCGGCGTCGCGAGGAGGGAAGTCCGCCCCGACCCGTGACGGGTCGATTCAGCCCCCTGTCGCCTCCGCCGCCTGCACCACGTTGTGGAGCAGCATCGACACCGTGACCGGCCCCACGCCGCCGGGGACCGGGCTGAGCCATCCCGCCACGGACGACACTTCCTCGAAGGCCACGTCGCCCGTCGTTCGCATCAGCCCGTCTTCTCCCTTGACGCGATTCACGCCCACGTCGATGACGATGGCACCGGGCTTGACCATGTCGCGTCGGATCAGTCCCGGGACGCCCGCCGCCGCGATCAGGACGTCGGCCGTCCTCGCGATGGCCGCCAGCGAGGGCGTCCACTTGTTGCAGGAGATGACCGTGGCCTCCTGTCGCATGAGGAGCACCGCGATGGGCTTGCCGACCACGTCGCCTGCTCCCACGACCACGGCCACCTGACCTCGCAGGAAGGGACGCCCCGCCTCGAAGGGCGACTGCCCCGGCGACAGCATTCCCGACTGCGTCCGCTCCATCCACACGCGTTCGAGCATCCGCATCACCGCCAAGGCGGTGCACGGCGCGAGCGACGAACGCCCGTAGACGATGTTGCCGATGTTGGCGGGGTTGACGCCTTCGACATCCTTCGTCGGGGCGATCAGCGCCTGAATGCGAGGCACGTCCACGCCCTCGGGCAGCGGGAGGTGCATCATCATCGCGCTGACCGTCGGATCGTTGGCCAGCAGCAGCACGCGGCCCGCGATCTCGTCATACGCGTGCGCCGCATCGCTGGGCGTCACGCGGTGCAGGCGATAGGAGATGCCCAGGGCCTCGCAGGTGCGAGCCTGATTGTCGGCGTACACCCTTGCGCCGTTGTCGCCTGCCTCGATGAGCACCGCGTCGAGTCGAACGTCGCGGCCCCGAGCCCGCAACGCCTCCACGCGGGCGCGAATCCGCTCCCGTTCCTCCTTGGCGAGCGCAACCCCGTCGATGATGCGGGCCGTGGTCATGGCCGATGGTAGCGAGAGGGGTGCGGGCCTGGCCCCCTACCCAGCCACCCTGACCGCGCCGGTCGTCGTGACGATCACCGTGGTCTCCCGGTAGGCGGTCCATCGCCCCCGGGCCTCGAGCGTCGTCCAGCCATCGTGCGTCTCGACCAGCACCGGCGACTCGATCCCCTCGCACACCACCGGCTCCACCGTCAGGATGTCGCCCGCCCGCAGGATGCGATCCCACCCGCCGCCGGCTTCGTCGAAGCCGTACCGGGTTTCCTCGTGCAGCCGTCGTCCGATGCCGTGCCCCGAACACGCCAACACGAGGCGGCACCCCGCTTGCGTGGCCGCTCGGCACGCCGCCGATGCGCACGCACCCCACGTCACCCCCGCCCGCATCGCTCGCACGCAGGCCTCGTGGGCCGCGACGGCTGCAGCGGCAATCCGCTCGCCCCTCGCAGGTCGAACACCGCCCGGCATCGCGCCCGGCACCACGAACGACCTGGCCGCATCGGCGTGCCAACGTCCGTCGACATCGTCCACGTGTGCGGCCACGTCGATGGTGAGGACGTCGCCGGGACGCAAGCGTCGCGACGATGGCCTCGCGTGTGTCACCTCCTCGTTGACGCACAGGCAGGCGGCTGCGTCGAATCTCGTCCCTGCGGCGTTGACGCAGTCGGGCATGGCCGGCACGCCCCCAAGGGCGGCGATGACCTCGGCGGCTCGACCCGCGAGGATTCGCGTCGAGATCCCGGGGTTGGCCTGTGCCACGATCGCGTCGAGCGTCCCGGAAACGACGCGTCCCGCCCGGAGCAGACCGGGCGGGACGTCGTGAAGGTCGACATCGGACATGGGAACGGGGTCGATCAGAACCGCGGGCCGCGCAGCCGAGGGCCGGCCTCGCCATCGTCGCCCGCCTCGCCCAGGAAGCCCGAGTAGTTGCGCATCAGCAGGTTGGCCTCGACTCGCTGGAGGAAGTCCATGATGACGGCGACCACGATGAGCAAGCCGGTGCCGCCAAGGAACTGGCTGACGTTGTAGTCGATGTTCATGCCTCGATTGATGACGGTGGGCATGACGGCGAGCACTGCGAGGAATCCAGCGCCGACATAGGTCATGCGGTTCATGACCGTCTCGAGGTATTCGGCGGTGCGGGGGCCGGGTCGCAGGCCGGGGATGAACGAGCCGTGCTCCTTGAGCTGCTTGCTGATCTCCTCGGGGTTGAACTGGACGGTGATCCAGAAGTAGCTGAAGAAGTAGACCATCATGATGTAGACGATCACGTAGGGGTAGTCGCCGGGCTGGAAGGCGTCGGCGAGGAAGGCGGTGATCGCCTGCCACGTCGTGGTGTCGCCGGAGGGGACGATGCCTTGCGCGATCTCGGCCTGCATGCGGGCCGCCGCACCCTGGTTGGCGAACTCCTTGAGCTGCGTGAAGATGAACGTCGGGAAGATCATCAGCGAGCTGGCGAAGATGATGGGCATCACGCCGCCGTGATTGACGCGAAGGGGCAGGTAGCTCCGCTGGCCGCCGAAGACCTTTCGCCCGCGGGTGTGCTTGGCCTGCTGCACGGTGATGCGGCGCTGGGCGACCTGCATGAGCACCGAGCTTCCGACGACGGCGACGAAGCACCCGATGAGCAGGAAAAGGCCCATGAACCCGATCTTGTTGGGGTCGCGGACGTCGAAGCTCTCGTAGAGGGTGTTGATGGCGCCGGGCATGCCGCCGAGGATGCCCGCCATGATGATCATCGACGCGCCGTTGCCGATGCCGTGCTTGTCGATCTGCTCGCCCAGCCACATGAGGAACATGCAGCCCGCCGTGAGGGCGGTGACGGCCATGACCCACCAGACGACGTTCTCACGCCACGCCTGGAGAATGAGGCCCTGCTGCGAGAGGTAGCCCAGCCAGCCGATGCCCTGCACGACGCAGATGCCCAGCGTGACGTAGCGGGTGTACTCCATGATCTTCTGGCGACCGCTGGGGCCTTCCTCCTGCAGCTTCTTGAGGGCCGGCAGGACGGAGGCCAGCAACTGGAAGATGATGCCGGCGGTGATGTAGGGCATGATGCCCAGGCCGAAGATCGTCGAGTGCGACAGCGCACCGCCCGAGAAGATGGCGACGAAGCTCACGAGCTTGGCGACCGCCGAGCCTTCCTGCGAGGCCTGGTTGAAGGCTTTCGCGAGGGCCTCCTGATCGACGCCCGGCAGGGGGATCCAGTGGCCGATGCGGAAGACAAAGAGCATGCCCAGCGTGAACAGAACCTTGTTCCGCAGTTCCTGCACCTTGAAGATGTTGAGCAACGTCGAAATCATGCCGCCTCGACCTTTCGCCACGCGGGGGGAGCCGCAGCATCCCGACCCTACGTGCCACAATGAAAAGAGGAAAGGCCGGGCCTTCCCTCTCGTGAGGAATCACGCTTGGGCGCGGGCTCGAGGCCCGCCGAACTCCCGACGGGAGGTTCGTCCCGCACGCTGCGCCGCAGTGCCGGGAAGGGTAGCCGCGGAACTCACTCCGCGTCGCCGGCGGCGGCGGGCTTGGCCTTCTTGCCGGCCGTCGAGCGAGTGAGCTTCTTGGTGAGGTTCTTGGGCTTGAGCTTGGTCTCGGGAACGTTCGGATCGACGCCGCGGTTCTTGTCGCGACGGGTGCCCGTCTCGTTGACCTTGCCGCCGGCATCCTCGAACATCTTGCGGGCCGGACCGGTGACGCGAGCCGCGGTGACGTTGTACTTGCCCTTGACGCCCGTCTGCCCCTTGCCCAAGGAACCCAGGATCTTGAGGTCGCGGCTGTCGTCGCGGACCAGGCCGGCCTTGATGAGCGCGTCGCGATTGATCTCGCCGCCGGCCTTGAAGGACGGGTGGCCGATGATGTCGCCGACGTTGACCGTCCAGAACTGGACCTTGAACGCGGCGTTCGTGAAGCCGAACTTCGGCAGGCGGCGGAAGTAGGGTATCTGGCCGCCCTCGAAGGACCGCTTGCTGGCATGGCCCGAGCGGCTGCTCGCGCCCTTCTGGCCGCGGCCCGACTGCTTGCCGTGGCCCGATCCCTCACCGCGACCGACGCGCTTGCGCTTCTTCGAACGGCCGGCGAGGGCGGTGATGTCGTGGATCATCATGGCTGGTTGCTCCAAACTTCGGGATTCGGCCGGTCGCGCGGGCGACCTGCCGCTGGTGACTGTGCTCAACTGGAAACCGACTCAGGAACCGACTCAGGCCTTGGGCGCCGACTCGGCGGCGGCATCGCCCGCGGGGGCTGCGGCGGCTTGCTGTCCGCGATCGTCTCCGCCGCGACCACGGCCGCGACCGCCACCGGGACCGCCACGACCGCGGCCCTTGCCGCGACCGTCATCGACCGTGTTGACCGGGCCGCGGGCCTTGTCCTTGCCGCTGGTGGCGGGCATGAACCGCTTGCCTCGCTCGATCTTGGACTCGATGGTCGTCGAGCCGAGGTTTTGGCCCCGGATGATCGCGACCGAGGAGGCCAATCGGAGTTGCTCAAGCCCGTCGAAGACGGCCTTGACGATGTTGCGCTTGTTGGTCGAGCCGAAGCACTTGGTGAGGCAGTCGGTGACGCCGGCCTTCTCGAGGATGGTGCGGACGGTGCCTCCGGCCACGACGCCCGTGCCGGGGGCGGCGGGGATCAGGCGAACCTTGCTGGCGGAGAAGGTGCCCTCGACCTCGTGGGGGATGGTGCTGCCCACGAGCGGGATGCTGATCATCGCCTTCTTGGCGTACTTCTCGGCCTTCTCGATGGCGGCGGGGACTTCGTTGGACTTGCCGTAGCCGAAGCCCACCTTGCCGCGACGGTCGCCGACGACCACCAGGGCGCCGAAGGCGAAGCGGCGACCGCCCTTCACGGTCGACGACGTGCGGTCGACGCCGATGTTGGACGATTCGATGTGGCTGGACTCGTCGAAGATCTCGGGCTTCATGGTCATTCTCGCGATCGTTTGCGTGCGGTGGCTGGATACGGGTGGGTGGAGCGGACGCGACTTAGAACTTCAGGCCGCCCTTGCGAGCACCCTCGGCGAGCGCCTTGACGCGCCCGTGGAACTTGAAGCCGCCGCGATCGAAGGCGATTTCGCTGACGCCCTTGGCGGTCGCGAGGCGGGCGAGCAACTCCCCCACCTTGCCGGCGGCGTCGCTGTTGCCCGTCTTGTCGAGCTTCAGCTCCTTCGAGTTGGTCGCCGCGGCGGCGATGGTCACGCCGTCCAGGTCGTTGATGAGCTGGGCGTACATGTGGTTGAGCGACTTGTAGACGGCCAGACGCGGCTTGGCGGCCGTGCCGACGACCCGCTTGCGGATGCCGATGCGGCGGCGGGAGCGGCGAAGGGTCTTGAGTGAGTTCCTGTCCATGACTGGGTCCTTGCTGTGCGTGATCGGAACGTAATCGGGGGGCCTCTCGTCCCGGACCGGCCCCCTGCCGGCGATTCCGGGACGCCTCGTCGTCATCAGGCGCCGAACTGCTTGCCCTGCTTGCGACGAACGACCTCCTCGACGTACTTGATTCCCTTGCCGTTGTACGGCTCGGGCTTGCGGTGAGACCGCATCGCCGAGGCGAACTGGCCCACCTGCTGCTTGTCCGGTCCACTGACGCTGACGAACTGCTTGTCGACCTTGACGGTCAGCCCCGCGGGCACCGGCATCACGATGGCGTTGGCGAAGCCCAGCGTCATCTTCAGGTCCTTGCCTGCCAACGCGGCAGTCCAACCCACGCCCACGACCTCGAGACGCTTCTCGTAGCCGGCGTGGACGCCCTGAATCATGTTCTTGATGTGGGCCCGGGTGCTGCCCCAGTGCGCATTGGCCTGCTTGTCCTGCGAGGTGAGGCCATTGGCCAAGGCGACGTTCACGGCCTTGGCCGCCTCGTCCACCTGCACCGTCACCGCCGCCGGCACCTTGATGCTCAGCTTGCCCTTGGGTCCCTCGACGTTCACGGTGCCATCCTTGACGGCCACCTTCACGCCCGCCGGAACCGCCACAGACTTCTTGCCGATTCGAGACATGCTTCACTGCTCCTTCGCGTGCGGCTCGCCCGTTGCCGGACCCTTCCGGCGGCGGGGCTTCCGCGATCACACCTTGCGTACCAGTTCATTCCACTCGACCGAACCGATCACTCGATCGTGCACAGCAACTCGCCGCCGACGCGCTCCTCGCGGGCCTTGCGGTCCGAGAGCACGCCCTTGGGCGTGCTGACGATCGCGATGCCCAGGCCCTGGAGGGGACGGGGCAGGTCGTCGCACCCGCGGTACACCCGGCGACCAGGCTTGCTCTCGCGGGTGAGGCGATGCAACGCGGGCTCGCCGGTGTTGCTGTACTTGATGCGGATGTTGAGCATGCCGCTGCGGCCGTCCTCGACGAGGTCGAAGCCGTCGATGTAGCCCTCGTCGCGCAGCACGGAGGCCACGCCGCGAACCACCTTGCTGTTGCGGCACATGACCGTCTTGGCCTTGTTGCGCAGGGCGTTGCGCATCCGAGTGAGCATGTCCGCGATTGGATCACCGATTGCCATGGGTACCTCGTTCGATTCTTCTGCCCGCCGGGCCGGGTGCTTCGCTCGCGCCCGAACCGACTGCGTGTGCCTGTGTCCTGTCGTCGTCGCGACCCTGCGGCCGCGACCTCTCCAACGTCCTCCGCCGCCCGCGACTCGGGCGGCCGATCACCAACTCGCCTTGCGCATGCCGGGGATCTTCCCCTCCAGCGCCAGCTTGCGGAGCATGATGCGGCTGATCCGGAACTTCCGGTAGACGCCTCGGGCTCGGCCGGTCAGCTGACACCGGCGCACCGTGCGGGTGCTGAACTTGGGCTTGCGGTTGCTCTTGGCGAACTGGGCTTTGGTGGCCATCGTGTTTTCTCCGAGCGGTCGTCCGTTCGACCTGCCCTCGTCGGGTTGCGTGCGCGTCTCTTACTTCTGGTCCGGCTTCGCGAAGGGCATCCCGAGTTCGGCCAGCACGAAGCGGCTGAGCTTGGGGGAGCTGTTGCGGAAGCACATGTTGATGTTCATGCCGTGGGTGAACGGGGCGTCCACCATGTTGATCTCGGGGAACACGCCCTGCTCCGTCAGGCCCATGGCGTAGTTGCCCTGCTTGTCGAAGGCCTTGTCGCCAAGACCCCGGAAGTCCTTGATTCGAGGCGTCGCCAGGTTGATCAGGCGATCCAGGAAGTGCCACATCCGCTCGCGACGGATCGTCACCATCGCCGCCGTCTCCAGGCCCTCGCGGACCTTGAAGTTCGACACGCTCTTCTTGGCCTTGAGGATCACGGGCTTCTGGCCCGTCACCTTCACCAGGGTGTCGAGGACCGTCGACTTGACGTGCGGCGGAATCTTCGTGCCTTCGATGTGACGGCCCATGTTCACGTTCAGCACGATCTTCTCGAGCCGCGGCATGTTCATGGGGTTCTTGATGCCGAACGCCTCGGCCACCTTGGCCCGCACCTGCTCCTCGTACATCGTCTTCAGGCGCGGGGGAACCTTCGGGCCCGAGCTCGCCTCGGCCTCGACGGCCGCCGCCGCCTCGCCCTTCTTGCCGCCCGCGGCCTTGGGGGCCTTGTCGGACTTGACGGGCTTCTTCTTGGCATCTTCCTTCGACATCGCTCACACTCGTTTCTTCTCGCCGGGGACCCATCCCCCGGACGTCGACCGCTTGCTCTCGTCGCCAGACCTCGCCGGCGACACCGACCAACCCGCTCCCCGCTCCCTCAACGGCTCACTTCCGCGCGCCGTGCACCACGCTGAGTTCCGCCAGGTCCTTGCCGCCCTTGCGGGCCACGCGAACCTTCGAGCCGTCCGCCTTGACGCGGAAGCCCACGCGAACGGGCTTGCCGTCGACGACCGGGCTCACCTTGCTCATGTGGATGGGCGCCTCGATCGTCACCACGCCGCCCTGCGGGTTGCGCTGGCTGGGACGCATGTGCTTGGTGCGGAGGTTGACCCCCTTGATCACCACGCTCTGCGACTTGGTGATCACGCGGATCACCTCTCCGGTCGTCCCCTTGTGGTCGCCGGATCGGATGTAGACGGTGTCACCCTTCTTCACGTGTGCAGGCATTGCTTGCTCCAACTGACTCGCCGAACCGGATCCGAAGGACCCTCGCTCGGGCGTGATTGCGTTCTTCAGACCGACGTTCCCACCCGACCCCACCCCCGCCGCTCGCCCGCCGACCTCACACCACTTCCGAGGCCAGCGAGACGATCTTCATGTAATTGCGGTCGCGCAGCTCGCGGGCCACGGGCCCGAAGATGCGGGTGCCCTTGGGGTTGCCGTCGTCCTGAATGAGGACCACGGCGTTGCTGTCGAACTTGATGTAGCTGCCGTCCGAGCGACGCGTCGCCTTGGTGGTTCGCACCACGACGGCCTTGCTCTTGTCGCCGGGCTTGACGTCGGCGCCGGCAAGGGCCTTCTTGATCGAGACGAACACGCGGTCGCCCACGCCGGCCATCCGCCGGGTGAAGCGGCCCGAGCCCGTCGAGCCGCCGTACACGCGGATCACGTACGCGATCTTCGCGCCCGAGTTGTCCGCCACCTCGCACCTGGTTTCTTGCTGCAGCATGCCGAACCTTGCTTTCCTCTAGCCCGCCGACCGCTCGGTCGCACGGGACGTGTCCCAATCGATCCGTTCGCCCCCGCCAACCACCAAGCCACCGCCACGACGACGCCTCAGCCCGCTCAGGGCTGCAGCGCCGCCACGCTCTTGATCGCCGCAGCCTGGTCGGCGCGACGCTCGACCACGCGGACCAGCGTCCACCGCTTGCTCTTGCTGATGGGGCGGCACGGGGCCACCTCCACCACGTCGCCCGTGCGGGCCTCGTTCTTGGCGTCGTGCACCTGCAGGATCGTGCGTTGACGCACGAACTTGCCGTACTTGGGGTGCATCGTCAGGTAGTTGATGACCACGCGACGCGTCTGGTGACGCGAGTCGGACTCCACCACGCCCTGACGCGTGCCGGAAAGGCCACCCGCCTGCTTGACCGCCTTCTTCTGCTTGACTGCCGCTGCCATCGCTTGCTTCCTTTGCTGGGCCCCGCGGGCGGCCCGTTGGTGTGTCGTCGCGTCGCTCGTCCAATCCTCGATCCGGCCGATCGAGCCTGCATGCAGGCCCGCGTGCCGGACCGCGAACCTCAGGCCTTCGCCGTGGTCCGCCGCCGCTGCTCGCCCTTCACGCGGGCGATGTCCTTGCGGAGCTTGCCGAACTTGCTCGTATCCTCGACCTTGGCCGTCACGGCCTGGCTGCGCAGGTCGAAGAGCTCGTTGGTGAGCTTGGCGAGCTCGATCTTGAGCTCCTCGTCCCGCATGGCCTTCACTTCCTTGCCCGTCATGACTCACCTCTGGATCTTGGCCCGTTCATCCCGGTGCCGCTTGGTTCTGGTTTCCACTCACGATGCGATCAGGACCCGCCCGACGCCGTTTCCGACTCAGACGCTCAGACGCCGCCCGACGAAGCGGCAGCGAACCGGCATCTTCACCGCCGCACGCAGGAGGGCCAGCTTGGCGGTGGCCTCGGCGACGCCGGCGATCTCGAAGAGCATGGTGCCGGGCTTGACGCGGGCGGCCCAGTAGTCCACCTCGGCCTTGCCCGTTCCCATTCGCGTCTCGAGCGGCTTCTTGCTGATGGGCTTGTCGGGGAAGACGCGAATGAAGAGCTTGCCCTCGCGCTTCAGGTAGTGCTGGCACGCGATGCGGCCCGCCTCGAGCACCTGCCCGGCGACCCACGCGCCCTCGAGGGCCTGCAGCCCGTAATCGCCGTAGGCCACGTAGTTGCCCTTGGTCGCCTTGCGATCGCGGACGCGACGCTGCTCCTTGCGGTACTTCACTCTCTTGGGCATCAACGCCATGGTTCATTCGCTCCTGCCGACGCCGCCCCGCCTGGGACCTCGCCGGATTCGATTCCTTCATCACACCCGCGTCCAGGCCGCAAGGGCCCGCCCGCGCCACCAACTCCGCCGATCACTTGCGGCCGCGAGCCCGGGCCCTGCCGCCCGCCGCGTTGGACGTGTTCTCGTCCACCGCCGTCGAGTACATGCCCTTGTACACCCACACCTTGCACCCGATGGCGCCGTAGGTGGTGAACGCCTCGGCAAACCCGTACTCGACCTGCGCCTGCAGCGTCGAGAGGGGCAGCGAGCCGAGCCGCATGTCGAGCGTGCGGCTCATTTCCGCGCCGCCGAGGCGACCGCTGATCTGGATCTTCACGCCCTTGGCGCCCGCGGCCATCGCCGCCTCGCACTTCATCTTGACGACGCGACGGAAACTCGCCCGCTTGGCGAGCTGCTCGCACACCGCCTCGGCGATGAGCTGGCAGTCGAGGTCGGCGTTCTTGATCTCGATGATCGAGATCGCGACCTTGCGGCCCGTCATGTACTGCAGTTCTTCCTGCATCCGCTCGACCTCGGCGCCCTTGGGGCCGATGACGAGGCCCGGACGGGCCGTCTTGATGATGACCTTGAGCTCCTCGCGGGTGCGCTCGATGTGAATGTCCGAGACCGCCGCGTTGGGGGGCCTGCGGTTCAGGCGCTTGTCGAGCCACTTGCGGATGCGCTCGTCCTCCACCAGCAGCTCGCCGTAGAGCGCCTTGGGTGCGTACCACCGGCTGCGGTGAGCTTCGGTGATGCCGAGACGGAGGCCGAATGGATGTGTTTTCTGTCCCATGCGATGCTGCCTGTGTGCTCAGCGGGCTCTCGCCGTTTCGACGCGACGCCCGAATGTCCGACGTGCCTTGCGGGGCTCTCCCCCGCCACGTGCCGATCCGAACTTACTTCTTCCTCGACGCCGCCCGCTCCTCCACGCTCACCGTGATGTGCGAGAGGGGCTTGAGAATCTGGTGGGCCCGGCCGCGATCCTTGGGCTGGAACCGCTTGATGACCATCGCCTGATCGACGCGGCTCTCGCAGACCACCAGGTCCGCGCCGTTCGCGTCGGCCAACTGGGCGTCGGCGATCGCCGCCGCCAGGCACTTGCGGATGTTGACCGCGGCCCGCTTGGTGTTGAAGCTCAGCAGGTTCATGGCGGCATCAGCCGTCTTGCCCCTGATGAGCGTCGTCAGCAGCCCCGCCTTGCGGGCGCTGCCGCGGTGGCCCTTCACCATGCTGGTGAAGATGGCCAGGTCCTTCGCCGGCCGGCCGAGGGCCTGCGCCATCTTGGCGATGTACGCCGCCTTGCAGCGGGGATGATCGTTGTCGCGCATCCAGTTGCGGATGGCGGAAGCGGCGCGGTCGGCGGGAAAGCCGGGCTGCGCCAGCGCGGTGGCGAGCTGGTCGGCGTCGACTCCCGCCTCTTCCATGGCCTTGCTGAGTTTGCGTCCGGAGATCTTCACGGCTTCTTCCTCATGGGCCCGGCCGCGTCGTCGGCGGCAGGCTGCCCTGTGTTGCTTGGTCGTTCATGCTCGACGCGGAGCAGAGCCCCGCGTTCGCTCGATCACTTCTTGGCGCCGTCGTCGATGCCTTCCTTCTTGTTGGTGTGGCCACGGAAGGTGCGGCTGTTGCTGAACTCGCCCAGCTTGTGCCCCACCATGTCCTCGGTCACCAGCACCGGCAGGAACTGCTTGCCGTTGTGCACGTTGAACGTGAACCCGACGAACTCGGGGACGATCGTGCAACGGCGGGCCCACGTCTTGATGGGGTCCTTCTTGCGCTGCTGAGCCATCTTCTCCACCTTGCGGAAGAGCTTCTCATCAACGTACGGACCTTTCTTGAGGCTGCGTCCCATGTGTCTTCGTTCCTTCGTGCTGGTTCGGGGCCGGCTCCGAGGCCGTCCGCCCCGCCCTGTCGATCAACGTGTGCCTTCAGACATTCACTCAGTGCTTCTGGCCGTAACGCTTGCTGACGCGACGGCGGATGATCATCTTGCCGCTGGCCTTCCGCGGGTTGCGGGTGTTGCCGCCCTTGGCGTGCACGCCCGTCGGACCGCAGGGAGGACGGTTGCCCTTGCTGCGACCGCTGCCGCCGCCGAGCGGGTGGGCATGGTGGCTCTTGGCGACGCCACGGGTGATCGGGCGGATGCCCATCAGCCGCGAGAGACCGGCCTTGCCGAGCTGACGCAGGCGGTGATCGCCGTTGCCGACCTGGCCGATGGTCGCCCGCGACTCCAAGGGAACGCGACGAACCTCGCCGCTGGGAAGCACCAGCGTCGCGTAGTCGCCTTCCTTGTTGCTCAGCTTGGCGTAGCTGCCGGCCGAGCGGCACATCTGGCCGCCGCCGCCGGGGAGGATCTCGACGCAGTGCACGTCAAGACCCGTGGGGATGTCGCGAAGCCGCATGCAGTTGCCGACGCTGGGCTCCACCGGCCCCGTGCTCGACGAGACGATGACCATGCCGTCCTTGACGCCCGCGGGCGCCAAGTGGTACCGCTTCACGCCGTCGGTGTAGAGCACCAGGGCGATGTGGCAGGAACGGTTGGGATCGTACTCGATGCCGATGATCTTGCCCTCGATGCCGTCGCGGTCGCGACGCTTGAAGTCGATCATGCGGTACATCTGCTTCACGCCGCCGCCGATGCCGCGGGAGGTGATCTTGCCGCTGAAGTTGCGTCCGCCCGTCTTGACCTTCGGGGCCAGCAGCGACTTCTCGGGGGTCTTCTTCGTGACCTCCACGTGCATGTTCACCGACGCGTTGCGGCGTCCGGCGCTGGTCTTCTTGTAGATGCGAATCGGCATGTCTGTCCTTTGCCTTGGCTGCCTCGCCCGTCATCGCGGGCGTCGGGGATCTTCCGGAAAACCGCGGACCTCGAACGATCAGAACAACTCGATGGCGTCGCCTTCCTTCAGGCTGACGACGGCCTTCTTGGTCACCGTGCCGGGAACCTTGCCGGCCTTGCTCATGCGGGTGCGGGCCTGACGAATCGTCGTGTTGATCCCCGCGACCTTGACCTTGTAGATCCGCTCGACGGCGTCCTTGATCTCGGTCTTGGTGGCGCGAGGATCGACCTCGAACGTGTAGCGCTTCTGCTCGTTCATCGCGAAGGTGCTCTTCTCGGAGAGGACCGGGCGACGGATGACGTGCTCAGGGGAGACGTTGGCTGGCATGGATCACTTCCCTCCCTTGGAGGCGTCGGCCTTGCGACCGAGCGGATTGATCTTGGCGTCCTTGGTCGTCTGCGACGACGGACCCTTCAGCCACGCCTCAAGCTCGGCGCGACCGATCACCATGTACCGGTGGTTCAGCATGTTGAAGGCGTTGATCTGGTCGCTGCGAACGATCGTCACGCCGTCGACGTTGCGCCCGGAGAGCATCGCGTTGCGGCTCTTGTCCGAGTCCATCGGAAGGGCGATCAACGCGGAGCGATCAACCTTGACGGACGCCAGGAACGCCTGGAAGTCCTTGGTCTTGGGCTGGGCGAAGGAGATCGAGTCGATCACCCGCACCTCGTCGTCCATCAACTTGGCCAGGAAGGCGTTGCGGTTGGCCTTGCGGCGCATCTTCGTCGGCATCGTCTGCCGGAAGTCCTCGCGGGTGCGCTTCTTGCTGTGGCCGTGACCGCCGCCCTTGAAGATGTTCACCTTGCGATCGCCGTGGCGAGCGTTGCCGGTGCCCTTCTGCTTGTACATCTTCTTGGTCGAACCCTCGACCTCGTGACGGTTCTTCGTCTTCGAGGAGCCCTGGCGGACGTTGGCGTGATACATCACGTACGCCTGCTTCACCAGCGCGGGATTCACCTTGCCGCCAAGGGCGGCTTCATCGATCTTCAGCTGGGCGACCTGTGCGCCCTGCATGTTGTAGACGGGAACTTCCATCGTCGTTACCTCGCCTCGTGCCTTCGCGTCGGGCCGCTCCCGCTCGGAGCCGTCGCCACGCCGCCCATTCGCCTATCCGTCTCGACACCAGTCCCTTCCTTCAGGGTCCCCGTCGCCAAGGCGTCGGGGCGGTGCCGGATCGGATTCAACTCGGCTGTCCTGCGTCGTCGGGCCCGTGACGGGCGTCGCCGACGCACACTGTTGTCGTCGCTCGAGGGTTTCCTTCCGGGCCATTGCCCATCCGGACCTCCCGAGCCCGAAGGCCGCCGTTGAGCGCGACCCTCGGAAAGATCCCAACACAGACCGCCTTCACCCACCACACTCGGCCGGCGAATGGGGCATCACTGCCGCCACCTCCCCGACCGAACCTCAATCACTTCGCCGCAGCGACCTTCTTGGCCTTGCCCTTGTACAGGCGGACCGAGGGTCGAATCTCCACCATGCCGTTCTTGCCGCCCGGCACGGTGCCCTTGATGAGCACCAGGTTGCGGTCGGCGTCGATCTTCACCACGTCGAGGCTGCGGGTCGTCACACGCTCGGCGCCCATGTGACCGGCCATTCGCTTGCCCTTCTTGAGACCGCCGCCAAAGCCGCGGTTCGAGCACAAGCCGCCGATCGAGCCGGGCGAACGGTGCTTTCGCTCCGTGCCGTGCGAGGCGAACATGCCCTTGAAGTGGTGCCGCTTCATGACGCCGGCAAAGCCCTTGCCCTTGCTCGTGCCGATGACGTCGACAAACAGCTTGCCCTCGAGATCCTTGACCGTCAGCGTCTGACCGACGGTGTAGTTCTTCAACTCGTCGGCCGTCACGCGGAACTCGCGGTGGTGGCGCTTGGGCGACGTGCCGGCCTTGAAGTCGTGCGCAATCAGCGGGATCGTCGAGTTCTTCGGGGCGACCTCGCCGAAGCCGATCTGCACGGCCGTGTAGCCGTCCTTCTCGGCCGTGCGCAACTGCGTCACCACGCACGGACCAGCCTCGATCACCGTGACCGGCGTCGACACCGCGTCGACGTAGACGCGGGTCATTCCGATCTTCTTACCGAGCAGCGAGAAACCCATGGCATTCTTCCTTCAGCAACTGATCCGCCGAGACCTTTGCGAGCGCCTCGGAATGTTCCAACCTCGACCCCCGCCCCTCCCTCAACACACAAGCCCGGGAACGGGCCCGGGCTTGACACGAGGCCTTCTCAGGCCTTGATCCTCACAAACACGCCGGCCGGAACGACCAGGCGGTTGAGCGCCTCCACCGTGCGGGCGTTGGGCTCGATGATGTCGATGATCCGCTTGTGCGTGCGGATCTCGAACTGCTCTCGCGACTTCTTGTCGATGAAGGGCGAACGGAGCACCGTGTACCGCTCGACGCGGGTCGGCAGCGGAATCGGACCGGCCACCTTCGCGTTGGTGCGCTTGGCGTGCTCGACGATCTCCTTCGCGGAGGCGTCGAGAGCCATGTGGTCGTAGGCTTCCATTCGAATTCGAATCTTGCCGCCGGTCATCGCACAGAGCCTTTCGGTGTACTCACCATCTCGGGGACTGCCGCCCGGCACGCCGGACGACCATCCCGAACCACCCGTTCCGCCGCGTGTTGCCAAAGAGCCGCCGGCGATGCCGGAATGCCTTCAGAACCACCGCTCTTCACCTTCCCGCACGACCTTTCGCGTTGCACCGACCCAGCGGCCGCTCCGCGAACCCATGCATGAAGACGCCCCGCCCCGGAAGGGGCAGGGAGGGAAGGATAGCGAACACCCCGCCCAAGTCAACCCGCGCCGCACCCCCACTCGCCTCGATCCACCCTGTCAGACAGCCGCTACCCGATCAAAACACGATCAGGACGAACCATCCACCGCCGCCCCGCCGCGGCTCGCACCGGTTCGGCACCGTCGCCAAAGCCGCCCCCCGGGGTCGCCGATCCTCTACCAACCCGGTTCGTATCACCCACGGTCTTGCCGCGCGCCCACAGGGGCTCCGTCCGCGAACGGACCACGTACGCCCCTCGCCCGATGCTGTCCTTCATCATTCCAGCCCGCAGCCAGCCCATCGAGACCCGCGGGTGTCTTATCTCCATTCTCAATGCGGTCCGATCCCTTCGCATCGAGCCCTGCTGCGAGTTCATCCTTCTCGACGACCAGTCTGACCCTTCCCACGACCTTCCCGGCATCTTTCGCGAGTTCCGCGCCAACACCCCCCAACCCGTCACCATCGGGCGCTTCCGCAAGCACCAGCACTACACCGGCGTCTTCGCCTACGGCCTCTCCAAAGCCGGAGGCGAAAAAGTCTTCTTCATCTCGAACGACATGGTCGTGTCCGCCGCCTGGCTTCGCACCATTCTGGCCGTCTCCAACCTCGACCCCTCCTACGGCGTCGTCCGCGGCACCGCCGACCTGGTCGACAGCCACCCCGAGCACTCCGTCCTGCCCCCCCACGTCCCCCGCAACGACTGGGAGGTCGAGCAGTTCGCCGAGTACATCGCTCGCCAGCACGAACTCACCCACGTCGTCGACGACATGCTCTCGGGCGACGCCGTGCTCGTCAGCCGCACGCTGCTCGATCGCATCGGCGTCTTCGACCGCCGCTTCTTCGGGTACTTCAGCGACATCGACTTCGGCCTTCGCGCGCAGCGGGCCGGCTTCAAGCTGGTGTGCGCCAAGGGCGCGTGGCTGCGTCACATCGGCGCGGGCCACATTCGCGCCGATCGCGAGGCGCAGGGGCTCTCGCAGGACGAATCGCACCGCCGCCGCATGGATCTCGTGCAGGCGGCCTACGCGCAGTTCCGCCAGAAGTGGGACATGAAGCTCCCCGAGCAGTACCGCCTCGACCTGCCCTTCGACATGGAGGCGCTGCGTCGAATCCAGAAGCCCAAGGGCTTCGACTTCGTCGCCCCCGTCAAGGACGACCCGACGCTGATCGACCTGTTGTGAGCCGATCCGACTCGTCCGCTCAGCGAGCGCCGACGGAAACCTTCACCGGCACGAACGTGGGCTTGACCTTGGCCTCGAACTCCGAGCGGTACTTCTGCATGATCGTCCGCACGGCCCAGTTGTTGCCGTCGGCCAGGCCGCAGATCGTCGTGCCCGGCATGCTGCCCATGCTCGTGGCGATCTCGAGGGCCAGATCAAGATCCTTGGTGCGGGCCTCGCCCTGCTCGATGCGGCACATGATCTGGTAGAGCCAGCCGCTGCCCTCGCGACACGGCGTGCACTGCCCGCAGCTCTCGTGCTTGAAGAATCGCGTGATGTTGCGTGCCACCGAGACCATGTCGGTCTGGTCGTCGAAGACGGTCGGGCACGCGGTGCCCAGACCCAGCACGCCGAACTTGCGACCGATGTCGAAGTCCATCGGCGCGTCGTACTGGTCGGGTCCGAGCACGCCCATGCTGATGCCGCCGGCGATGGCGCCCTTGAACTTCCGCCCGCCGCGGATGCCGCCGCAGAGCTCTTCCACCAGCGTGCGGAGCGGGATGCCCAGCTCGCACTCGAAGACGCCGGGGCGATTGACGTGGCCGCTGACGCCCATGAGCTTGGTGCCGTGGCTGGGCTGGTTGTTGCCGCCCAGCGAGCTGACGACGCCCTGCTTGGTGAACCACTCGGCGCCCTGCTCGATGATGCTGGGCAGGTGGGCGACGGTCTCGACGTTGTTGATGATCGTCGGCTTGCCGAAAAGGCCCTTGATGGCCGGGAAGGGCGGCTTGATGCGCGGCCAGCCTCGCTTGCCTTCGAGGCCCTCGAGCAGCGCGGTCTCCTCGCCGCAGATGTACGCGCCCGCGCCGCGGTGCACGTGGCAGTCGACGGCGAAGGTGCCGCCACGCCCCGTTGCCGCGCCGCCGAGCAGTCCCTTGGGCCCGAAGACGCCGTTGGCGTAGGCCTCCTTGATGGCCTCCTCGAGCACGTGGGCCTGGTGGTGGTACTCGCCTCGAATGAAGATGAACGCCGTCTTGATTCGACAGGCGTAGCAGGCGATGGCGATCCCCTCGAGCACGAGGTGGGGATCAAAGTCCATCAGCAGGCGATCCTTGAAGGTGCCCGGCTCCGACTCGTCGGCGTTGATGGCCAGATACCGCTGGCCGGGGTCCTGCTCATTGCCCTGCTCGTCGACGGCGAGCTTGGGGAGGAAGGTCCACTTGAGGCCGCACGGGAAGCCCGCGCCGCCCCGTCCGCGGAGCACCGACTTCTTGACCTCCTCGGTCACGGCGTCGGGCTTCATCGAGAGGGCCTTGCGAAGCCCTTGGTACCCGCCCGTGCGGACGTACTCGTCGTACGACACGACGTGACGCCCCGCCGGATCGGCGTAGGGCCAGCACGGAATCCGCTTGGTGAGCGCGGGCCCGCCCAAGGCGGCGAGGTTGGGGTTGACCTTGCCCGAAGGCGTCGACGTGGTGAGACCGTTGGGGGCGAACTGCATGGCGGTGGAGCGTAGGGAGGTCGGGAGGCGGTCGGTCGTCGGAGACGCAGACTCGATGCCGGTTCGAACAGGGGGGCAGGAACGGATGCGAAGGCGACGCGAAGGCGTCGCGAGGGCCGGTTCACACGTACCGGTACGTGATGGGCGCCTCGATGTCGGGGTGCAGGCTCGCATGCACGGGGCAGGCATGCCCGGCCTTCTCGAGCCGCTCGCGATGCTCCGCCGGCACCGAGGCCGGCAGCGTGACCACCACCGGCACGCGTCCGAGCCGCCGCGGCGATGGATTCATGTGCTTCTCGACCGTCGCCGTCGCGCCGGCCAGGCTCACGCCGTGACGCTCGGCCACCATCGCCATCGTGGTGAGGATGCACGACGCCAATCCCGCTGCAACCAAGTCCGTGGGCGAGAAGGCCGTCGCCTCGCCCCCGATGTCCTTGGGCGCGTCGGTGCGGAGCAGTGCTCCCTCGGGGTGCACGAGGTCGCACTTCTTGTTGCCGGCGTACGAAACCTTGATTTCAACCATGGCCGCAAGCGTAGCGCAACGACCAGCGAGCATCCCCTCGCGATGGCGACTCCCCCACCCCTTCAAGCGACCCCGGCAGGACTCAAACCTGCGACCCTCGCGTTCGAAGCACGATGCTCTATTCAACTGAGCTACGGGGCCAAGCACCGCAACGGTACGCTCCATGAACCCCCGCAACCCTCCCAGTCGCACCCGGCGGAACATCATCTCGCCCGGGGGCGTACCGACCCAGACGCCTCCCCCCGCCCATCGCCGATGGGTGAAAGGCGTCATCCGACCCCAGAACCATGACACGCAAGAGGTTACGGTCGAATAACCAGCCCATCGGAGCCCACGCGTGCGATATGCTCCTTTCATGACGTGCTTCGTGCGCCCCAGAGCGTCCTTGAAGGCGGCCGTGCTGGTGGCCTTCGCGTTGGCAACCGCCGCCGCGGCTCAACCACTCCGCGTCCAGCAGATCGTCCGCACCACGGCGGGCGGCACCGTGCGGGGCTACGTGGCGACCGTCGACCTCACCGCCCCGGGCGTCGAGATCGTCGTGACCGACCCGCTGCCGGCCGGCACCGGCTACGACGCCAACCTCGTTCGCACCGACACGTGGCAGACGACCACCGGCGTGACGCTGGCGATCAACGCCAACTTTTTCGGCACGTTCACCTCGACCACCGCCGACGTGATCGGTCTGGCGATCTCCGACGGGCAGATGATCTCGCCGGTTCGCCAGTTCGGCATCAACCCCGACCCGGCGATCATCTTCAAGAACAATGGCACGGCGGAGATCGGCTACATCGCCTCGACGCAACTCGGCGACGTGCGAGATGCCGTGGCGGGCGTGGGCCCGAGCACCAGCGACACCGACCCGGGCACGCTGCTCGTGAGCGACGGCGTCAACACCGGCGCCACCGCCCGCGTGCAGCCCGCCTCTCGCAACGCCCGCACCGCCGTGGGCCTCAATCAGGCCGGCACGCAGCTCTACATCGCCGTCGTCGACCTTCGCAACAACTGGAGCGTGGGCATGACGCTCGCCGAGTTGGGCGACTTCATGATCGAGCGCGGCTCGCACCGTGCGGTCAACCTCGACGGCGGCGGCTCCTCCTCGTTCGTCTATCAGCCCTCGCCCGGCGCCACCACCATCGTGAACCGCCCGAGCGGCGGCTCCTTCCGGGCCGTGGCCAACCACCTTGGCATCCGCATCCCCGTGCAGACCGCTGCACCGACGCCGCGACAGATCCGCGGGGCATGGCTGCGACCACCGAGCACGATCGCTTCGCTCGAGACGACGCTGGCGCAACTGGCCGCGGCGAAAATCACCGATCTCTACCTCGAGACTTTCTACCACGGGGTCTCCACCGGCCGTCAGGGCGTCTTCAACTCGCGATTCGGCTTCGACTACCTCGCCGACGCCATCCGGGCCGCGGCGAAGTACAACATCCGCGTCCACGCGTGGGTCGAGTCCGGCTATTGGCAGTACAGCACCACCGGCGCGTACAACTTCGTCAACAACCCCGAGTGGCAGTCGTGGAACGTGGCCACCAACGCCACCGGGGGCGACGGCACGGCGGGCCAAGTCTTCGCCAACCTCGTCAACCCGGGGGTGCAGGCCAAGCTCCGGGCCTATTGCGCCGAACTCGCGGGCTACACCGGCCTGTGGGGCATCCAGACCGACTACCACCGATTCGCCCTCGACAACAGCACCACGGACGCGTACCCCGCGCCCTGGAGCTACGACACCTGGAGCCGCACCACGTTCCAGTCGCTCTACGGCGTCGATCCATCGACGTTCGCCGCGACCACGTCGGGGACGCACTGGCACCGGTTCCTCGCGTGGCGACGGGCGGGCATCTCCGCCGCCGCCAGGGAGATGCAGGCCGGCATCGACCAAGTGAACCCCGGCGTCGAGTTTTCGGCCGCGATGTTCGCGACGTCCATGAGCAGTTCCTCGCAGATCGCCAAGTGTCAGGACTGGTACACGTGGGCGACCAACAACTGGGTCGAGACCCTCGTGCCGATGGCGTACGGGTCGACGACGTCCGCGATCCAGTCGGACATCACGGCGACGCTCGACTTCGCGGCGGGCAAGCGGGTGGTCGCCGGCTTGGCGATCATCGCAGGCACGCGTCCGGCGCTCGTCGACCAGCTCAACGCCGTCAGGTCGCTGGGCGTCGAGAGCTTCGTCCTCTTCGACGCCCCCAGTCTCTCGACCGCCACCCTTCAATCGGCGCTCAGTTCGTGGGTGACCGGAACGGCGACGACGCAGCCCGGCGACTTCGACGTCAACGGCTATGTGGACGCCCGCGACCTCGCGCTCATGAACACCATCTACACCGGCACGCCCGTCACGGTCACGACCGCCAACCGCCGCTACGACCTCAACGCCGACAATGTCATCAACGCCGCCGACGTGACGCTCGCGCGTCGTGTCTTCGCCCGCCACCGCTACGGCGAGGATGGCGTGGTCGATCTTCGCGACATCGATGCCCTGCGGGCATGCTTCGGCGCCACGGCGCCCGTGACGGGCGTTCAGCACCTCCACGACCTCGACGGCGACGGCGACGTGGACTACGCCGACCAAATCGTGCTCCACGGGCTGCTCTCGGTGGCCGTCGCGCCCGACGTCGACGTCAACCGCGACGGCCGCGTGACCATCGCCGACTCGTACGCCCATGCCGCCTCACCCATCGACGTGAATCGCGACGGGGTCGTCAGCGAGCTCGACGCCACGGTGCTCGTGGCCACGCTCCGTGCCTCGGAATCGGCCGATCTCGCGGCCCCGCGCCCCTGAATTCCCCAGGCGACCCCGCACTTATCGGGCGTGCTTACCGAAAAAGTGGCACGCTTTTCCCCTTCGATGCGCCCGGGCACGAAAGCCTCGTTATATAACTATGAAACAGTGCACCGCCCTGACGCGGGAGCGGCGGTCGCGTCGACCGCCATCCTTGCTCGCGCCCGGACGTGGGTGCACGACGAAGATCTCGGAGAGACCTTGCGATGAAGAAGAATCTTGCACTGGCCCTGCTCGCTGGCGCGGCATGTTCGCTGCCCGCCGCCGCGGATGTCACCTTCACCCTCGCCTCCGACCAGGACCTGAGCGTCCTGTGCCAGACCTCCAACCCCGCGTTCTACGTCGGCAACAACCCGAGCGTGATTTCGCTCGTGGGCGATCGCCTCTTCGTCGCCGGCTATCGCAACAACACGTCGGGCACCGGCGTGGCAGCCACCGGCCAGCTGGTGGTCGTCGAGAACATCTTCGGCGCACGCGCCTTCCGCGCGGTCCCGACATCGGTCACGACGCTCCCGGCCTCCCGCGGCTTCTACGGCCTGCAGTACGACCACGGCCCCGCTCGCGCCGGCCTCCTGCTTTCCTATGACGCCGGCGGCGTCGGCGCGGAAAACTCGTTCCGCCTCTACGACGTCGACTCGCAGGCCAACCCCATCCTCCGCGCCGGCGCCCCCTTGGGCCTCTCGGGCCGAGGCGGCGCGGGTCCCGCCTTCGACTACGGCGCCAACGGTCTGGGCTTCGACTACGCCGCCGCCGGCGTGGGCACCGGCGTCGGTCCCGTCATGGCGATGGTCGACTTCAGCGACTACGGCGGGATGCAGGTCAAGGGTCCCTTCGGCATCGCGCTCAGCGGTCCGTACGCCCTTGACGCCCTCCAGGGCATGATCTACAACGGCGACTCGGTCAATGCCGCGGGCCAGTCGAGCGCCCCGATCGTCAACACCTTCGACGCCTCGGGCGTGCGCATCAGCGGCACCCTCTGGCGCGACATCTCCGTCGACCCCCGCAACGGCAATCTCGCCGTCCGCGCCAGCAACGATCTCGTCGTCGCCCGCCGCGCCGCCACGAACGGCACCCTGAGCCACACGGTGATCTCCTGCGCCCCGGGTTCCACGTGCGATGACATCCCCTTCCAGATCATGCAACGCTGCGAGATCCTGTACGGAACCTCGAGCGACGTGGTCATCTTCAACCAGTACGTCAGCGCGGCGATCACCACCAACCCCTTCTCCACCTGGGTCAAGGCCGTCGACCTCGATGGCGCACCGGTGACGCTCTCGTTCAAGAACGCCGACGGCTCCGACTTCGTCCCCGCCTCCAGCCAGGGCATCTACGACTTCTCGTGGGACCCCGCCAACAACCGCCTCGCCATCTGCGACTTCGCCAACCGTCGCGCGTACATCTTCGACCTCGGCGCCCCCAACCCCTGCGGCTGCGCGGCCGACTACAACCAGGACGGCGGCGTCGACGGCGGCGACATCGAATCCTTCTTCGCCGACTGGGAGGCCTCCTCGGGCTGCTCCGACGTGAATCAGGACGGTGGCGTCGACGGCGGCGACATCGAGGCCTTCTTCCAGGTCTGGGAAGCCGGCGGCTGCTGAGCCCTTCAACTCACGCTCCATGCCTTCAACCGAGCGGGCGTTCCTTGCGGAACGCCCGCTCGCTTTTTCGTTCGCCCCACTACCCTCCCCTTCCGTGTCCGCACTCGCGACCAACCGCCCGCTTCTCGATGGCGCCGAGACCACCGCCGTGGCCGTCGCCAGCAACTGGTTCGCCGCCCGAGGTTGGACGCCCCGCCCCTTCCAACTCGACGCATGGCACGCCCAGTCCAGAGGCGAGAGCGGCCTCATCCAAGTGCCCACCGGCGCGGGCAAGACCTACGCCGCCGTCATGCACGCCATCGCCTGCATCGCCGACGACGAGGCGAACGCGCCCACGCCCAGCGGCCTTCGCCTGCTCTACGTCACGCCCTTGAAGGCCGTCGCTCGCGACATCGAACTGGCCATCCGCGCCCCGATGGCCGACCTGGCCCCTCGCGCGCTGGTCGAGTGCCGCACGGGCGACACCGCGGCGTCCCTGCGGTCCCGCCAGCGCGAGCGACTCCCGCACGCGCTGATCACCACCCCCGAATCGCTGAGTCTGCTCCTGACGCGGGAGAACGCCTCCGAGCTGCTCGCCCGCGTGCACACCGTCGTCGTCGACGAGTGGCACGAGCTGGTGGGGAACAAGCGCGGATCGCTCGCCGAGTTGTCGCTGGCGCGGCTGCGTCGCTGCGCGCCGGGCGTTCGCACCTGGGCCCTCTCGGCCACGCTCTCGAACACGCTCGAGGCCGCGCGTGCCGCGTGCGCCTCCGACGCGCCGACGATCATCAGCGCCGAGTCGCGTCGGGAGATCATCGTGGACTCGGTGCTTCCGAGCGACGCCGCTCGCCTGCCCGTCGCGGGCCACATGGGGCTCGCGATGCTCCCCGAAGTCGTCGATGCGCTCGACCCCGCGGTCTCGACGCTCGTCTTCACCAACACTCGCTCGCAGGCCGAGCGCTGGTTCAACGCCATCCTCGCGCAGCGGCCCGAATGGGAGTCGCTGATGGCCCTGCATCACGGCTCGATCGACCGCGACGAGCGCGAACGCGTCGAGCGGGGGCTCAAGTCGGGCGAACTCCGCATCGTCGTCGCCACCAGTTCGCTCGACCTGGGCGTCGACTTCGCGCCCGTCGAGCGGGTCTTCCAGATCGGCTCGCCCAAGGGGATCGGCCGCCTCGTCCAGCGGGCGGGCCGCGCCGGCCACCGCCCCGGGGCCTCGTGCCGCGTCACGTGCGTGCCCACGCACGGCCTCGAGCTGCTCGAGATCGACGCGGCACGCCGCGCCATCGACGCCGGGCACGTCGAGCCCCGCACGCCGCCCCCCAAGCCCCTCGACGTGCTCTCGCAGCACATGGTCACGTGCGCCATGGGCGGGGGCTTCGTCGCAGACGAGCTGTTCGACGAGGTGCGAACCGCCCGCTCCTTCCGCGACCTCGCTCGCGAGGAGTTCGACTGGTCGCTCGCGCTCGTCGAGCGGGGCGGGGGCACCCTCGCGGCCTACCCGCAGTACCACCGCATCACGCCCGTCGATGGCCGCCATGTCGTGGTCGAGCCCCGCATCGCTCGCACCCACCGGCTCAACATCGGCACGATCGTGAGCGACGCCGCCATCGACGTGCGCTACCTCTCGGGCCGGTCGCTGGGCACGATCGAGGAGAGCTTCGTCGCCCGCCTTCGCCCGGGGCAGAAGTTCGTCTTCGCGGGCAAGGTCGTCGCCTTCTCGATGATCCGCGACATGACCGCCTACGTGAAGCCCGCCAAGGGCCGCCTGGGCGCGGTGCCCGTCTGGGGAGGCACCCGCCTGCCCATCAGCGAGCCCCTGGGCGAGGGCGTCCGCGACTCGCTCGAACGCGTCGCCGCCGGAGGGGCCGACTCGCCCGAGGCCCAAGCGGCGCGAGGGCTCATCGCGATCCAGTCGAGGCACAGCCGCGTGCCCGCCCGCGACGAGCTGCTCATCGAGACCACCGAGTCGAAGGAAGGGTCGCACGCCTTTCTCTTCCCCTTCGAGGGCCGCCTCGTGCACGCGGGGCTGGCCTCCCTCATCGCGCTGCGGCTGTCGCGCGTGCGGCCCGTCACGCTCTCGATTGCCGTCAACGACTACGGCTTCGAGCTCCTCAGCCCTGACCCGTGCCCCTTCGACACGCTGCTCGACGATCGCGTCCTCTCGGCCGATCGCCTGCTCGACGACGCGCTCGAGGGGATGAACGTCAGCACGCTGGCCCGCCTGCAGTTCCGCGAGATCGCCCGCATCGCCGGGCTGATCGTGCAATCGCACCCGGGCACCCGCGCCTCGGCCCGGCAGAATCAGGCCAGCGCGGGGCTGCTCTTCGACGTGCTGTCCGAGTTCGATCCGGGGCACCTGCTGCTGGCCCAGGCCCGCCGTGAGGTGCTCGAACGCCACTTCGAGGAAGGACGCCTCGCGCGGTGCATGTCGCGTCTGGCGTCGTCGCGCCGCGTGTTGGTCCGCTGCGAGCGGTTCACGCCCCTCTCCCTGCCGCTCGTCATCGAGCGTCAGGCGGCCCTGGTGTCGAGCCAGACGCTGCTCGAGCGAATCGAGGCCATCCGCGATGCCTGGCGCACCTGACCCAGCCCCCCACCCCGCCCCCGCCGACCGCCTCGCGCTCGACCTCGAGGGCGAACGCATCGAGTTGCTCGCCGCCCGGGCCGCGTGGTGGCCCGCCCGTCGCACCCTGCTTGTCGCCGACATCCACTTGGGCAAGGCCGACGCCCTTCGCGCCGTCGGCGCGGCGCTCCCGCATCAGGCCATCCTCGAACGCCAGCTCCGCCAGCTCGACGCGCTGGTCGCCTGCGTCGACGCCCGGCGGCTGCTCATCCTCGGCGACGTGCTCCACGCCGCCGTGGGACTCACCGACGAGCTCGTTGGCGCGGTCGAGGCCTGGGCCGCCGCCACGCCCGTCCGGCTCGAGGCCGTGCGGGGCAACCACGACCGCGCCCTCGATCGCGTGGCCTCCCGCTGGCGCATGACGCTCCACCCGGACCTCCACGCCGAGGGGCCCTTCGACTTCACCCACCATCCGCCGTCGGCCGTGCCCGATCGCTTCACGTGGTGCGGCCACCTGCACCCGGCCGTCTCCATCGGCAGCCGTGCCGCACCCGTCAAGCTCCACTGCTTCGTGCTCGACGCCCGCGTGGCCGTGCTGCCGGCCTTCACCCTCTTTGCCTCGGGCAAGACGCTGCCCGCGGCACCGGGGCGTCGCATCGTGGCCATCGCGCAGGACTCGCTCTTTGAGCTTCCCGGGCGGCACGCGGCGTCACGCTGACGCGCCGTGCCCTGCCGCGGCTCGCAGCAGCCGCTCGTGGGCGGCCAGCCCCAGCTCCCCTCGCGCCACATCCCGGATGCGTCCGTCCTGCCCCACCAGGAAGGTCACGCGTCGCACGCCGAAGGGAATGGGCAGCCCGAAGAGGCCCCGCACGCCCCACTGCTTGGCGATCGACCCGTCCGCGTCGGCCACCAGATGAAAGGGAAGCTCATGGGCGGCACGAAACCGCTCATGCGACGCATCACCCTGCGGACTCACGCCCACCACCGTGACGCCCCTGGCCGCCAGGTCGCGATGCAGGTCGCGCACCATGCACGCCTGACGGGTGCAGACGGGCGTGAAGTCGGCGGGGTAGAAGTACACGACTGCCGGCCCCTTCGCGAGCAGACCTCGCAGCGTGCCGCCGGGAACCGCCATGTCGGGAGCCGCGTCGCCGGCCTTGAGCATGGCGGAGGGTAGCGGGACTCGGCAGGCACCAGTCAGGCGGCCGGGCGCCGGTTCCGGGCACATGGGTGACAGTGATGTGCATGGGTTTGCCGAGCCACCTCTCACTTGCGTCGGCTCGGGAAACCCAGGCACGTCAGCTCCCTTCGCCCCCATGATCGCGCGCCCAGCGCGTTGGGGGGACGGAACAGTGGCTTCGATCGCCTCGCCGAACTGGCCCGGCAGGTGACCGGCCTCGACCCCTCGGGCGGCCACCTCTTCGTCTTCCGATCCAAGGGAGGCGATCGCGTCAAGATCGTGATCGCTCCACCAACCACACCCCTCGTCACCCGCCAAGCTGCTTCACGCGGTGGGCCTGCTCGACCTTCCACCGGTCCGGGAGCCAGCGTTCGAGGTCGGTCCCGCTCGCCTGCGGCACGTTCGTCAACGCCTGCGTCAGGTAGAGCTGCGGGTCGACGGTGACCGCTCCACCAACCACACCCCTCGTCACTCGCCAAGCCGCTTCACGCGGTGGGCCTGCTCGACCTTCCACCGGTCCGGGAGCCAGCGTTCGAGGTCGGTCCCGCTCGCCTGCGGCACGTTCGTCAACGCCTGCGTCGGGTAGAGCTGCGGGTCGACGCCGTGACGCTTGCACGTCGCCGTCAGGCTCGACAGGATCGCCGCCGTCTCCCCGCCGCGTTCGTTGCCCACGAACAGGCTGTTCTTGCGGTTGAGCACC
>CAIYWI010000104.1 GCA_903929885.1 uncultured Phycisphaerales bacterium
GACCCTGCGGGGTGAGGGCGACGCCCGGCCCGTCGCTGACGGCCTTGCAGCCCACCACACGCTCGCCCTCGATCACAAGCGAGTTGTTGGCGTCGAGCAGCTCGGCCTTGGTGTCGCCGAACATGGGGACCAGCGACGGAGTGCCGAACCCCATCGCCGACTCGCGGAGCGGGCCACGGGTGAAGCGGGTGTCCTTGCTCTCGGGGAGCAGGGCATCGGTCTTGCCGTCGGTGTAGGCCATGTACCACGACTGCGTGTAGTTGGTGTTGAAACCGGCGCGGATCAACTGCTGGACCTCGGCGTCGGAGATCGATCGCCACGCGCCCGAGCCCCGGACCTTGGTCTCGTTCCACACCTCGCTGCCCTTGGCGGGCGAACTCGGACACAGGAACTTGCCGGGAAGGAAGTAGTCGCCGTTGACCATGTCGGCGACCCAGCCGTGCGTGTCGAGGGGGCCCAGGCTCCGGAAGCGGCGGTTGTCCCAGTTGCCGCTGCTGAAAAAGCCCTTGTTGGCGTTCGCATACGCCGCCGAGGCGATCACCAGTTGGCGCACGTTGCTCGCGCACACCACGGTGCGGCCGTTCTCGCGAGCCGAGGCCAGCGACGGCAGCAGAATGCTGATCAGCAGGGCGATGATGGCGATCACCACCAGCAGTTCGATGAGGGTGAATGCTCGACGGAGATGGCGCGAGGTCGAAGACGGCATGGCGACCGTCCATGATTGTCGGCCGGACGCGACGACTCGCCCGCCACGCCATGAAGATCGCATGAAGAGATCATGAAGGGTCGACGCGGCGGATCGGTGCTGCGATGATCCATGCATGAAGAGGATCCCGGAACGAGTGGCCCGTCGTTGGTTCGCGGGCGGCGTCACGATCGCGATGCTGGCCTGCTCGTCCATCGCCGGGTGCGTTACGGGGGATGGAGCGGGCCGTTCGCGGAGGCCGGCTGCCATTGTGCAGGCGGCGGCGGCCACCGAGCCGGTGCAGACGCTCGACGACGCCGCGGACGATCCCGCCGTCTGGGTCCATCCGACGGACGGCTCGCTGAGCCTGGTGCTGGGCACCAACAAGAAGCAGGGGCTCGAGGTCTACGACCTCGATGGACGTCGCCTCCAGTCGCTCGGGGACGGCCTGGTGAACAACGTCGACGTGGTGCAGACGCCGTCGGGGGCGTGGGCGGCGGCATCGAACCGAACCGATCAGAGCGTGCGGGTGTACGCCATCGATGCTTCCACTCGTCAGGTGCGCCCAGTGCCGGATCGAACCGTGGCCACGGGGCTCGACGAGGTGTACGGATTGTGCGCGTACGCGGTCCCCGGCGACGAACGGTTGCACGTGGCGGTGGGCAGCAAGTCGGGCGTCGTGAGGATCTTCCGGGTCGATCCTCGGGCGGGCGGGCCTGCCGCGGAGTTGATGCGCGAGTTCGCGGTGGGTGGTCAGGTCGAGGGGATGGTGGCGGACATCGAGCACGGATGGCTGTACGTGGGCGAGGAGGCCGTGGGGTTGTGGCAGTACCCGCTGGACCCTTCACGCGAACCGGCGAGGCGCCTGATCGATCTGGTCGCCGGGCCGGGGCGGTCCGGGGGCTTAACGCCGGACGTCGAGGGCGTGACGATCCTCGACGTCGGGGGCGGGTCGGGATGGATCGTGGTGTCGTGTCAGGGCGAGGATCGCTTCGCGGCCTACGACCGCAGGACGCTGCGGCCCGCGGGGTCGTTTTCGGTGGTGTTTCGTTCGCCGGACGGCCGCCTCGATCGCGTGACGCACACCGACGGCATCGGCGCGTCGGGGCCCATCATGCCCCGATTTCCGTCGGGCGTTTTCGTGGCGCAGGACGACAACGACGGGGCGGCGCAGGACTTCAAGATCGTCGATCGGCGGCTGATCGAGGCGTCGCTGGCGGCGCCTGCAGCCGGCGGCGAACCCTCGATGAAGACATGGTCGCTCAACGGGTCCTCCACCGAACCACCCAAGAACCCCTGATGCTGCGTACCCATGACTCCATGAATCCATGACGCGATCTTCGCGCGACCTTCACTGGGTCGGCGGACGGGGTTTCGGTACACTGCAGTCGAGGTTCGGGACCGCCCCGAACCTCGCTGATGGGTTTTACAGAGGAGAGAGACATGAAGCGTTCTGTTTTCGCCGTCGCCGCGTGCGCCGGTCTGTGCGTTTCCGCCATGGCGGGGACGGTGTCCGGTTCCGGTTCCGTGTCGCTGTACGGCCGCTCGTACAACGTGACCTCGTGGAACATCAACGCCGATGCCACGGGCAATGCCGCGGCGATCTTCGGCGCCGAGGGGATGACCTTCTTCGGTGGCAAGCTGTACGTGTCGCACGATCACAACTCGAACCGGGCGAACGGTCGCCTGGTGAGCTACGACGTCGGCGCGACCGGCGACCTGAGCGCTCCGGCGCTGATCGTCATGGGCAGCGGCCCTGCGGGCGTGTGGGGCCCCGAGGGCATCACCGTGAACACCTCGGGCTCGGGCTACGGCTCGTTTGCCTCGGGCGACTCAGCCCGGATCGTCGGCATCGACTCTCGCGGCTCGGGCGCGTTCGCCGTCTTCAACACGGGGGTGGCGGGTTCGAACGGTGACGCGATCACGGCCGACTCCACCTACGACGACATCGCCTTCGTCGGCTCGGTCGACAAGTTCGGCGTGGTGCAGGAAGTGGCCGATCCGCTGGGCGGCCCCGACACGGCCGTCTTCCGCTACGTGGACAAGAACACGATGGCTCCCGAGGCCTCGACCTTTGCGATTCCCTCGGGCACCAAGGGCGTGGCGGTGGTGAGTGCGGCGTTCGCCACCTCGCTGTCGGGTGTGGCGGTGGGCACGGCCCAGGCCCTGCTCTTCGTGACCGAGGCGGACGGTTTCGCGCTGTACGACACGGCGGGCAACGCGATCAACGCGGCGCTCACCCTGGGCGATTACGCGGCGTTGGCCGAACTCGAGTCGGTGGCCGTCGACGAGGCGAACAACCTGATCTACCTCGGTGACGAGGCGGGCAAGGCCGTGCACATCGTCGCGGTGCCTGCTCCGGGCGTGCTGGGCCTCCTGGGCGCGGCCGCGCTCGTCGCCGGTCGGCGTCGCCGCTGATCGTTCGGTCGAGTCCATCGCCTCGGATTGATCGCGGCGATGGACCCGGCTCCATCGGACTTCATGCAAGGGCCCGGGCCTCACTGGCCCGGGTCCTTGTCATTGACTTGTCATTGGGCAACGAAAAAGCCCGCGACCATGGTCGCGGGCTTCGTCATACAGGCAAGAGAGCGAGTCGCTCAGCAGCCGGCGACCCACTGCACCATGAATCGCTCGACGTCGGAGCCGTCGACGCCACCGTCGCGGTTGACGTCGGCGGCGCTGTCGGCGTTCTCCCAGGAGCCGAAGAAGGCCGAGACGTCGGAGCCGTCGGTGCCGCCGTCCTGGTTGAAGTCGCCGATGCAGGGGCTGTTGGCGGGGACCTTCATGCCCGCGACGTTGATGCTGCCGGGCGTGCCGGTCTTGAAGAGGCCGATGGTGGCCGTGCCGTCGACGGGGGGCATGTTGGAGTCGAAGCGGAAGGTGTAGGAGGTGCCCCAGCGGAGGGCGTTGGCGTTGGCGTTCTGCGTGAACGTCTGCGTGCAGGCCCAGCCGAAGGCGCCGGAGGTGCGGTTGGAGGTCCAGTCGACGTTCGAGTAGGGCTCGCCGCTGTGGCAGTCGACGTCGCGGAAGCCGACGTTGACGAACTCGGTGAAGTCGGAGATGCCGGTGGTCGGCAGGTTGATTTGGAACGAGGCGGCCGAGCGGTCGGAGTTGAGGTTGTGCAGCATGTACTCGTAGTGGTACAGGCCGTTGGCCAGGGGCGTGACCTTGTAGGCGATGTTGAAGGTGCCTTCGCCGGGCACCACCACCGAGCGGACCGTCACGCCGGGCTCGGCCACCGTCCAGCCGTAGATGGCCGGGAGCGTGCGCTGCGTCGAGAAGCCCGCCACCGTCGACATGGTCAGCGCCGTCGAGGTGCCGGTGATGTTCACGCGGCGGTAGGCCGCGTTGTTCACGCTGTTGCCCGCGGCGGCGTCATCGGAGGCGATGTAGTGGCCCTCGGCGAAGTACCACGCGCCGGGGTTGGACGCGGGCAGCACGTCGCTGACGCGAACCTGAAGGCGGCGCCAGATGGTGTTCGAGGCGTCGGTGGGGATCGCCGAGGCGGTGAAGGGGTAGGGGTAGTAGCCGGTGTACGCGTTCACCTGCGAACGCGGGCCCAGGCGAGACTGCGAGCCGTTGAGGCCCGCCGAATAGGGGTCGGAGCACGTGGGGTCGAGCGTGGCGCCCGTGCCGTCGGGGTTGGAGCACGGGCCGCAGATGGTGCCGTTGAGGGCCGTGAAGCCGTGCTTGAGCCACGAGGCGCCGACCTGCTCGAACTGGCCTGCGCCGTTGACCAGACGCCAGCGGTAGAGGTTCTGGCCGATCACCGGATGCTGGTTCGTGGTCGACACCCAGGCGAGGTTGCGATTGCCGACGTTGCACGAAGTGGTGCCCACCGCGAACGCGGCGATGCCGTTGTACGGCGTGTACGACGAGAAGTCGGGGAGGTCTCCGACGATCACGTCGGGACCGTCGGCGGCAAGCGCCGCTCCGCTCATGCACGACCCGGCGACCAACGACAGCACGATCCGCGACACGCTCGACGTCTTCATAGTGGCTTTGACCTTTGCTGCAAGAGGGACGTGACAAACCGGGAGGCCATCGCGGCTCCCGACCGATCCCGACGACGACCGCGCCTCGGCATGGGCACGGGTCTTGTCAGGATAATGGATTTCGAGACCGACTCCAAGTGGATTCCGCGGGCTGGGCGGTTTTTGTCGATCATGCGGCCCCCCGAATCGGGCGTGTTCGCATCGTGTTCGCATGGGCGCCGCGACTCGGTCGATTCGATCACGCGGACGCATCGGGCTGGGGCGGCGAGGCCACCGAGGCGAAGAGGCCCTTGGGTGGCCGTCGCCCGGTCCACGCCTCGAACTGGCGCTCGGCCTGATCCACGAACATTTCAAGCCCAGTCACGACGCGAAGCCCGAGGCGTCGGGCCTCGATCACCAGCGGCGTGCCGACGGGGGCGTACACGGTTTCCAAGACCAGCAGCGCGGGGTTGGCAGCGGCCATGGCGGCCAGCGGGGCGGCCATGGCCCGGGGCGAGTCTCCGCTCGCGAGTCCGATGGAGGTCGCCTGGACCAGCACGTCGCATGCGTGCGAGGCCAGCGCGTCGAGGGGCAACGCATCGATGTCGGCTCCGGGCACGCCGGTGCGAAGGTCGGCGGCGAGCGAGCGGGCCCGCTCGTGCGTGCGGTTGAAGAGACGCACGCGTGCACCGGCCGAGAGGCAGCCGACCGCCGCGGCGCGTGCGACGCCCCCCGCGCCGACGATGGCGACGCGCCGACCGGCGAGCGAGCCGGCGGCGGCCTCGAGGCGTGCGACGATGGCGGGGGCGTCGGTGTTGGCGACCGCGACGGCGGGTCGGTCGCCTGCGCGATCGATGGTGAGCGTGTTGGCCGCGCCGGCGAGGGCGGCGACGGGATCGATGCGCCATCCCGATTCCCTGGCCAGGCGCAGCGCGTGTTCCTTGTGGGGTTGCGTGACGCTGCAGCCGCAGAGGTCGAGACGCGGGTGTTCGATGAGTTCGATCATCGCGCCCTTGAACGAGGCGTAGGAGGCCTCCGGGTCGTCGGGCGAGGCGCCCACGGGGAGCGGGACATAGCAGGCATCGATGCTCAGGGCCTCGAAGCCGGCATTGTGCACGGCGGGCGAGCGACTGTGCGTCACGGGGAAGCCCACGACGCCATAGACCTTGGTGGCTCGTCGCACGGCGCGAAAGCGGAAGGTGCCCAGGAGGTCGGCGAGGGTGGGTTGGCCCGGCGCGGTGGCCGAGGAGGGGCGGAGCGACGCGAAGGTGAGCAGGCCGCCGAACTTGCCGGCGAGCAGGCGGGTGACGACGCCGAACTCGCCCATGCCAAGGGCGATGACGGGCTTGCCGAGTTGGGCGGGCAGGTCGAGCAGTTCGAGGGAATCGTGGAGGGAGCGGGCGCGGAAGGCGATCTTGACGACGGCCGCCGCGGGTTGTTCGCAGGCCTTGAGCAGGCGGCGAGACAGGTCGGCCGGGCGACCATTGAAGTCGTGAACGGAGAGGATGAGCGAGGTGTCGACAGGGCGGGTCTGCGCCGGGTGGCGGACGGCGAGGTCGATCTTGCGGCGGATGTTGGCGGACGCGGCGTAGGCGGCGAGTTCGACGTCGATGAAGCGGGGGGGATGGCGCGCGCCGGGGGCGAGCACCAGACGTTCGAGCATGGAGACGCGTTCCATCTCGTCGCCGTCGTAGGCGCCGCCTTCGGCGACGGAGCGGCAGGTGACGATGCAGGGCAGGGGCGAGTCGGCGATGAGCGCGTGGAGGAGGCGTTCCTCGCGTTCGTCGCCGCCGCCGGAGAAGCACTCGTCGATGCGGAACTCGACCAGGTCCGCGCCGCCGTCGCGGGCGGCATGGGCGTCGGCGAGGGCCGGCGCAAGGTCGTGCACGGTGATGGGGACGCAGACCAGTGACACGGGCGTCTGGGTTCAGGCGAGGAAGAGGTCGCTGAGCCACGCGGCGTCGGCGGCGGACATGGGGGCGTCGATTGCGGCGCGGACGTTGCAGGAGGCCTGTCTCGCGTTGCGGAAGCCCGGGATCGCGCTGCATACGTGCGGATGGGAGAGCACCCACCGGCTGGCGATCGACGAGAGGAAGGCGGTGTCGTCGGTCGTGCCCAGCGCGGCGGTCGAACCGAACCGTCGACGGACCTGCGCGAGTGCGGCACGCACGTGACCGAGCGTGGCGGCGTTGAAGTCCTTGCGGTTGGCGCGGTAGTCGCCGGGTTCGAAGGCGGGCGGGTTGGCGGGATCGAACTTGTCGAGCAGGATTCCCTGATCGAGGGGCCCGAAGGCGACGAAGGTGCACCCGTGTTGTTCGCAGAGGCGGCGACAGCGGGAACCCTGGCGGATGAAGTCGCCGTATCGGAGATTGGCCTTGTTTTGGAGCACGTGGGGGCGGAGCACGGGGACGGCGCGTTCGAAGTCGTCGTCGGAATAGGCCGACTGGCCGATGGCGCGAACCTTCCCCTCCTTCACGAGCGAGTGCATGGTGGCGGCGGCCTCGTGCAGGTAGTCGTGGTCGCGGCCGTCGTAGCCGGGGCCGACGTACGTGCCGTGGTGGAAGTAGTAGATGTCGATGTGGTCGGTGCGGAGGTTGCGGAGCGACTGCTCGCACTGGTTGCGGATGTGGGCGGGGTCGTAGGCGTGGGGGGCGGTGCCCTTGAAGTGGCCGACCTTGGTGGCGATGACCTGCGAGTCGCGGGCGACGCCGAGTTTGGCGAGGCAGGAGGCCAGAAGTCGCTCGGCGCGGCCGTTGCCGTAGATGTCGGCGTTGTCCCAGTGGTTGACGCCGGCGTCGAGGCCGGCCTTGATGCCGGCGACGATGTCGTCCTCGTCGACGTCGGCCCAGCCGATGGGTTGGCCGTTGGCGACGGACCAGTTGGGGCCGCCCATGGTCCAGCAGCCGAAACCGATGACCGAGACCTTGATGCCTGTCGTGCCGACGGGTCGCAGTTCCATGGACGACAGCGTAGGGGAGGGGCTCAGCGTCGACGCGACTGGACCTGCAGCCCCAGCCACGGCGCCAGGGGGAAGAGCACCAGCGAGACGACGCAGCCGAGCACGCCGGTGTATGCGGCCGAGGCCAGGCGGGCCAGCAGTTCGCGCGACGGCGCGGCCTCGAGGGCGAAGATGGCGTCGCCCCACATCATGCGGATGGAGAGGATGCCCACCATCACGATCTGGGCGACGATGGCGCCCATGAAGCTGAGGAACCCGACGGTGAGCGGGTTGCGCTTGATGACCAGGCCTCGCAGCGCGGTGATGAGCTGCACGGCCAGGACATAGGCCAGCGCGTGCGGGCCGGGGATGAGCCCGACGCCCATGCCGTCGCGGAGGGGGATGCGGAAGGTCAGGTCCATCAGGAGGCCCAGCCCCATGGCGCACCACGTGGGCCTGGGGTGCGAGGTGAACATGGCGATGAACGTCACCAGGCAGAACATGAAGCTCGGGGCCACGTGCGAGTGGCCCATGGCCAGGGCATCCTTGAGACCCAGTTCGAGGCCCAGGAAGATCCATGCCATGATGGCCAGCGCCGCCCCGCTCATCGCGAGCCCTCCTGTTCGGCGGCCGATCCGGACGCGCGGATCACGACTTCGCTGACGCGCTCGAGCCGGTCGATCGACGGAGCGACGACGACGAGCCGCCGCAGCGGGTTGTCGGGCGAGGGTTCCACCGAGACGACCTTGCCCACCAGCAGCATCTGAGCCGCGCCGGGCCAGCGACCGTCGGAGAGACGAACGATCTGCCCGGGCACGGGCTCGACGGGCTGGGCCGAGCCGCTCTGGCGGCGATCCTCGACCGGTCCGCGGAGCGTGCCCTTGCCGGTGGGGGAGAGGCGACAGGCCAGGCCGTTGGCCGTGGCGTCGATCATGATCATGCAGTTGAGCGGCTCGGCGGACCTCGAGGTGACGACCTGGATGTCGCACGTGCGATCGTCGACGCTGACGACGCGGCCGAGCAGTTGCATGCCCGCGGCGGTCGCCACCGAGGCGAGGTCGACGCCGTCGAGCCTGCCCGCGCGGGCGCGGATGATGTCGGAGGAGAGGTCGCTGGAGGAGGCGAAGACGGGCGCGTAGATCTGGCGGACCGGCGTCGTGTTGACGATGGCCAGCACGTTGACTTCCTCGAGCGATTGCACGAGGCGGCGGTTCTCCTGCTGGATGCGGCGCAGCTCGCGTTCGGTCTCCTCGAGGCGAGCCTCGAGTTCCTTCACCTTGGCGTCGACGGCGGGGCCGGCGTTGGCGGGGAGGATCCACCGCGAGAAGGCGGCGAAGGGGTGGCTGATGGGCGCGGCCAGCGCGGTGACGAGTTGCCCGAGGGGGCGAGCGAAGGCCAGGAAGCGGACGGGGACCGCGAGCGAGCAGAGCAGCAGGAAGCCCAGCGAGAGCGGGAGCAGGCGTGATGTGAAGGCGGGTGAGAGCACGGGGCGAGCTCGCCTCGGGGGCGATCAACCCTCCATGTCGTTCTCGAGGGTCGACTTCCACTCCTCGAGGTGCTCGAGGTAGATGCACGTGCCGCGGGCGACGCAGGTGAGCGGGTCGTCGGCGAGCTTGGTGGGAAGTCCGGTGGCTTTCTGAATGACGTTGGTGAGCCCGCGGAGCAGCGAGCCGCCGCCGGCCATGGTGATGCCGTTCTCGACCAGGTCGGCGGCGAGTTCGGGTTCGGCGTGCTCGAGGGTGCGGACGACGGCCTCGACGATGCCCTGCACGGGCTCCATGAGGGCCTCGCGAATTTCCTCGCTGCTGATCTCGACGGCGCGGGGGAGGCCGGAGATCATGTCGCGTCCGCGGACGGTCATGCGGGTTTCCGCCGCCACGGGCGAGGCCGAGCCCACCTCGATCTTGATGCGCTCGGCGGTCTGCTCGCCGATCATCATGTTGTAGGTGCGCTTCATGTGGTTCATGATCGCCTCGTCCATGTCGTCGCCGGCGACGCGGACGGACTCGCAGGTGGCGATGCCCGCCAAGGCCATGATGGCGACCTCCGTGGTGCCGCCGCCGATGTCGACGATCATGCTGGCGGTGGCCTCGGCGAAGGGCAGCCCTGCACCGATGGCGGCGGCGACGGGTTCCTCGATGAGGTACGTGCGGCGGGCGCCGGCGCGTTCGCAGGAATCGAAGACGGCCCGCTTCTCGACGGCGGTGATGCCGCTGGGCACGCTGACGACCACGCGGGGGCCGATGATCTTGCTCTTGCCGTTGACCTTGCGGATGAAGTACGAGAGCATCGCCTCGGTGATCTCGAAGTCGGAGATCACGCCGTTCTTGAGAGGACGGACGGCGGTGATGTTGCCGGGGGTCTTGCCGAGCATCTCCTTGGCGACCCAGCCCACGGCCTCGCCGTTGTTGAGCACCTGATTGGTGCCCTTCTTGACGGCCACCACGCTCGGTTCGTTCAGCACGATGCCCTGCCCGCGCACCGCAACCAGCGTGTTGCACGTGCCCAGGTCGATGCCCATGTCGACGCTGAAGAGTCCGACGATTCGGTCGAGGAACACTGGGGTACGGTCTCCTTGCCGCCCGGAGGAACGAACGACCCGCGGGGACGAGCCCCGATCCGGGCCTGACGGCCCGGGTTCGCCCCGGAGGCGGGACGCAGGTTATCGGCTTTCCGAGACGACCCTGAAGGATAGCGGGGTGGTGCCCGTCCCGCCCTCGCCACAGGCCCCTGCCAGCTTGGCATCCGGCTGTCCTAACCGATCCCGTTCAAGCCGGCGACGACCGGTCTGGCCGTGCCTGCTCGCCCCGTGGCGGCGTTGCGTTTCGCGCGGGTCGGGGAGCCATCCTCGCGCGCAGGTTGGCACGGGGGTTGCAATCCTCCCTGGCGTCCGCACGCAAAGGAACCAACCCATGTCCAAGATCATCGGCATCGACCTCGGCACCACCAACAGCTGCGTCGCCATCATGGAGGGCAACCAGCCGAAGGTGCTCATCAACAGCAGCGGCAACCGCACCACCCCCTCGGTGGTCGGCTTCACCGAAAAGGGCGAACGCCTGGTCGGCCAGCAGGCCCGCCACCAGCAGGTCACCAACCCCCGCAACACCATCTTCTCCGTCAAGCGTTTCATGGGCCGCCGCCGCGCCGAGGTGTCGAGCCAGGGCAGCAGCTCCTACGGCCAGAGCGGCAACGAGGAGGCCAAGGTTCCCTACGCCCTCACCGGCTCGACCGACGACTTCGTCAAGGTGAAGGTCAACCAGGGCGAGTTCACCCCCCAGCAGATCTCGGCCTTCATCCTCCAGGACCTCAAGAAGACCGCCGAGGACTACCTCGGCGAGACGGTCTCCCGCGCGGTCATCACCGTGCCGGCGTACTTCAACGACGCTCAGCGTCAGGCGACCAAGGACGCCGGCGAGATCGCAGGGCTCAAGGTCGAGCGCATCATCAACGAGCCCACCGCCGCCGCCCTCGCCTACGGCCTCGACAAGGGACGCAAGAACCAGAAGATCGCCGTCTTCGATCTTGGCGGCGGCACCTTCGACGTGTCGATCCTCGACATCGGCGACGGCGTCTTCGAGGTGCTGAGCACCAACGGCGACACGCACCTGGGCGGCGACGACTGGGACCAGGCGCTGATCGACTTCATCGCCGAGGACTTCCGCAAGAAGGAGGGCATCGACGTCCGCAAGGACCCCATGGCCCTCCAGCGCCTCAAGGAAGCCGCCGAGAAGGCCAAGATCGAGCTCTCGAGCGCGCAGGAGACCACCGTCAACCTGCCCTTCATCACGGCCGACCAGAGCGGCCCCAAGCACCTGCAGGTCACCATCAGCCGCGCCAAGTTCGAGGCCCTGTGCTCCGATCTCTTCGAGCGGCTCAAGGCCCCCTGCCTCAACGCGCTCCGCGACGCCAAGCTCGACGTCAGCAAGATCGACGAGGTCGTGCTGGTGGGCGGCTCCACCCGCATGCCCAAGGCCCAGGCCATCGCCAAGGAGATCTTCGGCAAGGAGCCCAACAAGAGCGTCAACCCCGACGAGGTCGTCGCCATCGGCGCGGCCATCCAGGGCGGCGTGCTCGCCGGCGACGTCAAGGACATCCTGCTCCTCGACGTCACGCCCCTCTCGCTGGGCGTCGAGACGATGGGCGGCGTCATGACCAAGCTCATCGAGAAGAACACCACCATCCCCACGAGCAAGAAGGAGATCTTCTCGACCGCGGCCGACAGCCAGACGAGCGTGCAGATCCACGTGCTCCAGGGCGAGCGAGAGTTCGCCAAGGACAACCGCACGCTGGGTCAGTTCGAACTGGCCGGCATCGCCCCCGCGCCCCGCGGCACGCCCCAGATCGAGGTCGAGTTCAGTCTCGACGCCAACGGCATCCTGACGGTCACCGCCGCCGACAAGGGCACGGGCAAGAAGGCCGACATCAAGATCAGCAACAGCGGCGGGCTCTCGAAGGACGAGATCGACCGCATGAAGCGAGACGCCGAGGCGCACGCCGCCGAGGACAAGGCCCGCCGCGAACTGGTGGACCTCAAGAACCGGGCCGACGCCTTCGTCATCCAGACCCGCAAGGCTCTGGAGGAGCACGGGGGCAAGGTGTCGGCCGAGACCCGCGGCGCGGTCGAGAGCGCCATCTCCAACCTCGAGGCCAAGATCAAGGGCGACGACAAGCCCGCCATCGAGGCCGCGATGAAGGAACTCGAGAAGGCCGGCATGGAACTCGGCAAGGTCGTCTACGAGCAGGCGGCCAAGGAGCAGCCCCAGGCCGAGCCCAAGCCCTCGGGCGGCGGCGGCAAGGACGACGTGATCGACGCCGAGTTCAAGGTCAAGGAAGACAAGTGATCCGTCGCTGAGCAGCGATTCACGGGCCCCGCCGAGGTCGGCGGGGCCTTTTGCCGCGCTTGCGGGGGGCGGCGCGGCGGAATCCGCCCGGTCCGCGAATGTGCAGGTCCGGCGATGTGGCGGGGATGTTGTTTCCGGGCCCGGCCCACTCCGTTTCCCGGTCGACGCGTGCAACCTTCGGACTGGTTTTTTCCGACGATGGCGCACGCGGGTCCCGCCGAACCGCTGCATCGCGTGCACTCGTGCCGGTGGCGTGCACTTGCGCGTCGGTCGAGGAGCCCGCCGTGAATCCCGGGCCGACCTCCGCCGATGCCACTTCCACGCTTCGGCGAGTTGATCGTCGACGCGACAAGGAGTGCCGGACGATGGGCTCGATCCACCTGGGCGAACTGCTGGTGCGGAACCATGTCATGACGGCCGAGCAGCGCGACGCCGTGCTCGATGCGCAGCGCGGACGAGGCGGTCCATTCGGCGTGCTGGCCGAGGAGATGTTCGGCGTGTCGCCTCAGGCGGTGGAAGCCGCGTGGGCCGAGCAGTACGCCTCGATCGCTCCGCGGATCGATCCCCGCGGCATCGAGGTGCACCCGCGGGTGCTGGAACTGATCAACCGGCGTCAGGCCTGGCAGTTCTGCATGCTGCCGCTCACGTTCGACGCCGAGGATCTGGTGGCCTGCACGACGCAGGAGCATCTGGTCCGGGCGCTCAAGTTCGCGGGTTGGCGACTGGGCCAATCGTGCCGCTTCGTCTTGTCCGACGCCGCGCACCTGGGCGAGGCGCTCTGTCGCCACTACCCGATGGCCGGCATGTGTCCGCAGATCGTCACGACGCGATCGATCATGACGGTTCGCTGAGCGATCCGGCGACGACACGAGGCGAGCGCTGCGCGACGGCCCGCGTGGGGGGGCCGTCGCGAGGCCGCTGCGTCTCGGTCAGGCGTCGGGGGTCGCGTCGCGACGGGATCGCACGACGACGGCGAGGATGGAAACGTCGGCGGGGGTCATGCCCTCGAGGCGGCTGGCCTGGCCGAAGGTTTCGGGCCGGAAGCGGTGGAGCGCCTGCTTGGCCTCGGTCCGGAGGTTGACCAGCGAGAGGTAGTCGATGCCCGCGGGGATGCGACGATGCTCCATGTCCGCCTGTCGGCGTATTTCCGCGCGCTGACGCACGACATACGTCTCGTAGCGACGATCGGCCAGCACGGTCTGCCAAGCGGAACGATCGAATGGCTCATCGGGAAGCGCGCGGCGGAGGTCGGCGACGTCGAAGGCGTCGGCCCGAAGGAGCTTCTCGAGCGGACGCCCTTCGTGCGAGGTTCGGTCGATGGCGTCGTTGAGCCGCGCCATGCGAGACTGCTTGGCTCGGAACATCTCGAGGCGACGCTTGCCCAGCGGGCCCGAGAGCAGTCCCAGCGACCCGGCGAGGGGTGTCAGGCGATCCGCCGCGTTGTCGGCGCGAAGCAGCAGACGGTGCTCGGCGCGGCTCGTGAACATGCGGTAGGGTTCGAGCGGGGTCTTGGTGACCAGGTCGTCCATCATCACGCCGATATAGGCCTGGTCGCGGCCGAAGGTGAAGTCCGGCGGCGAGCCCGCGGCCAATCGTGCGGCATTGATGCCCGCCACGAGGCCCTGCGCGGCGGCTTCCTCGTACCCGCTGGTCCCGTTGATCTGTCCTGCGAGAAAGAGGCCCGCGACGCGCTTGGTCATGCCGCCGGCGAGCAACTGGTGCGGTCGGACCATGTCGTATTCGACGGCGTAGCCGTGCCGGAGGATTTCGGCCCGTTCGCAGCCGGGCATGGCGCGCACGATGGCGTCCTGCACGCGTGCCGGCAGACTGGTGGAGATGCCGTTGCAGTAGATCCAGTCGTCCTCGAGACTCTCGGGTTCGAGGAAGACGCCGTGCGAGTCGCGGTCGGCGAAGCGAACCACCTTGTCCTCGAGACTGGGGCAGTAGCGGGGGCCCACCCCCTCGATCTGGCCGCTGTACATGGGGGCCAGATGCAGGTTCTCGCGGATGAGGGCGTGGATGGCCTTGCTGGTGCGGGTTTGGCGACACTCGACCTGGGAGAGCACCGGGAAAGTCGCGAGGGACGGAAAGGCCTCGTCGTGATCGGTCGTCGCGGTGAGATCGGAGAAGGGCGTGGGCTCGACGTCGCCGTGCTGGGGTTCGAGCGACTCCCAGTCGATGGTGCCTCGTCGAAGGCGAGGAGGCGTGCCGGTCTTGAGGCGACCGAGTTCGAAGCCCAGCGAGGCGAGACAGGCGGAGATGCCCACGGCGGCGCCTTCCTCGGCTCGGCCGCCCTCGCGCTGCACCTCGCCGATGTGCATGAGTCCGCGCATGAAGGTGCCGGTGGTGAGGACCACCGCGGAGCACGACAGCTCGATGGGGCCGGGGGCGCCGATGGCGGCGTAGGTCGAGCGACCATCGGCGCCTGGCGCGACGGTCGAGGCGGCGTTGGCGATGCGCACGGCGCGGATGGAGCCGCGGTCGGTCACGAGCGACTCGACGCTGCCCTGAATGACCGCAAGGCCCTGTCGCGTGGCCAGCATGGCTTGCACGCGACGGGCGTAGCGGTGCTTGTCGCACTGCGCGCGGGGGCCGTGGACGGCGGGCCCCTTGCTGGTGTTGAGGAGACGGAACTGGATGCCGGTGGCGTCGGTGGCCAGACCCATGAGGCCGCCGCAGGCGTCGATCTCGCGAACGAGTTGGCCCTTGGCCAAGCCGCCGATGGCGGGGTTGCACGACATGACGCCGATCTTGGAGGCGTCCATGGTGATCAACGCGGTGCGAAGCCCGAGTGGTTCGAGGAGGTTGCAGCATGCCCACGCGGCTTCGACGCCGGCGTGGCCGCCGCCGATGACCACGACATCGAAGTGATTCGCCACCGCGTGGGACACGACGCCAATGGTATTCGAGCGACCTGAAAAGCGAGCAAGGCCGATCCATGCGGATCGGCCTTGCGGAATCGGACGTTCGATGAATCGCGTCGCCGGGGATCAGCGGGCGTAGGGGAAGATGACGGTGTACTTGGAGTTGTTGTACGCCTCGATGGAGTTGAAGTCGCCGTTGGTGGGGGTGCCGCCGCCGGTGATGACGGGGAGGTACGCGGCGTGGGCGTCCATGAAGCCCATGACGGACTTGTTGATGTCGTCATAGCCGTTCTTGACGGCGGTGCCGGCGGGACGGTTCATGGTGATGTCGGCCCACTCGTCGTTGAGCCACACCAGGCGGGAGGGGACGAAGGAGTCGGCGATGCGGAAGCGACGCATGCCGGCCTCGAAGAGCAGACGCCAGTTGCCGCGAACGCCGGCGAGCTGCGGATCGGCCATGACCTGGTCCCACCACTTGGCCTGCCACTGGTAGCTGGTGCCGACATCGTCATAGCAGCTCAGGGCGCGGCCTTGGAAGAGGGGATTGTTGCCCGGCCACGCCTGCTGGTGTCCGATCTGGTCGGAGGGATCCTTGAAGACGGGCATGGAGAGGTTGGTCCGCTCGGCCGCCGTGCTCTGGGCGTAGGACGCCACGCCGGTGGTGTTGGGCTTGTCGACCAGGTCGGGGTAGAGGTAGCGGTTGAGCATCCGGTCGTTGGCGCGGATGTCGAAGACCTGGGCGTTCTGGAGCCACCACACGCTGGTGGTCTTGCCCCAGCTGCTCCACGTGCACCAGCCGGCCAGGCTGGGGCTGTCGGGCGTGCGGGGGTTCGGGGGACCGAAGTGGCCCGACCACGTCGGCTGCATCGGCATCTGGCCGTTGGTGTCGCTCTGGTACACCGCGCCGGCCTGGGCGATCGAGCGGATGTTGCTCAGCGAGATCGTCTGACGGGCGGACTTGCGCGACTTGGAGATGGCGGGCAGCAGCACGCCGATGAGCACCGCGATGATCGCGATGACGACCAGAAGTTCGATGAGCGTGAACCCACGCCCGCCGCCCGCACGACGAAGATTGTTGAGCATCATGAATTCCCTTTCGTCCAAAGTCGTTTGCCGCGACGGGATCCAGATCATGAAATCGTGAATGCCGCGACCAGGCGTCGGACTCGAACTCGCACGCACCGCAGAGTTGCGGCACTTGATTATCTCCACAAGCGGGGGCCAACGCAACCCCTGGCCAACGGAATCTTCACGGAGCGACCGGTGCCGCCGCGGTCCGCGACGATCGCATGGCGATACGCAGGCGGTCGGCCGCGGTTGCGGCGGCGTACGTAGCCGTCGTCATGGCGTTTGTACGTGGTTTGATAGGATCGCGGGGAAGGCCCCGCCCGTCGCCTGCGGGTCGCCGCTCGGTCGCATCGGCGTCGCCGGGACGGCCTTAGCGATCCATCGCGCGGCGGAGGTTGGCTTCGAGGGCGTCGCTCGGCCGGGCCAGGCCGATCAGGCCGGCGGGCAGGCCGTCGAGACGCGTTGGCGCCAGTCGCCACGAGGAGGCGAGCGTGAACGCCTCGAGCGGCGCGTCGGGCCGCCTTGCCGTGGGCGAGTTGAAGGGCAGCAGGCCCTCGCGTCTCGAGCGTCCCTCGTAGGTCGCGGCGTGCAGAGGCAACGACCAGAACTCCTCCGCGGATCGTGCGAAGGAGTCTGACTCCTCGAGGAGCCGCTGCAGCGGGCCCGACGGAATCGAAGCGGTCTGGGCCGCCAGCGGCGAGCCGTCGACGGCGGCCTGCGAGCCCGTGGCATCGCCGGCGGGTGTGCGGAACTGCATCAGGGCGAGCACCGCCATCAAGGCCAACCCGGCGCCGGCGATGGCCGAGCGGCCGCGACCGAGGGTGCGGCGCGGGGGCGTGAACAGGCGATGGTGCTCCACGCGGTCGATGATGCGCGACGCGAGGTCCGGGCAGCGCACCGCTCCGCGTCCGTGGTCGACACCCTTGAGCAGTTCCAGGACGCGGGCCGTGCGTTCGTAACGCTCGGCAAAGGCCGGATCGCGTCGAGCCGCCTCGCGGAGCGAGGTTCGCGCCTTGGCCATGTCGCCCTCGCATGCCAAGTCGAGGATGTGGTTGACCATCGCGTCGGCGGGGTCCATCACGCGGTGCCGGTGCAGATCCGCCGCGGCACGAGCGCGACCCCGATCGGGTTGGCCGTTCGAGTCGTTCATGGCCGGTTCGCTCCGCTTGCCCGGTTGGCCGTGGATTCCGCCGGCGGCTCCTCTCGCAGCGCCATCAGGATCGCCGAGCGGTCGTTGACGGGCACGCGGCGGACGGGCGTGCGCCGCGCGGCCTCGAGCCGCAGGTATTCGTCGCGAAGCTTCACGCGAGCGCGGAACAGGTGGCTCTTGACCGTGCCTTCGGGGATGCCCATCTGCTCGGCGATCATCCAGATCGGCCAGTCGTGCTGGTGGAACAGCACCACCACCTCGCGTTGCGAGGGCGGCAGGGCCATGAGGGCGGCCTGAAGCAGGTCTCTCGCCATGTCGTTGCTCTCGCGACGCTCCATCGCCGAGCCGCACGCCTCGCCTCGGCCGTGCGACTCGTCGAGCCGCTCGGAGTCGTACACGGGGTGCATCTTGGCGGTGATGTTGAGCATCACGCGTCGCGCGATGGTGAAGAGCCACGTCGAGAAGCGGAAGCGAGGGTCGAATCGGTCGAGGTTCAGCAGCACGCGGGCGAAGGCCTCCTGCGTGGTGTCCTCGGCGATGTCGTCGCGGCCGCACAGGCGGCGGATGTACGCGAAGACCGATCGCTGGTGGGCGCGGATGAGCGAGGTCGCCGCATCCCGGTCGCCCGTGGCCGCGAGCTTCACCAGCCGCTGCTCCTCGGCACGGTCCATGCCGCCGCCGGGGCCACGTTCAGTTGCGTCGCTCATGTGCCTGCTCCCGTCGTCACCCCGCACGGTGCCGCGTGTGCGTCATCCCCCCAAGCGGCCGGTGTCACGCTTCCGGCACGACGCGCCTCCTCCGTATACACGCGGGAGATGCCGCCGGGTTGCGGGTCCGTCGCAATTCAGGGGGCCTGCGACCTCGCGCCGGCGCGAGGGCGGGGCGAGGGGCCCGAACCGGATGCGAACCTCACGCCCGGAGCGAGTGGTCGAGCAAGCCGCGGCAGGCGGCGTCGAGCATCGTGAACATCGCCCCGAATCCGTCGTCGCCCCCGTAATAGGGGTCGGGCACCTGCAACTGCTCGTCGGGCCGGCCCTGGAGCCCGGGGTCGAAGCATCGGAGCAGCCGCACCCGCTCGGGCGGCGCGCCATGGCGCAGCAGTTCGCGGCGATTCTCGAGGTCCATGGCCAGGAGCAGGTCGAACTCGTCGAAGTCGACGGCGGGTCGGAGTTTTCGAGCCACGTGGGTCAGGGTCAGCCCATGTCGGGCGGCGATCTCGACGCTGCGGGGGTCGGCGCCTTGGCCGGCGTGCCAGCCCCCGGTGCCGCACGAATCGATGCGGAAGCGTCGCTCGACGCCCCGCTCGACGACCAGGCGTTCGAAGATGCAGCGGGCCACGGGCGAGCGGCAGATGTTGCCCATGCAGACGAAGAGCACGCCCGTGGAATCGCTCATGCGCCAGCGTAGGTCAGGCGGTCGCCGTCGCCAGTTCCGCCACGCGAGCGGCGATCGCGTCGCCGATGGTGGGGGCGTTGTCGGGGTGCGGTCGAGACCGCGCCGGGTGACGGGCCGCCCGCATGCACGCCGCGGCGAGCGAGGCGGTGCCGGCGTCGCGTGCCAGCCAGATGCCTCCGCCGTCGGGCGATTCGCCGTGATCGCCCGCGGCCGCGACGACGACACGGACGCCGCAGCGATGGGCGTGACGCACGGCCACCAGCGACGAATAGGGGCGACGATCCGGCGGGCCGACGATCACGCCGAGATCCGCGGCAGGCGAGAGCGACGCGACGGGATCCTCGGTGAGCAGCAACCGCCCCGCATAGCCCTCGCGGGCGTGCCGCACGGCGCGATCGACATGGATGGCGGTGCGAGGCACGAGCACGGCGACGGCGACGCCCGACGCGTTGAGCATGCCGGCGATCTCGGACGCGGCATGAGCGTCGATCGTGGTTGACGGATCATCGAGCGTCACCAGGAGGAGCTCGTCCTGATCGAGCCCGAGCGACTCGCGGAAGGCGTCGCGCCGGGCGGAGTCGATCCACGCTTCATCCACGGCCAGCCCCGCCTCGGGCGGCAGGGGCTCGCGGGCGCCGCCCTTGCCCTCGTGGAACCAGGCCATCTCGCCCCGGAGCAGGTCGACGACGAGATGATCGGCGGCCCTGGCCGGGCTGAGGGACACGAGGTTGACGGCGTGCGACGCGCCCCACTCGACATGGACGAGTCGATCGGCGGTCGCGACGTGGCGTGCGACGTGCCAGGACCTGGGATTCAGGATGCCGGCGGGTTCGAGCCCGAGCAATCTCGCGCGGCGCATCGCCGAGGCGCGGTCGAACGACACGGCGACGACCTCCTGGGCCCATCGGTCGCGGGCCAGCGAGGCGACGGCGTCGGCACACGCGATCGCGGGTGCGTCGGAGGGGCCGATGAGGTCGACGAAGTGGCGGATGAGCGTGGCCACGCGAGTCACTTGCGATCGTTGGTGTCGCTGACGCGGGACTTGGTCTGGTGCTTGTAGAAGAGCTTGGCGAGCCGCTCGCCGCACTCTTGCGCCAGGCGGTCCTGCGCCGCGTTGGCCTGCGTGGTGGTGGTGGGCACTTCGCCCTGTCGCTGGGGCATGGTGACTGCCAGCGGATGTCCCTCCTTTTCCTGGGGCCAGATGCGACTGGGCGTGTTCACGCAGTCGAGGACCTTCACGCGGAACGCGGCGTTGGGCTGGAAGGTCACGCCGTCGGGCGAGAGCGAGAAGGCGTCGACGGTGGCGTAGATCACCACGTCGGCTCCCAGCGACTTGCCGAGGGACACGATGTCGGTGGGCTCGCCGTTGGGCTCGCCGGCGACTCGCACCAGCGCGGCCTTGGGGTCGAGCATCGACTTCATGTCGGCGTCCTTGAGCAGCGAGTCGGTGGCCACCGTGGCGATGGTCTGGCGGAGGGCGCGTCGACCCATGCGGTTGGCGCGGTCGTCGATGAACACCACGGTGGGACGCTTCTCGTCGAGTTCGTGCGCCGCCGCGGTCTTCTCGGGGCCGTGGATGAGGACCACGGCGGGGCCCACGATGTTGCAGCCCGGCAGGAAGGTCGCGGCCGTCGCGAGCGTCAAGGCGCCAAGAAGCGGTCGTGCGTCACGCATGGGTCGGTGCTCGGATCGATGCTCGGTCGGGACGTGGGCGACGGATCAGTACTCGGGGTAGTAGGGTTCGCGGTGGTCGTAGAAGAGCCACGTCAGGCGGTCGACCAGGCGAAGCGACAATGCCGAGGTCACGGCTCCTGAACTGAGTTGGCTGGAGTCGACGCCCTTCTTGCCCGGGAACTTCACCGTGATGGGCTTTTCGAAGGCGAAGTCGTCGGGCGTGGCGCCGTCGAGTTCAAGCACCGACATCGTCGCCGAGGCCACGCCGTCCCATTCGTAGGGGTTGCCGGGGTCGTGCAGGCGGTACTCGTTGAGCTCCACGTAGACCAGTCGCTGGACATTGCCCAGGCCCTGGCCCAGTTCGCTCAGTGGCCGCGCCGGCCAGCTCGGATTGTCATAGAGATAGCGAAGCACCTGCGTCGGAGGGACGAACCCCGAGGGCGTGGGCACGTTGGTCGGCGTCGACAGACGCTCGGTGATCTTGGCGGTCAGGCGGTCGATGATCCCGGGATGGTCCGCCTCGATCATGCGATCGGCCGTCACCACCACGGCAAAGGACTTGCCCTCGAGCCCGCGGTACTCGCCCTTCACCTCTCGGGTGCTGCCTCGCTTGTACGACTCGGCCATGAAGCCGATGGCCTCGCATCCCGCCAGCGGGAGGGCTGCGGCGCCGACCATCAACGTCAAGGCGATGGCCGCCATGGGCACGCGGCGACGAGGCGGAGGGATGCGCGACCTGTCGAGCGGAGGGTTCGTGGGCATGACGATGGACTCGATCGGTGGACGAGGCGACTGCAGGCAAGCGTAGCGAAGGGCCCGTGCCGACGGGTCAGGCCGTCGGGGCCCATGTCAACAGCTTGTACGCCCACGAGGCCCCCAAGGCGGCAGCCAGCCACCAGATCACCCGCGACTGCAGCATCTGGCCGCCCACCTGACCCAGTCTCGATCCGGTGAGGGCGACATGCAAGCCGCCCCAGAAGGTCACCGAGGCGGCGATGGCCAGAAGGAACCCGAAGGGCTGAGCGAGGAAGGCATCGATCGGCCTGCCGTTGGCGAGCAGGGAGAAGGCGGTGGTCATGCCGCAGGTCGGGCAGGGGCGGCCGTAGGAGATGACCCAGCCGCAGGCCGGGAGGCCCAAGGCCAGGTGGGTGCCGTGACCAGCGGGCGAGGGCGTGAGCCCGGCGGCGATGGTCAGCACGGCAAGACAGCCGCAGGCGATCAGGGTGGCGACCAGACGGCCCGCGGGACCGACGCGGGTCGGAGACGCGGGCGGGGTGGGGCTGGAAGCGTGGGCCTGCATGGCGTGTGCAGGGGCGGGGCCGCGAAGGAGGGGAGGCCCCTTGGGCGTCAATCGAACTTGAAGACGCCCTTGCGGAAGCCGTAGACGTAGGCCACGACGGTGGTCAGGATGAAGAAGAAGATTCGTCCCAGCCAGATGAGGGCTTCACCGTTGGGGTAGGGGGCGATGTTGGGGAACGTCACGGCCCAGGGGTAGAGGAAGATGATCTCGACGTCGAAGACGAGGAAGACCATCGCGATCAGATAGAAGCGGACGTTGAACCGCTTGCGGGCGGTGCCCACGGGGTTCATGCCCGACTCGTAGGTCTGACCCTTGGTTTCGCCAGGACGACGGGGCCCGAGCACCTGGCTGATCACGACGTTGGCGACGGCGAAGGACACGGCCATCAGCACGACAAGCGTGACGGGCAGGTAGGACTGGAGATCGGTGGAAGCGAGCGTCTGGAGGACCATCGGGCCGATGGTAGGCGGAGGTGCCGGGTCAAGTCCGCGCCGCACGGGGCCGAGAGGGTCGAGGGGGCGACAGGACGATCAGGCGACGCGATCGTCGGCGGGACGTTCGCCCATGGGCTCGTTGAGGCCCCCGCAGCGAGGGCAGATGATGCCGTACTGGCTGCCGGGTTCCTGCTTGATGTCGGCGCCGCAGTGCAGACAGGTGGGGGAGTCGAGGCGGCTCGAAAGGCCGTTGAAGAGGATGGCGACGGTGGCGACGGCCACGCCGACGACGGGCCACACCGGGGCGGCCGCGAGCGAGACGAGCGTGAACACGGTGAGACCGACCGCGACGAGCAGCGCGAGGGTGCGAAGCCACATCTGATGGAGCCAGCGGATCTTCACGACGGCGGAACTGTAGACCGCCGAACCAGTGCGGCCACTTGGGTCAGAGTTGCCAGAGACTGCTGCCCCAGGTGAGGCCGCCCCCGAAGGCGACGAACATCACCTTTTGACCGGGCTTGATCCGTCCGGCGCGGCAGAGTTCGTCGAGGCAGAGGGGCACGCTCGCGCCGACGGTGTTGCCGACGCGGTCGATGTTCACGTAGAGCTTGTCCTCGGGGAGTCCGAACCGTTCGCGGGCCGACTGCAAGATGCGCATGTTGGACTGGTGGCACACCAGCATGTCGAGGTCGGCGGCGGCCATCCCCGCGGCGTCGAGGGTTTCCTGGATGAGGTCGGAGAAGGTGCCGACGGCGAACTTGAAGACGGCTGCACCGTTCATCTGCACGTGGCCGTACTTGGAGGGGTCGCAGGCGACGCCCGGAGGAAAGTCCCGCTCGCACTCGGGGACGTAGATTTCCTTCCATCCCTCGCCGTCGCAGTGCATCGACTGTGCGAGGATGCCCTTGCCCGCGTCGTCGCATGCCTCGACGATGGCGGCGCCCGCGGCATCGCCGAAGATGATGGCGGTGCCCCGGCCCGCGGTGGAGTAGTCCATGAGCGTCGAGAGGCAATCCGCGCCGACCACGGCGATGCGTCGATAGGCCCCGCCCTTGATGAGGTCGTGCGCGGTGTTGAGCCCGAACACGAAGCCGCTGCAGGCGGCGTTGAGGTCGAACGCGCCGGCGCGGGTCGCTCCCACGTCGGCGGCGACCCGACAGGCCGAGGCGGGGCAGGCCATCTCGGGGGTCATCGTGGCGACGATGATCAGGTCAAGGTCGGTGGCGGCCAGACCCGCGGCGGCCAGGGCGCGTCGCAGGGCCTCGGCGGCGAGCGTGTGGGTCGATTCGCCCAGGGCGGGGTTGATGCGGTAGCGGCTGCGGATGCCCGTGCGTTGGACGATCCACTCGTCCGAGGTCTCCATCAGCTTTTCGAGATCGGCGTTGGTGAGCGGGGTCGCCGGAAGGCACGAACCGGTGCCGGTGATCTTCACCCCCTGCGGGGACTTCGAGCGACGGGCGGTCGAGGGCGCGGACGGGACGGCAGGTGCGTTCATGCTTCAGGCGCCTTGATTGGCTCCGACCGCGCTTTCCTTGGGCTGACTCTCCCGCTGCTGGAAGGCTTCCAGCACGGGGGTCACCTCGGCGAGACGGGTGACGATGGCTTCGTTGACATGGGCGTGGTGGAAGATGCGGCAGTTGCGGATCGCTGCGCGAATCGTGCGGGGCTCGGAACTGCCGTGCGCGATGAAGCACGCGCCATTGACGCCCAGCAGGGGCGCGCCGCCGTACTCGTGGTAGTCGTTCTTGGCGTAGATCGACTTGACCACGGGCTCGAACTTCGAGACCAGCGAGGGGTCGATGGCGATCATCTCGGCGGCGATGGCCTTGAAGAGACTCTTGGCCATGCCTTCCGCGGCCTTGAGCAGCGTGTTGCCCACCAGGCCGTCGGTCACGACCACGTCGGCCACGCCCTCGAAGAAGTCTCGCCCCTCGATGTAGCCGATGTAGTTGATGCCCGGCGTGGCCTTGAGCAGGTCGCGGGTCTGCTTGATGATGCCGGTGCCCTTGGCCTCTTCCGAGCCGATGTTCATCACCGCCACGCGGGGATTGTCGAGCTTGAGGACCTTCCTCGCCATCACGTCGGCCATCACCCCGTACTGCCAGAGGTGTTCGGCCTTGGGCTCGGGATTGGCGCCCGCGTCGATGAGCACGATGTTGTTGTGGAACGCGGGGATGGTGACCGTGATGCCGGGGCGAATCACGCCCGGAAGGCGTCGCATGTGCAGCATCGCCGCCGCCACGCACGCGCCCGTGTTGCCCGCGGAGAGCACCACGTCGCATCGGTTGGGGTGCCCCTCGGCGCCGAGCATCGACATCTTCACGATCGAGGAATCGACCTTCGACCGCACGGCCTTGGCGGCCGAGTCGCCCATCTCGATGACCTGCTCGGCGTGCACCACCTCGATGCGAGGATCATCGCGATCGACGCCTCGCTCCTCGAGCATCTCGAAGATGTCGCCCGCCTTGCCCACCAGCACCAGCTGATCGCCGGGGGGCAGGTCGCCCAGCGCCATCACGCACCCTTTGAGGATGGCGTCCGGCGCGTGGTCGCCGCCGAAGATGTCTACTGCAATGCGCATGAGTCCACTTGCTTTCAGGTTCGGTTCAGGACCGGGGCCCGAGGCCGCGAGGCGTCTGGCCGGTCGCCCGCCGCGGCATGCCGCAGTTGCGAGGTCCGATCAAGGATCGACTATAGACACGAAAACCTCGGCGATGCTCCGAGAAGCACGGCCGAGGTCGTGTATGGAACCGTGTGCCGCGTCATCGAACGAGCGGTCGCCTCGCATGCCGTCGCGAGGCCCGTGCACGCCGGCGCGGAGGGTCAGTTCTTGGGAACGCCGATGCCCAGCTTGGGCACCTTCACCTGCAGGCCGGGACGCACGTAGCCCGACTCCTTCGCGGCGCGGTGATGCATCTTGGGCATGCCGGAGATGGGGTCCTGGGCGACCGTGGTCTCGACCAACGCGTGGTGGTTGCGACGACGACGGGTGCGGCCGTGGCTGACTCTTTGTGGAGGGAGCATGGGTGTGCCTCGTGCTTCGCGTGCCCGCCCCGTGGAGTCCACGGGACGTGCCTCGCGGTGTGAACTTTCCCGACTCGATCGTCCGGCACCTCCCACCCTGACTCAGGATTGGATGCATGCCTCGCTTCGAGCAAGGGAGAAAGGATAGGGGCGACCTGTCGGGGGGTCAACCGGGGCGAGTCTGGCACCCGGCTCCCCCCCGGGGTATTCCCTTTCGGACTTGCCCCCTGTCCGGCGGGTCTGATACAGTGGTTGCTCGGCCCGCATCGCCCTGACGGGGTGAGGGTGTTGTCTGAGGGTCTGGTCTGCCTCCCCGGCGTTGTTCGCCGGTAGAAGGGGGGACTCCCCGGGTCGAGAGTCTTGCCGCGCCTTTGCGGCCTTGGCGGTGGGTCGCCGGGGCGGACAGCGGGCGGTGGATGGGCGGGAGCGGCATGCGGCTGCCCCCCTCTGAGCAGCAGTGCCGTGTTCCCCGCGATGCCCGCGGGTGATTCCAGGAGTAGATCGTGACGCAACGCCGAATCGACGCACCCGCTTCCATGTTCCCCGCCTTTCGCGCCGGCCTCTTGGCCGCCGCCATCGCCATCGTCGCCGGCGGCGTGACCACCCTGCCCGCGTTCGCGCAGGCTGCGGGATCGGCCGACGCCAAGGCGCAGGACAACGCCTCGCTCCTGGCCGACTTCATCCACTACACCCGCATCCAGAACTACGACCTCGCCGAGGCCATGGCCTCCGAGTTGCTCGGCAAGGGACTCTCCAACGCCGACTTCGTCGCGCTGGTCGAGGCGGGTGGCGACGTGACCCGCTTCGAGGAAACCGTGCAGCGGGCCATGCGAGTGACGCAACTCGAGAAGGTCGCGGCGTCCATGGACTCGGCCTTCCAGAAGGGCCAACTCGAGCGTGCCCGCAACCCCGAGCAGATCGCCAAGAGCATCGCCATGCTCACCGGCACCGATCGCGGTCGCCGCCTGGCCGAGACGCGTCTGGTGTTCGCCGGCGAGTACGCGATGCCCCAACTCCTCGAGGCCTTCCTCGATCGGTCCAAGCCCGATCGCCAGGCCGCCGTGCAGCGGGTGATCGTCGGTTTGGGCCGTCAAGCCGTGATGCCGCTGTGCACCGCGCTCATGAGCGTGTCGGCCGTCCAGCAGGAGCAGATCGCCGACGTGCTGGGCGCCATCCCGCACCGCACCAGCCTGCCCTTCCTGCGCGAGTTGGCCGAGAGCACCTCGTCCGACGCCGTCCGGGAGGCGTGCCGCCGCTCGATCGGCCGGCTCGGATCCGACGCGGGCGCCCCGACCGATGTCGCAGGGCTGTATCGCGGGCTGGCCGAGGCCTATTACGCCGAACGCAGCGACGTGACGAGCTTCCCCGGCGAGGACATGCAACTGCTGTGGGCCTATCAGCCCGGCGGCGGGCTGGCGATGACGGCGATTCGCACGCCCGTCTTCCACGAGGCGATGGCCATGCGGATGGCCGAGCAGTCGCTCCGGCTCGAAGCCGCGTCCGGCGGCGCGTCGTCCGCGTCGCTGTCGCTGTGGGTCGCGTCCAACTTCTCGCGAGAGATTGATTCGCCCGAGGGCTACGACAATCCGGCCTACCCGAAGGCCCGACGCAGCGCCGAGTACTTCGCCGTCGCCGCGGGCCCCGAGGTGGCGCAGCGCGTCCTGGCTCGTGCGCTGGCCGATCGCGACACTCCGCTGGCCCGCAGGGCCATCGCGGCCGTCGAGCAGACCGCCGGCGGCAAGGGCCTGTGGTCCGATGGCGCCAACGGCGTGGCGCCGCTGGTCTCGGCCCTGACCTATCCGAACCGTCGCGTGCAGTACGAAGCGGCGCTGGCGCTCGCCGCCGCCGCGCCCGCCGAGGCCTTCCCGGGCTCGGACCGTGTCATTCCCGTCCTCTCGTCGATGGTCCGCGGCTCGACCTCGCAGTACGCCGTCATCCTCAGCGGCGACGCCGAGCTGTATCAGGGCATCCGCTCGGTGCTCAACAAGCTCGGCTACACCGTGCTGCCCCAGGGCCGCACGATGGCCGATCTCGCGGCTCCCATCAGCGAAGCGCCGGCCATCGACCTGGTCGTCACCGCGGGCATCCGGGGCGATGCCATCGCCGCGGCCATCAGCGACGTTCGCGGGCAGTCCAAGTCGATCGCCACGCCGACGCTGGTCCTCACCGACGCCGCGTCGTACACCGACCTGCGTCGCCGCTTCGCCGCCGACGCCACGCTGGCGATCCGCCAGGCGGGCATCGGCGAGGCCGCCATCACCGAGTCGGTGAGCCAACTGGTCGAGCGTGCCAGCGGCGGCCCGGTGGGCGAGTCGGAGGCGGCCGCCTTCGGCGATCGCTCGCTGGCGGCGTTGCGCGATCTGGCCCTCTCGGGCAACGCGGTGCTGCAGGTCTCCGAGGCCACCACCTCGCTGGTGGCGGCCTTGCCTCAGGTGAAGGACGACGCCCAACTTCGCGTCGCCGAGATCCTCTCGCGGATCGATCAGGATCGGGCGCAGCGATCGGTGATGGAAGCAGCCCTCGCCGCGTCGGGCGACAAGCGAGTGGCGCTGCTGGGCCTTGTGGGCGATTCCGGCAAGCGGTTCGGCAACAAGCTCGAGGCCGGGCAGGTGGCTCGCCTTACCGAGATCGCGGTCTCGGGAGCCGATGCCGAGGCCACGGCCGCAGCGAGCCTCATCGGCACGCTCAACCTGGCCCGCACCGAGTTGGTGCCCATGATCCTCGAGGCCAAGTAAGACCCGATCGCGCCGACGCCATCAGGACGTTCAGGGACGCCCGGCCCCTCGATGGCCGGGCGTCTCGCTTTTTCTCTGGACTGCGGCACCGCACCGACGCCCGCGATTGAAGTCGCACGGGAGAAAGGCCGACGTGCTGCGCGTGCTCGTCAGGATCGGCCCCCTCCCCGGAGGCGGGGAACGGGTCTCGCGCGTGCATCGATGCGAGTGGCGACGTGAAGGGCTTCACGCTGGTGGAGATGCTGATTGCGATCGTCGTCCTCGGCATCCTCGCCGCGGTGGTGGTGCCGCAGTTCGGCAACGCGTCGAACGAGGCCATGGCGGGGAACCTGACCTCGCAACTTCGAAGCCTTCAGAATCAGATCGAGTTGTACGCGGCCCGCAACAGCGGTCGCTATCCGATCACTTCCATGGAGCCCAACTGGGACCTGCTGCGGAACGGCGGCTACATCAAGGCAGATCCTGTCAATCCCGCCCAGCGGACTCCGAACGTGGGCAAGTCATCGATGGCGTTCGTGCAGACACCTGGGGTTCGCGGTTCGGCGAGCGCCGCGTGGGTCTGGAATCAGCCGACGTTGGTGGCCACGCCCCTCATCGTGGTGCTCTTTGGTCCGCCGCCGTCGCCGACGACGCTGCCGTGGGGACCACCATCCCTCCATGCCTCGTACTTTGACGAGACGACCGGTCAGGTGACCTCGGTGGCGACCGACTGAGGCGGGGCGAGTCGCGAACCGGGCGGCATGATTCCGGCGACGGAGCATCGAGTTGCCCAGCGGAACTCCCGATCAAGATGCGATTGTCTCGCTTCCGGGCCGTTGCCGGCCGAGGTGGGGGGTGACGGATGAGCGAGCGCCGAGGAGTGTGTGCATGCGAGGTCGCAATGGCTTTACGCTGGTCGAGTTGCTGATCGTGGTGGTGATCCTGGGCATCCTGGCCTGGGCGGTGGTGCCGCAGTTCACCAACGCCACGAACGAGGCGATGTCCGGCAACATCAAGTCCCAGCTCCGATCGTTGCAGCATCAGATCGACTTGTACATGGCCCGCAACAACGGCACGCAACCGATCACGACGATGGCCCAGAGTTGGTCATTGCTCATCAGTCAGGGCTACCTCAAGGCGGCCCCCATCAATCCGGCGCAGCCGGCCGGGCAGGTGGGACCGACGACCGTGGGCGTTCAGAGCACGGCCGGCCAGCGAGGCGCGGCTGGTTGGGCCTGGGTCTGGAACTCGGCGGACGTGGCGATCTACGCGTCGTACTTCAACGAGACGACCGGCCAGGTCACGTCGTCGGCCTCGGACTGAGTGTCGCGAAACTCGGACGCCCGGGCGTCGGGGATGACGGGAGGTTGTCGAATGTGCGGTTGCAAGGGCTTCACGCTGGTCGAGTTGCTGATCGTGGTGGTGATCCTGGGGATCCTGGCCGCGGTGGTGGTGCCCCAGTTCAGCAACGCCACGAACGAGGCGATGGCGGGCAACATCAAGTATCAGCTCCAAATGCTGCAGAAGCAGATCGACTTGTACATGGCCCGCAACAACAACCAGCATCCAATCACGATGATGGGCCAGAGTTGGACCTTGCTCATCAGTCAGGGCTATCTCAAGGCGGCCCCCGTCAATCCGGCGCAGAAGGTCGGGCTGATGGTACCGACGAGCGTGGGCGTTCAGGACACGGCCGGCCAGCGCGGCGCGACTGGTTGGGCCTGGGTCTGGAACTCGGCGGACGTGGCGATCTACGCGTCGTTCTTCAACGAGACGACGGGGGCGGTGACGTCGAACGCCGCCGATTGACGCCCGTTCAGGCAGGTGTGCACGGCGTGACCGCCTGCACCGCGGCCACGGGTTTCTCTGGAGGACAGGAGAGGCCGAAATTGGCGAAGTCATGTCAAATCGAAGATCGGATACTCCGATGAGAGATCCTTGAGGCGTGTCCCGCGTCGGTGGATGGCGGGTCGGGATCAGTCGAGGAGATCGTTCATGAGCAGGCGCAAGGGATTCACGTTGGTCGAGTTGCTGATCGTGGTGGTGATCCTGGGCATCCTGGCTGCGGTGGTGGTGCCGCAGTTCACCAACGCCACGAGCGAGGCCATGGCGGGCAACATCAAGACGCAACTCCGCACGCTGCAGCAGGCGGTCGACTTGTACATGGTCCGCAACAACGACCGGCAACCGATCCAAGGCACCCCGCCGTGGAACAGCTGGGACATGCTGCTCAGTCAGGGCTACATCAAGGCGACTCCGGTGAATCCTGCCTTCCTGGGTCCAGACAAGACGTCGGTGCAGGCGGCGACGACCGCGGGCGCCCGGGGTGCGGGCGGGTGGGCGTGGGTCTGGAACATGCCCGATCGCGTCTTCGCAGCGTCGTACTTCAACGAGACGACGGGACAGGTCACGTCGATGCCCACGGATTGACGTTTGGTCGATCGAGCGACAGCGAGCGGGTCGGCTTCGGACGTGTTCGACGGGAGCACGATCGATGAGACTGCGCCGTGAGGGCCTACGCAGGCGGTCGACCACGGCCCGGCGCGCGCTTTTCACCCGGATCGGGTTGCCGATCGTGGTGGTGACGCCTCACGTCGCCGGTCCCACGAATGAGGCAGGGTGAGGCACCCGCGATCGCATTTGCGGTCGCTGCAACATCAATGCGACTTGTGGCGATCGCGGAACCACTTCGCGCACCCGGTCACGGCGGCGGCCCAGAGTTGGGCCGTCCTGGTGGATCAAGGGCACATCAAGGCGCCGCCAAGCAATCCCGCATGGCCCGGACCCGTGTCGACGGCCCGATGCGGGTGCGTCGTGATCGGACGTGACGGCCTGCCGAGGCACCGCTGACGCCCGACCACATCCGGCGTCTCGATGACGCGACCATGACTGAACGAGCCGGGCCGTCGATGCCTCCCGCGAAGCGAGGCCGCATGGCTGAGCGGTGCGTGTCGAGCGTGCGGCATGCACCGCCCGTTCGGGTTGCGACATCGCCCGACCGAATGCGTTATTTCGATCAAGTCGCCCCGGGAGATTCCCGATGCAACGGGTGCGTCAACAGCGTCGCGAGACGGACCCTCGGAGGAGGGGGCCTGTCCGGGACGAGCACGGATGATGGTGACGATCGGGGCAGCGTGCCGCGATCCACGAGCCAAGGGGACCACCCTCGCAGTCTTCCGGGCAAGCTTCAAGGAGTATTTCGCATGAGCAATCGTATTCGCAAGGGATTCACGCTGGTCGAACTGCTGATCGTCGTCGTCATTCTGGGCATCCTGGCCGCGGTCGTGGTGCCGCAGTTCACGAACGCCACGAGCGAGGCCACGGCGGGCAATCTGAAGGCCCAGTTGTCGACGCTGCAGAACCAGATCGAGCTGTACTCGGCTCGCAACAACGGCGGCTCGCCCTTCGCGGCCGCCGCGGGCGCCACCAGCTGGGACACGCTGCGCAACGGCGGCTACATCAAGGCCAACCCGATCAACCCGGCCTCGAC
>CAIYWI010000105.1 GCA_903929885.1 uncultured Phycisphaerales bacterium
AAGCAGGCCGCCGGCGCGTCGGTGGGCAGGAAGGGATGGGGGCAGTTCGGCTTCGGCCAGCAGGGCAGCCGCGGCGGTCATCTGGGCGGCGTCCGCCACCGGAACCTCGACCAACCTGGCCACGGTGTCGACCAACGGCGCCAGCCGAACCAGAGCCGTGGCCTGATGGGTCGCAGCGAACGACGAGACGGCGGCCGCATGGTCGAGCAGGGCCGTGGCGTGCACCTTCCACCCTCCCGAAGCGACGGAAACCGCCACGGCGGCATGGCCGGACGGGCGGGACCGAATGGCCACCACCACGTCGGCGGAACCGGAGGACGGACGGGGCTTTGGAGCGTTGCTTCCCTGCATGCAGATCACCGACTGTCAGCGGACCATGACTCCAGAGAGACTCACAGGAAGAGTCGAACGATCGAGATCCGCCCGGATTTCGACTTCCACACCCGTTGTATCGTCCCTGCCGCGGCACGTTACCGAGAAGACGTTGGACCTGACGCAGAGTAGGTCGTTCAACTGGGCCAACTGGGCCCTCGACATGCCGGGCACCTCGAGCAAGTCGACGATCGAGGTGAAGCCGCCCGCCTTGCCCGATCGCTCGGCGATGATGGCGTCGGCGAGTTCGGGCGTCATCCCGGGCAGGTACTGCACCGTCTCGGCGGCGCATGTGTTGATGTTCAGCTTGCCGGGCAATCGCCCCGCGCCCGCGTCGGGCCCGGGACCGATGCCGGCTTCGTCGATGAGCAGTCGCAACTCGTCGGTGTTGAGGGGGGTGACGCGATCGCGTTGGTTCACCTGCTGGCCCTGCTGCCTCGCGGTGAGTTGCCGGAGTTGGTTGAGGTCTCGACGGATGAAGTCGCCCATGGTCGGGGCGGAGGCGTTGGCGACGTACTCGACGATGACCTTGGCCTGGTCGACGGAAATGGCCAGGCGTGCGGCGACATCGGCCTCGGTGGCCGCGGAGAGGTCGAGCGGCGCCTGACCCGACGCCGCCAAGCCGCCGTCCACGCTCGACGCGGTGAGAATGCCGGACCACCCCTGATCGAGGATGCCATCGGCATTGTCGGGAGGCCACGAGAGGTCGCCGTCATCCTCGTTGGGGTCGAGCACGCCGTTGAGATTCCAGTCCTCGCCTCGGACGTCGCGTTGCTCGATGTCGGCGACGAGTTCGAGTTCGGCGATGCTCCGCATGGGGGCGTTGCGGGGCCGGTAGCCGTTCTCGAGCGTCAGGTAATAGGTCAACTCCGCGCCTTGGAGGTTGATGTCGTCGTCGGCGTCGACCCAGTCCTTGATCGAATCGACCGCGCTCTCGGTCATGAAGGGCTCGATGTTGAGCAGCACGCTCGAATCGGGGCTGTTGACGTTGATCTTGGCGTGGGCGTCGGCCGGCCCGAGCACCTCGCGGGTGCCATCGGTCGAGGCGATCCGCCACGACGCGCCCGCCACGCGACCGGTGGCCGCCTGCGTCATGTCGTCGAGCGCCTGATAGGCGTTGTCCTGATTGGGATCCTCGATGGCGGCTTCCAGTCGGGCGATCGTCTCCTCGAGCCCTGCTCGCGCGGCCCAATGGGCCCGGACGCGGCTCATGGCCTCCCGACCCGCGCCCGCTTGCCCGTACGCGCTGGATTGAATCATGCCGATGATCACCGCGGCGATGACGATGACGCCGAAGACCAGCAAGGTGGCGAAGGCACGGCGACGCCGACGGATGGAGGAGTTGATCATCGCGGCGTCCTCCCTCCGCCGGTCGCAGGCGTGGCGGCGCCCGGGGTTCCGGTCGCGGGCGTGGCGCCGCCGCCGCTTGGCTGAGCGCCGCCACCGGTGCCGCCAGTTCCCCCGCTGCTTCCGCCGCTCGCTCCGCCGCCTGCGCCTCCTGACCCGGAACTGCCAGAACCGGAACCGCCAGAGCCCGAACTGGCCGGATTGGACGCCGGCGACGCCTGACCTTGCTCGCCGGTGCCGCCGGAGGCGGCGGGGGTCTGCTCGTCATCGAGCACGGGCGCCACCGGCACGCGATCGATGGCGACGACGCGCCGGACGGTGGCCTTGGTCTTGCGATCGTCGGATTCGGCAACCACCGTGACGCGAATGGCGTGCGGCAGCCCGCTGCTGTCGCTGTCCCAGGCCTCGAGCCAGTCGACGCCGTCGGTGGCGACCACGTCGAGCGAGACCGCCCCCGACGCCAACGGCGAGGCGAGGCCTCCGCCGTCCTGATAGTCGTCGTGACCCTGGTCCGCCCTGCGCCAGAACCAGTCGCCGGGCGACGCCGGATCGGGCGACGGGCCGATTCGATACTGGGCCTCGTACTCGTCACCCTCGGCCGCTTGCGGACGGAGGTTGCGAAGCGACCGCATGAGCACCAGAAGCTCATCGCGTTGGCCGGGGCCGTCGCCGCCATTGACCACCAGCACGCGACACTGGGCAAGATCCGCGTCACGGACGGCGTTGACGATATCGAGGGCCATGCGCGACGCGACCGCCTCGGCTCTGGCGAACGCCTCGCGGTGCGACGACGAGGCGACTCTCGCCTTGACCATCTGGGACATGGAAATCGCGGTGGCGCCGGCGATGACGACGGCGATCGCCGTGGCGACCACGAGCTCCACCAGGGTGAAGCCGCGAGATCGGGCGGCGGGATGCGGACTGGCGTGCCTCATGACGGAGCGATCAGAGCAGACGGTCGACGGGTTCCTGGGGCTTGCGATCGGGATCGGGATCATCGCCGCGACGCGGGGCGATGCGGGTCTCGACGGACTCGGTGCGGACGCGTCCGCCGCTGACCCACGTGACCGTGGCGACGACGACATAGGCCGAGCCGGAAGCGGCGGTGATGTCGAGCCGGAAGCGGTACGACTCGTACGGCGCGTCGCAGGCGCCTTCGAGCGGGAAGCCGGCGCCGTAGTTGTCGGGACCGCGGGCAAGGACCAGCTGAAGCTGCTCGTCGAGCAGCATGGCGGCGACCTGAAGCTCCTCGCCCGCGCGCTGCGCCCGCATCGCGCGTCCGGTCATGGCGACCATCATGGCGAGCGCCGATCCGAGCAGCACCACGGCGACGAGGATGTCGGCAAGCATCGCGCCGCGACCTCTCGCTCGCCCGGACATGGCGACCTCCCGCGGGCGGATCACCATGCCTCCTCCGATCGTCCGGCGGCATCGAGGTCGATCGAGCCGTCGCCCAGGCCGGGCGGCGCGTCGGCGTCCGCCACCAGCGCCCGCAGCGACGCGGACGCCAAGTCGATTCGCCACTGATCGCCGCGGGCGGGATCCCGCAGCAGAATCGAGATCGCGGGACGCTGTTCGCCGGCGGGGAACTCCACGCGCCAACGTCTGGCGTCGAGTTCGTTGCCGTCGGTCTGGAGCGAGGCCACGACGGTGCTGCGAAGCGACGCGGGGGGCGCGAGCAGATCCGGACGCCAGTCGAACGTGCCCGCCTCGTCGGCGGCGAAGGCGAGGATTCGAAGACTGCCCCGCTCCTGGTCGTAGTCGATCGCCAACGGGCGGTTCACGACGGCGTCGCGTCTGGCGGCGATGGAGAGCAGTTCGGCCACGGCTTCGGCGTCGGCTCGGGCCTGTCGACCGCCGAGTCCGCCCAGGCGCGGGGCCACCAACGCCCCGAGCACGCCGAGGATGACGATCACGACGATCAGTTCAATGATCGAAAAGCCGAGAGCGCAGCGACGCGGACGCCCGTGGCGGGCCGCGAGGGCGAGCGGGATGGGGGTGGCGAACGTCGACATCGGGCCACTGCGTGAAGGGCTCAGCGCTTGCCGTTGACGATGTCGGCGTTCTCGCCCTCGCCGCCCTGCTGGCCGTCGGCGCCGAGGCTGACGATGTCAAAGTCGACGTTGACCTGGCCGGGGATGACGAGTTGATACTCGTTGCCCCAGGGGTCGCGGAGCTCGTCCGGGTTGTTGACGTAGGGGCCCTTCCACGCGCTCTCCGAGACGGCGGCGGGTCGCTCGAAGAGGATGGTGATGACCGCCCCCGACTCGGGCATGCCGCAATCGAGGATGTACCCGCTCATCGCCCTCGCGAGCGATTCGGCGTTGGACTTGGCGACGGCGATGCGGCTTTGCCCCACGCGGCTGAGGAATCTCGGCGCGATGACGGCGGCGATGATGCCGAGGATGACGACGATCACGATCACCTCGATGATCGTGAACCCGCGACGGATGATGGTGCCGGAACGCTTCATTTCATGAACTCCCTGGCTCGGGGCGAGGCCCTTCGCCGTTGAATCGAACCACCGGTGGGCGACGGATCATCCCATGACCGCCGCGTCCTGCACCTGCAGGAGCGCGAGGAGGATGGCCATCACGATGAACCCCACGACGCACGCCAGCCCCACGACGAGCACCGGCGGGAGCGCGGTCGTGAAGAGCTTGACGCTCTGCTCCGTGCGCTCCTCGAAGGCCTTGGCGGCATTGCCCAGCATCTGGTCGAGTTTGCCGCTCCGCTCGCCCAGATTGACCACCTGCACCAGCATGGGCGGGAAGTATCCGCTCTTTTCCATGGGTTCGGCGATGGTCTTGCCCGCGGTCACCTGCTCGGCGACCTCGTCGATCACCCGCTCCATGGCCCGGTTGCCCAGCGTGCCCTTGGTCACGCGGAGCGCGGCGAGGATGGGGATGCCCGCGGCGGTGAGCGTGCCCAGCGTCCGCGTGAAGCGGGCGACGGCGACGTCCTTGAGCAGCCGGCCCAGCAAGGGCATCCGCATGAGCCGCGTGTCGACGGCCAATCGCCCCTCGGGCGACTCGTAATAGCGTCGTGCGGCGAACGCGGCTGCGCCGATGATCATGGCCGAGGCGAGCCACCCGGGCACGATGCCGAACCACATGCCGCCGAAGAAGTCACCCACCCACTGCACGACGCGGGTGGGCCACGGCAGTTCGGTGGCCTGCCCGGCGAGTTGCTTGAGGATGTTGGGCACGATGAAGGTGACCATCACGATGATGGCGATCACCACGAGCACGCAGATGATCAGCGGGTAGAGGACCGCGCCGGTGATGCTCCGCCGCAGCTTGAGGTCCTTGTCGAGCAGATCGGCCGCCTGGGTCAGCACCTCGGCCAGTTGCCCCGAGACCTCGCCCGCCCTCACGAGGTTGACGGTGAGTTCGCCGAAGGTGCGCTGCCACGGGCTCATGGCGTCGGCGAGCGAGCGGCCCTGTTCGACCTGGCTGACGATCGACTCGAGCATCTCGCGTTGCCGGCCGGAGCGTCCCTGACGCATCATGGTCCGGAGGGCGGACACCAGAGGCAGTCCGGCGGAAAGGGCGGTGGCCAGTTCGCGAATGAACGTGGCGGTGTCGGCGCGGCCCATGACGCGAGACGCCCCGCCCGACGAACGAGAGAACCCGGCGGTGCCCGATGGCGTCCAGCCGGCCCCGCCGCCCTCCACCACGCTCACCGGCGTCTCGCCGCGACGGATGATCTCTCGCACGGCGGCGGCGCGATCGACGGCCTCGATGGTCGCGCCGGCCGGGGAGTTGAGCGTCCTGTAGGTGAAGGTGGCCATGGGAGCGGAGCGTGTCACACGGAGGCGGCGAGTTCGGCGTCGGCGTCCTGGGTCGCCATGAGCACCTGTTCAATGGTGGTGAGTCCCTCGACGGCCTTGGCGATGCCGTCGCGTCGCATGCTCTGGAACTCGGGGCCCACGAGCCTGAGCAGTTCCATCGACGTGGCGCGCCGAGTCATGGCCTGACGCATGGACCCGTTGGTCAGCACGATTTCATAGAATCCCACGCGACCTCGCATGCCGTTGCCCGAGCACTTCTCGCAGCCCGCGCCCTTCCACGCCATGCCCCCCTCGAAGCGGGCCAACTCGGCGGCGCTGAGGCGATGCCGAACGGCCTCGGGGATCGGGTCGACCACGCGACAGTGGCGGCAGATGCGCCGGCCGAGCCGCTGGGCGAGGATGCCCTCGAGCACGCTCGAGAGGAGGAAGGGCTCGATGCCCATGTCGAGCAGTCGGCCCACCGCGCTGACGGCGTTGTTGGTGTGGAGCGTCGAGAAGAGGAGGTGGCCCGTCAACGCGGCCCGCACGGCGATCTCGGCCGTCTCGTAGTCGCGGATCTCGCCCACCATGATCACGTCGGGGTCCTGACGCAGGATGCTGCGAAGGCCGTCGGCGAACGTCAGGCCCCGCTTGGGATTGACGGGAATCTGGTTGACGCCCGAGAGCTCGTACTCGACGGGGTCCTCGATGGTGATGATCTTGAGCGTGGGGTCGTACAGCTTGGTGAGGGCGGCGTAGAGCGTGGTCGTCTTGCCGCTGCCCGTGGGACCGGTCACCAGCACCATGCCGTGCGGAAGATCGATCAGTTTCTGCATCGAGTCGCGATCGGCCTGTCGCATGCCCAGCGTGGCCAGGTCGAGCGTCACGGCATCCTTGTCGAGGATGCGCATCACGACGCTCTCGCCGTAGAGCGTGGGCACGGTGCTGACGCGAATGTCGATCTTGCGTCCCTCGAACCGGAGCGAGATGTGCCCGTCCTGCGGGGCGTATCGCTCGGCGATGTTCATGCCCGACATGATCTTCACGCGGCTCGTGATCGCGGGCTGGAGCTGCTTGGGCGGGGGCTCCTGCTCCACCAACACGCCGTCGACGCGATACTTGACCGCCAGCTTCTTCTCGAAGGGCTCGACGTGCACGTCGCTGGCCCGCGCGCGGATCGCCTCGAGAATGATCAGGTTGACGAGGTTGATCAGCGACGGCTGCTCGGCCATCCGATGCAGGTCGTCGGCCTCGATGGCCTCGAGGTTCGACACCAGCTCGTCGTCGCCGCCGTCGGCCCCGCTCAGCCGGGCGGCCATCTGCGCCGCCGTGATGCCGTACTGGCCCCGCATCAACTCGGTGAAGACATCGCGATTGACCGCCACCGCCCGCACGGGCCGCCCAGCGCACGACGCGACCTCGTCGGCGGCCGCCACGTCGGAGGCATCAAGCATCGCCACCAGCAGGCGGCGTCCCTCCGCGGCGTACGGGATCGCCCGAAGACGAACCGCCTGCTCCGGCGCAATCAGCGATGCCAGGGAGACGTCGGCCTCGGGAAGCGTCGCGAGGGGCGCGGGGACATGACCGCCTCCCGCGGAGGCGGGAGCCGCGGCGTCAACATCGTGCAACCTGCTGGTCGTTGGCATGCGTGGTCGGTCCGATCGTTGCGGCGAGGCCCTGCGGCCCCGGAGTCACTGGGCGTCCTCGTCCTCGTCGAGCATGAAGTCGCCCATCGGGTTGAATCCCTCGGACTTCTTCTTGGGAAGCTTGGCCTTCTGCTCGGCCGTGAGGATGGACTCGATCCGCTCCTTGGTCTTGGCGTCGACTTCGCGTCGCGAGTCGCGGGCCACCTTCACGGGATCATTGGGGTCGCCGCCCATTCCCTGAAAGCCCTGCATCATGACCATGAGCGAACCGCCGGCCTGGGCCTCCTTCTCCTCGGTGGCCTTGGCCCACTTCTCGTTGGCGGTCGCGACCTCGCGCGAATAGGACTCCTTGACCGACTGCAACTGCTCCTTCTGGTCGGCGGTCAGGTCGGCGAATCCGAGGGCGGCATCAAGCATCTGCTGCGGGTGCGACGTGCGATAGATGCGAGGGAAGCTGCGACGCTGCACCTCGGCGACGAACTTGGCCCGGTCCTCGTCGGTGAGGGCCGGCTCGATGCGGCGCGCATAGGAACGGTTCAGGTCGCGGACTTGGCCGGCCGACTCGGCGAACTTCTTCATCATGTCCTGGATCTTGGTCATGTCGAACATCGCGCCGCCCTGCATCATGTCGTCCTGCGCGCTCTTCGCGTCCTTCTCGAACTGGACGAGCAGGCGGTCGACCTCGAGTTCCCAGCCGTCGAGGGCTTCCTTCACCACGCCGGCATCGGCGGGCACGGCCTTGATGCGATCCATCACCGCGACGAGGTCCACGGCCGAGCCGCTCACGAGGCCGAACCGCATGGCCTTGCCCCGGCGGTGGTGACGCTCGACGGCGGGCCACTGCGCGAGTTGCGCCTCGGTGCACACGGCCTTGAGGTCGTCGAAGAAGCTCTTCTCAAGCGTCTCGCTCTTGGCGCCCATCTCCTTGCCGATGGCGGGCATCTCCTTCTGGAACACGGAGAAGTCGCCGTCCTCGCGGGCCTTCTCGCCCAAGGCGGCCATCTTCTCCATCATCTCCTTCTGCAGGGCTCGGTTGGCCTCGGTGTGACCGTCGTAGAGGGCCTTGGCGGTCTCCTTCTGGTCGGCATCGAAGCCCAGCAGCTTGACGAACGCGTCGAAGCTTCGCTTGGTGATCGGGTCAATCTGCGCGCCCTGGCCGCCGCCCATCATGCCGAACTGGGCACGGGCAGGCGTCACGAACAGCAGCAACGCCGCCACGACCAGCAGCATCGAATGGGCAGCCCGACCGACCGGTCCGACGCGGCGGCCGACTCGCCCCCGTGCGACAGCCGTGGTGTCGCCGCCAAACTCCGCATGGATGACACTGCTCATCTTCGATTCCCCTTCAGCCCGCTTCGCAGGCGATTCCCGGAACACCGAACGTCTTCCGAAGCGTATCCCTTGCGGCCGTCACTCCGAGCGGCGGATGATGACCGCGTTGCCTTCCAACTGGCCCTCCCCTTCGCCCCCGTCGCCCCCGGCCGCCTTGGGAAGCCGATCCTTTTGCGCGGCACTCAGCATGGCCCGAAGTCGCTTGGACACCTGCTCGTCGAGGTCCCTGCGGGCCTTGCGGGCCTCGCGGAGCGACTCGGGCTCGTTCCCGAAGGACAGCACCACGCCGCCGCCCGCCCCGCCAGATTGCCCTTCCGCCTCGGACTCCTCGATGGCCTTCGACCACGCGGCGTTGAGGGGCGCCGCATCCCGCTCGTACGAGGCGCGAAGGTCCGCCAGTTGAGACCGCTGCGCGTCGTCGAGATCGGTCATCGCCGCGGCGGCGTCAAGTTCGCGGATGGTGCGTCCCTTGCGGTACACCCGGGGGAACGAGGCCGCCTGCACCCGGTCGCGGAACGTGGTCCGCACGCCTTCGGGAAGCAACAACTCGACCTTGCGGGCCGCATCGCGATGCACGTCGCGAACCTTGATGCCCTCCTCCTTGGCCTTGGCCATCGAGGCTTGGATCTGCTCCACGTCGACGGGCTTGCCGGGCGTCCAGCCCGCCTGATCGTCTCCTCGCTCCAGCCGGGCGACCATCAGCCGGTCGAGGTCGAGTTCGTACTGATCAAGGATCGTCGCGACGGCCGCGACATCGGCCGACGAGAGATTCAATCCATCGACGATGGCGATCACGTCGATCGACTCGCCGCTCATCGACCCCGCGGCGAGTCCCACGTCCCGCCGCCGCATGCGTTCGACCTTCGGCCACGCCGACTCCTGCGACGAGGCAAGCAGGGAACGAACATCGGCCAGGAAGCCGGCCTCGAGCTTGGCGACATCCTCGCTGAAGGCCTTCTCCAACGGCGGCAGCCGCTTCATGAACTCGGTGAAGTCGCCGCTGTCGTCCGAGTCGCGGCGTGCCTCCTCGAGCGCCTCGCGGTAGGCCTTGTTGCGAGCCTCGTAGGCCGCTGCGTACCCGTCGTGAATCGCCGCGGCCTGCTCGGCCTGTTCTGCCGACATGCCCATCGCCTTGGCTGCGCGATCGACGAAGCGCCTGGGAATCATCGAGTCGGAGTCGACGCTGCCGGGACCGCCGATGCTCACCGACATCGAGACGACCTGTTGTGCCTCGGCTTGCCGTGCAGGCCATGCCGCCCCGGCGACGAGCATGCATGCGACAAGCCCCGTCGCGACTCGATGACTGGCGAACTTCGACATGATGGGGGGGCGCTCCGTGGCGGCTGCGTCGCGGGAGCGGACGGCCGCGTGGTTGACAGCATCGCGATGCAACTGCCGACGACGATGTCGGCTCGTTCCGTACACGCCAAGGATGCTCGCGGCACGGGATTCCGCCCGGGATCTCCGGGCCCGGCGGCCAAGTGGCCCGCCGCCGCGACACGGCGGGGCGAGCGGGGAGAACGCGGGGTCGATGATCAGTTCTGGCCGCCGCGGCCTCTGCCGCCACCGCCACCGCCCCAGCGACTGCGGCCGTCACCGTCCTCCTCGGTGCGTTCGGGGAGGCGAGTCTCCTGATCGTCGGTGAGCACCTTGCGAATGTCGTCGATGAGCTTGCGTTCGAGGTCGCGGCGTTCCTCGCGAAGGTCGGCCAAGGGCCCCTCCTGATTCCAGCCGCGGGCCATCATCTCCATGATGTTGAAGTTGGCCTCATTCTCCTCGGTGGCCGTCACCTGCTTGGCCTGAAGGGGGGCGAGCGTCTCCTCGAACCGCTTGGCGACGGCCGCCAGTTGCTCCTTCTGCTCGGCCGTCAGGTCGGCCATGCCCGCGGCCGCTTCGGACACGCGGGAGGCGTAGCCCTTGCGGTAGATGTCGGGATAGCTTTGCTGATTGAACGACGCCTCGAAGGCCGCCCGCTTGTCCTCGGGCATCGCCTCGAGCATCTGGCGGAAGTAGCGGCGATTGACGTCTCGCACCCGACGACCGGCCTCGCGGCCCTTCTCGACCATGTCCTGCATGGCCTCCATGTCACCGCTGCGACGAACCTCCATCATCTTCTCCATGGCGCCCTGGTACACCTCGTTGCGACGGGTCAACTCGCGGTCGAGATCTTCCTGGTACTGCTCGAGCAGCGGGGCCACCTGCGTCGCCACGTCGGCGGCGAGTTGCTGCTGCTCGGCGAGTTCGACGAGGTCGACCCGCTCGCCGCTCAGACGCCCCCACCGCAGCGTCGAGTCGCGTCGGTGGGTCCGCTCGACCTGCGGCCACTTGGCGGCCTGCTCGGGCGTGAGGATGGACTTGAGGTCCGACAGGAAGGTGTCGTCCAGCTTCTTCCGTTCGTCGCGGAACCTGGTCGTGCTCTCCTGCATCTTCTCGAAGACCGCAGGGTCGTTGGTCTCGCGGAACTCGTCGCGGGCACGCTGGCCGGCGTCCCGCATCGCCTTGGCGGCGGCCGCCGCCTGCCCCGAATACCCCTCCAGCAAAGCCTCGGCGGCTTCCTTCTGGTCGGAGGTGAGCGCCAAGATCTTGGAGAACTTGTCGACCTGCCTGCTGCCGATCTGGGGCAGCATGCCCTCCATCATGCCACCGCCCCCGCCGCCGCGACCGCCGCGGCCGCCGGGCTGGGCGTGGGCCGTGCCTGTCGCCGCAAGAAGGGTCAGAGCAGTCGCCGCCGCCACCATCACCGAACGAAGATTGAACATGAGACCGTGACTCCTCGAAGACCGTTCAACGAAACGACCACGCCACCCGGCTTCACGACCGGCGGCGGCCGACGACACCTCACACCCGGCAACCCCTGCCCAATGCGCAGGGAGCTGGCGGATTGCACCATCGTTCGCCCACGTCGAAGAACTGGACGCGGCCGCCAGCGGCTTCTACGGCTGTCGGGCCGAACTCGTTACTCGGGCCGAACGCGTTGCCCGGGCCGAACGCGTTGCCCGGGCCAGACGTCCCGTCGCAGGCGTCACGGGTCAGGGGTCCCGACTGATCGTGCCGAGGTCGACGACAAGATCGCCGGGGTGGTAATAGTCGACGGCCAAGACGCCCTCGGTGACGGAGGTGAAGACCAGACACCCGCGGCCGTGGCGGGTGGCATAATCGAAGTCGCCGTCGCTGGGGCCGGCGTACTCGGCGTTGCGTTCCTTCTGGACGTGGAAGTGGTAGTGGGCGATGGCGTGGTCGGATGCCGCGAGCATTTCGTCGCTGGCCACGAACTGGGTGTCGCCGCATCGCTGGCTGCTGCGGGGCATGTAGAGCATGACGACGGCCCGATCGACCGACCCGCCATCGGCGGTCGGCGCATCTCGCCGGTAGGCGACGAGCCCGCCGTACTCGGTGGAGGTGTCGGCGCGGTCGGCGCGAGCCTGCGCGAACAGGGCGCGAGTGACATGCGGTTGGCGGATGGCCTCGTCGATGGCGAGGATGGCGATCAGGTCGACCCACGAGAGTTCCGCGAGACGCCGCTCGAACCGCTCGCTCTTGACCGGGCCGTCGACCCGCTTGCCTTCGGCGACGGAGCGTTGGTGAAACCGACGATCGGCGAGCCGCTCCTGCACGAGCGAGGCCAGTTGATCGCGCGACATCGAGAGTCGCTCGGGGGCGGCGACGGAGGTCCACCGGAGGGGTTCGAGGTGGCGCAAACGCAGGTCGCCGGCGTCGGGCGGCGTCTTGGCGACGGCCGCGGCGGCCTGCTTCCACCAGCCAGCGTCCTCCTTTCGAGAGGGCGAACGGAGCGACGCCAGCCACGTGAGTTCATCGCCGGTGACGGGAATGGTGCGAAGGTCGGCGCGTGCGGCTCGCACGGCGTCGAGCACGGCGTCGCCCTTCACGTCGGCGGCGCGATCCAGCATGGCGGCACGGGCCGTGCCCTGCGGATCGACTCGCGCCAGCACGTTCCACGCGTCGGCGCGATGGCGCATCGTCCAATCGATGGCCTCGGTGGGCGGCAGTTTCGGCGGATCGAGAAAGACCCCGAAGGCGATCTCCTCGATCGATCGCCCCGGATTGAGGTCGAGCAGCGCGAGTCGCTCGACGCGGTCGGTCTCCTCGACCCCCGGCAGCGTCCGCGAGTAGGCCCGCACGATGGCGGGCGTGAAGTCGCTCCACCCCTTGGTGCCGGCGTTGCGACAGATCGCCACCACCACCTCGCGGGTGCCCTCCTTGGGCAGCATCAGCTTCGCCATCTCCTTCGCGTCGTCGACCACCGCCTGGTCGCGATCGTTGAGCAGCGCGTCGACCACCGCCGCCCGCAGGGCGGCGGGTTGGCCAGTGGTCCAGGCGATTTCCTTGTAGACGTCGCGGGGCGCGACGGCGTCGACGCCCACCTGCTCGGCCGCGCCTTGCGATGCGCGAAGGTCGGACACGGCCTGCAGGCGCCGCGACGCGGATTCGGAGGTGTCGCGAAGCACCGACAGGGGCGGTCGCTCCGACGAGGTCGTCGAACACCCCGCCAGGGCGAGGACGCCCACGAGAGCCAGCAGAGGCCGAGAGCGACGCGGGCGACGGTGTGTTGACATCAGGCAAGGATAACCACCGGAGGGCCGCTTCGTGGCCGATGACAAGCCTGCGGCCGTACCCTGCGGCCATGGCCAAGAAGACCACCGTCGTCCCCGCCTCGACCCGCTCCGAGAAGGACACCATGGGCGAGATGCAGGTTCCCGCCCACGCCCTCTACGGCGCGTCGACCCAGCGGGCCGTGCTCAACTTCCCGGTCAGCGGCAGGCCCGTGCCCTTCGGGATCATCGCCGCCTACGCCGCCATCAAGGCCGCCTGCGCGAGGGTGAACAAGTCGCTTGGACGGCTGGACGCCAAGCGAACCAAGGCCATCGTCGACGCGTGCGATCAGATCGCCGCCGGCCTGCCCGAGCACGGCGGCTGGCAGGCCCACTTCCCGGTCGACATCTTCCAGACCGGCAGCGGCACCAGCACCAACATGAACGTCAACGAGGTGGTGGCCAACCTGATCTGCCTGTCGAGGGGCAAACCCATCGGATCCTCCAAGGACGCGTCGTATCTGAAGGCCGGCGGCGTGCACCCCAACGACCACGTCAACATGGGACAGAGCTCCAACGACACCTTCCCCACCGCGATGCACGTGGCGGCGGCGGTGGCGATCCACCGCGACCTGTCGCCAGCCGTCCGCCGCATGGCCGAGCAACTCGAGCGTCAGGCCAAGGCGTGGGACAGCATCGTCAAGATCGGCCGCACCCACCTGCAGGACGCCACGCCCATCCGGCTCGGTCAGGAGTTTGGCGGCTATGCCTCCCAGCTTCGCCACGGCCTGGCTCGCCTCGACTCGGCCGTGCACGCGTTGTGCGAGTTGCCCCTCGGCGGCACCGCCGTGGGCACCGGCATCAACTGCCACGAGCAGTTCGGCTCGCTGGTGGCGACGGAGTTGAGCAAGGCCTTCACTCGAGGGAAGAAGGACGCCATCGCCTTCCGCGAGGCGAACAACCACTTCGAGGCCCAGCACGCCAAGGACGCGTACGTCGAGGCCTCGGGACAACTCAAGACGCTCGCGGTGTCGCTCTCCAAGATCGCCAACGACATCCGCTGGCTGGGTTCCGGCCCCCGCTGCGGCATCGGCGAGTTGGTGCTGCCGGCGGTGCAGCCCGGCTCCTCGATCATGCCCGGCAAGGTCAACCCGGTCATCTGCGAGTCGCTCGTCATGGTCGCCTGCCAGGTCATCGGCAACGACGCCGCGATCACCTACGGCGGCTTTGGCGGCGTGGGATCGCTCCTGGACCTCAACGTGGCGATGCCGATGATGGCCGCGAACATGCTCGAGAGCATCCACCTGCTCGCGAAGGGATGCGACATGTTCACGACCAACCTGCTCGCCAACCTCCAGCCCGACGAGGCGCGATGCCAGAGCCTGATCGAGGGGTCGCTGGCGATGTGCACCTCGCTGGTGCCGGTGATCGGCTACGACGCTTCGGCGGCTCTCGCCAAGGAGGCGTTCAAGCAAGGCAAGACCGTCCGGCAGCTCGCCTACGAGACGTGCGTGGGCCGCACCGACAACGCCGGGAAGGTCATCACCCGCGGCGACATCGACGCGTATCTCAATCCGTGGAGCATGACGCTTCCCGGCGGCGAGGGCAGCGCGGGGGGCTGAGCCCGAAGGTGACGCCAAAGCCACACCTCCTCACGCCCATCGCCTTCATGCCTGCTTCAGGCGTTCCATGACCATCTTGAGGTCGGACCACACCTTGCCTCGCACCTCCTCGGTGTAGCTGCGGAGGACATACGAGGGGTGGTACGTGGGCATGACGGGAATGCGGCGGCCGTCGCGGATCGTCAGCTCGCTCCAGCGGCCGCGAAGGTCGCCCATGCTGGCCTCCGTGTCGAGCAGCATGCGCGTGGCCGCAAGGCCGAGCGTGACGATGAGCGACGGGCCGACGATGGCGATCTGCTCGAGCAGATACGGGAGACTCGGCGCGGCCTCGGCCTCGACCGGAAACTTGTTGTTGACCGGACGGGCCTTGAGCACGTTGGCGATGTAGAGGGACGAGCGCTCGATCCCCATCGCGACGATCATCTTGTCGAGCAGTTGGCCGCTGCGACCGACGAAGGGACGCCCCTGGAGGTCCTCGTCCTCGCCGGGGGCCTCGCCGATGAACATCACCGCGGCACGAACATCCCCTTCACCCCAGACAAGGTTGTTGAAGACGGGCTTGAAGAGCTGATGCGGCTGCTCGCGGTCGTAGCGTGCCCGCAGGGCGGCCATGGCGGCGTGCCGCTCTTCGGCGGATCGTGCCTGGGCATCCTCGGCGGGCATCGGCGCCGGCCACGGCTCGAAGCCGGGCCGCGGTCCGTCGAGCGGAGCGATCGCGGGCTTGGCCGGCGGCGGCGGACGCAACGCGGGAGCCGGCTTCGTGGGCGAGGGCATCGCCGCCGCGGGCTTGGCCGGGGCAGTCATCGCGGGGGGCGGCGCCGCCGCGATGCGAGGGCTTGCCTGCTCGGTCGCGGGATCGGCGACGATCTCGGAGAGCGTCACGTCCAGCACGCCGCAGCGGTAGACGGGGATGAAGTCGACATCGAGCAGCCGGGCCGTCTCGGCGCTTTGGCGGACGAAGGATCGGAGTTGCTGGATCGGGTCGGCCATCCGGGTCAAGCGTACGTCACCCTCCCGCCGCGCTGACGACCGAACGTCCCGAACTTTCCTACGCTGGGCTCTCGAGATGGCCCGCGCCCGCACCAAGTCGTCGTCCAACCCCTTTCGGCTCTTCGCCGGCGGCGGGGCCGCCTCGCGCGAAACGTACGGCGACGTGTCGAGGCATCCCCTGCAGGCCTTCTGGCTCCTGCTGCCCTTCCTGCTGCTGTACGAACTCGGGTCGATCATGTACTTGCAGCACCCCACCGAGGGCGTGCGGGAATCGATCGCGGCCTACAGCTTCGTCGAGCGGATCTTCCGGGCCTTCGGCGTCGCGAGCTTTCACATTCCGGCGATCCTCCTGACGGCCCTTCTCCTGTCCTGGCACGTGGCGCGTCGCGATCCCACCACGGTTCGACTGCCCGTGCTCTTCACCATGCTGGTCGAGTCGATCCTCTGGACCTTTCCGCTGCTCCTGCTGGGCCTGCTGCTGCAATCGCGACCGGGCCTGATGGAAACCTCCCGCACGGTCGACCTGACGAGCCTCCCCTGGCAGGCCAGACTCACGCTCAGCGCTGGCGCCGGCCTGTACGAGGAGTTGCTCTTCCGATTGGTCGGCATCACCCTTGTGCAGTTCATCGCGACCAACCTGCTGGGAGCCGCGAGGGAAGTGGGCGCGACCATCGCCGTCTTCGTCTCGGCGGTCGCCTTTGCCGCGTATCACCGGACCACCCTCCCCGGCGGCGGGGCGGATCTCACCCTGCTGACGTACTACGGCCTTGCCGGGCTGTACTTCGGGTCGCTGTTCATCTTTCGCGGGTTCGGCATCGTGGCGGCGACGCACTTCCTCTTCGACGCGCTGGTGCTCGTGGCGATCCCGGCGGCAGGCGCCAGGAACTGACGGGGCCTCACCGCCGACGCACGCACAGAGCCGGATCGACCTCGATGACGACCCGACGGGTCGTCTCGTCGCGCAACGTCTCGCGCCCGATCGGCAGCATGGTTGCGATGCGGTCGAAGTCGCCGGCCATCCACACCGTCACGGTGGCGGACGAGACCCGCGTCGACATGGACCACGAGGGCCTGACGCCCGCCGCGTGCTCCCTCAACGCCCGCCTGACCGTGCCGCCGACATCGATGCCCGCGACCCCTTCGAGCACGAACGTGACGGGCGAACCGCTGCGAACGATCGCCGGCGGCAGGTCGGCAGGCGGCATGGCCTGCCCGGATGGGATCCCCGCCTGCGACAGGAGTTCGAGCAGCACAGCAGGCTCGGCCCCGGTCGACGCTGGCGTGGCTCCGCCGGGCAAGGCGGCCGCGAGTCGACGCGACCCGGTTTCCAGCATGCCGCCCGGCCCCATCGCCTTCCATGCGACCAAGCCCACGCAATAGATCGGCAACGCGATCTTGAACAGCGAGACGGCGGTGCGCCAGGACACCACGCTCACAGCGACGAGCACGACCAGCATGCCTCCGCCGATGGCGATGGGCTTCCACGAGGGAGGCACGAGCGTCGGCCCCTGGGCGGAGAAGGCCCACCACGCCAGGCCGACGGCGCACGCCGCAGCGATGCCCGCCGCGCCCCACGGGAACGACGCGGGCCGGATCGCCACTTCCGACGGGGAAAGGTGTGCATCCATGCCCATGAGTCGGGCGGGCCTGGCCGCGACGGGCGTGTCGGTGACGAGGACGGGGTGACCGCACGCGGGGCACGGCAGGCGACGGCCGGCGCCGACCACGCACGCCTTCACCGAGGCGTGGCAGGAGGGGCACTCGACCTGAACCAGTGCGGGAGTGGCCATGGAACTCGGCGGACAGGGACCTTCCGCGCGTCCAGGGACCATCGACTCGTCCGCATCCCCGCATCAGGCGGACGCGCCGAAATCACTCCTATGTTTCGTCCATGCCCCAGTTGTCCCCCCGAGTCCTCAACCTCAAGCCATCCGTCACCGTCGCGTTCATGAACAGGGCCAAGAACATGAAGGCCCAAGGTCTCGACGTGCTGTCATTCGCGGCGGGCGAACCCGACTTCGACACCCCGCAGCCCATCAAGGACGCGGCCATCGCGGCCTTGCAGGCCGGACAGACCAAGTACATGCCCACGCTCGGCGACGTCGCCACCCGCAAGGCCATCGCCGACAAGTTCACGACCGAGAACGGCATTCCCGGCCTCACGCCCGATCACATCACCATCGGCAGCGGCGGCAAGCATTCGCTGTACGTCGCGTGCCATGTCATCTTCGACCACCCGCCCCACGGCGAACAGCCCCACGAGTGCGTGCTGCCCGTGCCGGCGTGGGTGAGCTACGCCCCCCTGGTGGAACTCGCCGGCGGCCGGATCGTCGAGGTCCCCACCACCGTCGAGTCGGGCTTCAAGGCCACCGCCGAGCAGATCAAGGCCGCCATCACGCCTCGCACCCGACTGGTGATCCTCAACTCCCCCAGCAATCCGTGCGGCACGATGTACACGCCCGACGAGCTCCGCGCCATCGGTCGCGTGATCCACGAGGCCGCTCGCACCATCGCGCCCGACATCCTCGTGCTCAGCGACGAGCTGTACGAGAAGATCATCTTCGGTGAGGTCCCCCACTTCTCCATCGGCTCGATGCCCGAGATCGCCGACCGCGTCATCACGCTCAACGGCCTCTCGAAGGCCTACGGCATGACGGGCTGGCGCGTCGGCTACACGGCGATGCCCGGAGAGTTCGGGCTCAAGTTCACCAACGCCATGGCGACGCTGCAGGGGCAGATGTCGACCAACATCACGAGTTTCGTGTATCCCGCCATCCGCACCGCCCTCACGCAGTGCGCACCGCAGGTCGAGATGATGCGGCAGGCCTTCGCCAGCCGCGCCAAGGTCATCAACGCGCGGCTGTCCCGCATCAAGGGCGTCGTCAACGCCCCCGCCACCGGCGCGTTCTACGCCTTCCCCGACGTCTCGTCGTGGTTCGGCAAGACATCCAAGGGCGGCAAGCCGGTGCGCAACGCCCTCGAGATGTGCAACGCCATGCTCGAGGAGAACCTGCTGGCCTTCGTCCCCGGCGAGGACTTCGGCGGGTGCGGCCGCAACCACGTCCGCATCTCCTTCGCGTGCAGCGAGCAGCAGATCGAAAAGGGCATGGATCGCTTCGAGGAGTTTCTCGACAACCTCCGTTGACCGCTGCCGGCGTCATCGCCGGTCGCTGCACGCTCATGGCGAACGCGCTTCCACCCAACCTCGAGGCCCTCCGCGGGCTGGCGACCCCCATCGCCGACGACCGCCCGTGCCGCCGCTGTTCCTACAACCTCAAGGGCCTGCAGCCCGGCCAACGCTGCCCGGAGTGCGGGACGCCCATCGGAGGCGTCCCCAGCCGTCGCCGCGGCGAACTCACCTACGGCGAGGTTCCGCTCGACTTCCTTCGTGCCATGCGACTGGCCTCGGCGCTGGCGCTCGTGGGCGGGCCCGGCGGCGTCGTGGCGATGGGGCTGCTGCTGCTCGTGACGACCGCCTCCCCTGCCGTCACCAACGGCATGCTCATGATCGCCTCGCTGGGGTTTCTCGCGTGGGGCGTGGGCGTGGCCATGCTTCACTCGCCCCTTCCCAGCCTGCGGACCGACACTCGTCGCAGCGCGAACTTCTGGTGGCGATGGAGCAATCGACTGCTCGGATTCGCGCCGCTGGCCGCGTGCCTCCTCGTCCTGGCGGCGACCAACATTCATCCGGCGCTGTCGCCGTTGTGCTTCGTCGCCGCGGCGGTTGCCGGCGTGCTGGCCGCCGCGGGCTTCATCTCGATCTGCCACTACGCCTCCTTGCTGTGCATGTGGCTTGGCGACGACGGCACGGCGGACCAGTTCCGAATCGCGTGCCTGCTCACCGTCTTTGGCGGCGGCCTCTTTGGTCCGATCTTCCTGGGACTGCTGAGCCTGGCCTTCACCGCGTGGCGGGGCGTGGGCTTTTTCTCGCTCGTCGCCATCGTCGTCAGCGGCCTCCTGACGCTCCGAACCTGCTGGGGGTCGCTCAACGCCATGTGGTCGCTTCATCAACTCTTCCGCTGGGCGATCCGCAACCGATTCGAATCGATGGATTCGGCCGTCAGGGTCGCCGAGCGGATTCAGGCCCGAATCGCCGAGAATCAGTCGGACGAGGCTCGCAAGAAGGGGCGTCACATCGGGAACCGCTGAATCCCCGTCGCGGGCGGTTCGACCGGCGCAGGCGGTGCGGCCGTTCCCGCTCCGGGCCGGGGATGGGAGCGGCAATGAAGTGAGCGGGACGGCCCGACGATGGCTCGGACGAGATGACCACGCCGCCGCCCCTTCCGCGTTATCAGCCCTATTCAGCCCCCTCCGCCACATGGCCCGAGGCGTGGGCCGACCGCGCGGCCCTTCGAGCCGCCGGGCTGTGCATCCGGGCCGCTGACGACGTGATGGGCGTCCTCCGGCGATGGGACTTGGATTCGATCGTTCCCTTCCTGACACACGCTTCCGCCTCACTGCGAGACACGCTCGTCGCGGGCGGCTGGCCCGCCCAACCGCTTCGCATCGGCGTCAAGGCGCCCGCCGCGTGGTGCAAGCCCCTCTTCGATCAAGCCTCGCCGCTTCCGGTCCAGTGGTGGTCGCTTGGCGGCGATGTCCACGCGGCCCAGTCCTGTCGAACGCACGCGCTGGACGCCGTCGTGGAGCGTTGCGGCGACACCGGCCTGCTCGTGCACACGCTCGAGCGCGGCGAACACGAGGCCCTCTGGGCCGACTGGACGCAGGAGCGGCCCGTCACGTTCCCGGCGGTCTTTCCCGCCCGACTCGACGTCTCGTCGTTGCAATGGCACGAGGTGGGCGAGGACGAGTGGCCGCTGGCGCACGACCTGATCATCGCCGCCGCCACGCTCGCCCGCGACCCGGCCCGCGTCACGCTGGCCGACCTGCTCCGCGGGCGTCATGGCGGCTCGGGCTGCTTCAACCCCTCATCGCCGGCGACGGGCCTGCGTCCGCTGGCGACCCAGCGTCCCTGGCGAGAGACGGCCTTGTGGCAGGTCGCCTCGTCGCTGACGGTCGCGGGAGCGTTCCCCTCGCCGGTGCGCGTCGCCGCGGCTCGACTGTGCGGTGCGGCGAGCGCCCAGACGGATTGGCCGGTGACCGAGTCGTTCCGCTTGGCAACCGCCCTGGCCGCGGCGGCCGTGCTCCGCGAGGAGCCCACGTCGCTGCTGCGACTGGCCGCGGTCCAGTTGGGCTGCACGTGCGACGAGGAGGGCCTCGCCACGTTGGAACGCGCGCACGATGCCGTCGACGAGGCCTCATGCGAGGAATCGCTCGACAACATCGGTTTCCTGCAAGCCGAGGCGGCCACGGGCGAACCGGTCTCGCTGACCACCGGCCGCCTCGCGGCGGGAATGTCGATCGCCTTCGCCAACGCGCCGGCCTCGCGGATTCGTTTCATCCTCGAGGACTTCCTCGACGTGCTCAGCGAGTCGGGGCGACTGGTGGGTCGCGATCAGGAACTCGCGTTGCTCAAGCGGGCGTTCGGGGTGATCGACCGTGCGGCGACTCGCGCGGCGGCCCGCCGCCCCATGCCGGCGCCGACGCCCGCGGCCGCACCGACCGATGCGGCGGCCGCGATGACGGCATCCGCAGCGCCAACAAGCGAGGCCCGCAAGGCGGCCTGAACCTGCCGCCCGAGCGACCGCCCGCGGGCTACATTCCTCGGCAGTGCAGCCGCCGCTCGCCTCCGATCCCGCCCTCGCCACGGTGCTCGCCGCCGTTCAGGCATCGCTGCGCGACGTGGAACGCGTCTTTGACGCCCAACTCGCCAGCGACCTGCCCCCGGTCACGCAACTCGTCCGCCACATCGAGCGTTACCGCGGCAAGATGCTCCGGCCGACGCTCGTGCTGGTGTGCGGCATGGCCTCGCACCCGCGGGCCGGCGACGGGGTCGATCCCGCCTCGCTGGTCACGCCTCGCCACGTGGCCGCGGCGGCCACCTGCGAAATGGTGCACATGGCGACGCTCGTGCACGACGACGTGCTCGACGAGGCCGACACCCGCCGTCGTGGCGACACCGTCAACCGCCTCCACGGCAACGAGACGGCCGTCATCCTCGGCGATTACCTCATCGCCTCGGCCTACCACCTCTGTTCGCGGGAAGCGGGCAACGAGGCGGCCGTGATGGTGGGCCATGCCAGCATGGTGACGTGCTCGGGCGAACTGCTGCAGTTGCACCACCGGGGCGACTACTCGCTCGACGAGGCCACGTACTTCGAGATCGTGAAGAGCAAGACGGCGGAGTTGATCGCCACGTCGTGCTCCCTCGGCGCGTTGCTGTCCGGAGCGAGCGTCGAGGTGCGGGACGCCCTCCACCGATTCGGCCGAGACCTGGGCGTGGCCTTCCAGATCCAGGACGACCTGCTCGACCTGACGGGCACGGAGCGAAGCGTCGGCAAGTCGGTGGGCAAGGACCTTGAAAAGGGGAAGATGACGCTCCCGATCGTGCACCATCTCGGACAGTGCTCGCCCGCGAGTCGCGGAGAGGCGCTGCGCCTGCTCGAGCGAGCCTGCGGCGACTTTGCCGCGGGCGACCGCGAGGCGGCCATGGCGGCCTCGGAGTTGGCGTCGCGCCTCGAGGAATCGGGCAGCGTGCGTCACGCCCGTCAGCGCGCCCTGCTGCTGGTCGAGACGGCCCGCGACTCGATCGTGTCGCTCAAGCAATGCCCCGCCCGCGACGTGCTGCTCGCGATGGCGGATGCCGTGGTGAACCGTGCCTTCTGACGCCAGCGTCTCACCACCCGCCGTCTCGCCATCGGGCCTCAAGGCCCGGTTCCTGCGGTTCTACCGGCGCCGGATCGTCAACGTCAACATCAACATCGTGCTGGCCGGGCTGCTCGCGCTGGTGCCCACGACCATCGCCGCCCGCCTCGCCGAGCATCACTTCGGCGAGGAGAGTTATCTCGCCATCACGGCCGTGACGTTCGTCGCGGACGCGATCAGCGACGTGGCCGTGTACTACGTGCTCCACTGGATCGCCAACCACATGCCGGGGGCCAAGGCCGACGGGCCGGGATCCGCCGCCTATGGCCACCTGTCGTACATCAAGGACGCGACGCTGGTGCAGTTCGAGCGGATGTGCCTCTCGCCCCTGCTCTACCTCATCGCGCTGGCGACGCAGTACTCGATGATGCGGTTCGGGGGCACCCCCTCCGCATGGGCCACGATCGTGGGATTCATCGCGGCCATCGCCGTCACCCGCGTGCTTCACACCCTGTGGATGCTGCGGGCCGAGCGACGTGCGGCCGCCAGAAACGGCACTGAACCCGCGGTTCGCTGAATCCTCATCGCCGCCCGGCCGATCTCCCCCCCATGGACATCAGCCCCTCGACCCTCTCGGCCTTGGCCTCCGAACGCATCGCCTCGCAGGTGAGCACCAAGGTGGCCGTCAAGTCGCTTGATGCCATGAAGCAGGCGGGGCAGGCGGCGGTGGCGTTGATCCAGGATGCCGCCAAGATGCAGGAGACCGCGACGCAAGCCGCCGCGGGCGAACTCGACGTGACGGCCTGAACGTCGCGGGCCGGGGCGGGGAGAACAGGGGCCGGACGTGGGCACTTCGGCGGGCCCGACGCATCGTCCCGAAGGACGAGGCAGGCCAGGCCCAGCAGTCGCGGCGAACGGACGCCTGACCTACACTCCCGCCGCTTATGCCGACCATCACCATCAATGGCCGCCGCTGCGACTTCGCGCCCGGCCAGACCATTCTCCAGATCGCCAACGCCAACGGGATCGAGATCCCCCAGTATTGCTACCACGAGGGTCTCTCGGTGGTGGCCTCGTGCCGCATCTGCCTGGTCGAATGCCAGGTGCCCAACGCCAAGACGGGCGTCATCGAGCCCTTCATGGGCGGGAAGCTCGTTCCCAGCTGCCAGCAGACGGCGATGGACGGCATGGTCGTGATGTCCGACTCCCCCAAGGCCGTCGCCAACCAGAAGGCGGTCATGGAGTTCCTGCTCATCAACCACCCTCTCGACTGCCCCGTGTGCGATCAGTCGGGCGAGTGCTTCCTCCAGGACTACTCGTACCAGTACGGCCGCGGCTCGTCGCGATTCGAGGACCAGAAGGTCAAGCAGCCCAAGAAGGACGTGGGTCCCCACGTGCTGCTCTACTCCGACCGATGCATCATGTGCACCCGCTGCGTGCGGTTCACCCGCGAAGTCAGCGGCACCGCCGAACTCATGGTGCAAGGCCGCGGCAACAAGGAAGAGATCGACGTCTTCCCCGGCGTGGCCCTCGACAACGAGCTCTCCGCCAACGTCGTCGACCTCTGCCCCGTCGGCGCCCTGCTCGACAAGGACTTCCTCTTCGCCCAGCGCGTCTGGTTCCTCAAGGAGACGCCGGGCATCGACCCCATCACCGCCAGCGGCGACAACATCTGGGTCAACCACAACGAGGGCAAGGTCCACCGCCTCAAGCCTCGCGCCAACCTCGCCGTCAACAAGCACTGGATCACCGACGAGGTCCGTTACGGCTGGAAGTTCGTCCACAGCGAGGATCGTCTCCGCTCGCCGTTGCGCAAGCAGTTCGGCGCCACCGTCGAGTGCGACTTCACCAAGGCCTACGACGATGCCCTTGACGGCCTCCGCGCCGCCGCGGCGTCGGGTCGTCGCGCGGCCCTTCTCGTCAGCCCCTTCCTCACCTGCGAGGAGGCCTTTGCCCTCGGGCGTCTCATCAAGAGCATCGACGCCAACGCCGTCGTTGGCGTCGGCCCCGTGCCCGTCGTCGGCCAAGACAAGGTCTTCCCAGCCGGCGTCGACGAGAACAGCCCCAAGGCCTTCAAGATGTACGCCGAGAAGGCCCCCAACGCCCGCGGCGTGCGTCGCGTGCTCGGCTCGCTCTTCGGCGAGGCCAACGTGCTCGATCACTCCGGCTTCCTCCGCCGCCTGGGTCTGGGCACCGGTTCAAGCGACGTGGGCGGGGTCTTGATCACCGGCAACGCCCCGAAGGACTGGACGACTCAGGAACTCCTCACGGCCCTCTCCGGCAAGTTCACGGTGCTCATCGACACGCTCCTCAACCCGCTGGTCGACCGCGCCGACGTCGTGATCCCCGGGGCCACGTTCGCCGAGAAGGCCGGCACCTACGAGAACGCCAAGGGCCGCCTCCAGGCCTTTGAGCAGGCGATCCCCGTGATCGAGATGGCCAAGAGCGAGGGGCAGATCGCCTTCGACCTTCAGGCCGTGCTGGCGGGCAAGCCCGCGCCGATCGACAAGGAGATCCCCGTGGTCGTCGACACCACCCGCGGCCAGGTCGCGGCGGGCCTCCAGGTCGCCACGCCCTACGCCGACACGTTCAATGCCGCGTCGGTGCGGACGCAGATGGCG
>CAIYWI010000106.1 GCA_903929885.1 uncultured Phycisphaerales bacterium
CGAGAGGGGCAGCCCCGCCAGCGCGTTGTCGAGCCACGAATCGCTTTCGGGCGAGACGGTCAGCACGGCGAGTTGCTTGGCCGGCGGCACCACCAGCGATGCCTGGTCGTCGAGTTCCAGAACGTCCTCGCGGGGCGGCTCTCCTTGCCCCGGTTCCCGGAGACGCACGCGAACAACCGCCGCGGCGGCCAGGTCCAGCGTGAAGACCAGGCCGCTGCGTCCGGGCTTGAGCACGGGAGCGGCGGGGATCGTGGGGGCGTCTTCTGGAGTCGGTTCCGCGGGTGCGGCGGCCAGCGGGTTTCCCTCGGCGACCGCGCCGGGAATGGTGGCGGCCTTGATGCGGGCGCTGATGCCATCGATGAGCAGTTCGACATCGACGCGTCGCGGCTCGGGGCGGTTGTTCTCGACCGACACGTAGATCGAGAGTCGCCCGGGGTTGTCGTATTCGCGGGCGGCACGAAGCCCGACGACGGCGAGGTTCGGGCTGTCGGTCGCTCCAACGCGATGGAAGCGAACGGTGTCGTTGGGGTCGGACTTGGCCTTGAGCGCATCGGGAATGCGGCCGTCGGAGAACAGGTGAATGGTCATCGGCGGGCCGCTCTGCAGGCCCACATCCTCGATCAGCCGTCGCGGCTTGTGCGCTTGCGCGAGGCGGAAGGCCTCCTCGGCGAGCGTGGGGGCTTCGGTGGGCGTGATCGCCTCGACCGCCGCCCGAAGGGCGCGTTTGTCGGTCGTGAACTGCTGACGCACGTCCGCCGCCACGTCGAAGGCGATGACCATCGCCTCGTCGGCCGAGTCGCGGCCCGTCAGCACGCCGCCTTCGCCCAAGGAGTCGATCAGCGCCAACGCCTGACGCTTCGCGGCGTCGAAGCGGCTCGTCGGCTGACCCCGGCCGTCCTTTTCGTCCGTGGCCTGCATGCTCGCCGAGCGGTCGATCAGGATCACGTGCCTGTTGCCTTCGAGCACTTGCCCCGAGATCACCGGCTGAGCCAGCCCGATGCACAACCCCGCCAGCACGAGCAACTGCAGGAAGAGGAGGAGGTTTCGGCGGAGTCGCTGGAAGGGGGCGTTGGCCTGCAGGTCCTGAATCGCCTTCTTCCAGAGGAACGTCGACGACACCTCGACATCGCGACGACGCAACTTGAGGAAGTAGAGAATGACCAGCAGCGGCACCGCGATGGCGGCGGCCCCGAGGCCCAGTTGCGGGGTGATCCAGTTCACTTCACCACCCCCCGCTGGCGGAAGTAGTCGAGCAGCAGCACGTCGATGGGGGTGTCGCTCCGCACGGTCATGAAGCCGATGGCTCGCTCGGCGCAGAACGACTGCAGATGAGCGCAGTAGGCGTCGAGGTTGGCCTTGTACCGCTTGAGCAGCGGCGCGGAGACGGTGATCTCGGCCAGGTCTGCATCTTCAACGTCCTTGAGGCGAAGGTCGCCCGTCAGGGGAGGGTCGATCTCCTGCGGGCTGAGCACCTGCACGGCCAGCACGTCGTAGCCCCGGCCCACCAGCAGGCGAAGGCCCGACTCGAACCCGTCCTTGAAGAAGAAGTCGGAGAAGACGACCATCACGCCCTTGCCTCGACGCGAGTGGAGGATGCGTTCGGCGGCTTGGCGGAAGGAGAAACTCCCGGCGGGTTCTATGCCGCAGAGCCAGGTGGCCAGTTCGCGCGTCCGGCGACGGCCACGAAGGTCGCGGATGGTGGCGGCGATGCCGCCGTCACCATCGCCCATCGCGGTGACGGCGACGCGGTTGAGGTTGACGAGTCCGACGTAGCCCATGGCCATGGCGGCCCGCTGCATGAAGACGAACTTGTTGTGCTCGCTTCCGGTGTCGGCCGACGCGCTGGCGTCGATCACGACGTGGAGCGACAGGTCTTCCTCCTCGAGGAAGAGCTTCATGAAGAGCGAGTCGAGGCGGGCGAAGATGTTCCAGTCGATGTGACGGATGTCGTCGCCCGAGACGTACGAGCGGTGGTCGGCGAACTCGACGCTTTCGCCCCGCTTGCGGCTGCGCCGCTCGCCCTTGAGCTTGCCGAAGAAGACCTTGCGGCTGGCCACGTCGAGCGGGCCGATGCGTGCCGCCAGATCGGGCGGCAGGATCGTCTCGGGGGAGGGACGGGTGATGTGCTCGGACTTGAGCATGGGGGTGTCAGCGGAGCAAGACTGGATCGGCTGAAGGGGCGACGGGACGGGTGACCCAGTCGAACGTGGGGAGGGCGCGGCCGTCGGAGAAGCGAACGCCCCGGTCGCTGACGAGCGAGCCGTCGGGGCACGAACCGGTGGCGGCGACGGCAAGCTCGATGATGCCTCGGCTGCGGAGCGCGACGACTTCGCCCGGATCGCACGCGCCGTCGGAGTCGCCGTCGAACCAGAGGGCGAGGCCGTCGAGTTCGCGACCCTTGAGACGGCCGTCACGATCGTCGTCGAGCGTGTCGAGGGCTCGGTAGCCGTCGGAAAAGAACATCCACCACGTCGCCGACCCGAAGAGTTGGCGGCCCGAGGTGATGCGACCCTTGCCCGAAGGGTCCCACACGAGGATGCCGGTCGTGGGCTTCACCCACGACCACGTTGCACCGCGACCGGTGCCGTCGAGGTCGAACGTCACGCGGGCGTCGCGGGCGAGCAGCGACTCGATCCCATCCTCGCCGGGGCTGGTCATGGGCACGAGGATGGGAGTGATGGCTCCGCAGGGAGGCAGGGCCTTGAAGGCGGCGAGGGCCGCCTCGACCACCTTGGTGCGAACCGGGGGCCGATCGTCGGCGGGGACGAAGCGCAGGTAGTCGTTGGCGGCCTGATGCGACAGGAAATCCAAGAGGCCGGTGAGGCCCTGCTGCGTGCGGCGGCTGTCGGCGATGAAGCCGAGCGAATAGGCCGCGAAGTACTGCTCGCCGATCTCGGCTCGCCACGCGGCGGCCAGGGCGCGGTCCAGCAGTTCTCGACGCGGACCGGTCGCCTGCTTGCGGGCCCGCACGACAGTCCAGGTGAACGCCCTGAGCGAGGCCGGGTCCGCGCGATCGCCGAACGTGGCGGGGATTCTCGTGGCGTTGGCGATGGCCTGGTCGGCCTCCGGGCCCGGGGCCTTGAGGGACTCGATGATGCGGGCGGCCTGCTCGGCGTCGGGTGCGTCGACCTTGTCGACGTCGAGCATTGGGGCCGTGCGGATCGAGGGCGTCAGGGGCAAGGCAGCCTCGGCGACGCACGCGAGGGCATAGCGATACGAGGCCTGCGCCGGACGAAGGCGGATGGCGCGGTTGAAGGCGTCGATGGCCGACGTGGCGTGTTCGGCGGCTTGGTCGAAGCCGGGGGCCGCCGCGGCCTTGGGGCCCGAAAGGTCGTAGAGGCGTGTGGGCTCGTCGGGCGACTGCACCGGCACGTTCGACCCGCCGTGCGTGACGAGGTAGGCGTGCACGCGGCCAAGGTTGTACCACGCCTCGGCGTCGGACGGCGACTTGTCGAGGCGGGCCTTGATGTTGGCGATGACCCGTGCGGCGGGAACGTCGATGGGGGCCATGAAGTGGCCGACGCAGGGCAGGGGCGAAGCAACCGCCGCGAGCAGGGCCGCGGCGACGATCAGCGAGCGTGTTCGGATCGGTGCTGCCATGGGTGGTCTCCCGGGAGCGTTCACGCGCCGACCTTGACAGGATCGGTGGGGGTGAGATCGACGATCTGCTTCACGAGCGCGTCGACGTCGACACGGTCGGCCTCGGCCTCGAAGTTGAGCAGCACGCGGTGACGCAGGCACATGGCGGCGGCCGCCTTGATGTCGGCGTAGCTCACGTGGAAGCGTCCCTCGATGAGCGCTCGGGTCTTGCCCGCCAGCATCAGCGCCTGCGCGCCGCGGGGCGATGCGCCGCACCGCACGTACTTGTTCGTCGGGCCCGATGCGCCGCCCGCGGCGGTGGCCGTGCCCGGATGCGTCGCCAGCACGAGCCGCGCGACGTACTCCTTGACGTGCGGCGCGACGACGACGTTGCGGACCAGGTCCTGCATCTCGAGGATGCGAGGGCCGTCGAGCACGGTCGAGGCCTCGGGCTGCTCGGCCGCCGTCGTGCGGTCGAGGATGGTCATGAGATCGTCGAGGCGGCTGTAGCCCACGACGATCTTGAAGATGAAGCGGTCGAGCTGCGCCTCGGGCAGCGGGTACGTGCCCTCCTGCTCGATGGGGTTCTGCGTGGCGAGCACGAGGAAGGGCTTGTCGAGCCTGTACGTCACGCCCGCCACCGTGACGCTCCGCTCCTGCATCGCCTCGAGCAGCGCGGATTGCGTCTTGGGCGTGGCGCGGTTGATCTCGTCGGCCAGCACCACCTGCGCGAAGATCGGTCCTTTCTGGAACTCAAACTTGCGGCGGCCCGTCTGCGGGTCTTCCATCACGATGTTCGTGCCGATGACGTCGGCGGGCATCAGGTCGGGCGTGAACTGGATGCGGCTGAAGGGCAGACTCAGCGTGCGGGCCAGCGTGCGGACCAGCAGCGTCTTGCCCAGGCCGGGCACGCCCTCGAGCAGCACGTTGCCCCCGGCGAAGAGGGCCATGAGCACCGATTCAACGACGTCCTGATGTCCCACGACCACCTTGCCCACCTCGGCGCGAAGGGTGGTGAACGTCGTGCGGAACTGGGCACACCGCTCCTTCACTTCGGCGGGCGTGGCGGGGTCGGCGGGGTTGGATGCTGAAGGCATGGGTGAATCCTCTGCTGGGGCGTACAGGCGGGAAGCTTGGGCGGGTTCGAGAGATCGGGTGAGGGAGCGAGGGGAACTACTCCTTCATGTCGTCCTGGGCCTTGCGTTTGGCCTTGAGCAGTCGCGACATGCCTTCGCCCGCCGCGGGTGGGGGGCGTTGGGGTTGGGAAGGGTCCGTCGGGCGGGGGGCCGGCGTCGTCGGCTTGACCTTGGCCTCGGCGCCGCCGAGGATCGCGTTCGACGACTTGGCCTTGCCGAGTTGCTCGGGGCTGGCCTCGAACTTGGTCTTGGCCGTTTGCTGGGCTTCGCGCACGGCGGCTTTGGCTTGCGCCTCGAGGGCGGCGGGCGCGACCTCCGTGCTGCGGGAGGCGAGTTTGGCCTTGGCCGCGTCGCGAGCGGCCTTGAGGCCGCCGAGTTGGCCCGACTTGGCCTCGCTGCCCTTGCCGAACAGTCCGAGCGTCCACCGCGCCATGGCCGCCAGGTCGATCCGCACGCGTCGCACGCCCACATCGACGAGGAAGAGTGCGGTGCCCAGCACCGCGAGCAGTTGCCAGATGGGCCGGAGCGAGACGGGCATCGCCAGTCCGTCCCGCAGCCACGGGTTTTCCTGCTCGGGCTTCCACTCGAGCACGCGGCCGCCGGTGAGTTCGGCGACCTGCGAGAGCAGGGGCGCGTTGTCCTCGAGCATGCGATATTCGTCGGCGAAGGGACGGGTGACGGCGGCTTGCACGCTGCCCTCGATCATGCCGCCGGTGGCGGCCTCGTCCGGGGCGGCGTATCGCAGACTCATGACGTAACTGCCGGGACGATCGGTCGCGACCGATCCTTGATATCGACCCGGACCGACCTGCTTGAGGTCCACGTCGAGGCCCTGTCCGTCGGGCAGCGCGAGGCGGCCCTTGAAGTTGGCGAAGTTGAGGCGTTCGCCCTTGGAGTCGAGGGCCTCGACGGTGACGACGGTGCGGTCGCCCTTGTTTTCGGTGAGGACGCGGACGTTGGCCGAGCCGCCGGGCCGCATGACCCAGCGGAGGTTCTGTTCCCAGAAAGCTTGATAGCCGGGCCAGGCGATCCACGAGTTGTTCCACCTGGCGGCGGCGTCGCTGGTGAAGGCGACGACCTTGCCCAGGCCGTACTGCCATTGTGCGTGGATGGGGTCGCCTTCCTTGCCTTTCATGCTGACCAGCGCGAGCCCCTCGCGTTCGGCCGTCACGACGTAGCCCGAGATGGGCGGCACCGCGGTGATGCCCCGGAGCGAGTCGGAGAGACCCGGCACAAGCGACGGCGAGAAGGGCGAGCCCTCCCACAGGAGCGAGCGCCGCACGGTCTGCGCTTCCTTCATGAAGATGCGGGGGATGCTGGCGAGTTCGCCCTGCGTGTTGATCTCGTAATGGCGTCCCTTGGTGTATTCCGAGATCGACTTCATGCGGGCGGTGTCGCTGCCCGCGTGCGGGAAGACGCCCACCGTGCTGATGGTGATCTTGGCGTCGAGGTACTTGTCGAGGAGCGACGTGGGGGGGATCTGCGGATCGCCGTCCGAGATCATGATGACGTGCTTTTGGCCCGCGTCGGCCTTGCGGAGGCCCTCGTACGCCAACTCGAGACTGGGCGTGAAGTCGGGCATGTCGCCGAACATCAGGCGGTTGATGCTCTGCTTGATGCGGGAGCCGTCGCCCACCGGCGCGAGGGGGTGCACCCATTCCGTGGCGCCCGACCACGAGTATTCGACGATGCCCGCGAGATCGAGGCGAGAGAGGGATTCGACGGCGGCCTGACAGACCTTCTTGCCGTAGAAGACGCCCTCGGGCATCTCGCACGAGTGGATGACCAGCGCGAGCGCCCCTTTGGGCATCTGTCGCTTGGAGGGGATGTCGAGGTTGACGGGGAGCGCGTCCTCGAGGGGGGAGCCGATCCAGCCCCCCGCGCCGAATGAGTCGGGGCCGCCGATCATCACGAGGCCGCCCCCGGTGTCGTGCACGTACTGGCGGAGTTCCTCCTGCTGCTGCTGGGTGTACGCGTAGGCCGACTGGTTCACCATCACGACGGCGTCGAAGGCCGTCAGCTCCGTGAGCGTCGCGGGCGCCTGCGACGAGGGACGCACCTCGACGGCGATGCGAGAGGCGGCGAGCGACTCGACCAGCGGACGCGACGCAGCGGCGTCGTCGCTGATCACCAGCACCTTGCCCTGTCCGCTCACGAACGTCACGCCCATCGCCTTGTTGTTCTCGAGGATGGAGTCGCCCACGACACGCCCGCCCTGCGCGTCGGGTTCGAAGACCGCCTTGAACTCCTGCGGGCCAGAACGCAGCGATGCCACGGGCACTTGGAGCACGTTGAGGCCTTCCTTCAGCGCGACGGCCGTGCTCATCGACTCGGAGTTTGCGTCAAGGTCGAGGGGTTCGCCGTTCTGGAGGATGGTGAGGCGGCCCGAGGCGGGGCCCATGCTGCGGAGCACGACGTGGACGTTGGTGTTCTCGCCCTCGCGTGCGCTGGCCGGCACGCTCAGGCGGTCGACGAGCACCTCGCTCGAGTACTTGTACCGCAAGGGCAGCACGTCGATGGGCACGCCCAGCGCCTTGGCCACTTCGGCCGCCTGCAGCAGGTTGCCCACCGTCTCGTTGCCGTCGGTGGCGAGGAGGATGCGGTTGGCGGCATCCTTGGGCATGCCCGCCATGGCCATGCGAACCGCGCCCGCGAGATTCGTCGCGTCGATGGCGCCCACCGATTGACGCACGAGCTCGGTCGTCAGTCGCGTGGGCAAGGCCTGCACGATGGCTTCCTTGGCGGCGGTGACCACGCCCAGGCGATCGTCCTTGCGCTCGTGCGATTCAATGGCGGCACGGACGTAGCGATCGACCTCCGCCTGCTTGACGGTCGGCACTGATTCGCTCGTGTCGAGCACGACGGTGACGGCCACGTCGGTCGAGACGCGTCGCCACGAGGGTTCGGCGAGGGCCGCGACCAGCAGCAGGATGACCACCAGGCGCACGCCCAACGCGACCAGTCGCGTGGCGGAGGCCATGCCCGACAGACTGCGACGCGCGGCCCACGCGGCGAAGGCGCCGCAGACGGGCAGCAGCAGCAGCCACGCGGGCGCGTCGAACTGCAGCGGGCCGATCACCATCGCGGCGAGGGTGGGGGTCACCGGCCCTCCCTTGGCGGCGAGCGATCGGCGCGACGCTCGCCGCGAGGGGCGTCAAAGCCCATCACGCGGTTGTTGCCCGAGTCGAGCACATACGCGGTGCCGTCGACAAGCGCCACGCCCCAAGGCACGGCCAGTTCGCCCGGCCCGCGGCCCGTGCGGCCGTAGGTGGCCAAGCCCTGTCCGGTCTCGAGGTCGAGATGCTGCACGCGGTTGTTGCCGTACTCGACGACGAGCGCGGTGCGGCCGGGGAGGAGCGCGATGCCGTAGGGGTACTTGAGGCGACCGAGGTCGGGGCCTGCGTCGTCTGGCGAGCCGATCCACTTGACCAGTTGTCCGTCGAGCGTGAAGCGACCGAGGCGGTGGTTGCAGGCGTCGGCGACGATCAACTCGCGGGCCTCGAGGTCGATGGCGATGGACTGCGGGCGACTGAACTCGATCTGCGCGGGATCGGAGCCCGAGCCGAAGCGACCGAAAGTGCCGATGCAGGCGAAGGTTCCCGAGGCGTCGCGCTGAAAGATGCTGATGCGGTCGGTGCCGCCGTACTCGCTGACGTAGAGCCGATCGATGTCGCGGCCGTCGGCGGTGGGGAGGACGGCGATGTCGGTGGGATAGGTGAACTGGCCGGGATGCGAGCCGTAGGAGCCGAACTGCCCGACCAACTTCACGCGGTCGCCCCAGGCCGTGCCGTCGTTGCCGGCGTCGTTCTCGCCCGTCGGCACTTCGCCGATGGCGTAGATCATGATGCGGTGGTAGTGGGTGTCGGCGAGGAAGATCAACTCGTCGCCGTCGCGACCGCCCGCGGGTCGCCAGACGGTGATGCCGGTGGGCTTGCCATTGCTCCACTGGGGCATGCGCCAGCCTCCGAGCGAGCGGCCGGTGGCGGGGTCGATGCGCTGGACGCGAGCGGCCTTGTCGACGATCCAGAGCGATGTACCGTCGGCGTCGATGCCGCGGGGGTAGGAGAACTGCCCGGGCGACATGCCCACCTCGCCGAAGCACACGGCATGGTCGATGGGTTGGCCGTCGCGGTGACGCTCGCAGCCGATCGAGGCGATCAGTACGCCCAGCGTCGCGGCGACGCGAATCCCCGCGTGCATCGTGCGCGTCGGCGGGGTCGCGGGAGAGTCGGAACGTCGTCGCATGCGCCGAGGGAATCCCGCGTGCGGCTCGGGCCAACGCTCCCGACGGCCGCTGCGGCAGTTCCCAGTCCAGAGTGTACCGCTCGCGGGATGACCGGGGGTGTTCGCGGCCGCGAGCCGGCGGAGATCACCGGCTGGTACTGTCGTCGCGACGCTCGGGTTGCACGGTCGTGGCCGCCCCTCGCATGAGCATGGCGGCGGATCCCGCCGCGGCGAGCGATGCGGCCATCAGGATCAGCGACCCGGCGGACAACTCCTCGGTCCGCCAGAAGTGCAGGTAGCCCAGCAGGTGCTGGGCGAGCATGGTGTCGCCGGGGGGTTGCACGAGGATCGACGTGTCGATGTCGTGCAGACTCAGCGATGCCGTCAGGAGCATGCAGGCAACAAGTGGGCCGGCGCCGGCCCGGAGCCGTGCGGCCACGAAGCCCCGGAAGGTTTCCGCGCCGTCGAGTTGCACCGATTCGGAGGCGGCGCGGCTTTCGGCCCGCAGCAGGAGCATCACGGCCACGATGCACGGCGAGGCGTACCGAACCACGTGAGCCGCGACGGGCACGACGATGGAATCGGCAAACCGGTCGAAGGGCTCGAGGCGAGCCAGGTGCGCGAAGCCCGCGCCGAGCATGACGCCGGGGGCGAGCGTCGCGCAACACCACGCCGCGACGGCGACGGCGACCGCCCGCCGGCTCCATCGGTCGCTCCTCCAGGCCCTCGGCGCGATCCACCAGCAGAGGCATGCGATGATGCCCGAGGCCAGACCGGTGATGGCGGCGATGGTCAGGCTGCCCGCGAGCGCGTCGCGATGGAGGCGAAGGAAGCGGGGGATCGACGCCCATTCGTGAAGGTGCCAGATGAGCAGGGCCATGGGCGCCACGATCGACGCGGCCCAGATCGTCCACGAGGCGGCGGCGATCGTCGTGTCCGGGCGGGCTCGGGGCATCGACGGCGCCTCGCCCGCGTCGGCCCGTGGGCGAAGTCGAATCGCGAGCCATGCGCCGGCGATGGCGACGGGCACGAGCAGCGGCCAGCCCGCCAGCCAGTGGCGAGGGTTGGTCGGATCTTGCACCAGGCCAATCCACACGGCCATGGCGGCGGTGGGCACCTGCGCAACGTGCAGGGGAACGGGGGACCCGAGCACCACCAGACCGACCAGCGCGATCGCGAAGCACGGTGCGGCACCCAGCAGCGACAGGCGAGCGAAGGCGCGGGCCGGGCCTCGCGGCGCATCGATGGCGAGGTGATCGAGCAGATCGTCGCTGACGCCTCGGGCGGCGGCCAGCATCGCGAGCATGGCGAGGGGCCACGTCCACAACGTGAGCGACAACGCCGCGATGACGCGGCCGGCGAGCATCGGTGCGTCGGGGAAGCCCTGGTCGACCAACCCCGCGAGCCAGTCGCCCAGCGGCGAGCCAGGGGCGCGGAGCAGGTTGAGGGCGCCATAGGCGAAGTAGCTGGGCAGCGCGAGCGGGGCCATGAACGCCAACGCCGCCATCGGCCGGCCTCGCGCGTGCCATGCGGCGGGGATGGCCACCAGCGTCGAGAGCAAGCCGACGCCAGCCGCCCATGCGATGCTTCTGGCGAGCAGGAGCCACGGCGGGTCGGCGAGCATGGGGTCGAAGACGCCGCCGGTGGGGGCCTTGGGCTGCATGCCCGCAAGGTGGACAGCCAGCAGCGCCGCCGGCCCGGCGACGACCAGCAGGGTGACGACGCACAGGCCGATCGCCAGCGAGCGATCAGCGGCGAGTCGCGACAGGCGAGATGCGGGGCGAGCGTCGGTCACGGCGTCAGCGGGAGATTAGCCCCGGCACCTCCGGCCCGTACCATCGCCCTCCATGACCACCACGTCTTCCAAGCACGACCTGTCGATCTTCCGGGCACGCTTTTCCAAGCTCCGGGCCCGCCTCCGCAAGCTCGGCATCGAGCACTTCTTCATCACCAACCCGCTCGATGTGGGCTACCTCACCGGCTTTCTCGGGGGCGACAGCTACCTGCTCGTCTCGCCCAAGGCCTGCACCATCGTCAGCGACTTTCGCTACCAGGAGGAACTGGAGGAGATTGCCCCGCTGTGCGAGATCATCATCCGCAAGGGATCGATGACCGCGGCCGTGGCCGACCTGCTTCGACGCGAGGGCGTCAAGGAGGTGCACGTGCAGGCCGAGACGATGACCCTCGCCGAGCGTGCGGCGTACGGCGCGGCCTGGGGCAAGGGCGCGGAGAAGCGGCTCGTGCCGTGCAGCGGCGTGATCGCCGCGATGCGGGCCATCAAGGACGATGCCGAGGTGGCGCTCATCCGCAAGGCCGTGCGCATCCAGGAGGAGGCGCTCCTCGCCACGCTCCCGACGATGAAGCCGGGCATGACGGAACTCGAGGTGGCCGCCACGCTCGAGGCCGAGATGAAGCGGCGAGGGTCGAGCGCGCCGGGCTTCCAGACGATCGTCGCGGCCGATCCCAACGGCTCGCTTCCTCACTATCGCCCGCAGCGACACCGCCTGCGGGCCAACCGGGCGGTGCTGATCGACTGGGGGGCGATCTGGAAGGGGTACCACAGCGACATGACGCGAGTGGTTGCGCTGGGCAAGTGGCCGGCGAAGGTGGCGGAGATCTACCAGATCGTGCTGGATGCCAAGGAGAAGGCGGCCGCCGCCCTCGCGCCCGGACGCACCACGAAGGAGATCGACGCCATCGCCCGCGACCACATCGCCAAGCACGGCTACGGCGAGCACTTCGGCCACGGGCTCGGGCACGGGCTGGGCTTCAACGGGCATGAAGATCCGCGGATCACCCACATGCTCGTCGAGACCAAGCTTGTGCCCGGCCACGTCGTCACGATCGAGCCGGGCATTTACCTGCCGGGCATCGGCGGCGTGCGGCTCGAGGACGACTACGTCATCACCGCCAAGGGGGCGAAGAATCTGTGCTCGCTGCCGCAGGACTTGAAGTGGGCCACGCTGGGCTGAGGCCTTCACGAGCGGTGCGGCATGCGTTCGGCGTGCCGGGGAGTTCATCGAGTCGGCCCCCTATGCTCCCGCCACCTGATTCCGGACCATGGTTGTCCGTGCGGGCGTCACCTCCCTGACGGACACTGAACGACCACGGAGACGTTGCAGATGATGGATATCGCGAAACTCAAGGAGCTTGTCGCGCTGATGGCCGAGAACGACCTGACCGAGGTCGAGCTCAAGGGCGACACGGAAAGCGTGACGATCAAGCGCGGCGTCGGCGGCGTGCCGATGGTGCAGTACGCCCCGGCTCCCGTGGCGGCCGCGCCTGCTCCGGCGGCTGCGGCTGCCCCCGCGGCCTCGGCGGCTCCGGCGGTGGCGACGGTGGCCCCGGGCATTCACATCGAATCGCCGATGGTGGGCACCTTCTACGCCTCGCCCAACCCCGACGCGGGCCCCTTCGTGAAGGTGGGCCAGCAGGTCAGCCCCGACACCGTGGTGTGCATCATCGAGGCGATGAAGGTCTTCAACGAGATCAAGGC
>CAIYWI010000107.1 GCA_903929885.1 uncultured Phycisphaerales bacterium
CCCGCGTTCAGTCGCGCCTGCCGAGTCCAGACATGTCCCGATCGCGTGAAGACGCACGCCACGCCCTGCTGGTTGGCGCCCACGAAGGCACTCGGACTGCCCACGACCAACGTGTCGCCGGCGACGGCCACCGAGAGACCGAACTCGGCGCTGTTCACGGCATCAATGTCGATCAGCCGCGCCTGCTGCGTCCACCAGAAGCCCGAACGAACGAAGACATAGACGGCGTCGAAGCCGTTCTCCGTCCCGCCGACCACGATCGTGTCGCCGTCGATCGCCACGGAGCCGCCAAAAAAGTCCCCCGCCTGCCCGTTGTAAGCGAAGAGTCGGGCCTGCTGGACCCAGCCGGAACTCGATCGCGTGTAGACGTTGACGGAGCCCTGATCCACATTGGCCCCGACGTCGTCACCCGGGGCGCCGACCACCGCCGTGTCGCCCGAGATCGCCACCGCCGCGCCGAACCGATCGCCAGCAAGGCCGCTCGAGCTCGAGAACCAAGTCTGCCGCGTCCACTGGCCCCCCGAATGCGTGAAGACGAAGGCCGCCCCGATGTCGGCGTTGAAGCCACCATCGACGAACGGCGCGCCCACGATCGCGATGTCGCCCGACATGGCCACTGACGTGCCGACCTGATCGCCTTGCATCCACCCCGACGCGGGCAACGCCACGTCGGGCCCGATCCATCGCGAGCCGACTCGCGAGTAGACCCACGCCGATCCCGCGTCGGAGTAACCCTGGACGTCGTCCGCCACCGCCCCCGCGACGATCGTGTGGCCCGACATGGCCACGCTGTGACCGAAGTTGTCGCTCGGAGCGCCCTCCGACACGGTCAAGGCGGCCTGCTCGACCCACGCCGTACCTGCTCGAGCAAACACAAAGACCGCTTCCTGAAACGAGCCGGCGATCAACGCGCTGAGCGATCCCACCGCCACCGAATCGCCGTCGATGGCCACCGACGTGCCGAACGAGCCGGAGGTGACGGCGACGCTCGGCGTCAACTGCGACTGGAGCGTCCAGGACCCGCCCGAACGAACGAAGATCGTTGCGGTGCCTTGATTGAAGACCGTGCCCACGTCGTCGCTGGGCGCCCCCACCACGGCCGTGTCGCCCGAAACGGCCACGCGCCAGCCGAAGCGATCCGACGACCCGGCCCCCTGGTTGGTCAACTGGGCCTGCTGCGACCACGTCGAACCCGAGCGAACGAAGACCGTCGCCGATCCCTGATCGACCACGCTCACGTCGTCGAACGCCGCACCCGCGATCAACGTATCGCCCGCCAGCGCGACGGATCCGCCGAATCGATCACCCGCCGCTCCCCCGGGCGCAGTCAGCTGCGCCTGCTGGGCCCACGTCGAGCCGGTTCGCCTGAAGACATAGACCGACCCTTGATTGACGCTGCTTCCCACATCATCGTCGGGCGCACCCACGACCACCGTGTCCCCGTCGATGGTCACCGACTCGCCGAATGAATCGGACGCCGCCCCCCCCGTGGCGCTCAGCGTCGCCTGCTGAGTCCACGTCGAGCCCGACCGCACGAAGACGAACGCCGCCCCTTGCAAGGAACCGCTCCCCACCGAAGCGTTCGGCGCCCCGACCACCGCCGTGTCGCCGGAGATGTCGACCGACATGCCCAGCGAGTCGATCGCGCGCCCGCCCGCCGCCACCAGCGTCGCCTCGAACGTCCACCCCGTGCCCGTCCACCGATACACGTGGGCCGAACCCTGGTCGGTGTTGGCCCCCATGTCGTCAAAGGGTGCGCCCACGATCAGCGTGTCGCCGTCGACCGCGACGGACTGGCCGAACCAGTCGTTGGCGTTCGGCGACGGATGCGTCACCTGCACCGGCAGCGACCGCTGTCCCATCGCCATCGACGCGCACAGACCCACGAATGTCGCCATGAACACAAGCGCACGCTTCATGAAACAACTCCTCTCGATGATCTCCGTCGCCCTGCAGACTGCCGTTCTGCAGCCGCCGCTCAGCAGCCGCCGTTCTCCCATGCCGTGAAGAAGGTGTCGACGTCGCCGAAGTCGACGCCGCCGTCCTGGTTCACGTCAGCCGCCCCGTCGCCCGCTTCCCACGCTCCGAAGAAGGCGTCGATGTCGCCGCCGTCGATGCCCCCGTCCTGGTTGAAGTCCGCCGGACAGCACGGCGTCACGCCGACAAGGATCGTCGGACCCTCCCAGTGGCACAGGGTGCTGCCGCTGCCGGTCTTGTAGATCGCGCGATACCCGCCCGCATCGCTCGGCGACATCCAATCGAACCGCAGCGTCGGCGTTCCCTGGCCCACGATCACCGTGCCCGCGGCCGTCGGGCCGTCGACCAGCGGCAGGCCGTCGGGCCCCATCCACATGATCGTGCCGGCAAGCCCGTGCGGCGCCAGCGAAGCCGTCAGTTCGACCGATCCGCCGCACTGCCCCTGCACGAACGAGACGCCAGCGCCGCCCTCGAAGGGCGAATCCCACTCGACCACGAACGCCAGGGGCATCATCACGGTGGCTTCCTCCTCGGGCGTCAGGTCGGCCCACTGCGCGCCGTAGCCGTACTGCGATCGCACGAGGTACATCGAGGCGGGGTCACGTCCGTTGGTCCCCGGTTCGCCCGAGGCCCAGTTCCAGCCGTCGACCAGGTCGCCGCCAGGCCAACGCCACTCGCCCGCGCCGTCGGCCACGCCGCCGATCCACGGGCCGTACGACCCCCGGCGACGGTCGATCCACAGACGTGGGTCGAGCGTCAACGCGTCGACAACCGCCTGATGGCGGGGCGTGGTCGGCGCGGCGAGTCGACCGCCCATCTGCCGGGCCTCGATCCTCGCCCGTTCGGAACTCACCGGGTTCCCGTCCGTGACCGCGGCGTAGATGCGCTGCAGGTCGCACGATGCCAGCACGCGCGTGTCGACCTGATCGACGCACGCGACGCTCAACAGTTGCAGGTCGTCGATCGCGGCCTCGACCACCGAGGGCAAGCCCGAATCCTCGGCGATGAAGCGCAGGCGAACGTGGCTCGTGGGCGAGAGTCCCGTGGACCGCAGGGTCCACCGTGACTTGATCCAGTTCGGAAAGACATGCGGATGGTCCGCCGCGCCGGGCCCGACGGTCTCGGCGTTCGTCCACGTCGCGCCATCATCGACGCTCGCCTCGACGCGGAAGATGTCCTGATACGGATTGCTGCCACGTCCGTTGCTGAACCACAGCCAATATGACACCTCCACGTCGTGCGAACCGCTGAAGTCGTACGCCGGGCTGGTGAGCACGGTGTAGCCGCCGTCCACGTCCGCCCCGCCCACCGACCCGCCGAGAATGCCCTGGCCGGTCACCCAGCACATCGTCCCGCTGCTGCTGTAATCCACGGTGGGCTGAGCCAATGTCCCCACCGGCTGGTCCCGCACCCACGACCCGGTCACCGCCGTGTCCGGTCCAACGGTCCAGCCCGAGGGCGTCTCGAAGCGCTCGACGATCGTCGCCGATCCGCCCGTGGTCAGCATGGCCACCCGCGGCCAGGGCGCTCCCACGAACGTGATCGGATCGGTCAAGGGATATGCGGGATGGAACACCGTCGGCGCCGGCGCACCGGAAGGATCGGTGGCCTCAACGCTGAAGTAGTACTGGAACTCGCCCGCCGCGCACGGAGGCGTCCGCAAGACCCCCGGGTACCTCCCGCTCGAGTCCTGGCTGAGCGGCTCGGCATGGAAAGGCCCGGACCTGCCGTTCCGCCAGTGCAGGCGCACGGACGAAGACACGGGCTGCAGGTTCACGCCCGACAAGTTGAGCATGAAGGGCGTCTCGGAGGACGCCGGCAGGACATCGCTCAGCGGGGGTTGAAACTCGAACTCGATGGCCTTCATGCCCACGTTGAACGCGTGCCAGTTCTCGGCGCCCGAACAGGTCCAACTGATCGAGGTGACGGGGCCCGCGAACTTGATGACCCCGGATCCCTCCTCGCCGCGGAGCGTGCTCGGCGCGGACCTTGTCAGCGAGCCCGACCCGAAGTACGAATCGCCGCTGCTGAGGATCGTGAAGTCGCGATCGAACTGGTACTCGACGACGCTGCCGCCGCCGTTGCCCAGACTCAGGACCGCCAGGTAGACGTCCTCGACGGGCCTCGAGAACGTCAGCGTGTGCGAGCCTCCGAGCAGTCGGATGTGGTCGGAGTGCGCGGGTCCGTTGGGAACCTCGGAGCTGACGAACGCATGACCGGGCTGCCAGTAGTTGTTCCCCCAGCCCTGGATCTGCGCATCGATGAAGTCGCCGGCGTAGGTGACGTGCACGCCGTTCATGGTGGCCGCCGGCTCGCTGCCCCACGTCCAGTTCGCCCACGTCACCTGCGCCGAGGCCATCGAAGTCGCCCCGGCCGCCACGATTCCCATCACTCGCTGCCACAGGTTCATCGCCGATCTCCTCAGGTCATGCCTCGCCATGCGGTCCACCAACGCGACGCTCTCCTCAAGTGCGTGCGCGGGTGCGAATCAACGCCACGATTCTCGAATCAGCCGCCCCGAAAACGACGTCGTGCGGCCCCCGCAAGCGGCCGCACGAACGTCGATCTCGACTTCGATCCTCGAAAGGCCGCCTCAGCAGCCGCCGTTCTCCCATGCCGTGAAGAAGGTGTCGACGTCGCCGAAGTCGACGCCGCCGTCCTGGTTCACGTCCGCCGCGCCGTCGCCCGCCTCCCAGGCCGCGAAGAAGGCGTCGATGTCGCCGCCGTCGATGCCCCCGTCCTGATTGAAGTCGGCGGGGCACGACGTGCCGCACTCGCCGACGGTGACGTGGAAGTACGCTCCTTGCAACCCGCACCCGCCCGGAGTCACGAAGATCGGGAAGTAGTAACCCGCATCTCCCGGCGCGAGCGGACTCAACTCAAGACGCGACGTGCTCGACCCGCTGACGACGGTGCCGTTGGGCGTCGTGCCATCCTGCAGGAAGCCCGCCGGACCGGTCCACAGGAAAGAGCCCCCGACTCCGTGAGCGGCCAGGGTGACCTCGAGGGCCAACTCGCCGCCGCAGTCACCCTCGACGGGAATCACTTCTGCTGGTTCCTCGAAGGCAGAGGCCCACTCGACGACGTACGAGTTGGGCAGCGTGCTGGACGCCTCCTCGCTCGCAAACATGTCCGCCCAGAGCATGCTCGAGCTTCCTGGGGCCGCCGGCGTCAGGTGCATCGAGGCGGCAGGATCCCACTCCCAGAGTGAACGGGGCATGCCCGGCGCCCAAGGGCCCCCGCCCGAAACCCACGCGCCGTTGGGCCACCACCACCAGTAGGTGCCTTCGGTCTTGACGCCGCCGATCCAGGGCCCCACCGGCCCCGCCGCGAACGGCCTCGAATCGGCGGTGTGCAGCGCCTCGTCGCACGTCATCGCGTCGATCACCTGCTGGTGCTGGATCCAATCCGACGTGGCCAGACGCCCTCCCAGCGATGCCGCGTGCTGACGGGCCTGTTCGGAGGTCACGGCGCCCGAAGGCGCGATGAAAACTCGATAGATGGGCATGCCGTACGAGCAGGTCACGAACGACTGCTGCGTGGCGTCGATGCGAATGCGGCCTCGATGAGACAAGGGCATCCCCGCGCTGTCGATCGCCTGGATCTCGTACTCGCCCAGACCATCGAGGTTGAGCCCCTGAATCGTCAACTGGTTCGTCGTGGACCCCGAGATGGTCTGGTAGTTCGACTGCAAGCCGTCGGTCAGGGGCACGCCCCTTCGCCGCCACTGCAGGCCGGTCGATCCCGGCGGCAGCGTCGCCGTCACCGTGACGCTGTAGGGAAGTTCGCCGGCGATCACGACGTCGGGCACCGCGGGCCCGACCGGAAGCGCGGGATACTCCACCACGTAGCCGCGAATGCGGTCGAACCCCGCGTCCGTCGTGGGCATCCAGCGCACGGCCGGGATCCACCCTTCAGCCGGAGTCCACCGCCAATCAATGATCGGAACGGCGTGCTCGTACCCCGCCAGATAGTTGGTGTTCACCGCTTCGGTCGCCCAGTCCGCGAACGACCACGGCTGACCGCCGACCCACTCCCAGCCGTATTGGTGCTCGAGCAGGTGGGCATCCTGTCGCTGCGCTCCGATCCACGGGCCGCGGAAGTCCGTGAATCCCCGCTCATTCGTGCCCGAGTGCCACACATCGTCTCGACCCATGACGTGCTCGAGGATCGCGTCATGCTCCTGCGGGCTGTTGATGTCGGCCAAGCGGCCTCCCATCGCTTGGGCCGCGTCGCGGGCCTGCGTCCACGTGATCGGCGTCGACGTGGCCACCACCTCGTACCGCTGCCCTGCGCCCCCCGCGCTGGTCGCCCAGGTGAAGGACTTCAGGGGCAGCACCGATGCCGCCGTCGGCCCCAGCCGCACTTCGTCGATCGAGGGCTCAGCCAACCCGCCCGCCCGCAGACCCGTCGCCAGCACGCCCGGCCCCATGTTCCAACCGGTCACCACCGCCAGCGGCGGGGGCAGTTCGCCCTGCAGCGGCGGATTCAGCCACACCGACACCGTCGCCGCGCCCGTCGCCGTCGATTCGACGCGGTAGAGCAGCAGCGCCACCGGCGTCGAAGGCTCTGGCAACACTTCGCTGATGGAAAAGTTCGTCGTCTCAATCGCCCAGCCCCATGACTGCCGCTTGCCGATCCACAGGGCGCCCTCGTCCATGCGGCACCCGCCGTTGCACACCAACAACCCCACCTGCGCCTCCTCGCCAGGTTCGGCCCGCACCAACGCGCTGCCCCAGAACGTCGTGCCCGCCGTGAGCGGGTAGTTCGGCCAGTGCCACTGGAAGTTGAACGCCTCCACATACGTGAAGGGCCCGGCGGGCGTCAGCGTCGCACGCCCGCCCGCGGTCGCCAGTTCCGCTCCGCTCGCGGCATCCGTGTACGTCAAGCCGTCGCTCGCCACCTTGAAGGAACCGCGATACCAAGGCGATTGGTACCAAGGGGAGCCCGCAGGGGAGACCGGGTTCCAGAAGACATGCCCCGACCGAGCGTCGGGCAACTGGTCGACCGTGTGCATGAACTGGTCCACGGTCACGCCCATGGGCTGCGCCGACGCGGACGTGACCCCCGCGGCCATCAGCCCCGCAAGCCCCAACACGCAACGACCGCCCGATCCGACGCACCAGGTACGCAGCATGATCTTTCTCCAGACGACACGCGACACCTCGCCACGTCCCGCTCCTCCTCAAGCGAGTGCGGCATCAAACCAACGCCACGAATGGCGAAATCGCCGGAGTCGCCCAACGCGAACGCCATGCCCGCCGCTCCCGCTCGTGCGCCCGAAAGCGGGCGTTCAGGCATCCACCCGCCAAACGACCCGCCAACCCGTTCCCCAACCCCGGCCCCGTACCATGTCCATCGCACGCAGCGAGTGACGATCGCCATGGCAGCCGAGCCCCCCCAACCCCCGACCGCCACACCCGATGCCTCCGGCGGCGGGAGCAGCGACAACCTCCTCCCGCTCGTCTACGACCACCTCCGCGCCCTCGCTCGCGCCAAGCTCGCCTCCGAATCATCCGCGCAGTCCATCTCCCCCACCGCCCTCGTGCACGAGGCCTATCTCAAGATGGTGGGCACAGACAAACCCTGGCACGACAAGCGACACTTCTTCGCCGCCGCCGCCCTCGCCATGCGCCGCATCCTCGTCGACCGCGCCCGGGCCCGGCAAGGCCCCAAACGTGGCGTGATCGACTCGCGAGTCTCGCTAGAGATGGTGCAGGACGGTGCGGCGTCGGACGGTCCGACACCCGCCGACATCCTGGCCTCCGACTGGATCGCCCTCGAACAGGCCATGACCGCGCTCGAAGCACACGACCCCCTCCTCGCCGAAGTCGTCCACCTCCGCTACTTCGCCGGCCTCACCGTCGACGAGACCGCGCTGGCCATGGGCGTCTCGCCCCGCTCGATCAACCGCGACTGGATGATCGCCAGGGCTTGGCTCTTGCGTCGCATCCGCGACGCCTCCGACGCCTCATGACGCGGCCCACCGCCACCAACGACGACTGGTCGCTCGTCAAGGCCATCGCGGGCGAGGCCTTCGACCTGCCCGCTGAGCAACGCGCCGCCTTCATCAAGGAGCGCTGCGCCCAGCGACCCGATCTGCTCGAGCAGGTCCGCGACCTCATCGGCGTCGCCAGCACCCGCACCTCCATCCTCGACGCCGGCGGCATTCCCTCCGACATGCTCGCCGCCGCCCTCGACATCACCCCCGTCGTGGAGGGCGCACGCATCGGCCGCTACGTCATCGGCCCACCCTTGGGCACGGGGGGCATGGGCACCGTCCATCAGGCCTTCGATCCCTCCCTCTCCCGCACCGTCGCCCTCAAGTTCCTCACCCACGGCGTCGCCTCTCCTCGCGCCCGCCGCCGCTTCGAGGTCGAAGCCCGCTCCCTCGCCCGCCTCGACCACCCCGCCATTGCGCGCATCTTCGAGGCCGGCGTGCATGTCGCCGAGGGCAACCCAGTCAGCGTCCCCTTCATCGCGATGGAGTTCGTGCCCGAGGCACGCACCCTCGACGCCTGGATGCGAGAGCGCCACCCCGCCCTCCGCGACACGCTCGCGATGCTCGCCGCCATCTGCGACGCCGTCCACCACGGCCATCAGCAGGGTGTCCTCCACCTCGATCTCAAGCCCTCCAACATCCTCGTCGGCAAGGACGACGCCCCCAAGATCATCGACTTCGGCGTCGCACGCCTCCGCAGCGATGCGGACGCCGTCGCCACCGCCACCCGCGCCGATCTCGGTGGCACCCCCGCCTACATGCCCCCCGAGGCCTTCGACGGCGCGTCGGCCACCCTCGACACCCGCGCCGACATCTTCGCCCTGGGCGCCATCATGTACGAGGTGCTCGCCGGAACCCACCCCCGCGACAACCCATCCCTCTCCATGCAGCAGGCGGCGGCATTCGTCCGCGATCGCCAGCCGGAGAAACTCTCCGGTCGCCGTCGCGACTGCAAGGGCGACATCGAAACCGTGGTGCACGCCGCGCTCGACCCGGACCGCGCCAAACGCTACCAGTCCGCCGCGGAACTCGCCGCCGACCTGCGTCGCATCCTGGAACACCGTCCCATCGTCGCCAGGCCCGTCTCCTTCGCGCGTCACATCGCGCTCTTCGCCCGTCGACGCAAGGCCATCGCCGCCGCCACCGTGATCGCGGCCCTGGGACTTGGCGCCGGCTTCATCGCCCTGCAGACCGGTCTCTCCCGCGCTCGCGCCAGCGAAGCGATCGCCCGCGAGGAAGCCGACCGCGCCCGCCGCTCGTCGCAGTTCATCATGGGCATGTTGCGTGCGGCCAACCCCTTCGCGGGCGAATCCGTCCTCACCGCCGCACCCGACTGGAGCGGGTGGAACGACCCGTGGCCCCCGGTGGGTGACCCCGACAAGGCCCCCAGCATCGGCGACCTGCTCGCCGCCGGCATCGATCGCCTTGACGTCGCCTTCCCGGGCGACCTGCAGATGCAGGCCGACATGGCCATCACGCTCGCCGAAACCGCCGAGGCGCTCGCGGACCGTCGTGCCGATCTCCTCCTCGAACGCGCCGTCGAGGCCCTCTCCGCCGCTCACGGGCCCGATCACCCCAGAACGTTGGTGGCACGCCACCTGTTGTTCAACTGGCAAGCGATCAAGGGCGACCCGCCACCGCTCGAAACCCTCGATCGCCACATTTCGACCATCCGGAGCGTCGCCTCCGACAACCGTCCGCTCCTGAGTTCGGCCGCCACCCTCTCCATGCGGCTCATGGTCAACGCCGGTCGTCTCGACGACGCCATCGCTCTTGGAACAGCCGTCCGTGCCGATCTCGCTCGCGGGCATGATGACGACCCCACCCTGCTCAACGCCGATCTCTCCTTCCTCGACATCACGATCGCCGGTCCCGAGAGCGCCGCCAAGGCCCTCGAACGGATTCCCGAGTTGCTCGCTCGCTCCAAGCGACTCGACGCAGGCGAAGGTCTGCACACCCTCTCGGTCCTCTTCCACCAGCAACGCTGGCAACGCGAAGCCGGCCGCCTCGCCGAGGCCGCCGCGACGATCCGCCACGGCGCGGAACTCGCCACCCGCGTTCACGGCAGCCGCAACAAGGGCATGTACGAGTGGTGGACCAATCTCTACTTCGTCGCCTTGATTCTCAAGGACTATCCGCTCGCCGAGGAGGCCGCTCGTCAACAGGTCGCCGTCGCGCAGGGCATGCTCGGCCCGCGCTCGCTCTACACCACCAAGGCCAACGGCCGCCTCGCCCGCGCCCTGCTCTCGCAAGGCGTGCGCCTCGAGGAAGCCCAACGCGCCGCGCGCCAAGCCGTCGACGGCGCACCCGAACTGCTCGAAGCCGGCGACGGTTGGGCCATCTTCCACGAAAGTCTCTGGGCGTGGTCGATCCGACTCCAAGGCGATTGGGCCAAGGCCCTCGACATCCTCCGCCAACGCATGGCCGTCGAGACCGCCGCCGGCCGCCCCGCCACCGTCGACTGGGCCGAACTCGTCCGCTGGGCCGAACTGGCCCAAGGCCAGATGGACGGGGCGCTCGCCCACGACGAGTGGACCAGCCGCGAACCCGACATCCGCGCAGCCGTCGAACGCGCCGAGCTCCACGCATCACGCATGTCCCCGGACTGGCCCAGCGTCACCCTCGTCGAAGCCGCCCGGGCCCGCTTCGAGGCCGAACGGGCCAAGCGCCGCTGACGCCTACAGCCCCAACCGCTGGCGACAGGCATCGAGCCGCTGGTAACTGGCATAGCCAAGCAACTTCGCCGCCGCGGTCTTGTTCTGCCCCGTCTGATCCAACGCACGCCTGATGTAGTCGCGTTCGAGCTGCCGCACCCGCTCGTCGAGCGAGAACCCCTCCTCGATCGGGCCCTCATCGCGCCGCGAACCGTCCAGATCCGCCAGCCCCTCGCGAAGATCCCGCTCGCCCAACTCCGCCCCATCCACCAACGCCGCCGCCTGTGTCAACGCATTGCGCAACTGCCGAATGTTCCCCGGCCACGCGTACGAACGGATGAACTTCCTCGCCGCCGCCGTCAGTTTCTTCTCGACGTACCCCGGCACCCCCGCGCGGCTGAAGTCGTCGTTGATGTGCGCCAGCAGCGCATCGGCCACGACCAGCACGTCGCCACTTCGCTCCCGCAGGGGTGGTATGTGGATGGTCACGCCCGCCAACCGGTAGTAGAGGTCCTCGCGGAACCGCCCCGCCTCGATCTCCCGGCGCAAGTCCCGATTCGTCGCCGCGATGATCCGCACGTCCACCCGCTTCACGTCGTCAGACCCCACCGGCGAGATGCAACGCGTGGTCGGCCGCCCCTCCCGCGGCGGCTGGAGCACCCGCAGCAACTTCGCCTGCATCTGAAGATCGCACTCGGCGACCTCGTCCAGGAAGAGCGTCCCCTCGTGCGCCACCTCGAACTTGCCCGCCCGACGCTCCTTCGCGTCGGTGAACGCCCCCTTCACGTGCCCGAAGAGCTCCGATTCCAAGAGGTTGGTCGGCAACGCCGCACAGTTCACCTCCACGATCTCCTTGCTCCGACGCAGACTTTCCTTGTGGATGGCGTGTGCAAAAACCTCCTTGCCGACCCCGCTCTCCCCCAGCAGCAGGACGTTCACGTCCCGCGGAGCGATCTTCGCCGCCCGCGTCACGGCCTTGCGGATGATCGCGCTCTTGCCCGTGATCCCGCCGAACTCGACGGCCACATCCAATTGGCTGCTGTCCTGGATGAGCCGGTCCGACGCGCCCAGCATCCGTTGCAGCACGTCAGCCTCGAGGTCGAAGGGGACCTGCACCGTCACCACCTCGCGATCGCGCACGTCGACGAACGTCGCGTTGTAGATGGTCCGGCCCAGCAGCACCCACGCCGCGATGCTCGCGGCCGTCCCCGACGCCAACCCGATCGACAGCTCCACGCCGTCCCGCCTGGCGTCGACGATCTTCTCCAGCACGCCCTTGGCGGCATTGAACGCCGCCCGATACGGGTCCTGTCCGCCCATCTTCACCTGATGAACGATCGCCCCCGACCGCAACTCCGCCGCACACCGCTTCACCGCCTCGGTGGCATGCTCGCTGAGCAGATGCACCTCGTCGAAGCGGCTGTCGCGGAGCAGCGGCGCCAGCAACCCGCGCGACCCCTTGGCACCACCGGACTTGGAACCGGCGACCGACGCCATGTCCTTGAGTTCAAGCCCGCCGTGCCGCCGCGAATACGCCTGCATGTCCTCGGGCGACATCCACGACACCAGCACCGACACCCGATTGGCCTTCATCCTCCGCCCTCCTTGCTCGCGCTCGAACCTCCGATGTCGCGAGTCGCCATGGTACCGTAAACCTTGTTGTTGTTCCAGAAGATTCTTTGTTCCTGCGCCGACCCAATCAGGCCCGACGGGGCATGCGGGGCCCTGACATCTTGGCACACCCCTTGCTTCGGGGGCGGCCATGACCCGCAAGACCGTCAAGTCCGGCATGATCGCTCCCGACGACCTCCGCGTCGGCGCATTTGTCGTCATTCACTCCAGCAAGGCCGTGGAGCATCCGGCCTCGAACGACTTCGAGATGTTCGTCCGCGGCGACAGCGTTCGCTCGATGCCGGTGCCGCCGCTGGGCATGGCGCTCGAGGTGATGGGCGTCAACCTGCCGTATGTGCTTGTCTCATCGGTGACTCCGAGTTCGCAGCCGTCGCGACTGACGACCGTCGACCTGCGACTCGTGAATCTCATGCACGTGAACAAGGCGTTCGTCAACGCGATTCGCGCCTTCAAGCCCGCTCCGCCCGCACGGCCCGTGGCCGGCGACGAGGCGGCGACGAGCGACGATCCGTTGAGCGAAGCGATTCCCTGATCAGCCGCTCGTCGCTCGCTGGATGCACGCACACCGAACACGCACGCCGAATCGGCCGCGACTTGGGTC
>CAIYWI010000108.1 GCA_903929885.1 uncultured Phycisphaerales bacterium
AGGAACGCGCCCGAGGCCTTGACGGCGTGTTCGGGGTCGGCCTTCATGCGCTTGGCCATGACGGCGATGATCTCGCGACTGGGGGTCATGCCGTCGAGAAACCCCAGCAGTTCGGCGGCGTGGCTGTCGAGTTCGACCTCGAAGGCAAAGCCGCTGGTCTGGCGGAGGCGTGACTGCTCGATGCTCCACCCGCCGCCACCGGTGCCCTTGCGTCGTTGGACGAGTTCGTGGTGCGTCGTGAGGCCCCAGGGCAACTCGGCGAGTTCGCTCTTGTCATCGCACTCCGCAAGGAGCGTCTGGTTGTCGAAGATTCGGAGGATCTGCTCGCTCGCGTCACCGGCGCAATCCTCGAGCGACAGCGAGTCGGCGCGGAACCAGTGTCGAGCGGAGGTTCGCTTGCGCATGACGAGCACGCCGAGACTGACACACGCGGCGCCGAGGCGTTGAAGCGAGTCGGCCCAGGCCTCTCGGGAGATGGCGAGGCCGTCCTCGCCGGCGATGGCGGCCTCGGCCATCCACTGGTCGACGTACTCGGCGGCGGCTTGTTCGCGGACACGGATGAGCCACGCGTCGCACCCGCTGTTGGCGAGCCAGTGGCGAGGGCGGTGCGACCACGAGTCGACGTCGGCGTGATGCCAGTTGCAGGCGATGCAGGCGAATCCGTTCTCGGCCAGATGCGATGGCGCGGCTTGGACGAGGCCTCGCACGAGGTCGTCGCCTTCGGCCTCGCCGCCGAGGCAGACGAGGTTGTGACGAGGCGAGATGATGAAGGGCGGATTGCTGACGATGAGGTCGAAGGGCGCTTCGGAGGCGACGGGTTCGAAGAGACTGCCCTGGCGGAGTTCGACGTTGTCGATGGCGTTGGCCTCGATGCCCCAGCGGGCGAAGTCGAGGGCGCGGGGGTTGATGTCGGTGGCGATGATGCGGCCGCAGTGGCCTGCGGCGGCCATGGCGTGGAAACCCTGCCCGGTGCCCAGGTCGAGCATGCGCGAGGCGTCGAAGCGGACGGTGAGCGTGCTGAGCATGCTGGTGGCCATGCCGACGCCAAGCACGTGGTCGGGGCGGAGGTGGTGACCAGTCTCGCCGGGTTCGAAGTCGCGGAAGGTGAGGAGTTCGCCGACGGGGACGATGGCGGCGTGGCTGCGGACGAAGTGGCCGGGTTCGTCGACGAGGATGCCTCGGGAGCGGAGGTCATCGAGCGGGAAGGGGGCCAGGGCGCGTGCGAGGGCGTCGGCGGGGACGGGGACGTTGAGGAAGAAGAGGCGAGCGAGCAGGTGCCAGGCGAGTTCGGAGTCGGTGGCGGCGAGGGCGGCGGGACGGTCGATGGGATGGCCGCGGAAGGCGCCGATGGCGTGGAGATGGCGGCGGGTGTAGCCGCGGTCGGCGAGGACGGTCTTGAAGGCGGCGAGGGAGTGCATGGTCGGGGCGAGGGTACGAGGCGGGGTGCGGGGGTCAAAAACGCAACCGCCGCCCTGCGGAGCAGAGCGGCGGCGTGTGGTGACGGGGAAGAAAGCGGGTGAAGGGACTTGAACCCTCGACATCTACCTTGGCAAGGTAGCACTCTACCACTGAGTTACACCCGCGTTGTCGAACACCCTGATCATCGGCCGGGAAGGCCGCTGGTGGGGAGAGAAAGGTACAAGGGGAGGCGGGGAGAGTCAACCCGGGGGCCCTCCAGTCGCCACGGACGGGCGCAAGCGGTCTGGGGGGCGGTGGTTATGGCACCTGAAGGGTCGGGAGCCGACGGGAACCCCTTCGGGGTTCGTAGCGCGGCGGACGCGCATCCGGGGGTGCCGGCGAAGCGCCGTCACCCCCGGCTACTCCCGGAGATCGCTTCGCGATCTTTGGGTGACGGGGTTGGTTCGCGTAGTACGCTTGGCCGCATGAACCAGACGACGCCCCCACTGCTGATCGTGACCATCACCCGCACGGTGCCCGGGAGGGCGGAAGTGCCGGGGGCGACGGTGCGCACGTTGGGCGACGCCAAGCCCTCACGTGAGGCATTGCTGG
>CAIYWI010000109.1 GCA_903929885.1 uncultured Phycisphaerales bacterium
CATGCTCCAACCGGACCTGGGCACCGTGATCCTGTTCATCCCCTCGCTCTTCGCGATCCTGCTGGCGGCGGGCGCGAAGATACGGCATCTGGTGATCATCGTCGCCATCGCCGCGGCGGCCGCCCCCATCGGCTACACGTTCCTGCGTCCGCACCAGAAGGCCCGCATCGAGGGACTCGTGCTCCAACTCAAGGGCGACACCAGCGCGGACCAGGACATCAACATGCAGAGCGTGACCAGCCAGCGGCTGGCGGGCGCGGGCGGGTTTGCAGGGCTTGGCGAGGATCGCAGCCGCACGCTGCTTCACTTCAATGCCTTGCCGGAACGCAAGACGGACATGGTCTATTCGGTGGCGGTGAGCCGCTGGGGCTGGGTGGGCGGGGTGGGCATCCTCCTGCTGTACGGGGCATGGGCCGCGGGCGCGCTGGTGACGGCGGCGGTCTGCCGCGAACCCTTCGGGCGGCTGGTGTGCGTGGGGGTGACTGGCTTCATCCTCGGCCAGGTGTTCGTGAACGCGGGAATGAACCTGGGCATCCTGCCGATCATCGGCATCACGCTGCCGTACATGAGCCACGGCGGATCGAGTCTGGTGGCGGTGTGGATCATGACGGGGCTGGTCTTCAACGTCGCGCTCAGGCGTCCTCGCATCGCGCTGCGAAAGTCGTTCGAGTTCGGCGACGAGGAGTGAGGCGCTCGGTCTGCATCACGCAGCAGGCGTGAAGCGACGAAAGAGAAATCGCGACCGCCGCCATCCACGGACCGCCCCTCGTACACTCCGCCATCGCATGCGATTCGTCCGTTCCAGTCGTCGTCGTTTTGCCGAATATCGCGACCGGATCCGCACGGACGCGACCTGGTCGACGCGCGGGAGCGCCGAACCCGACCCCAAGAAGGACAAGTTGCGTCGGTCGAGGTCGTTCTGGGCCCTCTTCGCCGCCTTTTGGAGCCTCACCGAGCCGCACCGGGTCTGGGTCTTCCTCGGGCTGACGACCCTGACCATCGTCACCATCACCAGCCTGCTCATCCCCGCGAGCACGAAGGTGGCCATCGACTACGTGATCACCGACGCGCCGGGCCCCACCGGCCTTCCGGCATGGGTGCGTGAGCACGCCCCGGACGATCGCGCCTCGCTGCTCTGGTGGCTGGGAGGCGCGATGGTGGCCACCGCCGCCTTCGGCGTGACGCTCGGCACGGTGGGCCGCTGGCAGTTCACCCGCGTCACCAAGCGGATCCAGACCGAACTGCGCCGCCACGCCTTCGAGCACGCTGCAGGACTGCCCCTGCACCGCATCCAGCACTACAAGAGCGGCGGCATGGCCAGCCTGCTCCGCGACGACGCCGGCCTCGCCGGCGACCTGCTCTTCTCGATGATCTACAACCCCTGGCGAGCCCTCGTGCAACTCACTGGCACGCTGGCCGTGCTCGCGCTGGTCGATTACCGCATGCTCATCGGAGGCATCGCGCTCATTCCGCTCGTGTGGTACACCCACCGCCAGTGGATCGGCCGCATCCGCCCCCTCTACCGCGACCAGAAGGCCGCCAGGCAAGCCATCGACGCCTCCACCACCGAGGCCTTCGGGGGCATGAGGGTCGTCCGGGGATTCTCGCGAGAACGCGCCGAGACCTCCCGCTTCACCGCGGGCCAGCACTACATGACCCGCATCGAGGTGCTCACCTGGTGGTGGTCGCGAACGCTCGAAGTCACGTGGGCCGTGCTCATCCCCGCCGCCAGCGCGGGCGTGCTCATCTACGGGGGCACGCAGGTGCTCCGCAACCAGCTCACCATCGGCGACCTGATGATGTTCAGCGCGTACCTGCTGATGCTGCTGGGCCCCATCGAGACGCTCACCAACACGGCCAGCCAGATCCAGACCAACCTCGCCGCCATGGACCGCGTGCTCGACCTCTTGGCCGAGGAGCAGGAGTTCGGCGGCCGGCGCGAGGGCTTGCCTCTCCCCCGCCGCGACGTCAAGGGCGCTCTCGAGTTGCAGGACGTCAGCTTCGGCTACCCGCGTGCCTCCAACGCCCCCGCCGGCGCTGATGACGCCGACCCGGTGCTCCGCCACATCTCCCTGAAGGTCGAGGCGGGTCGAACGGTGGCCTTCGTCGGCCCCAGCGGCAGCGGCAAGACGACGCTGTGCAACCTCATCGCCCGCTTCCACGACCCCACCCGCGGACGCATCCTCCTCGACGGCCGCGACCTGCGCACCCTCGACGTGCGCGACTATCGCACGCTGCTGGGCATCGTCGAGCAGGAGGTCTTCCTCTTCGACGGCACGGTGGCCCAGAACATCGCCTATTCGCGGCGCGACGCCGCCGCCGAGCAGATCATGGCCGCGGCCAAGGCCGCCAACGCCCACGGCTTCATCGAAGAGCTCGAGCAGGGGTACCAGACGGTCATCGGCGAGCGGGGCGTGCGGCTCAGCGGCGGCCAGAAGCAGCGCATCGCCATCGCCCGCGCCCTCCTGGCCGATCCGGTCATCCTCATCCTCGACGAGGCCACCAGCAACCTCGACAGCGAGAGCGAGGCGCTCATCCAGGCGTCGCTGGCCGGCCTCATGAAGGGCCGCACGTGCTTCGTCATCGCGCACCGCCTGAGCACCATCCGCGGCGCGGACCAGATCGTCGTCCTCGAGAACGGCGAGATTCGCGAGACCGGCACGCACGACTCGCTCATGGCCCAGAGCGGCCGTTACGCCGAACTGGTGCGGATCCAGACCGAAGGTCCCGTCGCGGCACGCAAGACCTGACGCCCCCATCGGCTCCGGAACACGACGCTTCCGCGGCCCCGCGTCGATTCCGGCCGCCGGGCGGCTCTCCCGCTCCGAGAACCCTGGCTCGCGGCCCCATCCGCTTCACCGTCTCGACGAGCGAACTCGCGACCTCGTGCTCGCCTTGACGCGACCCGCCTGGTCGGGTCCTGCCCTGCGTGTCACGGGAGCGGCGATGGCAAACACCTCGTACGGGTCGCCGACGCGGGCGACACGACCCCGCTCGAGGACGCGTGCCATGCGGATGACCAGCGTTCGGACCTCCTTGAACTGCGCCGGAGTCAGCCACGACATGACATGCATGACCACGAAGTTGCGGGCATCATGTTCGCAGTGGATGCGGCCCGCCCTGGCCGAAGCTCGAAGGGCGCGAATCGACGACTTGGCGAGCGCCTCTGCGGTGCGGACGACGGTGTCCCTCGCGTCCGCGGAGGCGAGTCGAGACACCCGCGGCGCCAGAAAGTCGTCCGCCGCCGCGTCGTATCGGCGCCCGACGTTCCGTCTCGCATCGCGCTCGCCGATCTCGAGCAGGAACCCCGACGCCACCAGCACCGCGACGTGCCGATACAGCCCGTCGGCCGGCCGTCCGATGTCGCGTGCGACCTCCGCGATCGAGCACGGCCCCAGCTTCTGCATCGACTCGACGATCTCGCGCCGCAAGGGCGAGAGAATGGCCTTCCATGCCTTCATGGAGCGGATTCGGATGTGGGTCGGGCGGGAAGTCAGGCACGACACGATAGGCTGGTTTGACGATTGCAGCGTTGTGTCAATCGCCGTGCACCGAGGAATCGTGTTGGCCTACCCTTCAAGGCCGTTCGACGCCGCTCGCGGTTCACTCGATCTCTCGCAAACAGGATGAAGCGATGGAAGCAGCCTCCGGCCCGATTCGACGCCTCGCGACTTATTGGAAAATCGAGGCGATCAACGTCGTGCTGATCCCGGCGATCGCACTCTACTTCGTGCTCCGGTCCGGCGGAAGGATCTCGGCGGCCTTCGTGCTGTCGGCGCTCGCCTGCTCCTTCCTTCTGGTGATCGGCACCATCGTGCTGAGGATGATGCACCGAAGGGCGTGCGGCGAAACGGATGATGCCAAGAACCCGATTCCCCTGCTCATACGGCTGCGTTGGCCGGCCATGGCCCTCTGCACGGCCGCAGCGGTCGCCATTGGAATCGAGTGCGTCACTCAGGGCCCGCGGCTTGTCTCGGAGTTCGTCGCGCCTGCAGTCCTGCTTCTGCTCGCCGTGCTCGAGTACGTCAACTACTACCACGTCCAGCTGCAGCACTTCGACCACCCGCCCGACTGGCGACGGCTCATGTCGGGGCGGGGATTCCGTCCATCGCATCTCGCGAGGCAGATCGCTCGATGGAAACGCGAGCAGCATCCCGGCCGAGCGGCCGCGAGCCGCGGACGTGCAGGCTGAAAGCCCGGAGCGACTGATCGCTGCCGCTCCGCGAGGACTCGCCGATCGGCGCAGAACGTCGCTCGCGAACGCGCCACGGCAGCCCGTCGCGTGCAATCGCCTCGCGAAGTTCGGCGTCCGCGACGACCTTCGCGTCGACTTGCTTTCGATGCTCTCTCGCCACGCGAAGGGCCGACTTGTCCAGCGATCCCCTGTCACGCATCCGAAGTCGATCGACCCACGAAAGCAGTCTCGACCGCTCGTCGCGGGACAGTCCGACGCTGTTCGGGCGTTATGCGTCAACATGCTTCGTGAGGCGAATCGATGATCCATCCGGCTCCTCTCCTGTGCCTGGGTGTCGCCGTTGCTGCGACATCGTTCCTGCCACCCGGCGTCGCTCCGAGCGAATCCTCTGAGCCGATCGCCGTGCCCATCGCGTCGCCGAGTGAAGTCATCAACAGCATCGGCATGAAACTGGTGCTGATTCCCGAAGGTCAGTTCGCGATGGGATCGCCCCGGGGCTCCCGCAACGCCGACCTCGACGAACGTCAAACGGCGGTCACCATCACCCGCGACTACCACATCGGGGCCTTCGAGGTCACGCAGTCCCAGTTTCAGAGGGTGATGGGCCGCAACCCCAGCCAGTTTCAGGGCACCCGGGTCGAGGGCGGGGGCGAGCACCGTCCCGTCGAGCAGGTCTCGTGGAACGACGCGGTCGACTTCTGCAAGCGATTGTCCGAACTGCCCGAGGAGAAGGGGGCGGGCCGCGTCTATCGCCTGCCCACCGAGGCGGAGTGGGAATACGCGTGTCGGGGCGGCAACGCCGGCAACTACGCGTTTGGCGATCGGGTTGAAGCGCTCGGCGACTACGCCTGGTTCGAGGACAACAGCGATGGCCGCACGCACCCCGTAGGCAAGAAGAAGCCCAACGCATGGGGCCTCCACGACATGCACGGCAACGTGTGGGAGTGGTGCGCCGATTGGTATGTGCCGCATGCGGGAAGGCCGTTGATCGACCCCACCGGCCCTTCGCAAGGCACCGATCGCGTGTATCGAGGCGGCGGATGGTCGTACGCGGCGTCGTACTGCCGATCGGCGAACCGCACCGCCACCAATCCGTCATTCGCCGGCTTCGAGTTCCTCAGCATCGGATTTCGCGTCGCCATGGATGCCCCGGCCGACAAGTAGCCGACGCCGCCTCGCATTCGAAGCGCATGGGCAGACTCCGCACACCGAGGCGCCGCACGGCCGGACCACGGAGCCACGACCTTGCGATTCCGACGGGTTCGCCCGGGTTCACGCCGCCATTCGCATCGTCTCGACGACCCACGGCGAGGTCTCGTGGAGCATGTCGCGCAGGACGCGGCCCCGCGAGCGGTAGTAGATCGCCGTCAGCATCGTCACCAGCACGCCCACGCCGCCCGCCAGCGCGTAGGTCAGCAGTTGCATGGTGACGAGCACGACGGGATCGATCATGCCTGCGGTCACCAGCGGCGACTGGTCGCTGCCGTTCCATGCCGCGTACGAGGCCCAGCACGCGTAGATCACCATGACCGCCGCCACCATCACCTGATTCCACGCCAGGCGAGTCGGACCTCGAGGGTCGAGCTTGGACAGCAGTCTCGATCCGGCGAGTTCGTTGACCCCCAGCCCGCACACGGCCGCGCCCACGACGATCGACGCGGCGTCGCCCATCAGCCCCCATGCCAGCGACAGCACGCCCAGCACCACCATCGTCCAGCCGCTCACCGCGGCGAACGTCGCGGCGCGACGGATCTTCTTCGCTCGCACGGCCCCAGTCGCCAACTGGCGGATGTGGTCGGAGCTCAGCGGCCCTTGCGGTGCGGCATCGTCGTTCATGCACGCATCATCGACACGCCGCCGCGTCGCGATGCACCGGGCCGCCCCCCGAACGGGTGACAAGGCCTCAGGCGTGCACGCGGGTCGGCTCGCCGAGCCGCAGACTCTGGAGTTCGGCCTCCAGCACCTTGGCGACGGCATAGGCCTGCTGCACGCTGGGAAGGCCGGGGTCCTTGCCGGCGGCGATCGCCTGCACCAACGCCCGCACCTGGCCTTCGTAGCCAGTGCCGCTTCCGACGGGAATCGGCGCGGTGCCGTCGGGCCCATGGAGAACCGCGGCGGGGTCCTTGGAGAGGTCGAACTCCGCGGTGGCCCGCTCGAAGTTGACGAGGTATCGCATCCGGAACCCGGCGGCAGGGGCGAGGTCCCACGCACCCTCGGCCACGACATGGACCGGTCCATTCTCGAATCGATACTGCGTGGAGACGTGCATCAAGTCGCCGACGCTCGACACCGAGACGGGCGTGCCGAAGCACCAGGTGACGAAGTCGACATCGTGGATGTGCAGGTCCACCACCGCGCCGCCGCTGCGGGCATGATCGCCGTAGAACCCCGACGCCCACGCGGGGCCGCTGCCCAACCGCTGGAAGGTCGCGCTGCGCACGCGGCCCAAGGGACACTCGTCCCCCATCGCCACCTGCGCTCGCAGCCAGTCCCACCCGGGCCAGAATCGCATGCACATCGCCGGCACGCAGAAGGTGCGGGCCAGCACCGCGGCTTCGCACAGGCGGCCGACATCCTGGCTGTGCAGGGCGACGGGCTTCTCCACCAGGACGTGCTTGCCCGCCCGGAGGGCCCGAATGGCGTAATCGACGTGGCTGTCGGTGTACGTGCAGATGCTGATGAGCGCCACGTCGCTGGCGAGCAGGTCGTCGAAGTCGGTGAAGCCCCGAACGACGCCGGGATCGAAGAGCGGTGCATCGGCCGCCGCGCCGAGATTGCCGCCACCCTCGGGCTTGCCCGTGAGCCGGGCGGGGTTGGGGTCGCACACGGCGGCCAGCGTGCAGGGCAATCCCGAAGCCGCGGCGGCCTGGTAGGCGGCCACGTGGGTGCGGCCCATGAATCCCATGCCGACGACGCCGACCTTGATCACGCGTGGACTCCTTGCCGGGCCGCCCAGGGGCCTCCGGCGACGGGAGTGTACCTTGACCGGCCTTCGGTCGCAGGCCCGAGGGAAAGTTCATCGCCTATAACAACTTGCATCCGGCCGAGGGCGGCCAAGGATTCGACATCGTCGAACGGAGTCGCTCGCGTGCAGGTCCCCGGGGAAGCGGGGCTGCGGGTCGCCCGTCGGCGAAGGACCACCTGCCATGTCCCACACCGCGTCGCACGTCAGCTCGGGAGAGAAGATCCCGGTCGTCATCCACCCCACCAGCTCGGCGGCGAGCAAGGCGGTGGCGGCCGCCATCGCCTCGCTCATTCGCGAGCGTGCCGCTGCGGGCAAGAAGGCCGTGCTGGGCCTTGCCACCGGCAGCACGCCCACGGCGGTCTATGACGAACTCGTGCGGCTTCACGAGCAAGAGGGCCTGAGCTTCCGCAATGTCGTGACCTTCAACCTCGACGAGTACTGGCCGATGCAGCCGGACTCGATCCAGAGCTACCGGCGCTTCATGCAGGAGCACCTTTTCGACCACGTCGACATCGACCCGGCGAACACCAACGTCCCCAGCGGCACCGTGTCGCGGGAGAAGGTCACGGCCTTCTGCGAGGAGTACGAGCGGAAGATCCGCGACCTGGGCGGGATCGACATCCAGATCCTGGGCGTGGGCCGCACGGGCCACATCGGCTTCAACGAGCCCGGCTCGTCGCGGGAGAGCCGCACTCGCCTCATCACGCTCGACAAGGTGACGCGGATGGACGCCGCCAGCGACTTCTTCGGCGAGTGGAACGTCCCCGGCCGCGCCATCACCATGGGCGTGGGCACCATCCTCGACGCGCGCCGCATCTTCCTGCTGGCCTTCGGCGAGCACAAGGCCGCCATCGTGAAGCGGGCCGTCGAGGGGGAGATCACCAACTCCGTCGCGGCGTCGTTCCTCCAGCAGCACCCGAGCGCCACCTTCGTGCTCGACCCGGCCTCGAGCGCCGAGCTCACCCGCATCAAGACCCCGTGGCTCGTCGGCAGCGTCGAGGAGCAGGGCCTGGCGTGGGACACCAAGCTCACCAAGCGGGCCGTCATCTGGCTGGCCCGCGAGCTCGCCAAGCCCATCCTCAAGCTCACCGCCGAGGACTACAACGAGCACGGCCTGCAGGACCTGCTCGCCGCCCGAGGCGAGGCCTACGACCTCAACATCGAGGTCTTCCGCGCCCTCCAGCACACCATCACCGGCTGGCCCGGCGGCAAGCCCGCCGGGGCGGCACGCACCGAACTGGGCGCCACCCGCGGCCTCCCCGGCGAAGGCGAGTTCCCCAAGCGCGTCGTCGTCTTCAGCCCCCACCCCGACGACGACGTCATCAGCATGGGTGGCACCTTCATTCGCCTGTGCGACCAGGGCCACGAGGTCCACGTGGCCTACCAGACCAGCGGCAACATCGCCGTGTGGGACGATTCGGCCCGCCGCCACGTCCACTTCGTCCGCGAGTTCGCCAACGCCTTCCCGCAACTGGGCAAGGAGTTCGCCGACAAGCTCGAGGAGAACATCGAGTCGTTCCTCGCCCGCAAGCACGCGGGCGACCCGGACAGCCCCGAACTCCAGAAGATCAAGGGGCTCATCCGCCGCACCGAGGCCCACGCCGGCGCACGCTACAGCGGCGTCAAGGAACAGAACATTCACTTCCTCGACCTGCCCTTCTACGAGACCGGCCGCGTCAAGAAGAAGCCCATCGGCGAGGAGGACATCCGCATCACCTGCGAGTTGCTCGAGCGCGTCAAGCCCCACCAGGTCTATGCCGCGGGCGACCTCTCCGACCCCCACGGCACGCACCGCGTATGCCTCGCGGCCATCATCGCCGCGCTCAAGCGGCTGGGCGATCGCCCGTGGATGAAGGACTGCACCGTGTGGCTCTACCGCGGCGCGTGGCAGGAATGGGGCCCCGAGGAGATCGAGATGGCCGTGCCCCTCTCGCCCGAGGAGGTGAAGCGCAAGCGGATCGCCATCTTCAAGCACGAAAGCCAGAAGGACTCGGCCCTCTTCCCGGGGCCCAACGACACGCGCGAGTTCTGGCAAAGGGCCGAGGACCGCAATCGCAACACCGCGCGGCTGTACGACGCGCTGGGACTCTCCGAGTACGAGGCGATCGAGGGATTCGTGCGCTGGACCGGCCAGGCCTGAGCCGCGACCTGTCTACTTGCCCCCGGCCAACAGACGCCGCCGCATCATCCACAGCGGACGCATGCAGTAGAGGAAGACCGCCAGCGCGACGCCGGCCAGTGGCGCCGCATGCACCAGATCCAGCGGATCCGCGAACATGTTCAGTCCGTCCGTGAACTGCAGGTAGAGCAGGCCGCGGAAGCCCAGCTTGAGCCACGGCTCGAGCACGAGCATGACGAAGATGATCGAAAGCCACCCGGCGCGGCTCCTGGCCGCGATCGTCAGGGGCATGTCGGGCACTTGCTTCGCCACGCACGCCACGCCGACCAGCGCGGCCACGAGGATCGGGAAGCACGCCTCCCGCAACAGCACCACCCCGATGGTCGTCGCCAGATCTCCCTCCCCCAGGCCCGCCAGCACACCCAAGCCCCCCGCCACCACGAGCGTCACCGCCGCGGGCGCTCGCCACGTACGCCATGCATCGTCGGAGGGGTGACGGAACTTCCACGTGCCAAAGAAGGCCGCCGCCGTGCAGAGCGGCAGCAGGATGTCGAGCAGGCCGGCGGCCATCGTCAGCATCGAGCCGAGCGGACCTTCAGCGAGGAACGGTTCCGTCAGGCGACACGCGAACTGGGCGGTTCGGACGCCGACGTACGCGATCATCCCGATGATCGCCAGGCGCAGACCTTCCTCGAGGCGAGCAAGGCGGTCGGGCGTGGAGAATCGCAACAGGTCCTGGTTGAAGGAGTCGGCCACCGGCTTGCCGCACTCCGGACAACGCCCGGCAGGATCGAGCCCGGAAAGCACGTAGCGACAATGGACGCAGAGCGATCGCTGCACCGGACTGGTCGCGCGGGAGTCGGCCACGAAGGCGATGATATGGAATCGACCGTCGCGAGCGGCGTCAATAGGCCTTGCGGAGTCGCTTGGCGGGGATGCCCAACTGCTCGCGGTACTTGGCGACCGTGCGGCGGGCGATGTCGATCCCCCTTGGCCTTGAGCGCCTCCGCCAAGGCCTCGTCGCTCAGGGGCGACTTCTTGTCCTCGGCGTCGACGAGCTCCTGCAGCGCGGCCTTGACGGCCTCCCAGGCCATGTCCTCGCCGCCACCTTCGCCCGTCGCCGCGCCGGCCTTGGTCTGCACGCCCCCGGAGAAGAACTTGCGGAGCGGAAGCACGCCCCGAGGCGTGGCCACGTGCTTCTCGGCCACGGCGCGACTCACGGTGGCCACATGGATGCCAAGCTCGTCGGCGACGGCCTGCATCGGCAGGGGACGGAGCGCCTGAGGGCCGTAGTCGAAGAAGTCCCGCTGCTTGGCCAGAACGGCCTCGATGACGCGAAGCAGCGTCTGGCGACGCTGTCCGACGGCCTCGAGCAGCCACTGCGCATTGCCCAGGTTGGTCTTGATGAAGTCGCGATCCTTGCGGTCCATCGACTTGTCCTTGGCGAGCTTCGCGTATTCCTGGTTGATCCGCACGTTCGACATGCGGCGGTCGTTGAGGTACGCGACGTACCGATCCTGATCCGCGTCGTACTCCACCACCGCGTCGGGCACGATGGGGCGGGCCGACTCTTCCACCAGGCGCCGCCCCGGCGAGAGGCTCATCCGTCGCAACAGCCCCAGCGCCGACTTGAGCTCGTCGAGCGTCAGCCCCGTGCGTTCGGCCACGCGAGGCAGGCGATTCTGCATCAGATCCTCGAGGTGATGACGCACCAGCACCTTGGCGTCCTCGAAGGTCTTGGCATCCCAGCCCAGGTCGGCGGCATGTCCCTCCATCGCGTCCAGCTGCAGCAGCAGACACTCGCCCGGCGTCCTCGCGCCGACGCCCGCCGGCTCGAGAAAGAGCTGCACGGCGGCCAAGGCACGCTCGAGCGTGGCCACCGTCGGCCGCTCGGCGAAGGAAGGCAGACTCAGCAAGTCGACGTGCGACTGCTCGCCGACGGGCGCTCGCTCCGCGATCGTCTCGAGGGACGTTCGCAAGTACCCGTCGTCCTCGATGAACGAGATGATCAGTTCGCCGGGGCCTCGGAGCAGCGGGTCCACGTCGGCCAACGCCCACTGCCCGCGGAGCTGATCCATGAGCGACGCGCCGCGTGCGGGCGCGGCGGCCATCGCCTCCATCTTGGGGTCCGTCTCGCCCGAGCCCGCTCGCTCCACGTACTCGCCCATCGAGCGATCCCGCTCGATGCGGTCGTAGCGATCCACCGGCTCGTCCTGCCCGCGGGCGGCATCGCCCGATTCGTAGTCGTTCTCCGCCGCGTCGGGGTTCGATTCCTCGTAGGAATCAAGGCGCGCAAAGTCGCTCTCGCCCCGATCCGCGTCGACCTTCAACGCACCTTCGTAGTCGGCGTCGGCATCGCGTCCGCTCAGGCCCTCGGCCTCGGCCGGCGGCTCGCCGCTGCCATCCAATCGCTCCAGCGTCGGATTGCTCTCGAGTTCCTGCTCGATCCGCTCCTCGAGCTCGGCCAGCGGCATCTGCAGAATCTCCATCGACTGGATCATCCGCGGGGCCATCCGCATGGTCTGGCCCATCTTCATGTGCTGGGAAGTCTCGAATCGCATCGGATGGTCCGTTGACTGCCGCCAACCCGCCCACCCGCCGCGATCGAGACGTCCGGGGGGCCTACACCGCCCTCCTCCCCTCGATCGCGTCGGCGAGCACCGCCTTGTTGGCGAACTCTAACTGTGATCCCGTCGGCAAACCACGTGCCAATCGCGTGACTTTCAAACCCCGTGCCAACAGCAAGTCCGATAAGTACAGAGCCGTACCATCCCCTTCGGCGGTGGGGTTGAGCCCGAGGATGACCTCGCGGACGGGCACTTCGCCGGCGTTGGTCTTGGGGTCCGCCACCCGCTGGAGCAGCCCCGGGATCGTCAGGTCGTCGGGGCCGATGCCGTCCAGAGGGCTCAGGCGGCCCATCAGGACGTGATACAGGCCCCTGTACATGCCCGTGAGTTCCAGGGCGATCAGGTCGCGGGGTTGCTCGACCACCAGCACGAGGGAGCGGTCGCGAGCCGCGTCGCGGCACAGTTCGCACCTGGTGGCGTCTGAGAGGTTCCAGCAGACGTCGCAGTGTCGGATGGAGTCCTTGACGTCGATCAGGGCTTTGGCGAGCCGCTCCGCGACGGGACGGTCGCTCTTGAGGATGTGGAACGCCAATCGCTCGGCCGAGCGCCGACCAATGCCGGGGAGGGAGGCGAACTCGGCGATCAGACGCTCGACCGTCTTCGGATAGGCCACCACCTTGGAAGCGCCGAAGGCGGCGGATGGGGGCGATTGCTTGGCCATGGCGGATCGTATGGAATCCGTACATCGCGGCGAGACAGAAGCCCGAGTTCTCCGATAATCGCCCAGAGGCACGCGAGGGCTCGCATCCTCGACACCCAAGGGTTCGTATCGAGGGGCCAAGGGCCCCGTCACCGGAGGCCGAGGAGAGACTCTTTCCATGACGACCTGCCCCCGCTCGAACCGAACGTTTCTCCGTCGCCAGGCGTTGCCGCTGGCATGTGCCCTGGCCGCGGGCGCGGGGCCCGCGGCCGAGTCGCGGGCGCAGACCCTCGCGACCCAGGTGGTCGCCTCGGGATTCACGCGTCCGGTGTACGTCGCGTCGCCCAAGGGCGACTTCGGGCGTCTGTTCGTGGTGGAGCAGCGGTCCGGCTCGACGGGCCGCATCAAGGTGATCTCGCTGCCGAGCAACACGGTGAGCGCGACGCTCTACCTGTCGATCACCGGCCTTTCGACGGGCGGCGAGCAGGGCCTCTTGGGACTTGCCTTCCACCCGGACTTCATGTCCAACGGATACTTCTACGTGAACTACACGCGGTCGGCCCAAAGTGGCATCAGCGCGGGTTCGACGATCGTGGCTCGGTATCGCGCCACGGGCGGCAATCCGACGGCCGCCACGGCCGATCCGGCGTCCGCGACGATCCTGATGACCATTCCCCAGCCCGACGCCAACCACAACGGCGGATGGATGGGATTCGGCCCTGATGGCCACCTGTACATCGCCACCGGCGACGGGGGCAACGCCAACGACACCAACGGTCTCAACACCGTGACGGCTGTGGGCCACACGCCCGGCACGGGCAATGCGCAGGACCTCACGAACAACAAGCTCGGCAAGATGCTCCGCATCGACGTCGACGGTCCCGACAACATTCCGGGCAATGCCGACGATGCCGATGCGTCGCTGGGCCTGCCCTACCGCATCCCGGCGGGCAATCCCTTCGACGGCACGGCGGGCGACCGCGAGATCTGGGCCTACGGCCTGCGCAACCCGTGGCGTTGCTCGATCGACCGCGCCACGGGCGATCTGTGGATCGCCGACGTCGGGCAGAACGTCATCGAGGAGATCAACGCCGCCCCGCCGACGGCCGCGGGCATCAACTACGGCTGGCGGTGCATGGAGGGGCGCAACTGCACGGGCCTGTCGGGCTGCACCTGCAACGCGACGTCGCTCTACCTGCCCCTGCACACCTATTCGCACACGCTGGGCCGCTGCTCGATCACGGGCGGCTACGTCTACCGGGGCTGCGCCATCCCGTCGCTCCGGGGCGTCTACTTCTTCGCCGACTACTGCGGCGGACAGGTCTACTCCCTTCGCAAGGGCGCGACCCATCAGACCTCGACGGACCTGATCGAACGCACCGCCGAACTCGATCCGCCGGGCGCAGCGACGCTCACCAACGTGGTCTCCTTCGGCGAGGACGCCTTGGGCGAACTCTACATCGTCGACCAGGGCACCAGTTCCGTGCTCAAGATCGTCGAGGCCGTGCCGTCGTTCCCCGACTGCAACGCCAACACGCGGGCCGACGCCTGCGACATCGCCCGCGGGACCAGCCGAGACGACGACGCCGACGGCGTGCCGGACGAGTGTCAGGGCGTGCCCTGCATCGGCGACTTCAATCAGGACGGCGGCATCGACGGCTCAGATGTCGAGGCGTTCTTCGTGGCCTGGGCCGCCGGAACGGGATCGGCCGACGTCAATCAGGACGGGGGCGTGGACGGGTCGGACGTCGAGACCTTCTTCACCGCCTGGGAGAACGGCTCCTGCTGATCTCGCGTCGCTACCCTTGAGGCCTCATGGCCGACGCCCACGCCCTTCACGGCAGTTCGCCCGACCTGCCCTACCGCATCGCCTGCCTTTGCGATCTCCGCGACGAGCAGGGACGCATCCTCCTGCTCCGCCGCGCCAAGGCGCCCAATCTCGGGCTGTGCTCGCCCATCGGCGGCAAACTCGACATCGCGCACGGCGAATCGCCCGCCCAGTGCGCCCAGCGCGAGATCCTCGAGGAGGCCGGCCTCCACGTTCCCATCGAGCGGATTCACCTGCTCGGCCTTGTCAGCGAGTGCGCCTTCGAAGGCAAGGGACACTGGCTCATGTTCGTGTACCGCGTGCTCGGGACCGTGCACGTCGAACCTCGCGACATGCGAGAGGGTCGACTCGACTGGTTCCGCCCGGAGGAACTCGACGCCTTGCCCGTGCCGGAGACCGACCGCCGCATCATCTGGCCGTTGATGAACGCCGCCGAGCAGCAGACCGCAGGCGGTCGCCCGGGCTTCTTCGCCGTGCACATCGATTGTCGCGGCAAGGACCTCGCCTGGACGGTGGAGCAGCAGACGCCGGGAACGTGACGTCGGCGTTCGGTTCGGACCGTCGATGATCGATGCCCGAGTCGCGACGTCCCGCCATCAGTCGTACCGCTTGAAGTCGGCGATGTCCTTGTTGCCGGGCTCCGCGGCCTTCCACGCGGCCTCGACGAGGGCGGCGAGCATGGTCGCGCCGTCGGCCAACCGCGCCTCGACCGCCTTCTTGCCCGTCTCCTTCTCGAGATCGCCGGTGCGCTTGAGTTCGTAGAAGGGCTCGACCTGGGCGTGCGAGCGTTCGAGGTGCGCGAGCACGTCGTTCCATGGGTCGGCCCCGTCGACGAGGCGGTTGAACTGGCACGCGGACCGCACGGTCTCGGCGTCGATGCGATGGTGGCGCAGAATGCCTCCGTCGATGTACGAATGGAATCCGCGGTCGGTGGTGTACCCCTTGGGATTGTCGCCCACCCAGCCGTGATGGTGCTTGGTCGTGTGGAGCGGCTGGGCGGCATCGCCCACGTAGTGAGCCAGGATGCCAAGGTGCACGGTGGCGTCGGCCTTGGCCTGCTCGAGCTGGTGGGCGCGAGCCGGATCCTTCATGGCCTCCAGCACGCGAATGACCTTGAAGGCCGACTGCACCTTGCCGTACTGCTCGACGATGGCGAAGGGCAGGAAGCCGGGCCACTCCTGCGTCTTGTCCGGGTCGCGGGCGGGGTTGATCGGCTTGGGCGGGAGTTTCCACCCCTTGGCGACGCGGATCTCGAGCAGTTGCTTCACGAACTCGAGGCGCAGCGACGCGATGCGACGCAGGTCGAGGTCGTAGGCCGCAAGATCCTCGACGTCGAAGTAGTGGTCGGGGTTGTTGGCGTGCTGGAGTTGGCTGATCTTGACGCCTCGCCACCGATCGGGCACGGTGGACTGGTCCGCCACGCGCCTGGCGACGGACTTGTCCTTGAGCCACGTCGGGCCTTGAGGCGAGATGCCCTCGATCGCGAGGCTCGTGACGGCGCGGTGCCCATCGGCGTCCCATGCCGACGCGGGAGTCGCGAAGAGGAGGGCGCAGAGCACGGCGGAGAGTCGTCGTTGCATGGTCGTCGGGGGATGCGTCGGCCCGACCGGGCGACGGCGATTCAAGAAAGGTCGGATCACTTGACGCAGCGGTACACGAAGGCCGGGGGCACGTTCCACAGCACGCTGCGGCTGCGATCGACCCGCGAGAAGTACTTCGGAAGCGTGCGGGAGAATCGCCGCCCGGCGGGCAGGAACGTCCCGAAGTTGTACGCGAAGGTCACCATCTGTCCGCCGGGCTTGAGCACGCGGAGCACCGCCTCGAGGATCGAGCGTTGGAGATCCTCGCTGAAGGAGGCCCAAGGCAGGCCGCTCACCACGGCATCGACGCTCTCGGCGGGGGGGAGGCCCTCTCGCTCGCAGAACGAACTGACGTCGGCCGCGCTGCCCTCGTGCAGCCGCACGCCGGGGAACTTGAAGCGGAACGCCCGACACATCTGCTCGTTGGCTTCGATGGCGAAGAACCGGGTGCCCGACCTGAGCCTGGGAACGAGCAGCGACGTGACATTGCCCGGGCCAGGACCGAACTCGACGATGGCGGTGCTTCGGTCGAAGTCGACGGTCTCGAGCATCCGGGATGCCAAGGCCACGCTGCTGGGCGCCACGGCGCCGATTTGCGTCGGTGCCTGAAGGTATTGACGGATGTAGAGAATCGCGCCGCCGGTTCGCCGGGCGCGAAGGTCGCGTTGGGAACCGGCCGGAGAGGTGGGTGTGGAGGTCGTCATGATGCTGTTCACGCCCTGCGAACGGCCACAGGGATGGGGCTCGAGGCGGCGGAGGCCGCACGGCCGGTCACTTCCTGCCTGTGTTCGAATCCTGCACGGTCTTGACGACGAGGCCCCACGCCTGATCGAGCCTCGCTGGGGAGACTGTACCGCCCCCGAGGTCCGGGACAAAGAGCGACATTCTCAATTCTTCAAGAAGCCAGCGATGCTGTTCGACCGCCTGCGGGAGCATGCCCGGCCTCATGGCCCATTCGCCGGCATCGAGGTTGACGCTTGGCGCGGCCCTTCGGGCGGGTGGCAACGCCGCACGGCCCTTGGACCCGCCGGATGCCGCGACACGATCGGCCTGATCCTCGGGAGCGGTTCCGCCCGCCTGCTCGGCCAAGTGACGTTCCTTGGCCATGGCCTGAGCCACCCATCCGGTCCAGCGTTTCCAGTGCGGCGCGAGTTCGGCCAGCGCCTTGGACTCGATCCCGCTGCCATCTTCGCGGAGTCGGAGCAATCGCTCCCGAATGCCCTCGACATAACGGGGACACTCCTTGATTCGTTCCCATGCCTGGAGCCGCAGGAAGCCCTTGGGCATGAGGAACGCCGATTGCTCGCGCATGTCGGCGACGCTGGCGGCCCAGAGTCGGGGCGTGCCGCCGGCGAATCGACCGGCGATGCGGAATCTGGCCTCGAGCATTCGGGCGACGGCGGCGGCCACCTCGATCAACGACTGGCCAAGCCGCCCCCACTGCTCGTCCCGACGGGCCTCGAAGGCGGCCTGGTGGCGAATCGGGGTCTGATTGTGCAGGAACGCGCGGTCGCACGCCAGGCAGGTCAGCGCGTCGCGCAGTTCCTCGGGGGCGCCCAGCGAGGCGAAGTGACGCTTCATCTCCTCCCACGATGCAAGCGACTCGATTCGCTCGTGCATCTCCTCGCGACAGGCGATGGCAAAGAGCCGCCTGACGCCCAGGTGGGTGTTGGCCTTGGCCTGTCGTTCGTCGGCCAGCAGCGTGAGCGACACGCTCGATTCGCGATCGATGAGCGCGGGAAAGCAGGCGTCGCCCTCGGCCTCGACGCGATCGGGCATCGCGCCGAATGTCCACGCGACGAGCCCGTCGCGCCGGTATCTGGCCTTGGCCTGTGCCTCCCGGGCCTTGGCGACGCGAGGCGCCAGTCGCGTCTTGAGTTCGGCGAGATCTCGCCCCTCGGCCAGCGTGCGCCCGGCGTGGTCCACCACGTCGAAGCGAAGCTTCAAATGGTCGCCCAGTGCGGCGAAGGGCCACGCCTCGGGGGGAATGTCGATGCCGTGGAGCACCTGCGCCGCCTCCGAGAGCGCGACGCGCAGCGAACCCTTGCCGAACTCGAGCACGCCCGCGCACGATCTGGCGAAGGACGCCACATCCCCCGCGACCGCTTCGATCGACGCCTTGATGCCCTTGGGGAGCGACTTGCACAACGCGGCGACCACGTCGGGCAGCATCCCGGGCACGAGCCAGGCAGGGCGGTCCGGGTCGAGATCCTCGAGGGCCAGCAAGGGCACGGCCAGCGTGACGCCGTCGATCTCCTTGCCCGGCTCGAACGCATACTCGAAACGGGCGACGTGCTCCCCCAGTTCCAGCGTGCCGGGGTGCTCCGACGAGGCCAGGACCTCGCGGAACTCCGGCTTGAGATAATCGGTCGGGTCGAGCGACACGCCGGGTGCATCGCCGCCTCGGTCGGCGAGGAATCGATCGAACGACTCGCGACCCTTGATCGCGGCGGGCAGTCTCGCGTCGAGCAGGTCGACCAGTTCCTCCTCGTCTCGAAGCACGTCGCGACGGCGCAGGCGGGCGACGGCGTCCTGCGCCTGCTGCAGCGCATGGGCGGCGCGGGCGCGGAAGGGGGCGTCGCCCCGGTACTCGCAACGGACAATCGCATGGCGGATGAACAGTCGACGGGCGGCGGCGGGATCGTGCTCGCACAGCCGCACCTTCCGGCGCGGGACGATCACCGCGCCGGCGAGCGTGGCCCGCTCCCACGCGGCGGCGTCGCCCAGGTCCTTGTCGAAGTGCACGTCGCTGACGGTGCGCGTCATGACGTGGGCCGCGAGTTCCTCCACCCACTCGGTCTCGATCCTGGCGCACGTGCGAGCGAAGAGTCGCGCGGTGTGCACGAGTTCGGCGGCCATGATCCAGCGGGGTCCCTTGCGGAAGAGGACCGAGCCGGGGAAGATCGACGCGCGGTTGCCGCGGCTGCCTCGATAGATCGTCTCGCCCCCCGCCTCGTCGCGACAGCAGAGATTGGAGAGCAGTCCGGTGAGCAGCGACCGGTGGATGGCGTCGTAGAGGTGCTTGCCGCCGGCGGGCGGGGTCGCCGTGTCATCCTCCTCGTCCTCGGCGGCGAGCGAGCGGAGTTGTCGCCACGTGTCGGTCCATTCCCGCATGCGGTTGGAGGAAATGAACCGCTCGCGGCACCACTGATGAAGCGGACCGTGCGAAAGGCGCTCGGCCGCATGCTGGTACTGGTCCCAGATATTGAGCAACACCATGAAGTCGGAGTGCTCGTGGTGGAACGAGAGGTGGGCGATGTCGGCGTCGCGTTGGCGGCTCATGGGCCGCTCTCGCGGATCCTGAATGGAGAGCGCGGCGGCGAGCACGAGCACCTCGGACAGGCACGGATGGCCGCGACGCCCCTCCTCCTCCGCGGCGATGATCATGCGGCCGACCTTGGGGTCGACGGGAAGCCGCGCCAGGCGTCGGCCGATGGGGGTGATGTCGCCGGCGGCGTCGGGCGTCGTCAGGGCGCCGAGTTCGTGCAGCGTGGCGTAGCCGTCGGCGATCATCGTCGCGTCGGGGGGCTCGACGAAAGGGAAGGAGTCGATCGGGCCCAGTTCGAGCGACTTCATCGCCAGGATGACGCCGGCGAGGTTGGTGCGGAGGATCTCGGGCTGCGTGAAGCGGGGCCACGCCTCGAACTGCTCCTTGGAGTAGAGTCGGATGCACACGCCCGCCGCGACGCGGCCGCAGCGACCCGAACGCTGCATGGCCGAGGCCTGCGAGATCGTGGCGATCGGCAGCTTCTGCACGCGGGTGCGGGGGTCGTAGCGGCTCTGGCGGGCCAGGCCGGTGTCGACGACGTATCGGATGCCCGGCACGGTCAACGATGTCTCGGCGACATTGGTGGCCAGGACGACGCGGCGACCGCCGGAGGGACGGAAGATGCGGTCCTGCTCGGCGTTGGAGAGTCGCGAGTAGAGGGGCAGCAGTTCCGCCTCGGCTCGCATGGAACGCCGCAAGGCGGTCATCGCGTTGCGGATCTCCCGCTCTCCGGGCAGGAAGACCAGCACGTCGCCGGGAGGCATGCGGGGCGAGAGAAGTTCGTCGACGGCGTCGACGATCGCCCGCTCCTCGACCTCGTCGAAGTCCTCGTCGTCGTCGGTGAGGGCGAGGTGGCGAACCTCGACCGGAAAGGTGCGTCCGGAGATCTCGAGCACGGGGGCGACGGCCGGGCCGCCGAAGTGGTCGCTGAGCCGCTGCGGGTCGATGGTGGCCGAGGTGACGACGACCTTCAGGTCGGGGCGGCGAGGCAGGAGCCGCTTGAGGTATCCCAGCAGGAAGTCGATGTTGAGCGAACGCTCGTGGGCCTCGTCGATGATGATCGTGTCGTACTGGCGGAGGTCTCGATCGCCCTGCGTCTCGGCGAGCAGGATGCCGTCGGTCATGAGCTTGATGCAGGTGCGATCGCTGGTCTGGTCGCCGAAGCGGACCTTGCACCCCACCGCGCCGCCCAGGGGCGTGCCGAGTTCCTCGGCGATGCGGGCGGCGACGCTGCGGGCGGCCAGTCGCCTGGGCTGGGTGTGGCCGATCACCCCGCGCCGGCCGCGACCGAGGGCCAGGCAGATCTGCGGGAGCTGCGTGGTCTTCCCCGAGCCGGTCTCGCCGCAGACGATGCAGACCTGGTGATCGCGAATGGCGGCGGCGATCTCCTCGCGTCGGCGGATGACGGGGAGGTCCTGCGAGAAGGAGGGCGTCGGCGCCGATCGCGGCGGGCGGGAATCGTCCGGGGGCGGTGGAACGTCGCGGGACATGCGTCGAGGCGTGAGCGTACGCGACGGCAACGCGGCGCGGCGCGCCAAGAATGGGACCGGTGCCTCCTGCGGTCTCCACCGTGATCCTCAGCCACAACCGGCGCGATGCGCTGCGGCGGACGCTGCGCGAGATCGGCGGCCAGGCGTGGTCGCGCGACGCCCAGATCATCGTCGTCGACAACGCCTCGACCGACGGCTCGGCCGCCATGGTGCGGGCCGAGTTCCCGGGCGTCGAGCTCGTCGCGCTCGAACGCAACGTCATTCTCGAGGGCTTCAACATCGGCGCGGCGAGGGCGACGGGCGAGCTGCTGCTGGTGCTCGACGACGATTCGTGGCCGCAGGAGGGGGCCGTCGAGGCGGCGTCGGCCTGCATGCGGGCGGACGCATCGATCGGCGGACTGATGCTGCACCGACGCCATCCCCGCACGCTCGCCTTCGAGTGGCCCTTCGAGGCCGCGTCGCTTCGCGGGCTGCAGCGACGCTGGCCCGACATGGGGTGCGGCAATCTCTTCCGTCGCGCGGCGTGGGAGCAGGTGGGCGGCTACGAGACGGGCTACACGCTCTATCGCAACGACACCGACATGGCCCTCAAGCTGCTGGCGGCGGGGTGGGACGTGGTCTTCGACCCCGCGTGGATGGTGTGGCACGACAGCATCATCGCGAGCCGCAAGAGCGATCGCTGGCTGCGACTGTCGACTCGCAACTGGATGTGGATGGCCCGTCGTCACGCCAGGGGACTGCTGCGTTGGCGAGGCCAACTGCTGGGCTGGCTCCACGCCCACCGATTGGCGGGCCTGCGACCCATGGGGCACCTCGCGACGCTGCGGGGCATGATCGAGGGCGCGACCTCCTCGCCACCCCCGCTGCCCGCGGGCGTCGACGGCGGCGACGGGGCGGCGTACGGGCGGCTGTTGGCGTTGAAGATGTCGCTGCGGGGATGATCCCGCGGCGGGTCGTACACTTGCGGTCCATGCCCGTCGCCTTTTCCCAGATCGTCGCCGCCCGGCTCCGCATCGACGGGGCCGTCATCAACACGACCTGCCGCGAATCGCGGACGCTCTCGTCGCTGTGCGGCTGCACGGTGCTGACCAAGCGCGAGTACATGCAGCAGACCGGCTCGTTCAAGGAGCGGGGCGCGTGCAACGCGCTGATGCAACTCGGGGCGGCGCAGCGAGCCAGGGGCGTGATCGCGGCCTCGGCTGGCAACCACGCGTTGGCGTTGGCCTTCCACGGATCGAGGCTGGGCATCCCCGTGACCGTCGTCATGCCGCGGCACGCGCCGCTCATCAAGCAGGCTCGCTGCCATCAACTCGGCGCGAAGGTGATTCTCCACGGACAGGACATCGCCGAGGCCAAGGTGCACGCCGAGACGCTCATCGCCGAGCACGGCTACTCCTACGTGCACGGATTCGACGGCCTCGAGGTGATCGCCGGCGCGGGCACGATCGGTCTCGAGCTGGTGGAGCAGGCGCCGGACCTCGACGCGATCATCTGCCCCATCGGCGGCGGCGGGCTCATCGCCGGACTCGCGCTGGCGGTCAAGGAGACCAAGCCCTCCATCCGCATCATCGGCGTCGAGCCGGTGCACTGCGCGAGTTTCGCGGCGGCGCTCGAGGCGGGCACACCGGTGCGGGTGAACGGGCGGCCGACGCTGGCCGACGGCCTGGGCGTGCCCCAGGTGGGCGCCAACGCCTTCGAGATCGCCCGCACGCGCGTCGACGAGGTCGTGAGCGTGACCGAAGAGGAGATCGCGTTGGCGATCCTGCGGCTGGTCGAGATGGAAAAGGGCGTGGTGGAGGGCGCCGGAGCGGTCCCGCTGGCCGCGCTCATCGGCGGCCACCTGCCTCACCTCGCGGGCAAGCGCGTGGCGCTGGTGCTCTGCGGCGGCAACATCGATCCCGCGGTGCTGGGCCGCGTGATCGAGTTCGGGCTGGTGACCGACGGCCGGCTCGCCAGATTCTCCGCGTACATCTCGGACCGCCCGGGCGGACTTCAGGAGTTCGCGAGCGTGGCGGCGGCGACGGGCGCGAGCATCAAGCAAGTCGAGCACGAACGGGCCTTCTCGTCGGCCGACATGTCGCGGGTCAAGATCCTCGCCACCGTCGAGGTGCGGGATCGCTCGCACGCGGAAGAGCTGTTCGCGGCCTTGAGCGCCAAGGGCATGCAGATCGTGGACCGGACCTGACCCGGCGCAGGACGGCGCGATCAGCCTCCCTTGGCTCGCGCCGGATCGCTGCTCACGCCGCCGAGATGCGTCGGCGGCGGGGCCCCGTCGTCGGCCAGCGTCCCGTACTTTCGAAGCGCGTACAGGCGGTACAGGCCGGTTCGCTTGATGGCGAGGATGGAGCGATAGCCCCGACTGGCCTTGACACGAGCGAGCCGGATCGCGGGCGGCTCGCCGGCATCCACGCGATCCCAGTCGGGCCCCCACCGCATCCGTGCAATCCACGCGTAGAGCGGATTGGCCTTGAACGATCGGATCAGTCCGTACAAGCGACTGGACTCGATGCTCGCCAACTCGGCGGCGGCGCCGGCCTCCGACTCGGGGGCGGCGACCGATGGCGCCTGGATCGACGACGTGGCGCCCAAGGCCGCACGAAGCCGTTCGCGTTCGCCCCAGAGCGAGTCGGCGAGTCCGTGCACGCGGAGATACTCGACGGCCCGCACGGCCGACTCGCGCCCCAACCCCCGCCCCAGGGCCGGACGAGGGCGTTCCTTCGCGTTGGCGATCGCGACTTGCAGCAACGCGTCGAGCCGATCGCCCATGTGCGAGAGCTGGAAGTGATCGATGATTCGAGCTCGCCCCGATGCGCCCGTTCGCCGGGCATGCGACGGATCCGCGATCATCGGGGCCAGGGCCTCGGCGTACGCGGCGATCTCGCGCTCGGGCGTCGACCGCTGGATGAGCACCCCGCACTCGGAGGTGACGAGTTCCCGCTGCCCCCCCACATCGCCCCCGACGATCGCCAATCCCGCGGCCATGGCCTCGAAGATGGCCAGGGAGATTCCCTCCCAGAGCGAGGGCAGGAAGAACATGTCGGAGGCGGCCATGAGGTCCTTCATCCTGGCGTTGGGGACCGCCCCGAGGAAGCGGAGGTGGCCGTGCAACCCGTGGCGAGCGGCGAAGTCCTCGAGCATCGGACGATCGACGCCGTCGCCGGCGACCAGGGCGACGAAGGAGAGGCCCCGCCGGTGCAACTCGAGGATCGTGCCCGCGAAGACGCGGGGCTGCTTCTGGTCGCAGATGCGACCGGCATAGAGCATCACCGGCATCGCGTCGTCGAGCCCGAGTTCGGCCCGAACCTTGGCGCGACGCTCGGGGTCGGGCTTCCACTCCTGCGCATCCTCGTTGGTCGTGCACAACTCGATGCGATCGGCGTCCGCCCCTCGCTCGACCATCCATGCCTTGAGGTGGCGGCTCGAGACGATGTTGAGATCGAGCAACTCCTGACAGAACGCGGCATACCGCGGGTAGCCGCCGTTCTTCCAGTAGTTCTCCTCCATGTGGCAGTAGTCGACGTACGCGGGCTCGGGACAGTGCGAGCGGAGGTACGGGAGGAGTTGATACCCCATCTCGCTGTTGCTGATCATCACCGCGTCGGGCCGGCGCGACTCGATCAGCGAACGCAGGAACAGCGGGCGGTCGGCGTGCCTCAGGAAGTGCGGCATCACGAACACGTCGGGCGTGAGCCGCGTGAACTGCGGGAGCCACCCGTTGTCGCCCTCGAGCGTGGTGGCGACGGTGACTTCCCAGCCCCGACGCGACAACTGCTCGATCATGCGCAGGTTGAACTTGTCTGCGCCGCCCATGGTGAGCCACGGGAGGATCAGCAGGAGGCGACGCGTCCCGCGCGCGAGCGGATTGGCGAAGGGCAGGTCGCGTCGCACGTCCTCGAAGGGGACGGGCGGTCGCGGGTGGCAGGCGGGGAAGGTCGCCGGGGTCAACTGCGGCAGGCGTGCCCGCATCCGCTCGTGGAACCGCCGCTGGCGCTCGCCGCCGTCCCAGTCCTGCCAGACATCGCCGTGATTGGGGCGTCGACGATACCAGTCGAGGTATTGCGGAATGGTCCGCCCCCACTTGCCGGCGGCAGCCATGCGGAGCCAGAGGTCCCAGTCCTCCATGCCTCCGACGATCGAGGTGTCGTAGCCGCCAAGCTCGAGGAAGGCGTCACGGCGCATCATCGCCGTGATCGTGGCGACGTTGTCCTGAAGGAAGACGGCCCCGTCATGGAAGCCGCGGGTCCAGAGGTGCGGCTTGTGGGCAAAGCCCACCGTCCACCCCTTGACGAAGGTGGCCTCGGGATGGGAGGCCAGAAACCAGGCGCACTGCTCGAGCGTGACAGGCTCGATGAGGTCGTCGGCGTCGAGCTGGAAGATGAAGGGAGCTCGGGCCTCGCGGATGCCCGTGTTGCGGGCGACCCCGGGCCCGGCATTGGCCGGAAGGTCGATGACCCGAATGCGGGGATCGCGACGGCGGAACTCGTCGAGCATCGCGACGGCCGCGGGGTCGGTCGAGGCGTCGTTGACGATGATCCACTCGAAGTTCTGGAGCGACTGCCCCATCACGCACGCGGCCGTCTGGCGGAAGACCTCGCCGGTGTTGTGGAACGGCGTGATGACGGCGACAGCAGGCTCGCCCGACGGACCGGCCGGCGCATAGCCGAAACGGGCGCGGGAGGGCGAAGCAGGCGTGCAATCGAAGTCGGGCTGTCGTGGATCGATCATCCGATGCTCGCGTGAACGCTCCGGGACGACCGGCCCCGGCCCGGTTCGCTCTCCGGGGTCAATCATACTCCGTCGAGGCGGGCCATCGCCGCGATCAGACGGGGCGATTCAGGATGCGATCGACCACCCCGCGCTGCAGCAGCGCGTCGATCCGCCGGCGCGAGGCGGCCAACTCCTCGGCGAGTCGGGCGATGTCGGCGGCATCGGCCGCGGCGCGGGACTCGAGGTCGGCCTCGCGTGCCGCGCGTCGCTCGATCTCGTGTCGCATGCCGTCGATCTCCGCCTCGGCGGCCGAACGCTCTTGGTGTCGATCCTGCTCGAGGCTCGCCATCCTCGCTCGCAGCGACTCGATCGCCCTCGCCCTGGCTTCCGCCTCCTCCCGCCAGTTCGACGCCTGCGCCGCGTTCCAATCGCGGGCCTTCTCGAGGTCCGCGATCGACGCGCGAAGCGACTCGATCGCCCTCCCCCTGGTCTCCGCCTCCTCCCGCCAGTTCGACGCCTGCTCCGCGTTCCAGTCCCGAGCCCGCTCGAGGTTCGCCAACGAGGCCCGAAGCGACTCGATCGCCGCCGCCCTGGCCTCCGCCTCCGCCTTCCAGTTCGAGAACTGCTCCGCGTTCCAGTCCTTCGCTCGCTCAAGGTCCGCCACCAGGGCGCGAGCGGATTGGGCCTGCGACGCATGCCAATCCCGCGCCTGCTCGAGCTCCTTGCTCCATTGATGCAGCTTGTCGTACGAGGCCTGCACTTGCTCGGTCAAGCGCTGGAAGTTCCGCACCTGAGCTCTCAGCCAATCCCGCTCGCCCTGCAGCGCCGTCACCTGCTCGCACAGCCGCGCGACGCGGTCCTGCATCACGCGGGCGTCGCCCGACGCGGCGAGCATCGCCTCGAGCCACGCCTTGGCCGCCAGCAGATCCTTGACATACGCCCTCGTGTCGCCGAAGGTCTGACGCGATGAATCCACCCATGCGAAGCCCGGCTGCTCGCCGAGCCGACCGGACACGCCCAGCCAACCGGCGCAGTGGCTGGCGGCGTCGATCACCTGCGCCAACTCGTGCAGGCCGTAGGGCTGAGGCGAACGCTCGTCGCCGATGACGTTGAGCCACGACCCGGAGGCGAGGCGACGGGCCTCACGGATGCCCCCGATCCACGCCTCGCGAGCCTCGTCCACCCGCCCGTCCATCGCCAGCAGCACGCCCGCGCGGCACGCGGCATCGACCGTCTTGGTGCCAAGGAGCGGACTGAAGACGGTGGCGTCCATCGCGGCGCAGTGGCGGAACCGGCGGAGCGACTCGTCGCGATCGCCGACGGCCAGCGCGAGCCGTGCGGCGACATACTCGCCCGAGACGACCCAGCGAAGCGAGTGCGGCGAACCGTCGTGGGCGGACGCGAAGGCGTCAAGTCGCTTGATGGCGGCACGACGCTGCAGCGCGTCGCCCCCGGCAAGGGCCTGATAGGCCAGGACGCACGCGGCCGCGCCTTGGTCGGGCGAGCCCGGCCTCGATTCGTCGAGCGTCTTTGCGGCCATCGCTGCCAGCGCGGCATGATCGCTCATTCGCGGCCCGATGGAAATCATCGAGCGCAGCAGCGCGGGATTGTCGTAATCGCGGGCGAACTCGCTGAGGTTGTACCCGGGCGTGCCCGAAGGACTCGCGGGGAAC
>CAIYWI010000110.1 GCA_903929885.1 uncultured Phycisphaerales bacterium
GAACCCCACGGTGTCGGTCACCGTCCCCATGTCGTCCGGCGCGAACCCTGCACCGCTGGCGGAGGTGAGCAAGGGCATGTTCACCGTCGCCCCTTGCCCGATGTCCAACCGCAGGTTGTTCGCCGTCGCGAGCGACGGCAAGGCATACGTCGCGGCGTTGGGGACGATGATCCTCGCCTGACCGCCTCCCGTGATCTGCTGAAGCCCGTTGAGATTCACCACCCCGCCCGTCGACATGCCGAACTCGATGCGATCTTCGCTTCTTGCCGGCGTCACCAGGCTCTGCACGCCCGACAGGTCCACCACGCCCCCGTTGCTTGCCGTCACGGAGGTCGTGTACCAAGTGCCGTCCGAATCATTCCAGCCGGCATCAAGCGTGGTCAGCCGGCTAAGATCGAGAGTCGCCCCCGTGTCTGCCGACATGATCGTGAAGTTGCCGTACCGAATGGGCGTCATCGAATACGAAACCGCGTTCACGCGAATCACGCCGTTGTTGGCCGCACGAAACCACGGAATGCTCGAGGCGTTGCCCGCGACCACGCTGCTGCCCCCGTTCGAGATGAAACCGCCGCCGCCGGTCGCGTCGATGTTCCCGCGAATGTCGGCGTCCTGCACGACCGTCAGCGTCCGGCCGATCCGCGTATTGATCCTCGCGCCGCTGCCCAGCACGAGGTTCTGCACGGCGAGCTCCGAAGCGGCGAACATGTCGAGATTGACCGTCGCATTGGCCGGAATGATCACCGTGTAGGTGCTCGCTCCGGCATTGACCGGCACCACCTGCGGGTTCCAGTTGGCCGGATTCGAGTAGTTCCCGTCCCCCGCCGCCCCGGTCCACGTCACCACGGTCTGGCCGCTGGCCGTCGCTCCTGCCAGGGCCACCAACATCGCCGCCGCACGTCGCATCGTTCGATTTCGCATGGGTCTTGTCGCCTCCCTTGTGATCGCTGCCGCTCCATTCCACTTTCAACCGAGCCACTCCAGCTGCCCGGTTCGCCAACGAAGGCCGCCTGCCCCTCATCCAACGGGCGCAGCCCCCGCCGTTGACGATCACAAGGCCGCCCTGGCATCAGGGTTTCGAAAAACAAGTCCGATTTTGACGACTGATCGAGTACCAGGGGGGCCCATGAACTCGCAGGGGACCACCCACGACGCAACAGCTGGGCCTGACGCTCAGGCCTGGCCTCTCCCCGGCGCGGCGTTCGAGTCGCTTCGTCGCATCGCCGCCGCCCGCCTGGGCCGCCTTCCCCGCGGGCCCACGCTTCAACCCACCGACGTCCTGAATGAGGCCTTTGTGCGGGTGCTGGAGTCCCGGGCGGCTGGCGGCAATGCCCCTGTGCAACCCGACCCCGCCCGCGATGCCGCGGTGCTCGCCACCGCCATCCGGTCGGTGGTGGTCGACCGGATCCGCCGTCGGGAGGTGCGGCGGCGGCACGCCCCGGCGGTGGCGAACAGTCGCGAGCCGATCACGCCGCGACAGTCGCAGGCTCGCTCGCTGCTGGCCATCGACGAATCGCTCGAGGTGCTCGCCACGATCGATCCGCGATCGGCGAGATTGGTGGAGCTCCACGTCTTCGCGGGGCTTGCGATCGATCACGCGGCGGTCCTGATCGGGGTCAGCGTCTCGACCGCCGAGCGAGATTGGCGATTCGCCAAGGCTTGGCTCGCCGACCGCATCAGGACCCTCGATTCAGGCGCAAAGGCCGGGAATCGTGACGGCCGCACCCCTCCCTCCGCGTGAAGCCATGGCGGTGGACTCATCAAACCTGCCGAACTCCGACGCCAGTGCCGAGCCCGCGGCAGCCAAGGCCGCTTGGCTCGACTCGCCGCCGCATGCCGCCCGATTGAAGGAGATCTTCCTTCGAGTGGCCGACTTGCCCGCGTCGGATCGTGCACTCGCCCTCGACGAGGCCTGCGGCGGCGACGCCTCGCTCCGCCGCGACGTCGATCGCCTTCTTGAACTCGATGCACATGCCGCCGCGTCGCCGGGGGTCACGCCCGATGCCGCCACGCTCGAGTCGCTCTGGAACGAGCCGGCGGACGACCTTGACGTCGGCCCGCTCCCCGAGCAGATCGGCCGCTATGCGATCATCGAACTGCTTGGCATGGGCACGGGCGGCCTGGTCTACAAGGGGCGCCAGCGCGAGCCCAACCGCGACGTGGCGGTGAAGCTCCTGCGGGTCGATGGCCCGATCGCTCGCCGCCGCTTCGAACGCGAATCCGAACTCATGGGGGGCCTGCACCACCCCGGCATCGCCCATGTCTATGAACGGGGCATCGACCCGCAGACGCGGCTGCCGTACATCGCGATGGAACTCGTGCCCGGCTCGCTGCCGGTCACGACGTACGCCGACCGACAAGGGCTGCGGCTGGCCGAACGGGTCGGCCTCATGCTGCAGGCGTGCGAGGCGGTGCAGCACGCCCATGCCGCGGGCGTCCTCCACCGCGACCTCAAGCCCGCCAACCTGCTCGTGGGCGATGACGGGCGGCTCAAGATCGTCGACTTCGGCGTGGCCCGGCTCCTCGACGCGGGCGGCGGCGCCCTGCGATCGACCACCATGGGCCGCTCGCTGGTGGGCACGCTCGACTACGCCAGCCCCGAGCAACTCAGGGGCGACGCCGTCGTCAGCGGCGATGTCTATTCGCTCGGAGCCGTGCTCTACGAGTTGATCTGCGGCAGACCGCCCGTCGATCTCGACAGCGTGCCGCTCATCGACGCGCTCGCCCGCATCCGCAGTTCCGTCCCGGTCTCGCCCCGACGCCTCAACCGGGACTGCGGCACGGACCTCGCGGCCGTGGTGCTCAAGGCCGTCGCCGCCGACGCCGCACGCCGATACCCCACCGCCGCCCAGTTCGCCGAGGATCTCGAGCGGACGCTCGACGGCCGGGCGGTCTCGGCGCGACACGACGGTCCGTGGCGGACGCTGACGCGGGCGGCACGCCAGCGTCCCTTTGCCGCGGGCGTTCTGGCGGCGGCAGCGACCGCGGTGCTGGCGTGGACGGGATGGTCATGGCGGACCCACGCCCTGCAGATGCAGGCGGCCTCGGACATGACAGTGGCGGCGGTGAAGGCGTTGGCCTTCGTCGAGGCCAGGCCGGGGAGCGGACCGATCCGCCGGGCCATCGTCGACACCTACCTGCCCGTGACGGAGCAGATGGTCGCGACGAGGCCTTCCGATCAGGCGTCTCGATACCTGC
>CAIYWI010000111.1 GCA_903929885.1 uncultured Phycisphaerales bacterium
CCTTCAAGCCCGCTCCGCCCGCACGGCCCGTGGCCGGCGACGAGGCGGCGACGAGCGACGATCCGTTGAGCGAAGCGATTCCCTGATCAGCCGCTCGTCGCTCGCTGGATGCACGCACACCGAACACGCACACCGAACACGCACGCCGAATCGGCCGCGACTTGGGTCCTCGATGGAGGGGATGTGGGCGGGGGATGCAACCGGCCGGAGGGGGAACCGCCCGCCGGGGCGTCATCAGACATGACGCCCCGGCGGGTACGGAGGGAACGACGGATGAGACGACGGACGCAGCGTGGGTCGCCGAACCGAAGCGGATCATGCACCCGCAGGATCGAACGCCTTTCAGTCGAACTGAAATCCGGCGGCCCGCACAGTCGCCTCTCGGCCGACGCCGCGCGCAAGCCGTGGCGTGATTGCTCCTTGCGTTTCGCCTCACCCGATTTTCGCGTGATCACGTCGAGTGGCGGATCCCGCGTTCGTCTGAGGAGTACAAGCCCGCGGGAAGGCGGAGCACCACGCGCGAACACGCCTTGAACCACCGATGCCGCCGTCGCGGCGGCATCGCCACGCACGCCCTTCAAGCGGCCCACCCCTCGAACCGCCTTCGCCCGCCAGACGCACGCCACCCGCGGCGCTCTGGTTGGCACCCCACCAGCCACACCCCCACCCACTCACGGAGCGGAGCGATGACGACCACACCCCCCGGCGGCGACCCATCACGCCAGCACGAACCCTTCGACTGGCGGTCGCTCCACTTCCCGCCCGGCAAACCCTTCGCCACGCCGGGCGTGACGATCGCGCCCAACGGTCCCTTCGGCCAGGCACGCATGGCCTCCAATCGCGACCTTGAAGCGCTCTTCGCCCGCGCACAAGAGAAGTCCGACGAGCACCTCAACCTGTTGAACGCCTACGCCATCGCCCATGAACCCAACCCCATTGTGGTCGAGGCGCAGGGCCTCCCCATTCCCTTGGGGTTGGTCTCGCCCAATGCCATCTTCTTCGGTCGCAGCGGCAGCGGCAAGACGCAAAAGGGCACCCTCCCCGCCGCCATCGCCGCCATCCGCACGCACTGGTGCCTCATCTACTTGAACGTCAAGGGCCGCAGCCAGACGCGGCTGCTTCGCAAGGTGGCCGCCAAGAGCCTGCGCGACCAGGACATCAACCTGCTCGCGCCCGGCAGCATGGACCGCACCTTGGGCTGCACCATGCTCGAGGGCTGCCACGAGCTGCTGGCGGCCCGCGAGGTGGCGGCATGCATGGTGGCTGGCGCCGCACGCGCCTCGCGTTCGGGCGAAGGCGCGTGGGCCTACAACCAGGCCGAGGACTTCCTCACCCACGCCATCGCCGCGATCTGCACCGATCTGCCCCCCGAGCGTCGCACCCTCGCCGAGATCCGCAAGGTGGTGATCGGCGGCGACTACGAGGCCTTTGCTGCGGAGCATCCGAACTTCCCCCTGCTCCGCAGGTTCGCGAACTTCCAGAACTGGAACCGCAACGGCGAGACGGTCGCCTCGACCATCGGCGAAGCCACCTCCTTCATCGACGGCCTCGAGCCGGTGCTGAGCGCCGACGAGTTCTCGATCTCCCGCTTCGTGAGGATGCCCGGCATCCTCATCCTCGAAATCGACGAGCCCGACCTCGACAAGTTCACGCCCTTCATCACGCTCGTCCTCGGGCGGCTCATCCGCGCCCTGCAACGCGAGGCCTGTCGCTCCGCCACCGGCGGCCTGAACATCAAGACCCTCTTCGTCATCGACGAACTGGCGCCCATGTCCTTCATCCCAGGGCTGTCCAAGGTCCTCCACACCTGTCGCGAGCACCGCTTCAGCTTCGTCGCCGCCACCCAGTCGGTGTCGCAACTCCAGGCCTTGCACGGACAGGCAGGCGCCGATGTGCTCCTCTCGGGCTTCCAATCCCAGATCGCCATCGGCGGCAAGCTCGACCCGGTGACCGCCGAGTACCTCAGCCGCCGCTGCGGCACCTGCACCGTCTCGGTCCCCACCCTCGTCGAAACCAAGATCATCGACAACGCCCCCGCCGTGTCCGCCCGGTCGTGGACGATGGTGCCCCGTCCGCTGCTGCTCCCCGGCGACATCGCCTCGCCAACTCCCCACCCCCTCCTCGGCGAGGCGCTCACCTTCATCCTCGGCGATGCCACGCCACCATTCCAGGCCTATGTCACCCCATTGCATGAGGAAGGATGGATCGCGAATCTGATCGATCAGGTCCGTTCAATGCCATCCGACGACGACCTGCGCGCCACGCCGCTTCGGCCCCCCGGCAGCGTCGCCACGCCAACACCCCATTCGCCACCGGCCGACAATCGGGCCGCCGCCATCCTCGAGAAGCTTGCTCGCTCGACTCCCAAGGACGCGGACTGGGACTGGCTGCTCGCCTTCGTCAAGGAACCGACGCACGAACCGCAAGCCCTCGTGCACATGCTCGAGCAACTCGAGACGGGCGCCCTTTCCGTCCAGCAGTTGCACGACGCCCGACGGTTGAGCGGCATCACCTGCCCGCGCGCCATCGTCGCCTACGCGCACTTCCGTCGCTACAGGCGCTCCCACCTCGCCAAGCGGAACGCCTCGCCCGCGCCGACCAGCCGTCGCTGCGCCGGGTGCGGCTACGACTCCGCCTTGCACGCCTCCAACTGCGACATCTGCGGCAGCACGCTGGGCGACCCCCCACCCCGAGCGTCACGTCCGGCGGAAACCGCCGACCAACCTCCGCCGCGAATCAACATCGTCGTGAAGCTCGACGACGCCATGCGAGCCCCCTTCCCGGAGACGCTCCCCTTCACGCAAGAGGCAACCCCAACGCGTCCCAAGCGGCCCGGTCGCAAGCGCAAGTGACGGTCGTGATGGGACCTGCGAAGCGGTCACGCTGTCAGTATCGTCAAAGCCCACCGACCCTCCCGCCGTGTCGCGACCGCGCGGGGATCGTACCATTTTCGAACCCACGCAGCCATGACGACGCCGCGCGACAACAACCCGGACTCGGATGAAGCGGACGCCTCTCGCCACGAGCGGTTCGGGCGGATGATCGCGGCGATCTATCCGCAACTGCGCCGCATCGCAGCCACCAAGGCCCCCTCCGTCGGCGGATCGCCCAGTTCGCTCGCTCAGGAGACGATCTGTCGTCTCATCAGTCTGCCCGTTCCGCCCAAGGATGAACAGGCCGCGTTGGCCATCGGATGTCGCCTCATGGAGTGGCTCCGCATCGATCGATTCCGATCCGCCTCCTCGCGACAGCAGCGCGAACGCGATGTCTCATCGTTGCGTCAGACGGAACCCTCGCCCGAGGCCCGCGCGACTGCCGAAACCCGTCACCTCTCCGACCTCCTTGCGGAACTCAGCGAGATCAACCCTCGCATGGCCGAAGCCCTCATGCTCAGCGCCGTGTGCCGCATGAGCCAAGAGCAGATCGCCGCCACGCTCGATCTCAGCGTCCGCACCATCCGCCGCGACCTTGCCTTCGCCAAGACGTGGGTGGCCGCGAGACTCAACCCGCCGCCGCCGCCGCCCGAACCCCCAGCGGCCGTCGCCTCCACGCACTGAACCCACCGACCCGCCCCGACGCCCCCCGTGGCCTTGCGCCCGGAGCTCGGCGTTGATATTGTCGCAAGCTGTTCATTTGCAAGTCTTTGCGGAAATGTCGCCCTCACACGGCAAGATCGCTCCTCCTGCATCGCAGGCATGGTGTCGGAGCCCGACCGCGGCTCCCAAGCACGTCGGAACACAGGAGCACAGCCATGAAGACCGCCACCATCATCTCCCTCGTCGCCGGACTGACCGCCACCCTCGCGGGCGTGGGCCACGCCCAGACCTTCAACAACCTCTACGGCACCGCCGCAGGCGAGTCGGCCAACGGCGTCGTCAGCACCCGCGACGGCGGCTACGCCACGACCGGCTCGATCATGCCCGCCGGCACCGACAACCGCGACATCCTGGTCGTCAAGTACGCCTCCGACGGCAAGATCGATTGGTCCATCCGCTTCGGCGGGAACGGTCAGGACATCGGCTACAGCATCGAGCAGACCAGCGACGGCGGCTTCATCATCGGCGCCGAGACCACCAGTGCGGCGGCGACGCAGAACCTGGCCCTGCTGCGGCTCGATGCCGCGGGCAACTACCGCTGGTCTCGCGTCTACGAAGGCGACACCTCGAGCGAGGACATGGTGAACGGTCAGTACGCGGGCGTGGGCGTGGCCGTCGCTCCCGAGTCGCCCAACATCCAGCCGGGCTTCGCGCTGGTCGCCCGCAAGCGGGTGTCGAACACGAATCAGCGCGGCGTGGTGGTCCGCACCGACGCGCTGGGCAATCCGATCTTCAACCGAGGCATCGATGACGGTCGCTACGGCGTCCGCACCAAGCTGAGCTTCACCGACGTGGTCTTCGACAGCGACGGCACGCTGGTGCTCACGGGCACCGACGTCGACACCACCGCCGCCGGCGCGGGCCGCCTCGACCCCTTGGTCATGCGTCTCAGCAACGCGGGCAACCCGATCTTCGCGATCACCTACCCCTCGTCGCTCATCGGCGGCGGCGCGGCCTGCAAGGGCACGGCCAACGGCCTGACCCTGATGCCCAACCGCGACATCGTCTTCAACGGTCACAACGACCTGGCCGCGGGCACCCAGAACATCATGACCGTTCGCCTCGACCCCTTCGGCGGCATCAACTGGACCTCCTTCCTGGGCCGCGCGGGCGTGGGCTACCGCTCCGTCGAACTCGACCCTCGAGGCGACATCTCGCAGAGCGGCTGGGTGGGCGTCTTCCCCGCCAGCAAGGGCCTGATGAGCGTGCTCAGTCCCCTGGGCGCGGTGCAGTTCAACCACGTCTACGAGCACCTGCTCCGCGCCGAAGGCCATCGCCCCTGCCCGAGCACCTACGGCTACGCCCTCGCCGGCACCGTGACGCTCCCCACCGGCTTCGGCTCCTCCGACATCGAGTTGATCCACACCGACGACGTGGGCTGGGTCGGCTGCCTCGAATCGGAGATCGACCTGCCCCGCCCGCAGGTGAGCGTGCTGCCCCGCGCCACGCAGATCATCCCCTTCGCCCAGACGTCGCAGGTCTGGCAGGCCGCCTTCCAGCGGATCGTCCTGGACGAGATGGAACTGTGCGGCGACGCCGGAGCCCAGTGCCCCGAGTGCCCCGCCGACTTCAACCAGGACGGCGGCGTGGATGGCGACGACGTGCGTGCCTTCTTCGACGAGTGGCAGGATGGCCTGCCGTGCGCCGACGTGAACCAGGACGGCGGCATCGACTTCGACGACGCCGAGTTCTTCCACCGGGCATGGGCCACCGGCGGCTGCTGAACCCGCGATCGCTCCCGATCTCTTCATGGCCCCAGCCGCCCGGCGCACGTTGCGTCGGGCGGCTGACTTTTTCCACGTGGAACACCCCCGGGGTTCGACCGGCCGCGGCGGTTCAGGCGTGTCGGGCCGTCGCTACAGTGCGCCATGCTCGAGCCGCCGGTGAGACGTCGAACCGCGGAACTCATGGACGATCCGTCCATTGCGGTCGACGCACACGAGCACGCTCTTCGCGGCCTTGCTCGCATCAACCGTTGCAGTTCGGTCGCGGGCACGCTGTGGCGGACGATCTCGCGCGAGTTGGGCACGCCCTCGCCCGGTTCCCTCTCGCTGCTGGACGTGGCGAGCGGGAGCGGCGATCTTCCCGTCGCCCTCGCGAGCATCGCCCGTGACCGCGGCCGTTCGCTCGCTCCCATCGCCTCCGACATCAGCGACGTGGCGCTCAAGGCGGCGCAGCAGCGTGCGGCTGCTCGCGACCTCCCCCTTCGCACCATTCGCCACGACATCCTCGCTTCGGACCTGCCCGAGCAGGCCGACATCGTCACGTGTTCGCTCTTCATGCATCACCTCGACCCCGCGGAGGCGACGCTCGCCTTGGCGCGACTGGGCCGAGCGACGAAGCGACTGCTGCTGGTGCTGGACCTTCGACGCACGCGGCGCGGGCTGGCGTTGGCGTGGGTGGCGCCTCGCCTGCTGACCACCAGTCGCGTGGTGCACGTCGATGCGGTGCGTTCGGTGCAGGGGTCGTACACGATGGCGGAACTGGCCGACATGGCCCGGCACGCCGGGCTCGCGGGCGCGAGCGTGCGGCCGGCGTGGCCTCAGCGGATGCTCCTGACATGGAAGCCGCCGGCATGACGAGCGACCGGCACCACGACCTCCTCGAGCGAGCGGCCTGCGCGGCGCGCGAGACGTGGGACGTCATCATCATCGGCGCCGGCATCGCCGGAGGCACGGCGGCGTGCGTCGGCGCCGAGGCGGGCCTGCGCGTGCTGCTGATCGAGAAGTTCGCCTTTCCTCGTCCCAAGGTGTGCGGCGGGTGTCTTTCGTCGCGGGGCGCACGGGCGCTCGAGCGCGTCGGACTTGCGTGCGTGCTCGAGGGCCTGCCCCGACTCGACACGCTGTCGCTGCGATGGAGCGATCGTCGCGCCGACACCGCCTTCGCGATGCACCGCGTGGTGGCGCGGCCCGCCTTCGACCTCGCGCTGCTTCGCGCGGCGATGGCCCGCGGCGTCACGGTGCTTCAACCGCTGGCGGCCCGCGTCGTCGGCGACGGCCTGGTTCGCCTGACGCCCGAGCACGTCGCCAGGGCGAAGGCGGTCATGGCGTGCGACGGTCTTGGCGGCACGAGTCTGACGGGCTTGGAGGAGTTCGGGTGGGACATCCATCCGCGCAGTCGCATGGGCCTTGGCGCCACGCTCGAGTGCGGCGCCTCACCTTTGCCCGCGGGACGACTGGTGATGCGATGCGCGTCGCCGGGGTACCTGGGCGCGGTGCGACTGGGCGACGGCACGCTCGATGTCGCGGCGGCGATCGATCCGCGAGCGGTGCGAGCGGGCGGCGATGCGGGCGCGACGATGGCCGCGTTGTTCGCGGATGCGGACCTCTCGCGCGAGGCGCTGGCGTCGGCGACGTGGCGGGGCACGCCCCTGCTCACGCGCCGTCGGCGGCGAATCGCAAGCGGGCGGACGCTGGTCGTCGGCGATGCGGCGGGCTATGTCGAGCCCTTCACGGGCGAGGGGATGACATGGGCCATCGAGGGAGCCATCGAGGCGACGACGCACGCGATCGGCATGGCGAGGAAGGGGCATGACGCCGCGGCATGGGCGGCTGCGCACGAGGGACTTCTCGCCTCGCGCCGTCGCACCTGTTCGCTGATGGCGGGCGTGCTGCGTTCGCGAGCGGCGACGCGAGGCATGGTGTCGTTGGCGGCGCGATTTCCGCGGCTGGCCGAGCGGGGCGCGCGTCTGGTGGCGGGGGTGCGATGATGACGCCGAGCCGCATGCCGCGGGTGGCGGGCGTGGGGCTGGCGGTGCCTCCGGGAGCGATTTCGTCGACGGACTCGGTCGATCTGGCGTCGATGATCGCGGGGACGACGGCAGACCGCGATGCGGCGACACGGTTGGCGACGGGCACGGGGATCAGGAGTCGTTCGAGCGTGCTGTGGACGGCGGGATCTGGTCAGCGGCTCTACGAGCCGCCTCGGGCCGAACAGCCGCACGGGCCGGGCACGGCGCGGCGACTGAAGGAGGCGACAGGGCACGCGGCGGCGCTGGCGACGGAGGCGTCGCGACGGGCGTTGGCTTCGGCGGGCGCGAGGGCCGAATCGATCACGCACGTGGTGACGGCGTCGTGCACGGTGCTGGAGGCGCCTGGCTTCGACCAGGCGTTGATGGAGTCGTTGGGGCTTGACCGTCGCGTGAGGCGGACGAACGTGGGGTTCATGGGGTGTCATGCGGCGATCAACGCGATGGCGACGGCGGACGCCTTCGCGCGAGCGGATCCCGGCGCGGTGGCGCTCGTGTGCTGTGTCGAGTTGTGCTCGCTGCACATGCACTATTCGTCGCGGCCCGACCAACTGATCGCCAACGCGCTCTTCGCGGACGGCGCGGCGGCGTGCGTGGTGCGTGCCGCTGGGATCGGCGACGACGCGCCGACGCTCTGCGCGTTCGGATCACGGCTCTTTGGCGATGCGCAAGGGAAGCCGACGCGCGACGCGATGGCGTGGAGCATCGGCGATCACGGGTTCGAGATGACGCTTTCGGCGCGGGTGCCTCGGGTGCTGGAAGCCGCGTGCGGGCCGTGGATCGACGAGGTGTTGGCGGGGGCGGGGCTTGAGCGAGGGGCGGTGGGTTCGTGGGCGATTCACCCCGGTGGTCCGAGGGTGGTCGAGGCGGTGGCCCGGGGGCTGGCGCTTTCGCCCGAGGCGACGGCACAGGCCCAAGGCGATGCGCTGGGGGTGCTGAGCGAGCACGGCAACATGTCGTCGGCGACGGTGCTGTTCATTCTCGAGCGGTTGCGAGCCAGGCGTGCGCCGCGTCCGTGGGTGGCGATGGCCTTCGGGCCGGGGCTGGCGGGCGAGGCGATGGTGCTGACGTGAACGGGGCGTATGCTGACGCATGGCCGACGATTCCGGGCAATCCGAGAGCACGGTGACGCTGTCGGCGGTGTCGGGCACGCCGCTGGAGGATCACGAGACCCGCGCGACGGTGGTGGCATGCGCCCAGTCGTTGGCGGAGCGGAGCGGCGTGCGCATCACGCACGTGGCGACGACCGACCGGGCCATCATCGTGACGCTGCGATCGACGCGCCTCGAGGCGATGGGATTCGCGACTGAACTGCGTGCCATCACCAATCGGTGGTACGAGGGGAAGTACCGCGATGGACCGTTGTGGGGAACGCCTGCGCCGTGAGTCTGCGTCACGTGCACCAAAGGCTCGCCCCAAAGCGGGCCAGCGTTCCCGCACGCACGCCGCCCGGAGGACGGACGAGTGTTGCCATGGGTGACCGAACCCGCAACGCGGGTGAGGGAAGCCCGTACGGAGGGCCTCGATTCGCGCACCGGGCCGCCCGCCGTGGGGACGCCCGAAGCGGGCTGGCGGGGGAATGTGCGGATCGGGGGTGCCGACGTGTTCACGGGCGTATCGCCAGCCCGAAGGGCGGGCGAGTGTCGCCGCGGGCAAGCGAACCCGCGCTACGGGTGAGGGGAACCGGTGGAGCGTTCACCTGGGCAGGAGCTTGGCGACGGTGCCCCTGGTCGAAACTGCGTAGATCACGCCGTCGTCCATCGCCTCGGGGACCAGCATCGAGATGCCCGGCAGCGGGACCGAGTTGACCACCGAGCCGTTGGCCGGGTCGAGCATGTCGATGCCCGAGGCGGTGCGGACCAGGAGGCGGCCGTTGCGGAAGGCGATGACCGAGCCGCTGACGCCGGCGGCCTTCCACGTCACTGCGCCGTCCGCGGCGTTCATCGCGAGGAGCCCCTCGCCCGGGACGCTGCAATACACGACGCCGCTGCGCACGGCGATCTGCGCGCTCAACGGGCTCGAGGTGCGGTGACGCCAGCGGAGCGCGCCATTGGAGGCAAAGGCCCAGATGGATTGATCCTGGCCGCCGATGTACAGCGACTCGCCGTCGGTGACGGGATCCATGGCGACCGGGCCGAGGATGCGGTTGCGACCGATCACCTGCCCTCGCTGATTGAGGAAGATGATGTCGCCGGCCTGCGACACCACGCCGATGTCGCCGTCGGCCAGGAGCACCGGATCGGCCTCGATGGAGCCCCCGGTCTGGAAGCCCCAGCCCTTGACACTCTGGCTGACGACGTGGCTCACCACCTCGCCCGTCGAGGTGCCGAAGATGGCGACGCGACCGACCAGTTGCGGGCGGGTGTTCACCACGCGCTCGTACTTGGTCTTGGCGACGAGGCTGCCGGTGGCGATGTCCAGCAGGTAGCCCTCGGATTCGCTGCTGACGAGCACGCGGGAGGCATCGACGGTGTCGCGGGCCGCGCCGACGAACTTCGTCAGCGGGTTGGCCAGACTGGCCCCCCAGCGACGCTCGCCGGTCGAGCCGTCGAGCAGCGCGGTCTCGCTGGTGCGGTCCTGGATGACGAAGCTGTCGCCCAGGGACACGGCCGTGACGATCGGAACGTTGTGACCGGCCTTGAACGGAAAGCCGACCCAGTCGAGGCGATACCCGAGCGTCGACCACGCGGCGTGGTCGACCGGGAAGTCGATCGTCGAGGAGCGGGCGGGCGTCTGGGTGTCGCTGCCGGCGGCGGGCTTGGAGGGGGCGGATGCCGCACACCCGGCGAGCGTGGCGCACGCCAGGGAGAGGCACAGGCCCGCGGCGGCGGCGAGGGAGCGCGTGAACGAAGGTGCGGCAGGACGGGTCATCGGTGGCTTCTCCGCAAAGGCGCCAAGGCGTGGTGCGAACAGCGCGTCGAACGAATGGTCAGGGTAGGGTGAACAGGGCTCCAACGACCGGCGGGTCGAGCGTGGACCCCACGATCAGACGCCGAGCTTGACGAGCAAGGCGCGCATCATCTGCTCGACCTGGTCCTTGTCGCCGAAGGGTTCGTTGCGCATGGAGACGACGCAGGCGGTGCTGGTCTGGCGGGCGTTGATGACCAGTCGCGGGTACGTGACGACCCGCGGACCGCGGGCGATCACCTCTCCATCCTCCTCGGTGGAGGCGGTGCTGACGACCGAATATCCCCGATCGCGGAGCACTTCGTCGATGGCGGCCATGACGCGGGGCACGCGAACGGACTCGTCGAGGCGCACCGTGAGGGTGCGGCCGCTGTAGTTGGCCTCGACGCGTTCCCCATAGGGGTACACGGAGCGGTTGCAGGCGGTGAGGGGGGCGACCAGACCGGCCAAGAGGCCGATCCAAACGACTCCTGAACGGACGCGACGCATCATGGCGGGAGGGTACGGCGGGAGCGAGCGGGTTTCCGGCGAGGCGGCCCGCGCGCTCCCCAGTTCGGACGGAAAAGTCCCCCCGTGGCGGGGCGTGGGGGGCGACGATTCGGGATCTCGCGCGGCGGGCGTCGAGAACAGGGGCGTTCCACGCCCGTATGTCTACTGTCAGGTACCCACAATTCCCGAAAAACAAGGCATCGATGCACTCCATGAACCGCCTTCGCCACGCTCATTCCCCCCTGCCCCTCGTGTCGGCACGCCGCCGCGTCGGCGTGCCCGCGGCGTTGGCCCTGGTCGCCGGCTTGACGGTGGCGTCGCCTGCCCGACAGACGCCACCGGCGGCTGAAGGGGAGATGAAGGCGTCCGCGACGACTTCCCCCGCGGCGGCGGCCCCCGTCGCCGCGGCGGCCCCGACGCCCGACGCGACGCCTGAATCGCTGCGTCTCATGGTGGCCGACGCGCTCGAGCGACTCGCGTTGTTCAACCTCCGCACGGCCGACGCGCCGGCGGGAGCGGACTTCGCGGCGGCGGCGATGCTGCTGGGGATGGCGCAGGGGTACTCCCCGGACGATCTCAACCTGCTCCGCCGCAGGGCCGAGGCGGCGTGGGGGGCGGGCGACCAGGATCTGCTCCTCGAACTGACGCAGCGAACGGTGCAGGCGGATCCGTCGAACACGGTGGCGCAACTGCGGCTGATCTCGACCCGCCTGGCGAAGTACCAGACGGTCGAGGAGCGTCTGACGCGGATGGAATCGCTGCTGGGGCCGCGTGGCGCGTCGCTGGACGCATCGATCCGAAGCCGGCTCGCGCTGGACGCGGCCCTGCTGCATCGCGAGCGAGGCGAGGAGGAGAAGTTCATCGAGAAGCTCAAGCTCGCGACGAGCCTGGACTCGACCAACAAGGACGCGGCCCTGCTGGCGTTGACGTTCTTCTCGTCGCGTTCGGAGGACGCGATGGGTCGTCTGGAGTTGATGACGAACCTGCTGTACGCCGACCCGCTCGATCCCAACGCGCACATCACGCTGTCGCGTCAGCTGACGCAGATGGGCGCCTTCGACCAGGCGCGTCGCTTCCACCGCGTGCAGACGATGATTCTCGCGGCCGACGGGGTGCGGTCGAACTTCCGAATGACGATCGAGGCGTTGATGCTCGATTGGCGGTGCGACGGGGCCAAGAGTCCGTCGGACTTCATCCGTCAGCGGCTGTACGCCGAGCGGAACACGGCGGCGCGCAACGCTCGCGAGGCCCGGGCCGAGGCCGTCGAGGGCGCGGCGGGCAACGTCGTCAACATGCCGGGTCCGCAGGACGTGCGACTCGACATACTCTTCGAGGAGGTGCGTCTGGCGACCGCCGCCTCGCTGGGCGACGCGGCCGAACTCGCCCAGTCGGCGGCGGACATGGCCGCCACCGTGGCCGAACGAGCCCAGGTGCTCTCACTCCCCAACGCCCGCGAACAGCACTGGACCGACGAGACGGCTGCGGTCGAGAGTCGGCTGCTGCGCCAGCAGCTCAACTTCTGGCGGTTGATGACGGCGACGGACGTCGACAAGGTCGAGGCCGACATGGAGGCGTGCACGAAGGACCTTGCCGACGGCAGCGCCAAGGTCGCGGCGCTCAAGGCGTGGGTGACGCTGCGCAAGGGCGATGCAGCCGCCGCGCTCGAGATGACCGGCCGGGAGACCGACGACCCGACCGACCCCCACCTGCTCATGGCGCGTGGCGAGGCGCTGGCCGCGCTCCGGCGGACCGACGAGGCCATCGCCGCGTTTCGCGCGGCGGCATCGGCCGACCCGCTGACGACGCACTGCACGTACGCGATGGATCGAGCGAACCGTCTGGCGGGCATGCCCCAGCGTCGAGGCGACGCCGACACCTCGCTGGCGAAGCAGGCCAACGCCTATGCCCGCAAGATTCCGGGCTGGATCGACTCGATGGTGTCGCAGCCGCAACTCTTCCAACTGGTGAGCATCGACTCGCCGCCCTCTCGCATCGGCCCGCTGGATCGCGGCTCGCTGACGCTGCGGATCCGCAACGCATCGCCGATTCCGCTGGCGATGGGCTCGAACAAGCCCATCAACGCGAGATTCCTCTTCAGCCCGATGATCGAGGTGGCGGCCATCAAGGATCCGCCGGCGGTCGTGCCCGAGGTGTTCGAGTTCGATCGCCGCTTCCGGCTGATGCCTCGCGAGGAGTTGACCATCAGCGTGCGGCCGGATGCCGGCCTGACGGGCTATCTCTCGCAACTGGGCGCGGCCGGACCGACCCGCGTTCGCTATCGCGTGCTGCAGGGCTTCAAGGTGACCGACAAGGGCGCGGGCTGCATCGAACTCAACACCCCCACCACCGCGCGAGAGCCGCTGCTGGAGGCCAGACTCACGCCCGAGCAACTCAACGATCGCATCGACGCCGCGACCGACGCCACCATCGGCGCGGCGACGACGGGCGCGATGGCGATGCTGCTCGAGGGTGCGGCGGTGACCGCCACCGGCTTCGGACAGGACTTCAAGCCCGAGATGGTGCGGCGACTGGTGGCCAAGTATCCGTCGCTGAGCGTCGAGGGTCGCCTGCTCATGGCGAGCATGCTCCCGCCCGCCTCGCAGGTGGCCGCGCTCGAGCCGCTCGACGCGGCGATCAAGGCCGACCCTCACCCGTCGGTGCGCGTGGTCGGCCTGCTCACCCGAGTGGCCAAGGCCGACGATCCGGCGTTGACGACGGCGGGGACGACGGCGGGGACGGACGCCGATGCGTCGGTGGTCAAGGCGGCGGCGATCCAGTCGGAGCGACTGGCGTCGGGCAAGCCCACCTACGCCTCGACGGGCACGACCGACATGATCAAGCCCAAGATCTCCAAGGACACGCCGGCGGTGCGATGAGCGGACGCGACGCCCAGCCCGCCACGGCGCCCGCGCCCGCCTCGCGGCGGTGGGTGCAGGTGTCGGGATTCGTCATCGGCGTGTGCCTGCTGGCCGGCGCCGGCACCGTGGTGCTCAAGGACCCTTCCGCGCTGCGGGCCGCGACCGACTCGATCCGCGCCGCGTCGCCGTGGCTGTTTGCACTGCTGCTGCTGCTGCCGTGCCTCAACTGGCTGCTGAGCGCGGAGATGCTGCGGCTCTTGCTGCAACCGGGCCCAAGCGAGACCTTCGCCGGCCCGACTCGAGGCGAGATGCAACTGCTCACGGGCTTCGCGTGGCTGGCGAACTACTCGCCGGTGCGGCCGGGCTTGTTCTTTCGCATCTGGTGGCATGCCTCGAAGGACGGCATTCCCATGACGCGATCGGTGCAATCGGTGGCGGCTTCGATCGCCTGCGGTTGCCTGTCGGTGGGCCTGCTGCTGGCCTGCTGTCACGTGGTGCCGGCCGACTCGGCCGCTCCGGTCGCGTGGACGCTGATGGCGTTGGCCATGCCTCCGGCGACGTTCGTGGCGGCCTCGATCATCGCGGGTCGGCGGGATTCTTGGTGGCGGTGGTTCTGGCTTGCCGCCGCGGTGCGGAGCCTGGACGTGATGGTGTGGATGGCGCGGTACGCGACGGTCTTTGCGCTCGCGGGAGGGCGCACGCTCGACCTCCGCGAGGCGGCGGCGATCGCGGCGGTGAGCCAGGCGGCGATGCTGATTCCCTGGGCGGGCAATGGGCTGGGCGTGCGCGAGGTGGCCATCGGACTGGCGGCGGCATGGCTGCCATCGTGGTACTCGGGGGGCGACCCGACGCTCGCCGTCGCCGCGGACCTCGTGAACCGCGCGGGCGAGGTGATGGGTGCGCTGGTGGTGGGGTCGGCGAGCGGGCTTCTGTTGTGGAGGCGGGCCCGGACGGGGGCGTGAGCGGGGAGTGGCTCCGCGACAAGGCGTCGCCCGGGAGGCCGCACCAGCGCAGGCCGCGGGTCGCGGCCTCGAGTTGCGGACCCCGCATGATCGCTCGCGAATCGACGTCACGTTCATCCCAAGCGCGTCCGCGCCACCGGGCCGCGGCCCGGGGCGCCCTGGACGGGCGAAGCAATGCGGGTGACAGGACTTGAACCTGCAAGGCCTTGCGGCCACGGGAACCTAAATCCCGCGCGTCTCCCATTTCGCCACACCCGCGACGGCGACAGAGGTTATCCCGGCGCGGAAGATCCCTGCGGGCGACGAACCTCTAGAATGAGGCCATGGCAGGATCATCGATCGCCCCGCTCTTTCTCCGTGCCGCCCTCGCCGTGACATTCCTGTGGGCCGGCTTCGGCAAGATTCTGGAAACGATGCCCGTGAAGGGTCAAGCCGCGGCGACGCTCGCCGGCATGGGCATCATCGCGCCGCAGGACGGATCGATCAAGGCGGCGTATGAGGAGTCGGACTTCCCCGAGGAGGTGCGGGTGAGGCGGGTGCACGGGATCACGCTGAAGGTGGCGTCGGTGAACGGGTCGGCGAGCGGGGATGGCGGGGCCCCGATGCCTCTGGTGCCGGCGGCGGTCACCCAGGGCTCGTGGCCGTCGCGGCTGGCGTGGGCGTGCGCCATCACCGAAGTGGTGGGCGGCTTGTTCGTGCTGGTGGGACTGCTGACGCGACTGGCGGGCTTCTCGCTGGCATGCACGATGCTGGCGGCGATGTGGCTGACGCAGATCGGCCCGGCGATGCAGGCGGGCCGCACGGTGCTGGGATTCATCCCCGACCACCCGCCCTATGCCACGGATGCGGCCGGCAGCCCGATGTTCGCGATGCTGCTGTGGCAGTTCTCGCTGCTGTGCGCCGGGCTTTCGCTGACCTTCTCGGGTCCGGGATTGCTGTCGTTCGATCGCGCGCTGTTCCCCGGCGGGAAGGGCAAGCGACAGGACGAGGACGAGGACTGAGCCGGAGCGGGGGCCCAGGCGGCTCCTACGCTGGCCGCATGTCTGGCCCCCAGCAACCGCCACAACCGCACGACAGCCCGGTGAATCCGACGCCCGCGATGCTTCATGCGCCGTGGCGTCTGGCCTATCTCGAGTCGCTCGAGGAGAAGGAGCGCAAGTCGGGGCCGCCCAAGCCATCGTCGGGATCGTTCCTTCGCGACTACTGGCTCGATCCCGACGCGGATCGGACGAACCACGTGGTGGTGCGCACGGGCGCGGGGATGATCCTGCTCAACGCCTATCCGTACGCAAGCGGCCACCTGCTGGTGGCGTTGGGCGAACCATCGCCGCGACTGCTGGATTACTCGCCCTCGCAGCGAGCGGCGTTCTGGGGGCTGGTGGACGTGGCGTGCGACCTGATGGAACGGACGCTCAATCCGCAGGGCATCAACATGGGCATCAATCAGGGGCGTGCCGCGGGCGCGGGCGTGCCCCAGCACCTGCACGCCCACCTGGTGCCCCGGTGGGGCGGGGACACGAACTTCATCACGGTGATCGGCCAGGTTCGGATCGTGCCGGGCTCGCTCGAATCGATGTGGGAGCGATATCGCCAGACGGCGAGTTCGCTTGGCTTGATCGATTCGGCGGGCGGGTCTTGAGCGGGGAGGAGCGAGGGCGGGCCGAAATGAAAAACGCCGCGGCACGAATGCCGACGGCGCTGGACTTGCGACAGGGAGTCGATCCTTGACTCACCGCCTCCGGCGGGAGGCGATGGTCGCGAGGCCCGCGGCAACGAGCACCGCGCTTCCAGGGGGCGGCACATAGGCCACTTCATACTGCAAGAGGACGAAGTTGGTGCCGTCGCCGAAGTTGGTCATGAGCTGGCCGGGATCCGAACCCGGGATCCAGTTGCTGGCATTGGGGATGCCCGACGTGGTGGTCATGGTCGATGAGTAGCTCTGGCCGTTGTCGCTGCTGAGCGAGATCGAGCTGCGGATGAGCGTGACCTGCGTGATGTTGGTCTGGTAGTTGACGGGATCGATGGCGCCGAACCGCCATGACCAGTAAGCCGCGGGGCTTGTCTGTCCGCCGGGCAGCGGCACCGTGGCAGACAGGGGGAGCAGGGGCTCGGCGTTGCTGGTGCGGATGGTGGCTCGGATGAAGGTGCGATTGCCCGAGACGGTCTCGTCCCACGAGAACTGCACGCGGCCGGTGCCGTTGCGATTCGCGCCGCCGTCGACCAGCGTCGTGCCTCGGAGGCATCGCCAATCACCCAGCGAGTTGACCGTGACCGAGTTGAAGATCGAGTCGTACATCGTCAAGGTGACGGAGACTCGGTCGTTGGGCATCACGCCCCGAAGCGGATTGACCCGGGGCGAGTAGCCGCCGCCGGAAGGTTGCGTCGGATCGCCTCCGAAGGACTGGAGGGGCAGACCCGAAGCGCCCTGGCCGGGGATCCCGACAGGGGCGGCAGCCGCAGAACCGGCGATGCCGGCGAGCAGGGCGAGGGCGAGGATGGATGAGTGACGCTGGAACGACATCGTGAACACACCCCTCCGGTCCAAAAAGAAGGACCGGACAAAGCAAACACCCCGGCCACGTGCAGTGCACGGACGATTCCGCGAGGCGCAAACGGACGCCCAACGTGAATGTCTGTGTCTCTGCACGGCTCCGGGGTGACAACCTCAAGGTACACCATGGCCGGGGCAATGCCACCCCAAGCCGCAAAATCGGAATAAATGGGATACTCGGACGGCCCATTGCGGGCGGACCGCAGGCCGTCACCCGAGCGGCCCGGGGGCACCACCGGCCCAGTCGCGGCGGGAGGCCACTACGCTGATGCCATGATCGACGATTCGACGCAACAGGGGGCCCTCACCGACCGAGCCGACGCGGCGCCTCCGGGCGAGACGGCCGGGTCGATCGCGCGGGAGCTGGGCCCGACGGGCATCTTGGCGGCGGTGGCATCGTTCATGCCGGCCCTTGCGGGGATCTTCCTGTTGGCCAACATCGGGGATGCCGCGGCGTGGCTCAAGAGCCACGGCGAGACCGGCATCGCGGTCTACGTGGCGTGCTTTGCGTTGTTGTCTGGGTTGGCGCTCCTGCCGACCTATGCCCAGGCGGTGCTTGGGGGCTATGCGTTCGGCATGATGCTGGGAGTGCCGGCGGCCTTGGCGGGCTTCCTTGGCGGGGCGGCGATCGCCTACGAGATCGGCTCGCGGACGAGCGGCGAGCGGGTGGAGCGGGTGATCGGCCGCAAGCCCAAGTGGAAGGCGGTGCGCGATGCGCTGGTGGGATCTCGCGACGAGGGCGACGTGCTCAAGTCGATCGGCACGGTGTCGCTGCTGCGGCTGCCCCCCAACTCGCCCTTTGCGCTCATGAACCTGGTGCTGTCGGCGGTGAAGGTGCCCCGGCTGGCGTACCTGGTGGGCACGTGCATCGGCATGGCGCCTCGGACGGCGGCGGCGGTGGCGATCGGGGCGGGGATCAAGGAGGCGTTGACGCGAGATTCGATCGATCGGGCGATGCCGCGATGGATGATCGTCGCGGGCGTCGCGGTGACGATTGCCATCGCGCTCATCATCGGGTCGATCGCCAACAAGGCGATCAGGCGGGTGAGCGAACGGGCCGGCGCCTGAAGAGGGGCGAGCCGGCGGTCCACGCGGCCCTCAGGCCGGCGGCGGCGATGAGGGCGAGGGCGATGTCGTTGACGATGAAGCCCGGGAACCAGTCGGTCCGCGTGGCGGCGCCCGTCGAGAGCTCCTCGACCAGTCGCCTGTTCGCGTTGCGAGCGGCTTGCGACTCGATCCAGACCGAGCGGATGAGGGGCATGTCGGCGGCGAGCGAAGCATCGTCGCGTCGGAGGAGGGGCTTGGCCGCCCAGGTCATCTCGGCCCGCTGGCACCAGGGCGACCAGGGGCCCGGTTCGGAGCGTCTGATGTCGATGGCGATGCTGTAGGCCCTCGCACCGTTGTCGGTGAGGCGCGGGAGCCACTCCTCGACGGTGCCGGCAAGCGACTGCAGGGCGGCCTTCCGCGTGCCGGGATCGACGACGATCCACTCGTCGGGTTCGATGACGGGCCAGCCATGGAGGACGGCGGTGCCCGTGAGCACGTTCATCACGGGGTGTGGAATGGGCACGCTTCGCCACCTCGAGACGGTGAGGAAGTTGACGACGACGCACGTGGCGGCCCACGCGACGACGACCGGCGCACCCATTCGGCGGAGCCACGAATCGGCCATGCGAGAGGATAGATCGGACGAGCGGAGGTCCAAAAGAAGTTCCGCGGCGTGCACGGGCTCGAGCGATCGAGACCGGCACGCCGCGGAACGGGTTATCAGGCCACTTTCAGGTCACTGTTCAGGCCGATGAAGGCGACGACTCAGTGACGGGCGCCGGTGATCTGCATGCCGTAGAAGGAGCGGTAGACGAAGAAGGCGGAGACGAGGAAGAAGGCGATGGTGAGCGCGATGGTGGTGGAGGTGTGGGTGCCGTCACCGTTCTTCATGGAGATGGCGAGCTCGACGGCGAGGAGGCCGAAGAGCGTGGAGAACTTGATGACGGGGTTCATGGCCACCGAGGAGGTGTCCTTGAAGGGATCGCCGACGGTGTCGCCGACGACGGTGGCGGCATGGAGGTCGGAGCCCTTGCCGCGACCGGTGCCCTTGTAGGCGGGATCGGTCTCGACGATCTTCTTGGCGTTGTCCCAGGCGCCGCCGGCGTTGGCCATGAAGATGGCCTGGTAGAGTCCGAAGAGGGCGGTGGAGACGAGGAACCCGATGAAGAAGAAGGACTCGTAGAAGGCGAAGGCAAGGGTCGCGAAGAAGACGCCCAGGAAGATGTTGAACATGCCCGCCTGCGCGTAGCGGGTGCAGATGTCGACGACCTTCTTGCTGTCCTCGACGCTGGCCTTCGCCTGCATCGACTCGTTCCTCTTCATCGGCTACCTCATCTCCATCGCCCTGTTCGGCCTGTTCCAGGCCATCTTCATGGCCGACGCCGGTGGCGCGTGGGACAACGCCAAGAAGATCGTCGAGACCGAGCTGCGCGCCAAGGGCACCGAGCTGCACGCGGCGTGCGTGGTCGGCGACACCGTCGGCGATCCCTTCAAGGACACGTCGTCCGTGGCCATGAACCCCGTGATCAAGTTCACCACCCTGTTCGGCCTGCTGGCCGTCGAGCTGGCCGAAGGCCTGCCGGGCATGCGCCTGGGCCTGGCCGCGGCCTTCTTCGTGGTGTCCGTGATCTTCGTGTGGCGCTCGTTCTACAAGATGCGCATCACGCACGTCGGCGACTGAGAGCTTGTGAAGGTTCACAGGCTCTGAGCCCCGCCCCTTCCCTTCCCCCGTCCCTTCGCCTCTTCTGCCGTTTGCCAGCCCGGCGCCCCTGACGTATCCTGGCGGCGCCATGATCCACCTGACGCTCGATCAGGACTGGGCCCCCGACTGGGCCACCGAGGCGCTGCTGGACCGGCTGGCGGCCCACGGGGCCGAGGTCACGCTGTTCGTGACCCACGCCAGTCCGGCCCTGGCGCGCTGGAAAACGCGGCCCGGCCTGGAGCTGGGCGTGCACCCCAATTTCCTGCCCGGATCGACCCACGGCGCCACCGTGGAG
>CAIYWI010000112.1 GCA_903929885.1 uncultured Phycisphaerales bacterium
ATGTACAAGGAACAAGGCGGCGCGCCCGCCGCGGGCGTCGTCACCGGCATCGGCCGCGTCGAGGGCCGCCGCTGCATGATCATCGCCAACGACGCCACCGTGAAGGCCGGCGCGTTCTTCCCGATGACCTGCAAGAAGATCATCCGCGCCCAGACCATCGCGCAGATGGCCCGCCTGCCCCTGCTCTACCTCGTCGACTCGGCGGGCGTCTTCCTCCCCATGCAGGAGGACGTCTTCCCCGACATCGACGACTTCGGACGCATCTTCCGCAACAACGCCGTCATCTCCGCCGAGGGCATCCCGCAGATCGCCGCCATCATGGGCTATTGCGTCGCCGGCGGCGGCTATCTCCCCGTCCTCTGCGACACCCTCCTCATGACCGAGGGCTCGGGTCTCTACCTCGCCGGCCCCGCGCTCGTCAAGGCCGCCATCGGCCAGGAAGTCACCGACGAGGAACTCGGCGGCGCGGCCATGCACGCCTCCATCTCCGGCACCATCGACTTCCGCGAACAAGACGACAAGACCTGCATCGAACGCCTGCGGTCCCTCGTCCGCAAGTACCCCGCGCCCGCCGCCCCGCGCAAGGCCCCCGCGCCCTTCCACGCCGCCGAACGCCTCTACGAGGTCTTCACCGACAAGCCCGGCTCGCAGTACGACGTCAACGACATCATCGCCTGCCTGGTCGACTCCCGCGCCGCCAAGGGTGACGACGGCGCCGAACGACTCGCCCCCGACTTCGACGAGTACAAGGCCGAGTACGGCCAGTCCATCGTCTGCGGCTACGCCACGATCGGCGGTCACCCCTGCGGCATCGTCGCCAACCAGAAGAAGATCACCATGCGCACCACCGCCGGCGGCAAGGCAGGCCCCGGCAAGAGCGTGCAGATGCCCGGCGTCATCTACGACGATTCCGCCGACAAGGCCGCACGCTTCATCATGGACTGCAACCAGCGCAAGGTCCCCATCGTCTTCCTCCACGACACCACCGGCTTCATGGTCGGCCGCGACAGCGAACAGGGCGGCATCATCCGCGCGGGGGCCAAGATGGTCAACGCCATGAGCAACTGCGTCGTCCCCAAGATCGTCGTCATCCTCGGCGGCAGCTACGGCGCGGGCAACTACGCCATGTGCGGCAGGGCCTTCGACCAGTTCCTCGCCTTCGCCTGGCCCGGCGCCAAGTGCGCCGTCATGGGCGCCAACCAGGCTACCGGCGTGCTCACCACCATCGAGGAAGCCAGCCGCAAGCGCAAGGGCGAGACCATCGACGAGGCGGCGCACAAGGCCATCTACGGCGCGATCCACGCCGCCTACACCGAGCAGGCCGACATCCGCCACGGCGCGGCCCGCGGCTGGGTCGACCGCATCATCGAACCCCACCACACCCGCGCCGAACTCGTCGACGCGCTCGAGGCCGCCAATCAGGGGTGGAACTACGCCCAGCCCTACAAGACCGGCGTGCTGCAGACCTGATGCTCGAATCGGAGCCGCCCTCTTCGCCCGTGAGGGCGCACCAGAGGTAGCCGTGGTGCGCTGCGAGTCTTCGAGCGAGCCCACGGGTCGGGGCGTGCCGACGTGACGCGAACATCGCCTCAGAGATGCACGACACCACATCCCGACTCGCCTGACCACCAGACCACCAGCATCGCTCGCGCTTCGATGCCCGTCCGCGGGCTGGCCCGCAAAGCCGGGCTGCGCCGCACGGCTACACCTCGTGCGCCCGAAGCGGGCGAACGCATGTCATCAGCACGCACCACCGTGGATGAGCCGCAATGCCCAGTTGCCTCACCCCCCGAACTTCCTCGCCTCGATCACCGCCAACTCGTCGCACCGCTCGTTCTCCGGGTGGCCGTCGTGCCCCTTCACCCAGTGGAACGACACGTCGTGGCGCAGCCGCATCGCGTCGAGCGCCTGCCAGAGGTCGACGTTCTTGACCGGCTCCTTCGAGGCCGTGCGCCAGCCGTTGCGCTTCCAGTTGACGATCCACTTCTCGAGCCCGTCGAGCACGTACTTGGAATCCGAATACAGCAGCACGTTGGTCGGCTTGCTCAGCGCCGACAGCCCTTCGATGACCGCCGTGAGCTCCATGCGGTTGTTCGTCGTCGACGCCTCGCCGCCGCTGGCCTCGCGCATCTTGCCCGTCGCGGGGTGCTTGAGGATGTACGCCCATCCGCCCGGTCCCGGGTTGCCCGAACACGCGCCATCCGTATACAGCTGAACTTGGGGCTTCATGAGTGAGACTTCACCGTGCGCCGGCCAGTCGCCGGACCGTGACATCGAACGAACGCACCATGCCGGCGTGAATGCCGTAGCAGACGACCGAGTACACCCCCGCCGCCGCCACCGCGCCGATCGCCAGCGACACCCTCGCCCCCGACACGCCGAGTTTCGCCAGCGACTCGCTCACGCGATCGCCCGGCGTGATCACCGACGCGATCAGCGACGCGGGGCTCATCGCGCCAAACACCGGACCCACGCCCGCGAACCCCGACGCCGCGTTCCAGCCGCAGAGCCCCACCACCCCGGAGATCGCCCCCACCACGCCCACCGTCCCCACGATCGAGCCCAGCGTGCCCCGACTCTTGAGCGACCACTGCAAGCCCACCATCACGCAAAATGCCAAGAAGGGCAGCACCGCCACCGCCGCCAGCAACCCCGCCTCGGGCAGGATCACCGGCAGCATCACGGGCACGCCCCCGATGGTCTGCGGCCCCACCTCGACGCCTCCCTCTCGAGAAAAGCCGTTGAAGAGCACATACACGCCCGCCAGCAGCAGCGTTCCCAGCGGCACGCTCAGCAGCGGCAGGATGTACCACAAGAGCCCTTGCAACTTTCCCGTCAGGTACGACGAGGCCGTGATGGGCGTCGTCAGCAGCAGGTCGAGCGTGCCATCCTCGCGTTCGCGGCTGATGGCCGTCGCCGCCGCCATGATCGCCACCAGCGCAATCACGCTCAACTCCACCCACACCGTCGCGAGCAGCGCGAACTGGAACTGCGTCCCGCTGAACGCGCCGCGGTGATACCACCAGATGAGCCCCATCGCGAACAGGAACCCCAGCCCCACGAACGTCCAGCGGGCGGCGATCTTCGCCGGCTGGCTGTTGCGCGACGAGGCCTCGCGCCACGCGATGGGATTGACGCCCACCGGCCGCGGCGCACGGTGGCGGCCATCCTCGCCCTCGGCCGCGCCCGTGCGGCGGCCGAACAGGCGATCGAACCAACTCACGCCCGATTCATCGGTGCCCAGCGTCTGCAAGCCGCCCGATCGGACGGTCAGCGTCGACACGCCCATGAAGAAGATCGACAACAACGCGCTTCCCAGGCAGAAGGTCGAGACGGGCCGCTCGAGCATCCAGCGGGCGATCAGGCCCTCCTGGCTGCCCGCCGCGGCACGCGGGTAGTTCGCCGGATTGAGCAGGCTCTTGAGCGCGAGGAACGGATTGAGCGAGGTCATGAAGGTCACGCCCGTGCCGTTGCCGCCCGCGCCCTTGCCGCCGGCCACCAGCCACGCGTCGATCGCGAGCGTCACGCCCAGATACGACACGATGGCGATGTAGAAGGCGAAGAAGGCCCGCTTGCCCACCAGGCGGCTCACCGCCAGCGCGATGGCCAGCGCGCCCACCAGCAGCGCGGCGCACGCCGCGATGAGATAGCTCGCCAGGATCGCGCTCCCCGGCACGCCCCCGAAGTACTGCGTCAACGCGAACAGGGGCAGCGAGCACAAGAGCAACCCGAAGATGAAGAGCAGGCGTCCGAAGAGATTGCCCAGCACGATCTCGCCGGCCGACAGGGGGGTGGTCAGCAGGATGTCCCACGTCCGCGGGCTGGCCTCCTGCGCGATGGCGCCCCCCAGAAAGACCGGAGCGAGGATGCAGATGAGCAGGATCTGCAGGTAGGCGATCCGCGTGAACGTGCCCGCCCCCGCCTGCGCCAACTGCTGGTAGGCCAGCGTGTCCTGCGTCGACGTCAGCAGCGCCCAGAGCATCACGACGATCATCACCGCGAGATACGCGGCACGGATGTACATGTGCTTGGTCCGGCGCGAGGCGTTGTGCACCAGTCGAACCGCAATCGGGTTGGATGGTCCCTGGCGGAGCAGCCAGCGGAGGATGATGGGCATGCCGGCAGGAGCGTATGAGCCCCCGCGACCCCCGCCACGGACGCCCGGTCAGAACTCGATGGTCTCGAACCGCCCCGGCAGCGACGCCTCCACCCCGAAGCGACTCTTGATCGCCGCGGCCAACGCCGTCCGCGGCTTGTCCTCGCCGTGCGTCAGGAAGACCCGGGGCTTGTGGGCCGCCAGCGGCTCGAGCCACCGGAGCAACTCCGTCTGCCCCGCGTGCGCCGAGAACCCGCCGAGGGTGTGGATGGTGGCCCGGACGGGGATCGTCCGCCGGTGAATCTGCACCTCGGGCGCCCGGTCGATCAGCTGGCGGCCCAAGGACCCCGCCGAGGCGTATCCCACCATGACGACGCTCACGCCCTTGCGCCAGAGGTTGTGGCGAAGATGGTGGACGATGCGCCCGCCCTCGCACATGCCGCTGCCGGCGATCACGATGCAGCACTCGTGACGATCGTTGAGGGCCTGCGACTGCTCGACGCTCTCGAGGAACTCGAGATGACGCAGGTCGCGCGAGAACTGTCGCCGCCTGGCGAGATCGGCCGCGTGCTGGTCGAAGAGATCCTGATGCTTGGCGTAGAGCTCGGTGGCCTTGATGGCCATGGGGCTGTCGAGGTAGATGGGGAACTCGGGAAGCACGCCCGACCTGACCATCTCCGCGAGGTGAAAGAGGATGTGCTGGGTGCGACCGATGGCGAAGGCCGGGATGAGGATCTTCTCCTTCGCCCAGATCGCCTTCTCGATGATCTCGCGGAACTCGCGGATCGTCTCGTCCTGCGAGCGGTGGTCGCGGTCGCCATAGGTCGACTCCATGAACACCACGTCGGCCTTGGTCGACGTCAGCAGCGTGGGATCGCGCAGGAAGGGCGTGTTCCAGCGGCCGATGTCGGCCGAGAAGACCACGGTGCGGGTGGCGCCCGCCTCCTCGAGTCGCATCTCGACGTGCGACGAGCCCAGGATGTGCCCCGCGTCGGAGAACCGCACCGACACGCCCGGGGCGATCTCGCGCCACTCCAGATAGGGGACGCCTCTGGCCAGGGGCCGCAGCCGGGCGGCGTCGTCGCGGGTGAAGGGCGGCTCGATGTCGGGCTTGCCCTCTCGACGCCGATACTTGTTCTCCCTCGCGGTGTCGGACTCCTGGATGCGGGCGGCGTCCTCGATCACCAGCGTCGCGAAGTCGATGGTCGCCTCGGTGCAGTGAACCGGACACGCCAACCCGCGGCGAGCGAGGATGGGAAGTCGTCCGCAGTGGTCGAGGTGGGCGTGGGTCAGGACCACCGCGTCGAGGGAGGCGGGCGCCACGGGGCCCAGGTCGGCGTTGAGTGCATCGTCCTTGGGGCCGTGGCCTTGGAACGCGCCGCAGTCGACGAGCACGCGGGCCCTGGCGGTCTCGACGAGATAGCACGAACCGGTGACCTCGCCGCCGCTGGCTCCGCAGGTGGTGATCCGCATGAAGGCGAGGGTATGGGCGCGGGTTCGGGCGTCCCGGACGGCGCCACCGGCATGCGCGTCACGATCGGCCCAACCGTTCTCGGGGGTTGACGACGCGTCATCGAGCGTGACTGCCGCCGGACCGATGCACAAGCAGGCGCGCCCATGACCGGCGACGCCTCGGAGGACCGGATGCAGCCAGAACTGCTCGACATCTTGAAGGCTGCGCACGAGGCGGGAGCCTCGGACGTCCACTTGGTGGCGGGGCACCCGCCGATGATGCGTCACCTCCAGGTGATCAAGCCGCTGCCGTTCGCGATGCTGACGGGGCCGGACTGTCGCCGCTTCATCGAGCAGATGGCCCCCCGCGAGGCCATCGAGACGTACGACAAGCACAAGGACTCGGACTTCTCCTACCTGGTGCTGGGCCAGGCGCGCTACCGCGTGAATGCGCACATGCAGGGCGGATGCGCCAGTCTGGCGATGCGCGCCATCCGCACCGACGTGCCGCCCATCGAGGAGCTCAACCTCCCCGAGGTGATCTCGCGGCTGACGTACCTGCCGCGGGGCCTCGTGCTCGTCACCGGCGACACGGGCTCGGGCAAGTCGACCACGCTGGCCGCGATGATCGAGGAGATGAACCAGCGCTACCAGAAGCACGTGCTCACGCTCGAGGATCCCGTCGAGTACCGCTTCGAGAGCAAGCAGTGCCTGATCGAGCAGCGCGAGCTGGGGCTCGACATGCCCAGCTTCGCCAGCGGCCTTCGTCACGCCCTGCGGCAGGACCCCGACGTCATCCTCGTGGGCGAGATGCGCGACCTCGACACCACGGCGCTGGCGATCTCGGCCGCCGAGACCGGCCACCTGGTCCTCTCGACGCTCCACACGATCAACGCCAGCCAGACCGTCGATCGCATCATCGACATGTATCCCGACGGCCAGCAGAACCAGATCCGCTCGATGCTCGCGTCGACGCTCCAGGCCGTGGTGAGCCAGACGCTCTTCGCCCGCAACGACGGCAAGGGCATGATCCCGGCGGTCGAGGTGCTGCTGTGCACGCCCGCGGTGCGCAACCTCATCCGCGAGGACCGCACCTTCGAGATCCCCAACGTCATCGAGACCAACCGCCAGCTGGGCATGTGCTCGCTCGACAACTCGATCCTCGAACTCTTCTTCAACGGCCTGATCACTCGCGAGGACGCGCTCGCGCAGGCCGCGTACCCCGACAAGCTCGCCATGCAGCTCGCCGCCTGAGCGGCGCACGACCCGGAGACTCGCCATGCCCTCCTATCGCTACACCGCCAGGTCCTCGGCCGGCCAGAACAGCACCGGCACGCTCGTCGCCGAGACCGGAGCCGCCGCCGCCGCGATGCTCCGGTCCAGGGGCCTGCACGTGGTCTCCATCAACGCCGACGGCGCGAGCAAGTCCTTCGCCGAGAAGTTCCGCGAGCTCAACGCCGGAAAGCCCAGCGACAAGCAGATCCTCGACTTCACCACCCAGCTGGCCGTGATGATCCGCGCGGGCATCAACCTTCGCTCGGCCATCGACGGCATCGCCCAGCAGACCACGCACCTGGGCCTCAAGCGCGTCCTCGATCAGGTCAAGTCCGACGTCGAGAGCGGCCAGTCCTTCTCCGCCGCCCTCGCCAAGCACCCCACCCTCTTCAACCCCCTCTACCTCAACATGGTGAAGGCCAGCGAGATGTCCGGCGGCTTCTCCAAGATGCTCGACCGCATCGCCGAGTACATGAACCAGCAGATCGAGACGCGCAAGATGGTCGTCGGCGCCTCGGTCTACCCCGCCGTCATCGGCGTCATGGCCGTCGGCGTCACCGTCTTCCTGCTCGTCGCCGTGCTCCCCAAGTTCGCCAGCGTCTTCGAGGGCAAGGAGGATGTCCTCCCCTGGTCCACCACGTTCCTCATGTCCGTCTCCGGCTTCATGATCAAGTACTGGATGTACCTCATCATGGCCGTCGGCGGCACCATCGCCGGAGTGGTCGCCTTCCTCCGCACCGAGGCCGGCGTCTTCTGGTTTGACCGCTTCCGCCTCGCGGTGCCCATCGTGCGCACCATGTTCCGCTCGCTCTACATCAGCCGCTCCCTGCAGACCATGGGCCAGCTCATCAACGCCGGCGTGCCCATGCTCGACACCCTCATCATCACCGGCGAGATCTCCGGCAACATCGTCTTCAAGACCATGTGGCGCAACGTCCATGCCGCCGTCAAGGCGGGCAACAAGATCTCCAAGGTCCTCATCAAGGACAGCGTCCTCCCCCCCGCCGTCACCCAGATGATCTCCGCCGGCGAGGAATCCGGCAAGCTCGGCGAGGTCCTCGACGAAGTCTCCGCCTACTACGGCAAGCAGCTCAAGGAGAACATCAAGACCGCCACCGGCATGATCGAGCCCCTCATGATCCTCGTCATGGGCGGCATCGTCGGCTTCATCGCCATGTCGATCATCCTCCCCATCTTCAAGATGAGCTCCATCGTGAAGTGAGTTCGGGGCGACCTACGCTCACCCGAGCATGGACCTGGGGCTGCCCCCCTTCAACCCCGACGTCGTCTCCAGGCCCTATCGCCGCCGTCACTGCACCGACCAGTACGACGCCAGGGCCATGGGCCACCACGCCCTCGACGCCGGCATGTTCGACGCCTTCGAGGCCGACGACATGGAGGGCGAAGGCAAGGCCGACTACAACGCCGGCGTCGTCGCCTACGAACGTGGCGATCTCGACGAGGCCGCCTCCTCCTTCATGAAGGCCATCTCCAAGGCCCCCGACGCGGGCCCCGCCCGCAACAACCTCGCCATCGTCCTCTTCCAGCGCGGCGACACCGCCGAGGCCCTCTCCCAACTCGAGCGACTCGCGCGCGACCACGCCGAACAACCCAACGTGCTCCGGAACCTCGCGGTGGCCAAGTGGCTCACCGGCGAACCCGAGCAGGCGCTCGAACTCCTCGAACGCGCCGCCGAACTCGACCCGCAGGACGGCGAACTCCTCTTCCTCCAGGCCCGCATCCACGGCGATCTCGACCGACCCGATCGCATGACCGAGTGCATGCGGCGCGCCGCCGAACTCGAACCCGACAACGCCGCCGCCTGCGACAACCTCGGCGTCGCCCTCCAGAACGCAGGCTTGGTCGACGAGGCCATCCTCCAGTTCGAACAGGCCCACCGCCTCGAACCCGACAACCCCCTCCCCCTCTACAACCTCGGCCAGGCCCTCCACGAGGCCGATCGCCACGAGGAAGCCGTCGACGTGCTGCGGCGACATCTCGACATGCGGCCCGATCACTCCTGCGCCCACCACGCTCTCGCCCGCGCCCTGAGCGAACTCGGTCGCCACGACGAAGCCCTCGAGGAATTCCGCCGCTACGAGGAACTCGAGCCCGACGACCCCGCAGGCCTCTCGAGCACCGGCACCGAACTGGGCCTGGTCGGCCGCCACGACGAGGCCGAAGCCGCCATCCGCCGCGCCTTCGACAAGGACCCCGCCTTCCACTGGGCCATCCACGCCCTCGCGCTCGTCGCCCGCGCCAAGGGCGATCACGCCCGCGCCCTCGCGCTCGCGCAGGAAGCCGTCCGCCGCGAACCCGATCAACCCGTCTACCAGCGAGTCCTCATCGAGGCGCACGCTCGCCTCCACGTCGTCGAGGACTCCATCGCCTTCGTTCGCACCCTCCCCGGCGGCGGCGAACCCTCTGTCTGGCTCCGCCTGCTCACCACCCTCCGCGACGATCAACGCCCCGCCGACGCCGTCGTCGCCGGCCACGCCGCCATCGCCGATCACCCTCGCCACGCGCCGCTCCTCGGCACCCTCGCCCTCGCCCTCGACGACCAGGGCCGCAAGGACGAAGCCCTCGCGATGCTGCGCCAGACCACCGCCGCCGAACCCGACGACCTCCTCGCCCACTTCCACGCCGGGCGCATCCTCGCCGAACAAGGCGAGTTCGCCAAGGCCCGTGCCGCCCTCGAGTTCGTCATCGAACGCGACCCCAAGGCCGTCCGCCCCCGCGAGTTCCTCCTCTACTGCTGCGGCAACCTCGAACTCGAGGACGAGTGCGAACGCATCGCCAAGGAAATCCACGAACTCGATCCCGACAACGAATACCTCAGGCACCTCACCGAGGCCGATGAGGAGGCAGACGAGACGGACGACCCCGAGGGCGAGAAGCCCGAGCAGGCCTGACCGCTCCGTCCGACACGACGCCCCGATCGCAGCCGCAACGCGAGTGACCGTTCAGTTGTTTGGCCCCGAGGCGGGCGGCCCATCAGGCGCCACCACGTTCGCGCAAAGCCCCACGAAAGTTCCCGCACGCACGCCGCCCGAAGGGCGCACCAGTCGTAGCCGTGGTGCGCCGCCCGGCTTTGCGGGCAAGCCCACGGCAGGCAGGCGGACAACCAACGCGCCGATTCGCGCAAGCGCATCACATCAACGGCGCTGATGCGCCCCGCCCTCACGGGCGACGGACCACGCCCACGCCATTTCGCGCACAACCCATCAACGCCACCCGCACGCACGCCGCCCGGAGGGGGACGACTGTTGCCACGGGCGACCGAACCCGCTCCGCGGGTGAGGGAAACCCGTGGGGGGGCCTCGCCCTACCGACCCCGCGCCGCCGCCGTCGCCGCCCTGATCCGCTCCAGCGTCCGCTCGCACGCACGCTCCCACTCGGCGGCATCCTTGCGTTCAATCGCCGCCTGCAGCAAGGGCAGCACCCACGCCGCGTACCCGCTGTTCTCGTCGGGGGCGGCAAACGCGTTGCGGAACCACGGCCGCCGCTCCAGCCCGCCCTCGGGCAAGAGCCACGCACGGTCCATCGCCATCACGCCCGCCAGCCCGCCCCGCGCCTCGCGCGACGCGAACGCCAACTCCGCCATCGCCACCTTCAGCGGCTCCACCTTCGACGCATCGAGTCCGGCAGCAGCAGCAGCCGTGCCTGCATTCGCCAACGCCTGCATGCCCACCGTCGCGTACGCCTGCGGCGTCGTCGCCGGCGTTTCCTCGAAGGCGTACGCCGCCGCCGTCATCGCCGCCATCCTCGCGATCATCGCCGGCGACTCGTAATCGGCCCCCACCACCTTCCAATACCACGGCAACGTGTCGAAGGCCGAGTGATACGACTGACCCGCGCTCCCGCCGCTGCCGAACGCCGCACACGCCACGCCCGTGCGAGCGATGAACGCCACGTGGTCAGAACCGCCGCCGATGTTGCCGATGCCCGGTCTGCGCCCAAGGCCCGGCGTCGGCGCACTGCGCAACAGCCAATCCTCGAGCACCGTTCGGCCTTCGCTTCGCGCCTGCGGCACCACGCCCGCCGCCTCGAGGATCACCCCGTGCATCGACGGCGTGGCCGACGCGCCGAACTGCGGTCCCATGCTCGCCATGTCGAGATTGATGTAGGCCACGCCCCCCTCGATCAGCTCGCGCTCGTGGCCCTCCACCCACTCGCTGCTGCCGATGATCCCGAACTCCTCGGCCGCCCACGCCGCGAACACCAATGTCCGCTTGGGCCGTACGCCCTGCATCGCCAAATCGCCGAAGACGCGCGCCGCCTCCAGCACGGCGATGGTCCCGCACAGCGGGTCCGACGCGCCGTGATTCCATGCGTCGTGGTGCGCGCCGATGATCACCCGCTCCTCGGGCCGCTCGGTGCCGCGGATTTCCGCGATCACGTTCGCCGTCCGCTTCACCGCTCGCTCCTGCTCCACCGCCACCCGCACCCGCACGCCCTCCTCATTCGGCGCATCCGACTCGAGCCGATACTCGAACCCCAGGCCGCCTTGCCATTCCTTGGGGGCCGCCGCGCCCTTCATCCGCGACAGGATCTCCCTCGCCGCCCCGTATCCGATCGGCTGACACGGAATGCGAGGCAGCGGCGCATCCTCCACGCGATCTCGCACCGCATGCTCGGTCGCCTCTCGCCCGGGCGTCAGCGGATCGCCGTTGAAGCCCATCGTCAGGATCGAACCCCGCTGAATGTGGCACTCGTTCGCGTACCCGCCCGCCGGATACACCGGCCCCGACACGTGCCCGCCGTCGGCGGGATCGGTGAAGATGATCACCCCGCTCGCGCCCGCCTCCTGCGCGAACTTCACCTTGTAGCCGCGGTAGTTTCCGCCGTACCTGGCCAGCACCACCTTCCCCTCGCACGACACGCCCAGGGTCGCCAATCGCTCGAAGTCCTGCTTGGTGCCGTAGTTCACGTACACCACCGGCCCCTTCGCCGTGCCCGAACCGCTGTAGGCGTTCCACCCCACGTCGCTCGTCCGCGAGTCGACGTCGCCCTCCGCCGCATTCTCCTGCACCGCAAGCCCCTTCGCCACCGGCGACACGATCGATACCTCCACGCGCACGGGCCTGGCGAGCAGCGGCCAGATGTCGTGCCGCCGCGTCGAGAGCCCCGCTTCCTCGAAGAGGTTGATCAGTCTCGCGATGGTCCGCTCATCACCCGGCGTGCCTGCCACGTGGGGCTCGGATGCCAGTTCCATGTGCGTCACGCGCAACCGGTCGCGACACACCATCGCGTTGATCCGCTCGGCCAGCGACGCATCCACCGCCGCGTCGGCCGCACCGCACCACACGAACGCCATCGTCGCCATCGTCATCACGCGCTTCATGCTCGCCTCGCTTTCGATTGTGCGGCCACCCGCTCGATCTCGTCCGCCGCCCGGGCGGGCCCGTGCTCGGCCCGCATCCGCTCGCCCACCGTCGCCGCCTTCGCCCGCATCGTGTCACTCTCGAGCGTTTCGCGGATCGCCGCTTCCAACGCGCGTTCGCTCACCTGTCCCGCGTGCAGCGTCCTCGAACACCCCAGCAACTTCGCCCGCCTCGCGTTGTCGAACTCGTCGTTGGCGAACGGGACGATCACCGTGGGCCTGCCCGCTCGCAACGCGGCTGCCGTCGTCCCCGCCCCGCCGTGGTGCACCACCGCCGCCGCTCGCGAGAAGACCATCGTGTACGGCGCATACGCGAACGCCCGCACCTTCGCGGGCAGGCCCTTGGGCGCATACTCGTCCGCGCCGGTCAGCAGCACCGCGGGCCGCCCGAGTCGCTCCATCGCCGCCGCCGCGTGGCGATAGAACCCGCCGTGATGATGCACCACGCTCGTGCCCAAGGTGAACACGACCGGCGCGCGGCCCTCGGCCTCGCACGAATCGAGAAACGCCTTGAGCTCGTCGAGTCGCGATTCCTGCGTCGGTGAGCGATCGAACTCGCAAAAGCCGCAGACGACGCTCTTCGCCGGATCGCCCTCGAGCGCCGGACGCACCGAGGGCGACCAGAGCCCCAGCACCGCGTTCGCATCCTCCACCTCTCGCCGGAACTGATCTCGCTCGGGCGCAAGCCCGTGCGCCCGCCGAATGCGGTTGAGCGGCCGGTCGAACAGCACCCGCATCGCCAGTCGCCCGAGCGTGAGCCGCAGGTTCGCCAGCCACATCGGCGGCCGCTCCATCTGCCACCGCGACTGCACCGCGCCGTCGCGGGGGTTGAACCAGAAGATGGGCGCCAGCACGCACGTCACGCTCGGCACGCCCGCGCGAGCCGCCGCCCAGCGGCTGCCGAGACTGATGTGATGACGCACGATCACGTCGGGCTTGAACTCCCGCAGCGACGCCTCGACGCCTTCGAGCGTGGGCTCCGCCGTGCGGCCGATGAGCTCGCGGATGATGAGCAGCGGGCTGAGCCACGGCCTTGCCAGGTGCGGGTGGTGGAGCACGTCGAGCAGATCCTGCGCCTCGCCCAGCGGCCGCACGCGAAGGCCGTGGGCCTTGATCCGCTCTTGATAGTGCGGATTGACGAGCATCTCCACCTCGTGCCCGCGGCGCACCAGCTCGAGCGCAACGGCCACGAAGGGGTGCACATCGCCCCCGGAACCGATGGTGGTGATGAGGATCCTCGCCACGGCGCCGGTCCCTCGCATGTCGCTCGCGTCACCCGCGCGTCACCCACGCGGACGACGACTCGCGTCAGATCGTGATCGTCTCGCGTGACGCCGCGGCGGTCGACGTCTGCGGCGACCACGCCGGCGCAGGAGGCAGCGGCCTGATGCCCGGGCTGCGCATCGCCAGCCGCGTCGCGACCGTGAACCCGCGCCAGTACACGCCCACCGCCTTGGCAATGGCCCGCCACGGCTTCACGCGACGCACGAGGTACCCGTCGGCCGTCACCTGGAAGAGCACCTTGCCCCGGAACCAGTTCGTGGGCCAGCCCGTGGGCACGATCGCCACGTCCGCGTCGGGGCCGGCGAGGGCTCGCCATGCCGCCCCGAGCACGTCGCCGATCACGTGCCCGCCCTGCTGACGCTTCCGCCACGCCTTGCGGTTGCCCGGCCACTTGAACTCGATCTGCTTGAGCGCGCCGCGACACTGCTCGAAGAAAGGCAGGTTGTTCTGCAGGAACGGATGCACGAAGAGCGTCGCGTTCGGCCCGGCCTCCGCGAGCGCGGCCTTCACCGCCTCGGGCATCGTCGCGTAGGGCTTCATGCCGATGGGCTTGAGCAGGTCCCTGGGCTCGATCGACTCGAACCGGCCCGCCGCCGCGTCGTTCAGCCCGCGCAGGTGAAGTTCCGAGAGCTCTTCGAGCCCCATCAGCGTCTGGGCCGCGGCTCGCGGAATCTCGAACATCGCGCGCCGGAACCTCGCCACCGGCCCCAGCCCCTTCATCGCCATCACCGAGAACCCGTTGCGCGCGATGTAGTAGCGCCCCCAGGTCGCGAACCGACGAATGCCCGGCGGATGGAAGGCCCTGGCCTTCCGCGTCGCGCGGCAGACATACCCCGTCCGTCGCGTCATCTGCACGCACCAGTCGATGTCGTCGTAGTAAATGAAGTTCTCGGGGAAGAGTCCCGTGCGACGGATCGCGTCGGTTCGCACCAAGGCGCAGCACGCGGCGACATAGTGGCACTTGACGATGGCGCGGCGATCGATGTCGCCCGCCGCCGCCACGCCGAAGGTGCCCCGCCCCTTCTCGATCTTGCCGCCGGCCTCCCAGATCTGCCCGGTGAGGATCTCGCCCATCGCCGCACCCACCGCGCCCACCTTGGGGCGCGTGGCGAGCACGTTGACGAGCGCCCGAAGCGATCGACGACCCACGCGAGCATCGCTGTCGACCCACCAGACAAAATCGGGCTCGCCCATCTGACCCGTCAGGCCCTTGCCCGACAGGATGTGCGACATGCCCAGGTTGAAGCCCCCCGACCCGCCCGTGTTCTTCTCGGACCGCACGAACTCGACGGCGAGCCCCTCGGGCCGGCGCAGCGTGCTCAGGGGCTGCGTCGAGGCGTTGTCGACGATCGTCACCCAGAGGGTGATCCCGCGAAGGTCGAGCTTCGCGAAGTCCTGAAGCAGGATCTCAAGGTCCTGGGGGCGGTTGAAGCACGGGCACACCGCCGCCACCCGCCAGGGGCGGTCGGCCTGCAGTTCCGCCAAGACCGCACTGGCGGGCGCACCGGGAACGCGTGAAGGACTGCTCGACATGGATGAAGATGGTAGGGACGAGGCGACCGTCACGCGCAAACGTCGGCCGGACAGTGAGATACAGAATACACCGAGCTCAGGTCGCCGCAGGCGGGATGATGCTGGCCACGTGCACGTCCTTGAGTTGGTTGGCCGGAACGTGGCTGGGGGCCTTGGTCATGAGGTCCGCGCCCGTCAGCGTCTTGGGGAAGGCAATGACGTCGCGAATGTTGTCGGTGCCCAGGAAGTTCATCACGAGCCGGTCGAGGCCGAAAGCCACGCCCGCGTGGGGCGGCGCGCCGAACGACAACGCCTCGAGCAGGAAGCTGAACTTCTCCTTGGCCTGCTCGGGCGTCAACCCCAGCAGCTTGAAGACCTTCGACTGCACCGCACGGTCGTGGATTCGGACCGAGCCGCCGGCGATCTCCTGCCCGTTGAGGACGATGTCGTACCCCGCCGACACGATCGACTCGATCACGTCGTCGTCCTCCTCGTTGGCGTCGAGGAAGGCCTGCATCTGGTCGTCGCGCGGGCTGGTGAAGGGGTGGTGCATCGCCACCCACTTGCCCGTCTCCTTGTTCTTCTCGAACATCGGGAAGTCGACGACCCACAGGAAGTTCCACGGGCCACCCTCGGCGCCCGGCTTGGGCACCACGCCCATGTCGCGGGCCACCTTCTGGCGAAGCTCGCCCATGCACTTGGTCGCGATGGCGTACACGTCGGCCACGAAGAGCACGGTGTCACCGATCTCGCAGCCCATCAGCGCGAGGAACTCGGCCTTGCGGGGCTCCAGGAACTTGGCGATGCCGGTGTCGAGCTTGGGCGAACCATCCTCGCCCTTGACCACCTTCACCACCGCCACGCCGCCCGCGCCAAAGCCCTTCACGAACTCGGTGTAGCCGTCGGTGAGCTTGCGGGTGAGCTTTTCCGCGCCCCCGGGCACGCGGATGGCCTTCACCACGCCCCGCTTGCTGTTGAAGCGAGGACGGTCCTTGCCCTTCTCGAGGGCGGTCTTGAAGACGCCGAAGTCGACCGTCGCCGCGAACTCGCTGATGTCCTTGATCTTGAGGTCGTACCGCGTGTCGGGACGGTCGATGCCGTAGTCCTCCATCGCCTCGCGGAAGGGCATCCGCCGCATCGGCGGCACCTCGAAGCCCGTCATCTCGCGCCACAGGCGACGCACGAACCCCTCCATCATCTCCATCACCTGGTCGCGACGCACGAACGCCATCTCGAGGTCGATCTGCGTGAACTCCGCCTGCCGGTCGGCGCGAGGGTCCTCGTCGCGGAAGCAGCGGCAGATCTGCATGTACCGATCGCACCCCGCCACCATCAGGATCTGCTTGAAGAGCTGCGGGCTCTGGGGCAGCGCATAGAACGTCCCCGGCACGTGGCGGCTGGGCACCAGGAACTCTCGCGCCCCCTCGGGCGTGCTCTTGTAGAGGATCGGCGTCTCGATCTCGAGAAAGCCGTTCTCGTCGAAGTAGCGGCGCGTCACCTGATACAGCTTGTGACGCGTCGCCAGCATCTTCTGCATCGCCGGACGACGCAGGTCGATGTAACGGTGCGCCATGCGGAACTCCTCCGCCGGCAGCTTGTCGAGGTCGTCGGGCAGGAAGGGCGGGTTCTCCGTCTTGCTCAGCACGACCAGGTTCGTGACCAGCACCTCGATCACGCCCGTCGCCAGCTTCGGGTTCACGCTCTCGCGACGACGCACCTTGCCCTCGATGGCCACCACGTCCTCGTTGCGAAGACGGTCGGCCACCACCTTCTGCTCGGCCGAGATGCCCCCGTCGGGGTCGAAGACCAACTGCGTGACACCGAACCGATCCCGCACGTCGATGAAGAGCAGGCGGCCGTGGTCGCGGTACGAGTTCACCCACCCGTTGAGCCGCACGGTGGCGCCGATGTCCGTCTCTCGAAGCTGGCCGCAGGTGTGCGTCCGAATCAGCATGGCATGGTCCTTCCTGAAGGGCCGAGAGTGTAGCGGAGAAGGGACGGATCGGGGCTGGCGAGCGTGCGTCGGCCTTTCAGCGGCACAATCGCGAAGCGATTCCCGGGAGTAGCCGGGGGTGGGGGCGCTCCGCCGACACCCCCGGAACGACGCCGGCCAACGCCCCAACCGCGAAGCGGTTTCCGCGGAACGCGGCCATCTCATCCGACACTTACGCGCAGGCATCGGCCGTTCCCGCGGCGACCCCTTCGGAGTCGTGCACGTTGCGTCGCGTTGTCCGGGGATGGCGACGACGCGCGGCCGCCCACGGCTGCGTTCCGACGCCGCTCGCGGTGAAGCGGGGGTTGTCCCGGCCGTGAACCCGTCCCGAGGCAGGCCCGGGTCGACTCGGAGCGCTCCCCGTTTGCGATGAACGCGCCGGCGATCTGAGAAGACCCATGACACGACCGCCAAACGCGTGCGGCACGCAACTGCCGAATCGCTCGTCGGTTACACTTGGGCTTGCAGAGGCCACGCGTGATCGCCGGAGAACTCTCCGCGACACGAAGGCCAGGCGCACGCGCCGGGAGGTTGATGTGAACAACACATGGTGGATGCTGGTGTGCATCCTGGCGAGCATGTCCTTCCGCGCGTTGGCACAGTGCGGGATCGATGTCAATCGGATCGCGGCGGCATCGGGCGTGAACAACACTGTCCGGGCCCTCGCGGTGCTTCCCAACGGCGACCTGATCGCGGGCGGCGACTTCATCACCGCGGGCGGGACGAGCGTCAACTACATCGCCCGATGGAACGGCACGGCGTGGGCGGCCGTGGGCACGGGGACGAACGGCCCCGTCTACGCCCTCGCGGTGCTTCCCAACGGCGACCTGATCG
>CAIYWI010000113.1 GCA_903929885.1 uncultured Phycisphaerales bacterium
CGAGTCGCCCGAGCATTGAACCCAGCTCGCCTTGCGCTCTCAATCTGTTAACCATGCGACATCGAAAAAACCTGGAGGGGGTTGGTTAACGGGTGGAGAGCGCAGTGAGGGCGATGGCACTTGCTGAGGCTGGGTTTCATTTGGGTTCGCCGCGAGCGCGAGGGACCCAACTTGCGAGCCTGCAATCGACTTGGGGGAAGTCGTCGTCCGCCGAGACGGGAAGCACGCGACGTGCGTGCAACCGCAGCCGCACGCCTTCCAGGCCGCCCCCTGAAGCCAACGCGTCGGCGAGGCCGCGGCGATCCTCTCAAGCATTGCCGCCACCTGAAAGCGTCCCGGCGTGCACCCGCAGAAGTATTTGATGCAGGCGCTGGTGAGCGTGCCGCACGTGGAGGATGGTGAGCTGGAACCCTGGTTGCCGGACCGGTGGAAGGTCAGGGATCACGAACGGCCCGCGGCGGGGTGAGGGGGTGTGGTTGGTGGAGCGGTCACGGAGGGGGTTGGTTAACGGTTCGAAAGCGAAGAAACGTCGATGGCACCTGCGGAGTCTGAGTTTCATTCGGGGCCAACGCAGAGCGCGGCAGCCTCAGATCTCGCGATGGATCACCTTGAGACCAGCGGTCAACTACCGAGACGGGAGGCCCGCAATACAGCATTCGTTGCGCCCGATCGCGCCCCCAACAGGTCCGGCCCGACCGGTGCAGTCTCAGGCCGACGGCGAGGGCGGCGAGCAGTCGCCTAGCTCATCCGCCCCCGACAGGTCAACACTGTGACCTGCGTCGAGCCACCACTCTGACAGTTCACCAAAACGAAATCGTCAAACGGCATCACCGACAATTTCGCGCAGCACCAGGCGGACATCTTCATCTAACTCCAAATCGAGAGCAGTCCTCGCTTCAGTGGCTGCGTTCGGCATCGCCATTCTACTCAGCGAAATCCACGCCCTGCGTCGAACATACGGATCCAAATCGCGGGTCCCACGACGGACAAGATCACTACCGAGGCCGGGAATTCTTGGTACAGCGCTGACGATTTGCCATCTCGCTTCCGCGTCGCCAAGTTCCCAGATTCGCGAGAGTAGCGGTCCGACAGATGCACCGATCTCAATTGCCTCAGAGACCATTGATTCTGGTTCAGATGAAAGTGAAAACACTTTTGCAATCAAGGCACACTCCTCGTCAGAAACTGGAGTGCCCCGGCTACCCAAACGCATTACACTGCTGGCAATTTCGACAAGACTATCAAATTCAGGGTAGTCCATCGGCCAATCTGAATTCCGCCTATCCGCGGCAGATTCAGCCCAGGCATCAAACAATGACATTTGCAGTCGGAGTTTTGAATTTTCGTTATTCATGGCAATGGCATGATTGGAACAATGTGCCAGTCCATGTTCTTCTCAAAATGAATGGTTCCTCGCGTAGTATCGAGAACTCTCGTGGGATTGTACTGGTCGACCCATTTTCCGATTACCTTGCCCCAGTCGTATATCGCTCTATTGTCGCCCTTTCCCTTGATGATCGCATCTTGAAATCCTGCCGATGCCTCATCGAACAGTTCGAGTGGATCAGCGGTGAGAATGCTCCGCCCCTTCGTGTAGTTTCTGTGTCCAAGGATATGCTTCCCTTGCTTGTCAGGCACCAACTTACAGTTGTGAACTAGTACTCCAAATGGACCAACAACGTAATTTGCTGCACCACTGACGCTAAGGTTATAAACTCTTGCACGCTGGCTAGCAAATCGCACCACTTCAATCTGTGCCCATCCACCCATCGCCAACAGAACTTGCCCGCACTGCAAGGTTCTGGCTTCTCGCCATCCGGGCGTTGTCCCGGGGGTGATCACGTAGAAAGGGTGATCGTCCGTCGTCTGGATCGTCTCAACCCGCCCCGAGTCGTGCACAAGCACAACCTCGAGTAGCGGCGCGAGCGGAACGTCGGCTGTTGCCGTCACTTCATTCAGTTCAATCTGCCCTGTCCCTTCGTTCCAACTCACTACTTGGTCGCCGACGGCGACGTCTTCAATCGGCACCATGCCGCTCGCTGTCCAGACGAGTGTGCCTGCTGCAAAGCACCTAATCGGGCATGCTCCCCCGGGCAGAGCACGCTTGCGCGAAATCCAACCTGCAGCCTTGTCCATCAGCGCACTACCAGCCTGCCACAAGCGACCTCCCAATCGGCCAGCAATTGACTTCGCGACCTTCCAGATGGCCCCCGTTGCCCTCGCTGCGAACCGCCCCACTGCCGCGAGTGCCTTGCCCGCCCCGCTCATGATCTTCCCACCGGGTATGAACCCGATGGTGATCGCCATCGTCGCCGCCTCCATCGACTGCTCGCCCATCATGGCCAGCGCAAGTTCCCCCGCCACGTTCGCCGCGGGGAAGGGCAGGTACGTCGTGATCTGAGCCGCCAGAATGGCCAGCGATACCGCCTGCCGCCCCATCGACGCCATGAACGCGGCCCTACTGCCAGCCTCTTCGGCCAGGTACTCATCCACCATGTCGAAGGGGTCTGACGACAGCCCCATCGGGTCCGACCGATTCCACGGGTTGCTGCCCAGGTACTGATACAGGTTGTACCCGTCCCCGTAGCGTTCCTCAGTGCTGAACGCCAACGCCACCGCACCCGCGCCGCGGCCGCTGTGGCTGCCCTCAATCAGCGACATCGCCGTCGCGTTGGGGTCCTGCTGCATGAACCGCCCGATCTGCGGGTTGTAGACCCGGTTGCGGTTGTGGTAGATCGCGTGGGCAAAGGGGATCAGCCGCGGCAACTCCGAGTTGCTCGTCAGATCCACCACCCCCACATCGAGCCGGTCAAAGAACATCCCCTTGTGCCCGCAGTGCATGAGTGGGTGCGGGTACAGGTGCTCGGCGCTCAGCACCGAGCCATACGCGTCGTAGGTCCACTGCGCTGTCACGCGGGCGGCATTAGAGCTGCTTGGAGGCAGCGTGGCGTTGGGGACCTCCACAAGGGCCACAATGTCGCCGCCGCTGTCCTGGAGCGTCCACCACGGCTTGCCGAGCTCATCAAACTGGGTGAAGAGTTCGTCGATCCCGTTGTCGCCGGGACCCCAGACGTACTCACGGGCCAGCGTGCTAATCGTGATGGCCGTCGCCTCAACGCCCTGCGCGGCCTCGACCGAGCCAGGTGCCGCGGAGGGGTCGAGCTCCTCAGGCCCTTCGAGCGCCTGGTTGGCCGCCTGCTGAACAGGCGCCGATGCCGACACCGAGGCGCTGGCGAGGTTGCTCACCGGGTCGGTGACCAGTTCCTGAATGCGGCGGATCCCGTCATAGAAGAACCGCTCAGACCGCACGAGATTGCCCTCGGCCTCAGGATTGGGCCAGGGCGACTGGGTGCGGATGAGGCGGCCCAGGCCGTCTCGGTCCGAGTACCCCACCTCCGCCGCGGGCACCGATGCCACCGCCGCCCCCAGCCACGCCGCGGCGGAGAGCATGAAGCAGAGCCAAGCTTGCAAACTGCGGCAAGTCACTCGCTACAGAGTACCCCTTCTCGGCATCCGCCGCACGCTACGAGCGCGGTGGCCATCGAAGCACGGCTGCCTCGTATCGGGAGAGTGCCTCGTCAAGAGGCACTGCACCGAGGGCCAACAAGTGATCGGCAACGAGCTTGAAGAGGGTCCAGTTCCTCCCGATGGGGCCGGCGAAGAGCTGTATTCTCAATGGATCATGTGCGGAGCAGTCGGAGACGAAGACCTCCTTGCCCTCTTGTTGTATCTTCAAGCCGACGAACCGCAAATCGCCCTCGCCGAATGGATCCGGCGCATCCTGAATCTTGATGTTATTGGTAAGCGCAAGCCTGTCTACGAGGGCACTTGGCCACGCTACACCGCTCGGCCAACGAAAGTACGTTGCACCGAGCTTCTTCAAATCTCGCGGCTTCAACTCTCGCGGCATCGCGTCGTCCTTTGGCTAGAGTGCCCTCCAGCATTCCTCGCGCCCAGGAAGGCTATTCACGGCATTCCCTTGGCTCTAACGAGGTGCAAGCTCACCCCTCGCAAATGCCTCAAGACTGGACCTGTCCAGTGTGGCGGTGAGGCGGTCCCCTTGGCTTGACTTCAACTTGCGGCTCCTTTCAAAGCGGGTGTCCGGTCATTGAAGCCGATCGGGCACACCCTCGGGGCCGTCATCCTCCCACCTCACGCGAGGCGGGTCAAGTTTCAACTGTGGCTGGGACAAGCTCTCGGTATCGCGACGGCAGAGCAGCTGCTTGGCTCACTTTTTCTTTCGAAGTTGCATACTCGGTGAGATGACGACCTTCACGATGGCCTGAGACGCTATCTCGAACACACAATCAACCTCGCCAATCTCGTAGTAGGACTCTTCATCGTCTGAGTATTGTGGGCGGTGAACCGCACGGAGTGGAAGGTCGGACACGCGCAAGGAACGGATGGCCTCGTAGGAACTGAGAATCCTTCCAGACTTAGGCGGGAGAATCGGCATGCAAATCAGGCTCATCAGGCCCACCATGCCATGAGGATCCCCCCAAAGCTGAATGCCGCCCCAGCAGTGGAAAACGGTGTCCCTCGCCATCCTCTGGCTGCGATCGGGTGGCCCCCACAACGACAACGCATTTTCCGTCGCCGATCGCAAGCTGATCCCATCAAACTCCGCATGTTCGAACAGGCGGAGAATCAGGTTTGACTCGGGCGTCTTCATTTCTCAAGCGCCTCCAATGACGCCTTGAACTCCAATTGCTCAGCTCATCCATTGGTCCGAGCAAGCTCCATAGTCACACATGCGACCGTGACAATCGACCACCAGCCGGCGTCATCATTGAATCTGGCGAGTTGGGCCCTCAATTCTGATGTATCGAAGTATTGCCCTGACAGCACTATCTGGGGTTAGCAGTTCGACGACAACCATGGGCTGCCCTAGGACCAGGTTCCCTGCCGCAAGGGGGTCCAAGTGGCGTAGATCCGTTCCTTTTTCAAAGCAGTGTTTTACCCATGAATACGACAAAACGGAGAAGCACACCTCGGTGTTGACCTTGGCGCGACCGACACGAATGTCAGCTTGAAGTGTCAGGTTTGTCACGTCACTCCCCTTGTCCATCTTCATGTAGCGAACCAGCTCGCCGCATGGGTCGTAGCGGGCCAATGCACCGGATATTCCCTCTTGAAACTCAAACTCGTCATGTTCGGACATAGCTGAAGCCTCCCGCGCACGGTAGAGCACCTCACACGACTCATCCGCAAGAGCCTATAGAACTTTCGGACGGTCTCCCGGTCGCGGCACCCCACACAACTAGCCTTGTTTTGTAGTCCAGAACAACCGTGGCGCATGCTGTGGCATCGACCGTCCTGGCGTGGGTTCCGGTGTGGGAGAAGACCAGATCGGGGACACCGATTCCGAAGCCGGGAATCGGTGGCACTTTTGGTGTGGGTCCTTTGGTGGTGGTTCAGGAGACCCGGGCAGGTCATCTTGAAGCAACCTCGCCGGCGGGATTGATCGAACTCGATGCCGACCCGCCACGTCTCAAGAGTCGACTCGAGCGGTCAAGGTTGGTGGTGTCGCCCGGATCGCGTCCAGTGCGCGTCGATTCGCGGCGTACGGATCGCTCGAGCCGGATACAAAAGAACCCCGCGTGAAGCGGGGTTCCTTGAAGCAAACTCCGATCGGATGGGTGTCTCGAATTTGACGGGCGTTCGCCGGCCGTGATCGCCCGATCGAAACCGGGGAACGCCATTGGGGCGGCGAGGAACGCGGGCTTGTGGTCTCGAACAAGCGTGCGTCCCACAGCAGTTCAGCCTCCGGGCTGCACGCCCCGACGAACGCGTTCGCCTCGGCGCACGATGACCGCGAGATGTCCGCCCTCGAACGCCGCCGGCAGGCGACCCCCGCAGAAACGCTCGTGCCGAAGGCGGACCCTTGAGCGGACTCGATCCGAATCGCCAACGCGAGTGTCACGCCTGCCTTCTGAGCACGAGGACCGTGGCTTCCGCGTCTATCGCGAAGCGCTCGATCGCATCGGCGCGGGCGATCAGCAGCGATGCAATCTCGCTGCTCCGCGCATGGTGCGTGTCGAGCAGGACGACCTTCGGCGGTGCGCCGCGCGACGCGCTCAGCCGCTCGAAGTCCTGATCGAGCGTCACCAGCAACTGCCCATGCGTACGCGCATGTTCCCAGACACGCAGATCCGTCGCTCCGGCGCCATGGCGTGCCGCACATGTTCCGCCGTCGCGAACCGCGAGGCGATTCTCGCCACGAGAGACTCCGAAAGATTCTCGTCGAGCAAGAGGCGTGTGGAGTCATGCCGCCGTGTCGATCACGATGCGGCGCTCGCGCTCGGCCGCAAACGCGAGACACTCGAGGATGTCCTCGCGAGCGAGTTGCGGGAAGTCGGCGAGCAGCTCCGACTCGGACATCCCGGCGGCGAGATGGCCGAGCACCTCGCCGACGGTGATGCGCGTTCCCTTCACGCAGGGCTTGCCGAAGCGGACGGCAGGGTCGATCGAGATGCGCGAGAATCCGGCCACGCACCAAGTGTAGGACGCGCCTCGACGGTGCCCACGGGGTGAGGCGCTCACGCCCCCGCCTCGCCGGCACGCTGCGAACGGACACGGCCGCGTCCGATCGTTGTTGCACGCCTGGGTTTCCTCCGCTGCGTCGGGTGAGAGGTTGAAACCTTGCTCCTCGATGACCGCTTCGGGGATCGTGGTCTCGCGGGCGCGGCGGGTGGCGTAGCTTTGAGAAGAGCATGGGGCCTCGTCCCTCTGCTCGAACGGACATGCAGAGAGCCCTCGCGGCGGCAGTTGTTGACACTCACGCTCGCCTCCCGAGAGCCGCGGAGCGCCTCGCTGGTCGGGCATTGCTCACGCAGCCGCCCGTCGAAGCTCGCCACGACCCCGTGCTGTCACGGCAAGCCCGGTTCGACGCGACAGCGTCGCGACGCCGCGCGATCTCAAGTCGCCCCGCCATCTCGACGCCATCAGCGCTCCCTGACGATCGCGTCCGCCCGGCGCACGATCGCCGCGAGATGCCCGCCCTCGAACGCCGTCAGCAGGTGACCTTCGCAGAAACGCTCTTGCCGCAGGTGGGCCGTCAGCAGGCGTGCCAAGGTCAACGGCTCGGCCGAGGCGACGGTCGCGGGATCTCGCACGAGCGCCTGACATTCCGGCCCGTGGGCCCACGTCGGCCAGTCGAAGTCGCTCAGCACCCATCCCAGCCGATACGCGGCTTCGTTGAGCGCCTCGATCGCGGCGGCCGGCTCCACGCCCGGGCCGTCGAACAGCGGCAGCAACGCCGCCAGCCCACGCAGACGCTCGTCCCATTCGGCCGGCACTGGTGATGGAATCTCGTCAGACACGGTCAGAGCCTAGGCCCCGATCGGCCAGCACCCTTCCCGCTCACGCCCCGCGGCCTGCACGCACCGGCGAGTCACGTGCCCTTGCCGCGCCGCCACGTCCGCATGCCGCAGCGTGGTGATCGCTTCCTCCGCCGAAGGTCGCGTTTCGCCCATCTCCTGAATCCTTCTGCTCCAGAGCAACGCCTGAAACTCCGCTCGGGCTGTGGTCGGAGGAAAGGCCACCCCTGACGAGGGGTCGCCCCGCCGCCGCTCCCCTGCCCCCTCCCCCGCCGGGGGCAGGACAATCGGGGGCGAGGGCCAACGCCACGCCGATGACCACAGTGACATGTCCACGCCCGATCCCGACTTCGTTCCCGCCGACGCCCCCCTCGCCCAGATCAAGCCCGTGCACGCGAGCGTCGCGTCTCTGGCCCGGCGCCTCGTGCTGGTGGGCACCTCGCAGACGATGCGGGGCGTGGTGCGACTGGTCCGCGAGGAACCGTCGCTCCGTCCTCCCGTGGGCTGCTTCCTCCTCGACACGCCCGAGAACGGCCCTCGCGCCGACTTCATCGCCGGCACGCAGGTGCTCGGAGGCATGCGAGAACTGGTCATGCTGCACCAGTCGCAGCCCTTCACCCTCGCGCTCGTCAGCGTGCACGCCTCGCAGCGTCAACTTGCGCGTCGCGCCCTCTCGCAGCTCGCCGAAGTCGGCATCCCCGTCCGCGAAGTCACGCCGCTGGCCGATCTCATCGCCTCGCGGACTCGCCCGGCGCAGGGCGTCGCCTCCGACATCAACCTCGTCGAACTCATCGGCCGCACGCCCTACGGCATCGATCGCCGCGCCGTCGCTCGCGTCGTCGAGCACAAGCGAGTGCTCGTGACCGGCGCGGGCGGGAGCATCGGCTCGGAGATCTGCCGCATCGTCGCCACCTTCGCCCCCGAGGAGATCATCCTCGTCGAGCGCAGCGAGAACGCCCTCTTCGAGATCGATCGCCAGTTGGCCCGCCGCTTCCCCTCGGTGAAGCGCCGCGCCGTGCTGCACGACGTCGTCGATGCCGGTGGCACGCTCGCGCTGATGGAGCGCACTCGCCCGCACGCGGTCTTCCATGCCGCGGCTCACAAGCACGTGCCGCTGATGGAGGACCACCCCGGCGCGGCGATCACCAACAACGTGCTGGGCACCAAGGCCGTCGCCGACGCCGCCGCAGCCTGCGGCAGCGAGCGGTTCGTCATGATCTCCTCCGACAAGGCCGTCAACCCCACCAGCATCATGGGCGCCACCAAGCGCCTCGCCGAGATGTATGTGCAGGGTCTTGGCGTGCGGTCCGAAACCTCGATGAGCATGGTCCGCTTCGGCAACGTGCTGGGCTCGGCGTGCAGCGTGCTGCCCATCTGGGCCGCGCAGATCGCCGAGGGCGGCCCCGTCACCGTCACCGACGAGCGGATGACCCGCTACTTCATGACCATCAACGAGGCGGCCTCCCTGGTCATCCAGGCCTCCGCCATCGAACGCCGTGGCGGGTCCACCCCCTCCATCCACGTCCTCGACATGGGCGAGCCCGTCCGCATCCTCGACCTCGCCGAACGCTTCGTCCGTCTCAGCGGCCTCGAGCCCGTCCGCGACCAGTTCCCCCGCATCGCCCACGCCGGCCCCGCCGTCGAGATCCGCCTGACGGGCATCCGCCCCGGCGAGAAACTGCACGAAGAACTCGCCTATGCCGCCGAGGCGCTCAGCCCCACCGCCTACCCCGGCATCAACGCCCTGGCCTCCAGCGGCACCGTGACCTGGGACATCGACGCCATGGTCGCCGAACTCGCCGCCGCCGCCGCCAGCACCCCCACGCACGCCGCGGCCACGATCCGCCGCCTCGTGCCCGAGATGAGAACCCCCGCCGGCCAGGCCATCCCCGCCGACTCGGCGGAAGACGACCTTACTCATTCCGAACAGGCGTCGTCCCGTTCGACTTCCGTTCGCTCGCCCGCCGCGGCTTGACTCGAAGGGGGGCGGCCCGGACAATTGGGTTGGTCCGAACGTCGAGCAAGCGAGCCCGCCACGGGAGGCGGGCACCGACGAGCGGCATGGTCAGGCACGGTGAAGGCGCGGCCAGGAGTTCGAGCCGGCCCTTCACGCAAGAGCAACACCTCCATGATCCAATCCAAGCCCGCCGCCACGAGCGTCCAGACCCAGCGCGAGCAAGCCCGCG
>CAIYWI010000114.1 GCA_903929885.1 uncultured Phycisphaerales bacterium
CGTGACGGACCTGTACGTGCACGACCCGTTGTGGCGGATCGTCGCGGTGGTGCGGCGAGAGGCGGGGCCCGCTGATGATGCCACGGTGCGGGCGTGGGTGCGAGAGCGCTGGGTGCACCACCGCGCGGGCGACGGCGAGGGGGGCGTGGTGGCGACCGCTGCGGGCGACGACTCGCCCGCGGCACGCTTCATCGACGACGACGGGGACGGCACCTTCGAGACGGTGCAGCACTTCCTGTGCAACAGGCGTGGAGACGTGGCGGCCATCGTGGAGCCGGGCATCGACGCCGACCCGTCGGACGGTTCGGACCGCGCGACGGTGCCGGGACGGGTGATCGCGAGGGTGTGGTACGACGATTACGGACTGCCGCGGATGCACGCGCCGCTGGACATGAACCAGGACGGCGTGAGCGACCTGGCGGACCTTGCGACGTTCGCGGAGCGATTGGAGCGCTTCGGAGCGCTGGCTTCAGACCCGCAGACCCACCGCGACGCGATGCGACTGCGCAACCAGCTCGATTGGGACCGCGACGGGGCGGTGATGGAGGCGGACGGGGCGGCATTCGCGGCGGACCTGGCGTCACATGTGGGCGAGCGGTTCGACGCGAGGGAGACGCTGGGCAACCTGCCGCTGTACGCGGGGGCGTGGTGGGACGCGTGGCTCGAGTTCTACCACGTGCGTCACCGCGTGCTTGATCCGAAGGAAGGCCGCTGGCTGCAACGCGACCCCATCGGGTATGCGGGCGGAAGCAACCTCTACGCGTACGTGGGAAACCAGCCGGGGCGGTATGTGGATCCGTTGGGGTTGAGGTGGGCGATGGCGGGGGGAGGAGGGGCGGGGCAGCCCGCTGGCGATGGGGGTGGAACGGAGCCGTGCCCTGAGGGTGAGGAGGCGGAGGAGGGGTGGCTCGATCGCGTGCTCCGGGACCTCTTCATGGGATCGGGGTCGTCGAAACTCGGCGAGGAAGTGCGTCGGACCCAACAGGCACTGCTGGACGAGAGGCCGCTCAATTCGGCCGACGCTTCACTGGCTGTGGGGATTCCGTATGTCGTCGCATTCCGGGCGGCGGCGGGCAAGGCGAGCACGCTGGCCATCGAGGCGGTGCTCGAACTCGCTATGGGTGGAACGCTCAGTGGCGCGAAGGGGGCCCTGAAAACGGCGGATCAACTCGTCGAACTGGTGGACAGCCTGAAGAGTCCTGGCACGTTCACGCCCAACGTGGTGAAGGTGGCGGACGTTTTGAAGAAAGGAGGTGTCGGCGACGACAAGAGTCTTCTGGTAGGTACGTACTCGGCGATGAGCAAGGCACTGAGCAAGACGGGGCAGCAGGCGAATCACCTGAATCCGCAGGCGGCGTTCGGCAAGGTGATCGACTATGAGCGAGGGCTGACAGTCCCGTTGAAGGGGTCGGTCACGGAGGTGGGGTCGGAGCATCGGAAGTTTCACGAGGTTTTGGAGGCTTTTTGGGAGCAATATCGAACGCAACCAACGGCCGCTCCGCCCGTTGTGGCCGACTACATCGAGGCGTTGTCAAACGCTTTGATAGCGACAGGCCGATACTCCAGCGAGCAAGCGGAGGTGCTCGTTGAGGCGGCTAAGGTGGAGCTTGCGGCAGTTCGATCGCCCGCATATCCACAGGGCCTGGGACCTATGGCGCCAGTGCCTCAAGTACCCCATAGGATTCCAGGTATTCCACGGCCATCGGTCTGCGACTCGACGAAAGGAACATCGTGAGCGACTTCGAATCGCTACTTCTCGCGAGAGAACCTCTCCTATTCAGTCGTTTGGGCCAATCTGATTCCCTCGTCGGCACACGGTGCCTCGCTGTCACGCAAGTAGCTGAGTTGCTTCAAGAGCAGCATCTCGAGTATGCGATGCTGGAAGCCGCCAACGAGTGCAACTGGTGGCGAATCCAACAAGACTCACGTCGAGTTGCCGAGGAGCGATCCGCTTTAACGCAGGAAGTCGAAGCTTGCTTGCTTCGAGTCGGGGGACGAACCGAACTTCTGCGCAGGTCCGGGCTTGACGATAAGTCACGGCAAATCGTTGTGCGATACACCACCAGCATCATCACGCTCGCCCTGGTCGAACGTCGCTGGAACATGCCCGTCGACGACCGCATCTTCGGCCCGCTCGACGCGGTGATTGCACAGGGCCATATCGTGTGCGGCTGGGTGGACGGGTTGTACCCTGAGGGCCAGTGGGCGGTGTGGTGAGCGCCGGGAGGGCGAGAACTTGGAAGACATCGACCATTGGCTGCAGGCGAAAGAGGCCATCTTCTTCTCGCGCCTCGGCGCCCAGTTCTTCGACGACTTCAGCGACGCGGGGCTTGATTCCGACGACTGGAGGAACTGGTTTCCCGCCTCGGGTCCCGAGGAGGTGATCCTTGCGGTGCACCAACGCTCGTTCGTGGACCTCGTCAATGACCTTGCCGGTGCCTTGCAAGAGCGTGTGCGGTTGAAGTCGCCGTCGACGGCTGACGCCGAGCAGGCCATCTGTCGCCAGGAACTTGGGGCGTGTGTGCGGGTGCTCGAACGCTGCGTGCCGCGGCTTGAGGCGGCGGGGTTGGTCCAGAACTGGGCGGCGTGGAACGCCAAGCTGGTCCGTATTTCAGCGAATCTTCTCGTACTTTCGCGACTCGAGGAGCGAACGGGCGTGCCCCACACGGATCGAGTGTTCCGGTGGCTCGGCTGGACCGTGGAACGCGGGCATGTGGTGTGCGGTGCGCAGATCATCGATGGCCGACTCGCCAACTGGACCATTTGGTGACCCGTTGGGCGCCGGGCACCTCCCCCGTGGGCTTGCCCGCAGAGCCGGGCGGCGCACCACTCTATGAAGCCGGGGTTGTCAAGTGGGCTCAGTCATTTTCCATGCAGGTCTTCCGGACTTTCGCGGCGGACATGAGGTTGGGTCAACTTTCTATCCAGGCGGTCGCGGAATC
>CAIYWI010000115.1 GCA_903929885.1 uncultured Phycisphaerales bacterium
AGCCCGCAGCCTGTGGTTCGTCTCCTACGACGCCCCTGAGGCCTACGGCATCCGCATCGGCCACGGGCTGCAGAAGGACTACATCTCAGGCGTGCGCATCACCGGCAAAGGCACCATCGACCTGAACGCCTCGCACAACGACCTACCCAGCGGCCTCGTGAAGAACATCAACGCCTGCGTTCTCATCCACGGCCGAGTCCGCAACGTGCTCGTCGAAGGCATTACCATGACTGACACCATGCGTGCGGTGATGATGTACGGCGAACATACGGGCAAGTTCCTCCCCGGCGGCAAGGTCGGCCCGGGCGAGTCGTTCGACGCCGAGAACATCACGGTGCAGTTCACCCGCACCCTCAATCCGAACGGCAGCGGCACCCTGCTCGGCCATCCGTCCTTCCGCGGCGGCCTCCGCAACGTCCGCTGCAATTACAACTATTTCGAGACTAAGCTCACCGCGATCGAACCGAACTTCAACCTGGACGGCTATGAGGTCATCGGAAACCACATCAAGAGCGACGGCGAAGCCATCCACTGCTGGCGACACTCAAAGAACGGCCTGATCGCCGATAACCTGCGCCTCGGCGACGTGACCTTCCGCAAGGTCATCAGCGTCAACGCCCCGGCCGGCTGGGAAGCCCCCATGCCGCCAGTGATGCGCAACAACCGCAACGCCCTCGGCGACCGCGCCCAAGGCCCCCAGACCAGTCTCGACCCTAAGCCCTTCGGCCGCCGCCTGCTCGTCAGCGATTACGTCGGCAACAAGGTCGCCATCGTCGCCCCCGACGGGCGGGTCGAATGGTCCACCCCCGCCGAGCGCCCGCAGGACTCCTGGCTCCTGCCCAACGGAAACGTGCTCTTCAGCCACGTCAAAGGCGCCAAGGAAGTGAAACCCGACCAGTCCGTGGCCTGGGAATACGTCGCCGACCCGAAGACCGAGATCCAAGGCTGCCAGCCGCTGGCCGACGGACGCGTGCTCGTGGTCGAATGCGGCCCGGGGCGCCTCCTGGAGATCGGTCGAGACGGCAAGATCGCCAAGGAAATCAAAGTCCCCCTTTCCCCGACCATCCGCACTCACGAGCAGATGCGCGGCTGCCGCAAGACGGCTGACGGACGTTACCTTGTGAGCGCCAAGGGCGACCGCGCGGTCCTCGAGCTTTCCGCCGAAGGCAAACTGCTCCGCAACCAGCCCGTCAACGGCGACGTCCACGACGTGCGCGAACTCGCCAACGGCAACTGGCTCGTGGCCCTTGGCGAAGGCGACGGCGTGGTGGAATACGACAAGGCGGGGAAGATCGTCTGGAGCATCGGGCGCAACGAGATCACCGACAACCACCTCTACTTGGCCAGTTCCGTCGAGCGTCTCGCCAACGGCAACACGATCGTCATGAACTGGCTCGGCCACGGCCATCTCGGCGCCACCGCCCAGATCTTCGAGGTCGACGCGCAGAAGAAGCTCGTCCGTCAGTTCACCGACCACCGTCAGTTCACCAGCATCAATCACATCCAGGTGCTGGAATAGGCGGCCAGCGGCTCCTAGACAGTTGCAAGATGGCTTCGCCGGGGGATAATCGCCCCATGGCCGCGCGCCTGCTCTCGAGCATCTTTTCCGCCCTGCTGCTGCCCACGCTGGCCCTGGCCGCCGCGCCGCACCCCTTGGCCGAGAAGGTCGCCCCCGGGGCCTCGCTGACGCTGCAGTTCCCCGCGCTCGCGCCCGACCGTCACGGCCGCCCCGCCTCCTGCGAGGTCCGCATC
>CAIYWI010000116.1 GCA_903929885.1 uncultured Phycisphaerales bacterium
CATTCCCTGGCAAAATGGCGGCTGCTGAGCCCTCGCTGAATCACCTTCCTCGCTGGGGCGCGAAGAGAGAGGCGTGATGCTGTTTCTCGCATCGTCAGCCCGCTTGGCGGGCGTCCCGTGGCTTGCCGTGCGGCGCAGCCCGGCTTTGCGGGCAAACCCACGGCACGGACGCCACGCACGCGCATGAGGGCCCACGTGCGTCCGGTGACATGCCGTGCCGCACAGGAGGGGATTGATGCGCTTGTCGGGGCTGCGGGCCCCAATGGGGCGTGGTCCGCTTGCTCGAGCCGCGGGCCGCGGACTTGCCCGCAACGCCGCTATACGCACCACGGCTCAACGAGGGGACGCCCGAAGCGGGCTGGCATGCGCGGATCGACTTCCTGAACGCGGAATCTCGCTTCAATGATCATCAGGGCCAAACGCCCTCCGGCCCATGGCTCCGCTCAATCACCGCCGAGCAGCCACGCCTTCAGGGTCGGCTCGACGAGCGGCCACACCCACGTGGCGATCACCTCGAAGGCGATGAGCAGGATGATGATCCACTCGAGCACCTCCATCCGCCGCGTGGTCTGGCGGTCGTTGAGCTTTTCGTAGAGCCCTTCGAGCAGGCCGAGCTTTCGGAGAATGCTCGCGTCCCAGTCGGGCAGGTGGAAGCGCTCGGCGCAGGTGCGATAGACGCGGGCCAGATGCTGATCGCCCAGCAGCTTGAGCGTGTTGTTCACCGTCTCGAAGAGCATCGCCGAGTCGACCTGCATGCCCGCCACCTCGCGGAGCGAGCCGGCGTGCCCGCGGATGAAGGCGTACACCTTGCGACCCGTCGCCGCATAGGCCCGCTCGAGGGCGCGATCGAGCTGGCCGTCGAGGAATCGCATCTCGAGCAGCTCGACGTTGGCGAACTCGAGCACCGCCAGCACATCCTCCATGTCGGGCCCGAGGAGCAACGCGGCGTTCCAGTCGATCACCGCCGCGTCGCCGGGGGTGTAGCTCACCACCGAGGAGGTCGCCTCCCCCACTTCCTGCGACGAGAGGGCCGTCCGCTCGGCGCGTAGCACGCCCGCGACCGACTGCCTCGCGGCGACCACGAACTCGCTGGCGCTGGGCGCTTGGCAGTCGAACTCCGCCGCGTGGAAGACGACATAGTCCTCGACCAGGGGCAGGAGGCCCGCCTTGTGGATGGCCGGGCGCAGGTCCTCGAGGAGCATGCGTGCATGCTCGCGCGAGTCGGCCGCGAGGGCGGCATGGTCGTAGAGATCCGCGCTCAGGCCGGTGAGGACGTCGAGCCCGCCCGCCAGTGGGATCGTGTAGGCCACCGAGACGGCGCCGAAGTCGTAGAGGGTGAGACTGACCGCCACGTCGGTGAGGTGGGCCCCTATGGCGACGGGCTTGCCACGGCGCACCAGGCGGATGGGGGCCGGACGATACTCGAACGACTTGGGGGCCTTGCGGGCGTGGCGGAGATATTCGCGTTGAGGCGCCCCGTCGGCGGTGGCCGCCAGCATCGCCTCGACGCGGTCGAGCTCGATGCCAAAGCCGATGTCGTACGCGAACATGACGGTGCACGAGCCGCGGGAGATGTGCAGGCCGCTCATGACCAGAGCGTATGGGGCGACGTGGCGACGGCAGCGCCCGCTGCGTCCATTGCTTGCACGGCCCGAAAAAACACACCGGCCGCCCCTGCGGAGGCGGCCGGCGCTACGTGCTTGCCGTAGTGGGCTGCGTCGATGCCATGGGCACCGGGCGCCACTCCGTCGAGTCGCGTCCTTACGAACGCAGCCCCGAAATACAGTCGATCTTCACTGGATCACCTCCTTGCTCACGATGCCTCCCCGGCGACGGGGCCTGTACGCCCCGACCCGAGCTCCGTTCCCGCGGACCGTCATCCGCGGCACACCGCCCGAGAGCGAACGCTCGCCCCCGGTCGTCGCGTCGCCCTGTCGGAGACGGGCTTCTGGCCCGCCGCACCCGACCGTGCCCGACGCGAAAGGATCCACTGACAAGTATCCATCATGCGATACCGGTCTGCAAGGGCCAAGGTTCAACCCGACACGCGAAAAATCGCGATCGGACCTGACCGTGCGGTTACCGGGACTCCTCATACTCCCGAAACGCCCCCTTGGCGGTCTGTTCCTCCATGTACTTCTGGAAGTCAGCCATCTTGTAGCTCACGAAGCAGAAGACGTGGTGGAGCGTCAGCCACTCGAGGTCGGTGGGGTCTTCGCCCAAGTCCTTGCGGAGTCGGTTGAGTTCGGCGAGCATGGGTTCTGCCTTCATGCAAGGATGATAGCGAACGCGACACGCCCGACGGCCACAGTCACGTCAGTCGTCGCGGCACCGCGCACGCCAGGGCAAAGGTCGCCGCCAGCACGACGACGATGCTCGGCCCGGCGGGCCAATCGGTCTCGACGCTGAGCACCAAGCCGCCGATGAGCCCCGTCACCGCCGCCAGCGTCGAGGCCAACAGCACCGTGGTCATCCGCGAGGCCACCCGCAGGGCCGTGGCCCCCGGCAGCGCGAGCAGGGCCGTGGCGAGAATCACGCCCATGAGCTTCATCGCCGTCACGATCGCCACCGCGAGCACCGACATCGCCAAGAGTCGCACCGGCACGGCGGGCATGCCGAAGGCGCGGGCCGACTCCTCGTCGAAGGCCCAGAAGAGCAGCCGCCGGCGGTGCCACCACAGCGCCCCGAGCACCATCGCCGCCACGATCCACGCCAACGCGACGTCGGCCGTGCCGGCCCCCACGATGGCCCCGAAGAGGATCGACTCCCAGCTTTGCACGAGGCCCACCCGCCCGCGTTCGTTCGCCACCTCGCGGGCCACCTGCACGAGGATGGCCCCGCCGGCCATCGATCCGGCCAGAAAGACGCCGATGGCCGTGTCGACCGGGAGCGTGCGACGATGGCTGAGCAGGCCGATGCCCCACGATGCGGCCAGGCAGAAGAGGACGATCACCGCGAACTGCGCGGGCGCGGCCCAGGGCTCCGACTCGGGCAGGAGCCCCACCGCCAGCAGCATCGCCGCGATGCCCACGCCTCCGAAGGCGCTGTGGCTGATGCCCTGGCCCGCGAATCCCAGCCGCTTCACCACGGCGAGCACGCTGAGCACGCCGCCCATGATCGTCACGGGCAGCCCGGCGAGCAGGGCGTCGAGGTAGATGGCGCGAAGCTCGGGCGTCTGGAGGATCTCGAGGGTCTTCATGCCCCGCCCCCTTCGCGGGGCGCGTGGCTGCAGCCGGGGCCGTGGCCCTGCCCGTGTTCTTGCCCGTGTTCACGCCTGTGCGATGGTCCGTCGGGGCACGTCTCGCCGGGACCATGCGCGTGCACGTGCATCCCCGCCAACTCGCCCATGAGCCCCGCCACGTCGTGGCTGAAGAGTTCGGCCAAGACCGCGGGCGTGAGACCCTTGGGGCTGCCGTGGCTGTGCAACCTCCGCGCGAGGCACGCCACCTGGTCGCTCCCCGCCACGATGGCCCGCAGGTCGTGCGTCACCGTCAGCATCGTCACGCCCGTCGTGCGATGGATCTCCGCCAAGAGCGAAGCGAACTGTCGCTGTCCCGCCGCGTCCACCCCCACCATCGGTTCGTCGAGCACGAGGATCCGCGGCTGGCCCACCAACGCACGGCCGATCAGCACCCGCTGCACCTGCCCGCCGCTGAGCGATCCCACCGGCTTGTCGGCAAAGTCGCGTGCCCCCACGAGGTCGATCGTCCGCTCCACCTGCGCCGCGAGCGTCGCGGGCACTCGTCGCCACGGCGCCAGTCGCCACGTGACGCCCTGTGCCAGCACCTCGCGGGCCGTGAGGGGCATCGCCATTTCCATCTCGGGCCGCTGGGGCACATAGCCGATCAAGCCGTCGCGACGCGCCTTGGAAGGGCTGACGCCGCAGACCGTGATCTCGCCCCGTTGCAGCGGGAGCAGGCCCAGCACGAGGCGGAGCAGGGTGCTCTTTCCGCCGCCATTGGGCCCGAGGATTCCCAGTCGCTCGCCCGCTCGCACGCTCAGCGAGACATCTTCGAGCGTGGGCGTGCCGTGCGTTCCCGCGAAGGTGTGCCACACGCCTCGGATGTCGACGGCAAAGGTCATGCGGGGTTCGTCGGCTTGGGCTGCGCGGCGGCGGGCGCGGGTTGATCCTTGCGAACGCCCAAGGCCTCTCGCAGTGTCGCGAGATTGCGTTCCATGAGCGAGAACCAATCGCCCGAGCCCAGCGGGTCGAGCGTCACCACGCGAAGGTCCGCGGCCTTGGCGACGCGACGAGCCACCCGCTGGGACAGTTGGGGCTCGACCGCCACGGCGGTGGCGCCCAACTCGCGCGAGGCCTTGACGGCCGCCTCGATGGCCGCGGGCGTCGGTTCGCCGGCCTGCAGCCCGGCGATGGGCACGAACGTGAGCCCGTAGCGTCGCGCGAGGTGTCCCCACGCATCATGAGCCACCACCATCGTCCGTCGCTCGGCCTGCGTCACCATCGCGCGGTACGCCTCGTCGACGCGTGTCACCTTGGCGTTGAAGTCCTCGAGCGCCGCCTTGTCGCCACCGAACCCTGCCTCGCCCGCCCTGGCGTGAACAGCCGCCGCGAGTTTGCTGACCTGCTCGCAATCGAGCCACAGGTGCGGATCGACCTCGTCGGAGTGTTCACATGCTTCGCCGTGGGCATGGTCATGATCATGGTCGGGGTCATGCTTGGGCTCGGCCATGCCCGCCACCTGCGCGAACCGCACCTCCACCCGGCCGGCTCGCGGGTGCTCTCGAAGGTACTTGTCGACCTGCGGCTCGACCCCCAGCCCCACCGTCACCACCACGTCCGCCGCGGCCAGCTTCGCCAGCATGCGAGGCGGAATCTCATAGCCGTGCTCGCTGGCTCCGGGCGGAATCAAGGATTCCACCGTCGAACCGGTGGGCAACGCCGCCGCCACGATGCCCTTCAGCGGCGGCACCGAGACCACCGCCTTCACGGGGCGGGGAGGTTCGGCCAACGCCACAGCACCGCCCCAAAGGCACGCGGCTGCCATCGCCGCCATGATGAACGTCCTGCGTCCCGATGCCACGATTGACTCCATTGAACCCGCCCAAGGCCCTGCTTGGCCTTATTGAGAATCAATACTCAATAAGCATAGGCCATCGGGCCGGCGGCTGGATCGGGACGAGCCAGACGGCCGGGAAACCCGGTGCATGCCCCTGATCCGGGCGGGCGATCTCACCACTCCCCTTCGAGCATGCGGTCGATGGCATGGGCCACGCCGTGCTCGTCGTGGTGGAGCGTCGAGCGGGCGGCGGCGTCCCGCACCGGCGCGACGGCGTTGCCCATCGCCACCCCCAGCCCCGCGCCGCGGATCATCGCCAAATCGTTGACCTCGTCGCCAATGGCGGCGGTGTGGGCGGGATCGATGCCCCACAAGGCGGCGAGATGGCTGACGGCCGACCACTTGTTCCCCGCCTGGTCGAAGAGTTCGAGGATGTGGAAGTTCTCGCCGGGTCCCAGTCGCTGGCGATGCGTCGGCAGCACGACGGCCGGGAAGTTGTGGTAGGTGCCGCGCGAACCGACCACGGGCTCGAGTTCGGCGACCAGGCGGTGCATCGCCGTCGAGATGCCAAAGACGCCGATGCGCACGGTGTGCTCGGGATGTTCGTCCTCGTGAAGGTGCTGCACGTGGCGAACGCCGACCTTCATGGCGTCGAACCACCAGTGCATCACGGGATCGAGCGGATGGCGACGCTCGCTCTCGACGACCAGGTAATCGAGCGACGCCGCGGCGGGGTCCTTGAGCACGAGCGCTGGATGCCCGTGGCGGTGCATGAGGTTCACGACGTCGTGCACGAGCGCGGGATCCATCGAGAAGCGATGGAGCGTGCGGCCCGTCACCGGATCGGCGATGATGCTGCCGCCGGCGACGGCCACGGGTTCGGTCTGGCCCAAGGCGTCGAGGAAGCGTCGACACTCGCGAAGGCCGCGACCGGTGCACACCACCACCTTGATGCCCGCCTCGCGGGCGCGGTGCACGGCGTCGATGTTCTCGCGCGAGATCTCGCCGCCCGAGCCCACGAGGGTGCCGTCGAGATCGAGGGCGAGGAGCTTCCAGCGGGGGGAGGGAGGCGTGGCCATCAGATCTCCACCTTGTCGCGAAGAATGCGGATCTGCTGCAGGTCGTAGCGACGCCCCTTGTTCATGCCGGGACACGACCGCGACGCCCTCGCCCACGCCGAGGGCGATTCGAGGTTGCTTTTCCAGAAGGGCCACGTGCGGCATTGCATCGGGCGGTCTTCGTACACGCCGCAGACCGCGCGGCCGGGCAACTTCTCGCGGTCGAGGAAGACGCAATCGAGTCCGAACTCGCTGCGGACCTCTCGAAGACTCCGTCCGGCGGCGGTGTCGTGGGTATAGCGGCCGATGAACTCCTCGACACCCACGCCCAGTCGCCGCGCCAGGGCAGCGGCCTCCTCGGGCGTGAAGAGGACGTAGCCGCCTGCGCCGGTGCAGCAGTCGCCGCACTGGGTGCAGCCGAAGCTCAGGCCCGGCTCTCCCGAGCCCGTGTCGGGCCGAGCGAACCACTCGTCGCCATGGGGGTGCTTGGGCTCGTGAGACTTCGCGGCGGCATCGTGCATGGGAGAGCGAGTGTATTCGTACACTTGCGGGCGTGAACCAGGACGACGAAGTGTGCCTCTGCTTCCACGTGACGCTCCGGAAGATCCGGGGCTTCCTGTCGCGCGAGAACCCGCCGGTGGCATCGCTCATCAGCGAGTGCCTGTCGGCGGGAACCGGGTGCCAGTGGTGCGTGCCCTTCCTCAAGCACCTGCACTCGCTGCACCAGCAGGGCCGCCTGCCCGACCTTCGCGTCAGCCCCGAGGAGTACATGGCGTCGCGGGCCAAGTACCGCGCCACGGGCGAGCGCCCGCCGGCGGACGATGGCGGGAGCGACGGGGGCGGCGAGTCAGTGGCCTGACAACTGCCACTGCTTGACCGCCTCGATGGGCCACAGGAGCATCACGACGTTCAGCGTCAGGTTGTCGCGGATGGCGAAGGCCAGCGCGATCTCGAGTGCGACGAAGGCCCCGAGCGTCCACCATGGGCCGATGCGACGCGCGATCACCGCGCCGAGCAGGCACGCGACGACGTCGCCCAAGGCGTTGATCACGGTGTCGCCCAGGTACTCGTAGGAAATGGTCGCCATGCGGTAGCGGTTGATGACCAGCGGCGAGTTCTCGAAGACCTCCCACGCCGCCTCGAGCGCCACCACCAAGCGCAGTCGCCAAGCATGGTCCGCCGGTCGCGGCGCCAACGCGAGCGCGAACCAGAGGATGAACCCATGCGACACGTGCGTGAGGGCGTAGGGGTCGAAGAGATGCTGCGAGCAGTGGCTGCTCCAGATGTCGCCGGCCCAAGGCGAGAACGAGCCGCAGGCACACGTCCACAGCCGTCCCTCGGCCTTGAGCAGCAGCGCGGTGACGAGCAGGATGCCGACTGTGAACATCCACGGGCGCGGCCGAAGCGGAAAGGAAAACCGGCGGGGAGCAGACTCCCCGCCGGTGGCATTCGTGCTGGTCGGCGTGTCGGGCATGGGCCCCGGATGGGAACTCGCCACCGACCTCACGCGTCGAGCGTGCGGAGCGAGAGGCCGAACTCGGTGAGGCGGTCCTTGACCTCCTTGAGGGAGGTGGCGCCGAAGTTCTTGATGCCCATGAGCTCGGCCTCGGTGTGGCTGGCGAGGTCGCCCAGCGTGGTGCAGCTCATGAGTTGCACGGCCTTGCGGGCGCGGACCGAGAGGTTGAGCTCCGAGATGGGCTTGGCGAGCACGGCCATCTTGTCGGTGCCCTTGTACTGCTCCATCAGGGCGCGGCGGGCCTGACGGTGGGCGTCCTCGAGACCCTGACCCAGACGCAGCCCCTTGGCCGTGAGCATCTTCTTGATCTCGGTCAGCGAGCTGTCGCCGAAGTTCTTGTAGCTCAGCAGCTCGGCCTCGGTGATCTTGAGCAGATCGCCCAGCGTGCGGATGTTCATCTTCTTGAGGCATGTGCGGGCCCGCACCGAGAGCTCGAAGTCCGTCACCGGCGTGTCGAGCATCGCCTTGCGCTTGAAGATATCGCGGTCCTGCTCCTCCACCACCACCATCTCGCGACTGGCCTGGATGTCGCGCATGTACAGGCGGGCCCGAAGGTGGTTCGGACGCGTGTCGAGCACCTGCTTGAGGCAACGCTCCGCCAAGGCGTAGTCGCCGCGATCCTCGTACAGCACCGCAAGGTTGAGCAGCGCGTTGACGTTCGGCGCCGCCGGCGTGTCGCAGCACTGCTCGTACAGGGCCAAGGCCTCGTCCTCCTCGCCCATCAGGTCGAGCTGGTACGCCAGCTTGAAGAGAGCGTCGACATTGGCCGGATCGGCATTGACGGCCTTGCGGTACTCGGCCACCGCGCCGCCGCGGTCGCCCGAGGCATCGCACTTGACGGCCGCGGCGACGTGCTTGGCGGAAGCGGCGGTGTCGCGACGGGAGGAATCGGTCACTCCGATCACCGTGTCGAGGGGGTCGTGAGCCATGAAAGCGTGTCTCCGAGCGAAAGGATCCGTGCGACGACGCCGCACCAGCGGGCCGGCAGCCCGCGGTCTGGTTCGGTGCCGCACCGGGTCGAGAGTGTAGGCGCAAGCCCTCGATTCGATCCGGCCCGGTCCGCGTCCGTTCGGATCCCGTTCCGGTCAGCCGATCGCGATGGCCCCTCCGGCATCGCCGGTCCGCCGGCGGCGGCGAATCAGGATCGCCGCGATGGTCGCCAGCAGCAGCAGCACCGCCGCCAGCGCCACCGGCACCAGCACGGCCAGCACCGACACCGCCGCACTCACGACTGTCTGCACCGCCGAGATGAGCGGATTGACCAGCCCGGCGGTGCTGACGGTGCCGACGCCTCGGGTCGACACATTGGTCACCGTCGAAAGCCCCGCCGCCCCGCCCCCCGCGATGGCTCCCAGGCCCCAGGCGAGCGACGGCGTGAACTCGCCGAACTGCGAGGCCGCCACCAGCGTGCCCGCGATCAACGCGGCGGGAGCCGCCAGAAGGTCGAGGGCGTGGTCGATCGACGGGAGCCAATACGCGGCCACCTCGACCAGGCACGCCACGCCGAGCGTGCACAACGCCGGCGTCGAGGCGAGCCACGCGGTCGACTCCGACAGCGTCACCACGCCGACGCGCGAGGCCACGCCCAGCACGAGCAGCGGGATGAAGACCCGCATGCCGCAGGCGGCAGCCAAGCCGATGCCGATGCAAGCGCCGACAAGCGTCTCCATGACGGGTTGTTGGGAATCGCCGCAGGCGACTTTCCGGGCGGCCTACAGGCCCAGCGGCCGGCCGGACCACCACTCCCACAGGAACGGGGCGAGGCCAAGCAGGCCCACGACCAAGCTGACGAGCTTGATGCGTTGGACGCTGCGATCAATGGGCAGTCGGGCGAGGTCGACGCCGATCAGGGCGTTGAGCCGCCGCTGCCGATCGAGAATGGAACCGTGGCGGAACGAGAACCTTGCGACAGGCACGCCGTTGAGTTCCGCCACTCGGCCCAACGCCGACTCCATCACGGACGCGGCCAAGGGCGTCACGACGGAGGCCGCTCGCGTGGCCGAGAGGTGTGCCGCGGCGAAGGCGTCGGCCTGCCATTCGAAGCGGCGGCTGACCCACCCGAAGGCCAACGCGGCGAACGCCAGCATGGCGAGCGAAACGCTCATGCCCACGACCCCGTCGGCATCATCGACGGCCGCGACATGGAGCCCGATCGAGGCGATCCAACCGGCGGCCAGCACGCACGCCGCCACGCTCACGGCAAGCCACGGCAGGTGGCGTCGCTTGACGTGCGCCACCTCGTGCGCGAGCACGCCCTCCACCTGGAGCGAATCAAGACGTTCGAGCAAGGCGTCGGTGAGCAGCAGGTATCGCATGGGCCAGAAGGCCCCGAGCACGGCCCCGTTCACCATGGCCCCGTGCGTGCGCCACAGGTACGGCCCGCGTATGCGAACGCCATGATGCCGGCACATGTCATGCATCTGCTCGGCCAGCGGACCGCCGCGGATCAGGATGGTGCTCCACACCGCCTTGAGCACGACGGGCGACAGGAGCAGCACTCCAGCCAACCCCGCCCACCGCACGGCCGGTTCGACGGCGTGCCACCAAGGGGCGGTCAGCCGCGTTCCCGCGAGCGTCACCAGATCGTCCCACAGCGAGACGAGCAACATGGGCATCACCACCAGCAGCACCTGATGGCGGATCAGTCCCGACACGAACTGCACCCGCGTGGGAATCTCGTGGACCGGAGCCCCGGACGCCAGTTGCCGGAAGAGCATCGCCTCTCGCACGCGAACCTCGAGGGGATGCAGACTCCACCACAAGGCGGCGAGGAATGCCACCGGCGGGATGACAACCAGCAGTTCGGGGCCCAGCGGCAGCCCGTCGGCGATGGCCGAGGCCTCGACGACCCAGCCGCCCGACACCATCGCCGCCACGTACCACGCCAGACCGAGCAGCCGCAGCCGTCCCGCCAGCCCCTCGGCGACGAGGAAGGGCCGAAGATGTCCCTGCCGGTCCATGGCCTGCGCCGCCCGCCTCGCGGCCGCCTCGACGATGATCGCCATGACGAACATCGGCCCGGCGGCCAGCCCGAGCGTCGCGGCGGACGTCCAATGCACAAGCCGCCAATCGCCCGGTTCCTCGGCCAGATGCATCGAGACGAAGATGATGATCAGCAGGATCTGGACCATGCCCTGAGCGTGAGCGTACGCGAGCGCCACGCGGCCTGCATCATCGAACGATCGACACCCAGAGCTCCTGCAAGCGCTTGACCGACACGGGCACGGCCGTGCGAAGCTCCTGGGCAAAGAGCGAGACGCGGAACTCCTCGCAGAGCCAGCGATACTCGGCGACCTTCGCGGGATCGAGCCCCAGTTCGTCCTGACGCTTCAGGAGTTCGAGGGCCCCTCGCCACATCGGCGCCAGCTCAGCGGCGTGGCGTCGGTCGCGAAGCAGCCCCTCGCCGGGCAGCTTGCGAAGACGCGTCTGGATCGCCTGGAGGTACCTCGGATAATGGAGCAACTGCCGGAAGGGCGTCGACACGAAGACCGCCGACGACCCGCCGGGCAAGAGGTGTGCGAGTTGATCGCGGACATCCGTCAGCGTCGCGGCCCACTCGACCGGGGCCTTGCCCGCCAACTGCAGCTGCACCTGGTGAAAGAGTGCCAGCACTTGAGCCACAAGGTCGCAGCATTCGCGGACCGCGCCGCCGAGCCGATCGAGCCCCTGTCCCCGACGCTCGAAGTAGCCCCGATGGGTGCGGATGGGTGGCTGGTCGCCGATGAACGCGCGATCCGCGACGAGCTCCTGCAACGCGGCGCGAAGGATCTGCGATGACCCCAGGGGCGTGAACCACGCCGCCATCCGCTCGATGCCGTGCAACTGCGTGCTGTAGCGCCGGAGGTCGTCGGCGCAGTCGAGCATGTACAGGCGTCGAACGCCCGCCCGGTGGGAACGCTCGGCCGCGCTGGGCGAATCGAAGAGACGCAGTCCGGCCGACGAGCCTTGGTCGACCAGCGCGGGATGCGCGATCACCTTGACGCCCAGACGCTCGATTTCGATGCGTTCGGGAATGTCTCCCACGTCCCACACCTTGATGCCGTCGCGCCGGTAGCGGTCGCTCGACGATTGGAGCGCGGTCTGTCGCAGCGCGGGCGTCAACCTCGCCCGCAGGGCGGCCAGATCCCTCCCTGCGAAGACCACCTGCCCCTTGGCGTCGAAGACCTCGATGCGGAACCGGAGGTGCTCGGGGAGGGGCACGGCCCGCAGCACGTCGACGGGCACGTCGACCGAGGCCGCCTTGTCGATGCAGGCGGCGAGCAACTCGAAGAGATCACCCTCGCCGAAGGGAAGCCCCTGGGTCAGGAATCGCTCGGCGAGCGGGCCCGCGCCGGGCAGCACGCGACGGAAGTCCTTGGGCAGTCCGCGGACGACCGTCTCGACCTTCTCGCGAAGGTGCCCGCGAACGAGCCACTCGAGCCGCCGGGCATCGAGTTGGCCGAGCCCTTCGACGGGCAGCCGCAGGGTGATGCCGTCGGCCTCGTCGCCGGTCTTGTGCACGTACGCGAGGGGTGCGCGGATCGAGCCGAGCGTGACGTGGTCCGGGAAGTCCTCGCGAGAGGGCACGTCGGCGCCGACGCCCATGAGGTCCTCCACGGTCATGAACAGGAACTTCTCGTCGCCGCGGCACGCCACGCGACGCCACCGCTCGAAGGCGGCGACGGTGAAGACGTCCTTGGGCACGCGCCTTTCGAAGTACTCGAAGCGGACGGCCGTCTCGGCGAGGATGTCCTGCCGCCGGGCCCGCCCCTCGAGTTCGCGAAGTTCGGCAAGGAGTGCGAGGTTGTGCGACAGGAAGGGCGCGTCGGTCTCCATGTCCCCCTCCACCAGCGCGTAGTGGATGAACATGCGGCGCGCCTCGACGGGGTCGACCGTGCCGAAGTGCACGCGACGCCGATTGGAGAGCTCGAGCCCGAAGAGGCTTGTCCGCTCGTAGCAGAGCACGCGGCCAGAACGGCGGTCCCAGTGAGGGTCGTAGTGCGTGCGCTTGAGCAGGTGCTGCCCCACGCGTTCGATCACCTCCGGCGAGACGCTCGCGACCGTGCGGGCGTACAGGCGCGTGGTGCGGGTCAGCTCCGCGCCCATGAGCCACTTGGGGGCGTTGCGGAAGAGGACCGAACCCGGGAAGATCGAGAACCGAACGCCCCTGGCCCCCATGTACTCGCCCGGCACCTCGCTCTTGGTGCCGATGTTCGAGAGAAGCCCCGCCAGCAACGCGCGGTGCACCGCCTCGGGCGGGGCGTGCCGCTCGTTGCGATGGTGCCCCATCGACGTCGCCAGTTCGGTCAACTGGTGGTGCATTTCCTCCCACTCGCGGAGCCGCACGAACGACAGGAACTTCTCGCGGCACCACTTCCGCAGCTTGCTCCCCGACACGTGCCGCTTCTGGTTGCGAAACGCGTTCCACAGCGTCAGCCACGACAGGAAGTCGGACGACGGGTCCTTGAAGGGCGCGTGCGCCTCGTCGGCCTGGTCCTGCTTGTCCATCGGCCGGTCGCGAGGGTCCTGGATCGACAGCGCGGAGGCGATGACGAGCACTTCCGTCAGGCACCCCTCCGCGCTCGCCGCCAGAATCATGCGGCCGATGCGAGGGTCGATGGGCAGTCGCGCAAGGTCTCGCCCCAGCGGCGTCAGCTCCCCCGCTTCCGTCACCGCACCCAGTTCCACCAGCGTGTCGTATCCGTCCTTGACGAGCCGAGCGTCGGGCGGATCGAGGAAGGGGAAGTCCTCCACCTTGCCCAGCCGCAGCGAGGCCATCTGCAGGATCACGCTCGCGAGGTTGGTGCGGACGATCTCGGGATCGGTGAAGGGCGCGCGGGCGGCGAAGTCCTCCTCGCCGTAGAGGCGGATGCACACGCCAGGGCCCACGCGGCCGCAGCGGCCCTTGCGCTGATCCGCCGAGGCCTGCGAGATCGCCTCGATCTCGAGCCGCTGCACCTTGGTGCGAGGCGAATAACGGTTGATGCGCGCCAGCCCCAGGTCGATGACGTAGCGGATGCCCGGCACCGTCAGCGACGTCTCGGCCACGTTGGTCGCCAGCACGATGCGGCGATGCTCGTGCGGATCGGCGGGCTCGAAGACCCTCTGCTGCTCCTCGGCCGTGAGCTTCGCGAACAAGGGCAGCACCTGCGTGTGGGGCGTGCCGGGCACGCGGTGCTTGTGCAGCGTCTCGGCGGCCTCGCGGATCTCCCGCTCGCCCGGCAGGAAGACCAGGATGTCGCCAGGCCCGTAGCTCGCCAGCTCGTCGACGGCGTGGAGGAGCGATCGCTCCAGGTCGTTGTCACGCTCGTCCTCGTCCTCGCCCATTGGCGGGCGGTAGATCACCTCGACGGGATAGGTGCGACCCGAGACGCTGATCACGGGGGCCCCGCCGAAGTGGCGGCTGAAGCGATCCGGATCGATCGTCGCCGACGTGACGATCACCTTGAGGTCGGGCCGCCGGGGCAGCAGCGTCCGCAGATACCCCAGCAGGAAGTCGATGTTGAGACTCCGCTCGTGCGCCTCGTCGACGATGATCGTGTCGTAGGCCTCGAGCGAGCGGTCGCCCTGCGTCTCCGCGAGCAGGATGCCGTCGGTCATCAGCTTGATGACGTTCGAGGGGCTGGTGTGGTCGCCGAAGCGAACCTTGAAGCCAACCAGGTCGCCCAGGCGGCTGTTCAGCTCCGAGGCGATTCGCTGCGCCACGCTGCGGGCCGCGATGCGCCGCGGCTGCGTGTGGCCGATGAGGCCGCGGACGCCCCGGCCCAGTTCAAGGCAGATCTTCGGGAGCTGCGTCGTCTTGCCCGAACCGGTCTCGCCGCAGACCACGACGACCTGGTGATCGCGAATGGCTCGAGCGATCTCCTCGCGTCGCTGGCAGACGGGAAGGTCCGGCGCGAAGTTGGGCACGGGCACGCGGGCCTTGCGGGCCTTCACCCGCTGCTCGCATCGCTCGAGTTCCGCCACGAAGGCCTCGAGTTCCTTGCCCTCCTGGTCACCCCCGCGCAGCAGACGATGCAAACGGCCAGAGAGCCGACGTCGGTCGGCATTCAGGCAGTCATGCACGCGGCGGGAAAGATCCGCGAAGGAGGCGAACACGGGGCCAAGTGTAACGTCGCGGGCGGATGCCCGGGACCGGCGGTGGCGGGATCGACCCGCGGCGTGGCGGTCGGGTCGGGCATGGCGCAGGTGGATACGCGCGGTGCCGCATGGCGGATGCGCCGTTCCGCGGGAAGATCAAGAATATCTCGCCTTCAGCGTGTGCAGCGTTCGACGCGTCGCAGGCTCCGCAGGTCGATGCCGTCGAGGAGCATGGCCAGTTCGCTGGCGCGAAGCTCGACGCTCTCGCGTCCGGGCTTGACCGCGGGCACGCGGAAGGTCCCCTGCTCGAGCCGCTTGTACCACAGGGCGTAGCCGTCGCGGTCCCAGTACAGGATCTTGACGCGATCGCCTCCCTTGGATCGGAAGAC
>CAIYWI010000117.1 GCA_903929885.1 uncultured Phycisphaerales bacterium
CAGCGTTCATGGCATCATGTGCCCCGACGGGCGACGATCACTTGCCGGCGGTCGGCCACGGGGCGATCTGCTCCCCCTCCGGGCCGCGACCGACGACGTCGAGGCCTCGCATCGAGGCGACATAGGCGGCCAGAAGCACCCGTTCGTTCTCCGAGAAGTTGGTGCGCCACGCGGGCATCGCGCCGTTGGCGGCGCCTGCCGTGATGACGGCGTAGACGTCGGTGAGCTTCTTGACATTCTTGTAGTGGTCGTCCGTGAGGTTGACCCCGTTGATGCCTCCGCCGGTCTTGGCGTGGCACTGGGCGCAGTTGGTCTCGAACATGCCGAGCGCCACTTGCATCATGTCGGGCATGCCCTGGAGCTTCAGGATGGTGGCCTCGTCGTTCTTGAGGTCGCCGAGCGTGCCGAAGAGGCGTTTGTACTCCGCGACCTGCGTCTTGGACCAGATGTCGCGTTCCGACGAGGACATGGGGCTGAACTCGTAGAACATGAAGTAGAACCACGAGAAGACCACGCTCGCGAGGAAGATGGCGTGCCACCAGCCGGGCGTGGGGTTGTCGTACTCGCGGATGCCGTCGTAGTCGTGCTCGGTGAGCCGATTGGGATTGAGCTTCATGGACGCTTCTCCTGCACGGGGGCGGCGGCGACGGCCGGTCCGTCGTCGAGCGGCAGCATCGACGCCTCGCGGGCCTCGCGGCTTCGCTCGCGGCCGATGAGCCGGAGGGACACGGCGACGAAGACGCAGACGAAGATGACGAGGGCCGCTTGCGGCCAAGTGGAGATGTTGAACGAGCCGATGATGTCGCTGAATCGCATGGCGTGGTCCTCGGGTGTCAGCGGGCGGCGGCCTGCGTCGGGGCGGACGAGGCTTCGGCGGCCGGCTTGCTGATGTCGGTGCCCAGTCGCTGCAAGTAGGCGAGCAACGCGATGATCTGCTTGCGTTCGACGCGGTACGGCTCGCGAGCCTCGGGCGCGAGGGATGCGCCGTCGACGCCGTTGGGGAAGTAGTACTCCATGCCGCCCTGCTTGATCAGCTCGTCGGCGATGGTGCGGGCCTGGGCCTTGGCCATGTCGCCGGCCTTGCCCTTGACGGCCTCGCCGTAGGGGACGCCCAGCATGGCCATGCCGTCGACGCGGCTCTGCACGATCGAGTAGTCGAGGTCGTGGCGCAGCAGGTGCGCGTACGAGGGCATGATCGACTGCGGGATCAGCTCGCGGGGGTTCGCGAGGTGGCGAACCTGCCAGTCGTGGCTCTGCTTGCCGCCCTCGCGGGCCAGGTCGGGGCCGATGCGGCGGCTGCCCCACTGGAAGGGATGGTCGTAGACGAACTCGCCGGGCTTGCTGTACTCGCCGTAACGCTTGGTCTCGGCCCAGATCGGCCGGATCATCTGCGAGTGGCAGTTGTAGCAGCCCTCGGCGATGTAGAGCTCGCGGCCGACGAGCTCGAGAGGCGTATAGGGCTGCACCGAGGCGATCGTGGGCACGTTGCTGCGGATCAGGAATGTCGGGATGATCTCGAACAGCGACGCGATGATCACCGCCAGCGTCGTCATCACGGTGAACTTGAAGGGCTTTCGCTCCCACACGCGGTGGAACCACCCTTGGATCACCTTCGCCTCGACGTTGCGGGCCCAGTCGATGTTGCTCGTCAGGCGGCTCTCGGGCACCGGATCATCGGTGAAGGACCGTGCGAGGGCGGGGGCGGCGTGCTCGGGATCCGCGTAGACGGGCGGGCGGGCCTTCCACGTCATGAGGACGTTGATGCCGCACATGATCATGCCGATCAGGAAGAGCGTGCCTCCCAGTGCGCGGAACCAGTACATGGGCACGAGCGTGGTGAGCGTGTCGACGAAGGCGGGGAACTGCAGGCGGCCGGTCTCGTCGAAGGCCCGCCACATGAGGCCCTGGGTGATGCCGGCCCAGTAGATGGGCACGACGTAGAGCACGATGCCGAGGGTGCCCAGCCAGAAGTGCGCGTTCACCCACTTGCGGCTCCAGATGTCGGCCTGGAACAGCCGCGGCGCGAGCCAGTAGATCATGCCGAAGGTCATGAAGCCGTTCCACCCCAGCGCGCCGCTGTGCACGTGCGCGATGGTCCAGTCGGTGTAGTGCGAGAGGGCGTTGATCGACTTGATCGAGAGCATCGGCCCCTCGAAGGTCGACATGCCGTAGAAGGTGATCCCCACGACGAAGAACTTGAGGATGGGGTCGGCCGCGACCTTGTTCCAGGCGCCGCGGAGGGTGAGCAGCCCGTTGATCATGCCGCCCCAACTGGGCATCCAGAGCATGAGGGAGAAGAGCATGCCGAGCGAACTGGCCCAGCCCGGCAGCGCGGTGTAGTGGAGATGGTGGGGGCCGGCCCAGATGTAGATGAAGACCAGCGACCAGAAGTGCACGATGCTCAGGCGGTACGAGTAGACGGGCCGCTCGGCCGCCTTGGGCAGGAAGTAGTACATGAGCCCCAGGAACGGCGTCGTCAGGAAGAAAGCCACGGCGTTGTGGCCGTACCACCATTGCATGAAGGCGTCCTGGACGCCCGCGTAGACCGAATAGCTCTTGAGCGCCGAGACGGGCACGGCGAGACTGTTGAAGATGTGCAGCACCGCCACCGTCACGATGGTCGCGATGTAGAACCACAGGGCGACGTACATGTGCCGCTCGCGACGGCGAGCCAGCGTGCCGAAGAAGTTGACGCCGAAGAAGCCGGCCCAGACCACGGCGATCGCGAGGTCGATGGGCCATTCGAGTTCGGCGTATTCCTTGCCGCTGGTCACGCCCATCGGCAGCGTCAGGGCCGCCGAGACGATGATCGCCTGCCATCCCCAGAAGTGGAGGTTCGACAGGGCGTCGCTGAACATGCGGGCCTTGCACAGTCGTTGCGTCGAGTAGTAAATGGCCGCGAAGAGGGCGTTGCCGGCGAAGGCGAAGATCGCCGCATTGGTGTGAAGCGGTCGCAGGCGGCCGAAGGTCAGGAACTCGGTGGTCGCCAGGAAGGAAAGGAAGGCCAGCGGCCTGCTCCCGCCCACCTCCCAGTCGGCCGCGATCGGCGCCACCAACTGCAAGGCGACGATCACGCCCACCAGCATCGCCACCGCACCCCACACGACGGTGGCCACGACGAACTTGCGCACGATCGCATCGTCGTAGCGGAATCGCTCCATCACCGCCCCCGGCCCCGTCACGGCCCCTTCCGCCCCGACTTCGATCGAATGTTCGGTCGCCGTTTGCATCAGCGTGTCTCCACATGCCAAGATGAGCATATGACAATAAGGCAAGATGATCGGCTTGTCAACAAAAGAATGTCGAATACTTGCGTTTGGATCTTCATGGCGGTATACTGGCGGTGGCTATTCGTTCGATAAGACGATCGGCTATTCCGATGAAAGCGGTGGTCCCCGTGGAGTTGAATCCATGCTGAGTCAGGCGGTGGGCTACGCCATTCAAGCGCTGGGGCACGTGGCGGCTGCGGGTGGCAAGCCGGTGTTGGTCAAGGAGATCGCCGAGGCGGGCGACATCCCTGGGCCATACTTGGCCAAGATCGTCAACTCCCTTGCGAAGCGAGGCGTCCTCTTCACGCAGCGGGGCGTGGGCGGCGGCGTGACGCTCGCCCGGCCCGCCACGGAGATCTCGCTGTTTGACCTCTGTGAAGCCATGGACGACCCGGTGATCCAGCCCCGTTGCATGCTGGGCACCGCCGTCTGTTCCGACGACCGTGCCTGCCCGGCGCACAAGTTCTGGACGAGCAATCGGGCCAAGATCCTCGACTTCCTCAAGAACACGCTCGTGGCCGATGTGGCGGCCTTCGAGACTCGCCGGCGATGGAAGGGCGGCTCCCCACCGGATTCGTCCGCGGGTGCGACGCGATTGCCCATCCTGCCCGGGGGCATGTGACGCGCGACTCCGGTTCCTCGCGTCGCGCGGGTCGTGCACGGATTCCGTGGGTGGCGGCTGGACATTTCGCCGCGGCGGCCGAACGCTTCACCCTTGGCACCCCGCTGCCTGGCGGCACGGGGTGGTCAACCTCGTGATGGCCGACCCCACGCCACAACCTCCTGCCGAGCCGCCCCAGCCCCCGCTCGGCCCCGTCGACGCTTCCGGCGGGCCGGTGCGACGCATGGTGCCGGTGAAGCCGCCGCTGGTTCGACCTCGGAAGGTTCGCGGCGGCATCAAGCTTCCTGCGGGCGATGTGGCCTCGCCGACGGCATGGGCCGCCCAGCGATGGTTGCGGTTGATGGAGCAAGCCGCAGCCGGTCCGCGGCTGGTCGAGGCCCTCGACGACTACGCCCGCGCCGGGCAGACCAAGCGAATCGCGTTTCCGCCCGGTCGCGTCGACGCCGTCATCCAGGGGCGAGCCGATCGCCCGTATTCGACGGTCATCGCTTTCGAGACGTTTTCGCACGAGCAGTGGGATCGGATCGTCGAGGCGATGGCGGACGGTGCGCTGTATGCCGCGAAGCTCCTGGCGGGCGAGTTGCCCCCCAACATCGAGGACGTCTTCGCGCCGCTGGGCATCAAGCTGTTTCCGGTCGAGGCCGACGAGGTTCGTCACGCGTGCACGTGTTCGCAGTGGCGTCAGGAGAATGGCGGCGAGGCCGTGCAGCCGATCGTGGGCGCCTGGTGCAAGCACGTGTGCTGCGCGGCGTACTTGTTGGCCCAGCGATTGGCCTCCGAGCCGTTCATGATCTTCCAGTTGCGAGGCCTCGACGCTCATGAACTGCTTGAGCGGCTGCGCCAGCGTCGCGTGGTGGTGGGAGCGGGGCTGGGGTTCACGCCGGTGTACGTGCAGCGGGTGCAGGGCGTGGCCGACCTCCCGAACAGGCCCCTTGAAGAGGCCGTGGGCCACTTCTGGGATCCGGCCCCGTCGCTCGCGTCGCTCGACATCCCGTTGACGCCCCCGCCGGTGAGCCACCCGATCCTCCGACGGCTTGGTCAGAGTCCGTTCGTGAACGCGCCGTTCCCGCTGGTGGGCCTCTTGGCGAGTTGCTACGACACGATCAGCCAAGCGGCCAAGTCCAAGGCGTCGACGGACGCCCCGCCGGTCGATTCCTCGATGCAAGATGCCGCCGAAGGCGAGGCCTGAACGCGATCTTGACGTCCCCGGGATCGGCGCATGCGACCGCCTCGAGGGAACCGCGGGTGCTCGGGGGCGGAATACCCTTGGGTTCTGTCCGGCCCTGCGCGGCGTCCCGCGGCGTGGCGTTGGGCAGGGGTGGGAGGGGAATGCACGTCGGCCTTTCGTCGGGGCCGTTCGCGTCCGCATGAAACGCCGGGGATGGTGTCCGGCGGAGTTTCCTGGAAAGGCCACGGGCCCATGAGCGTTGAATCCGAACCCGCATCGAGCGCGAGAGACGTCGGCCACATTTCGATGGGCCGCAAGAAGAAGTCCGATCCGCACGCCACCCGCTGGGGCAAGTTCCTGCAGGCGGCCATCAAGCTCAGCAGCTCCGACCTCATCATGAAGTCGGATCAGGTGCCCAAGCTCCGCCTTCGCGGCGCGCTCAAGCCCCTCGACACCGAGCCCGTCAGCACCGACGAGTTCTGGGCCATCGCCCAGGCCATCCTCACGGAGGAGCAGTTCAACGACCTGCACAAGTTCGGCTCGGTCGACTTCGCGTACGACTACGACGACAACAACCGCTTCCGCGTGAACCTCTTCCAGGCCCGCGGCCGCCTGTCGGTCGCGGCCCGACTGATCACCAGCAACATCCGCAAGTTCGAGGACCTGTACCTCCCGCCGATCATGTCGGACATCGCGATGCAGCCCCAGGGCATCGTGCTGCTCTGCGGCGTGACGGGTTCGGGCAAGTCGACGACCATCGCCGCGATGCTCGATTACGTGAACGAGCGCAAGCCCGTGCACATCGTGACCATCGAGGATCCGATCGAGTACATCTTCCAGGACAAGAAGGCGACGATCAACCAGCGAGAGATCGGCATCGACTGCCTCGACTTCAAGATCGCCCTGCGAGCCCTCGTCCGCGAGAACCCCGACATCGTGCTGGTGGGCGAGATGCGCGACAACGAGACCTTCGAGGCCGCGCTCCACGCCGCCGAGACGGGCCACCTGGTGTACGGAACCATCCACGCCTCGAGCACGACCCAGTGCTTCAGCCGCATCTACGGCCTCTTCGAGCAGGAGGAGGTGGAGCAGGTCCGCAAGATTCTGGGCTACCAGATGCGGGCGTTCGTGTACCAGAAGCTGCTGCCGACGCTGCGTCCCGAGATCGCCCGCATCCCGGCGCTCGAGATCCTGATGAACAACAGCGTCGTGCGCAAGTTCATCCTCGAGGCGCGCGAGGGCGAGCTGCGCGAGTATCTCAAGAGCATCGAGGCCCGCCAGACGGGCATGGTCGACTTCAACGAGAGTCTGGTGAAGCTCGTCGAGACCGAGTATGTCTCCCTGCGGGTGGCGGAAGAAGCCTCGCCCAACATCGACGAGTTCCGGATGCGTCTCAAGAAGCTTGGATGACCCTTCGAGGCGGGGCCGGGCCGGGCGGCCCGGGTTCGTCCCGGGGCTTGGTGACGCGATACCCTCTGCTCTTGGCCCGTGCCGCCCTCTGGCGTCCTGCGGCCCGTCTTCCGTTCGGCGTCCGGATCATCCGTGTCGCCTGCATGTCCCGAACAGGTGCCTTGCCGATGCCGATTGCCACCATGGTCCAGCCATCAGGCCTTGCCTCACCCCTTCTTCTCGCCGAGGCCCTCGTGCTGGTCTCGATCTGGAAGCCGCTGCTCCTGCTCCTGCCGTTCGTGCCGTGGGCATGGATGGTGTCCAAGGTGCTCGACAAGCATGCCGCCCGCTTCTTCCTCGAGCGTGAGCGGTGGAACGCGATTCATCTCTCCGTGGCGCTGGCGGCGATCCTGGTGGTCGCGTTCATGCCGCTGCGGAACGAGGGCGCCTTCTGGCTGGCCTTCCTGGGCCTGATCGCGATGCTCACGCTGGACGTGGTGATCTTCGCGATGGTGACCAACCGCGACGAGCGGGTGCCGGCCGACTTCCGCCTGACGCTGGACTTCTCCAAGTGGCAGCAGGCCAGGGCCGCGAAGGCCGCCGCGAAGAAGCAGGGCAAGGTCGAACTGGTCATCAAGTCGCCGGACAAGTCGGTGCTCGCGCCAGCCGCCGTCGGCACGCCCGAGTTCGACATCCGCGTCGCGGCCGAGCAGGTCGTCGTCAAGGCCTTCGACGCCCGATCCACCGAGACCGTCATCGGTCCCGCGGGCAAGGACAACCTCTACGTCGTCACGCACCTGGTCGACGGCGTGAGGCAGACGGGCGCGACGATGCCCGCCGCCGACGCGGCACGCCTTCTGGCCTTCTGGAAGGGTGCGGCGAAGATGGACGTGGCCGATCAGCGTCGTCGGCAACAGGCCGACATCAACGTCGAACGGGGCGAGACCCGCAAGAAGATCCGCATGACGTCGGTGGGCTCGCAAGCGGGGCCGCGTCTTGCCTTCCTCTTTGATCCCGAAGGTCAGGTTCGTCGCAAGTTGGAGGCGATGGGCCTTCTCGAACCGCCTCAACTCTCGACGATCAAGGCGCTCGTCGACGACGGCCAGGGGCTGGTGATTCTCGCCGGAGCCCCCGACAGCGGCCGCACGACGACGATGTACTCGATCGTGAAGATGCACGACGCGTACACGAAGAACGTGCAGACCATCGAGACGGAGATCCAGGATTCGCTCGAGGGCGTCCGGCAGAACAAGTGGGACCCTCAGGCCGAAGGCGCCGAGCTCTCGACCACGGTGCGGAGCATCATCCGCCGCGACCCCAACGTCGTGGCGGTGGCGGAGGTGCCCGACACGGCCACCGCCAAGGAGATCGTCCGAGCCGAGATCGACCGCACCCGCACCTACGCCTGCATCAAGGCCGACGGCGCGATGCAGGCCATCCAGGCGTGGCTCAAGCTCGTGGGCGACAACGAGGCGGCCGTCAAGCCCCTGAAGGGCGTCGTGGCCCAGAAGATCGTCCGCAAGCTCTGCACCAACTGTCGCGTCGCCTACCAGCCCTCGGCCGACATGGCCAAGAAGCTCGGCTTGCCCGCCGACAAGCTCAAGCAGCTCTTCAAGAAGGGCGGCCAGGTGCTGATCAAGAACAAGCCCGAAGTGTGCCCGGTGTGCAGCGGCATCGGCTATGTAGGCCAGGAAGGCGCCTTCGAGGTCTACAGCATCGGCGAAGCCGAGCGGGGCATGATCCGCTCTGGCGACTTTGCCGCTCTTCGCAACGAGTGGCGGAAGAAGGGTCTGCCCTCCATCCAGCAGGCCGCGCTCCGCAAGGCCCTCGACGGCATCACCAGCGTCGAGGAAGTCATGCGTGTCACCGCTGAGCCCGCCCCTGCCGCCCCCGCCAAGGCCTGAGTCTCGTCCCCCATCCCGGACGTCTGTCCGGTTCGTCAGCGATTCCCGGAGTTCCCGACCATGTACATGAGCCTCCTCGCGATCGGCATCGTCGCCCTGATGGGGTACGTCTGGCTGACCCGCGGCTACTACTCCGCCCTGATCCACCTCTTCTGCACCCTCATCGCCGGCGCCATCGCCTTCGCCGTCTGGGAGCACGCCTCGCTCTTCCTCCTCGACTTTGCCCCGACCAGCGGCTTCCTCTCCTTCCTTTCGGGCGCGGCGTGGGGACTGGGGCTCGCCCTTCCCTTCGCCATCTCGCTGGCCATCCTCCGCGTCATCGTCGACGTCATCTGCCGCGCCAACGCCAGCGCGGGCACGGCGGGCGATTATGCCGGCGGCGCGATTTGCGGCGCGTTGGCGGGTGTCGTCGCCTCGGGCATCACGGTCATCAGCCTGGGTTTCCTTCGCATGCCTCCGGACTTCCTGGGCGCCACGCATGTCGGCTACGCGAGCAAGGGCTACATCGTCCGCACCGGCGCCGATGTCGGCGGCTTGTGGGTGCCCACCGATGCATGGACGGTCGCCCTGTACGGTCGCCTGTCCGAGACGACCTTCCGCACCGCCGAGTCGCTGGCCAAGTATCACCCCGACCTCCACGAAGCCGGCGCGTCGCTTCGCCTCAGCGCATTCGAGGGCCGCAACCGCAACACCACCAAGCCCGAGGACTTCGAGGTGCTTTCGCGCTTCACCGTGGGCAAGGGGGCGAATCTCTCCACGGATCGTCTGCTTCGTGATCGCTGGAACGCCGCTCCGCAGATGGCCAAGGACGTCAACGATCAGGACTTCCCCGCCGGTTCGCACATCGAGGGATTCACCATCCGCTTCAAGGCCGGCGCCAAGGAGAAGGACGGCAAGGTGACTGTGGGTTCGGGCCAGTTGCGGCTCGTCCTGCAGAACGCTGCCGACGAGACCGATCGCATCACCGTGTACCCCGTCGCGTGCGCCTCGCAGGCCGAGTCGTCGGCGACCGTGGCCGGACGCTGGCGCTTCGATGCCGCCAACACGTTCATCGCCTCGGTCGGAGGCGCGTCCGAGTCGCTCTTTGCCTTCGAGTTCGTCGTGCCGCCGGGCTACGAGCCCACGGCCCTGTACGTCAAGGGCGTCCGCCACATCGTGGGCGAGGGCGTCACCGCGCAGCCCAAGTCCAACTTCCGCACCACCGACGAGCGAGACGGTTTCCTCGCCCGCATCGCCGGCGGCGCGGGCGATCTGCCCGGCGGGGCGGGCGGCTCCTCCGGCGGCACGCTCGACGTCAGCAAGGCCGTGAAGGTCGGCAACGGGCAGCCCATCAAGGAGGGCAGCCTCTACAACCCCGACGGCATGAAGCTGAGCGCGGGCCTCCCCTTCGTGCTCCAGGACGGCACGCTTCAGTCGCTCGAGATCTCGACCGAGGGCACCAAGGAGGTCGTCGGCGGCGAGGAGAACCTTGAACTCGGCTACGAGACCAAGACCCGCGGCCTCGAGAAGTCGCTCCGCATCGAGCGTTTCGCCACCACCGCCGACACGGTGATGGTGCAGCTCGATGTCGGCCTGAACAGCCGCCACACGCTGCTCGGCCCGGTCGGGCAGGCCGCTTCCGCCTCCGACGTCCCGCTGCTGTGGGACGAGGACAACCAGACCTACGAGCCCATCGGCTTCATCTACTACGACGAGACCAAGATCACCATCAGCTTCAAGCCCGGCGAGCCCGTGCGGTCCATGAGCCAACTGCCCACGCTCTCCAAGAGTCGCCCGGCGCAGAAGCTCACGCTGCTCTTCCGTGTCAGCCTCGGCAAGAAGATCAAGGCCTTCGCGATGGGCAGCACCGCCATCAGCGTCTTCGACCCTGCCGTGCCCTGCGACACGCCGCAAGGCCGTCGCTGATCGCGCGGTCGTCGCGAGGAACCCGGCCGTGACCAGTGCGTCCAAACAGGCCGGCCCGTGGCGTTCGATGGTGATCGACCAGGTCGCAGCGGTTCGAGCGGCCGTGGAACCAGCGCCGCTCGTCGCAGCCGCCCTGAAGACCGAGTTGCACCGTGATCGGAGTACGGGCGTTCACGTGCTCGCCGTGGGCAAGGCTGGCGGCGGCATGCTTGCGGGCCTCGATCCTCGCGAGATCTCGCTCCGGCGAGTGTGCGCCACGCTGCCTCCATCTCACGTCGACCGCTGGCGACCGCCGCCGGGCGTGCCCGCCCGCCTGATGGCCTGCGACCATCCCTTGGCCACCGAGCGCAACGTGCAGGCGGCTCGCGAGGTGGCCGCGTTCGTCGCCTCGACGCCCCCGGACGACCTGTTGCTGGTGCTGCTCTCGGGCGGCGCTTCGGCGCACCTGACGCTGCCTCGCGAGGGGCTCTCGCTCGACGA
>CAIYWI010000118.1 GCA_903929885.1 uncultured Phycisphaerales bacterium
CTTTGGGGCGCACCAGACGTAGCCGTGGTGCGCCGCCCGGCTTTGCGGGCAAGCCCACGGAAGGCGTGGCATGGTGCGCGCGCCTTCACGCACAGTGGCGTGTGCCTGCCCTGTCGCCCGCTTTGGGGCGCACCAGACGTAGCCGTGGTGCGCCGCCCGGCTTTGCGGGCAAGCCCACGGAGGGCTCGTGGCAACAGTCGTCCGCCCGCCGCGTCAATCTCGGCTCAGTCTCAGTTCCTGCTTGCGCTGCTTCCTGCGCACCGCATGCTTCGCGATGCTGAAGCCGACGGCCGCCACCGTGATGCCGATCACGATCCGCATCGACGAGCCGTTGTTCTCGAGTTCCACCGGTTCGCCCTTGGCGCGAAATCGCTTCGAGCCCGCCACCTTCACCGAATCGATCATCGACCGGAATGCCGCGAGCCGTCCCTCGAAGTCCGCCTCCATCGCGTAGCAGTTGAACTGCACCGCGCCCTCCGAGGTGAGAAAGCCCGCCGCGAGATTCCTCGCCGCTCCCTCCGCGCCCGGCAACGTGAGCGTCGACGTCATGACATACGCGCGCCGCTCGCGGTCGTACGCCGCCGCGTCCACCCGCCGCGAAGCGACCACGTCCTCGAACCCGCCGGGCTCTTTCCCGTCCTTGATCTCCATGCCCAGCGTCGAGGCGATCTGCTCGTGCGTCACCGCCCGCATCTTCAGCGGCAGGAACTGCACCAGCACGTACGGCGGCACGCTCCCGTCGCTCCCCTCGGGCACCATCGCCCGCGTGAACACCAGCGTCCCCTCCGGATTCCTCGCCCGCCACGAGGCGTTGACTCGCTCGAGCAGCGCGGGCGAGGCCTCCTGCCATCCCGGCGGGACCTCCACCGACCACCCTCGCTGCTCGTCGCGCACCACCACCTGCGCGGCCGCAAGCCCCGCCATCGCCGCCACCATCACGCTCTCAGCCGCCCATCGAGGCCAACGCCGCATCGATCTTCTCCTCGAGCTCGCGCTCGTTCCTGCTCGAGAACCCCGCCGCAGCCCACAGCACCTTGCCCTGCCCGTCGATCAGGTAGAAGCACGGAATGCCCGACACCCCGTACTCCGTCGCCACCGCGTCGCCACGAGTGAGCAGCGTGTACGTGAACCCCTGTGCCCGCATGTAGCCCGCGGCATCGCCGTTCTCGGCGAAGTTCACCCCGAACACACGAAGCCGCCCGCCATGCTTGCGGTGCAACCGCTCCATCGACGGCATCGCCGCGCGGCATGGTCCGCACCACGTGGCCCAGAAGTCCAGCAGCACCAGCCTGCCCCGCTGGGCCTCCAGCGAATGCGTCGCGCCCGCCGCGTCGCGCAACGTCCATGCCGGTGCAGCCGTGCCCGGCTCCAGCAACCCGTTCGCCGCGCGTCCGCCGCCGGCGATGAAACCTCGCAGCGCAAAGCCGATTGCCGCCACGGAAAGCACGCCGGCCGCCAACGTCTTCAAGTCCATGATCGCTCCTGACGCCCGTGCGCTCGCCCATGTTCAGGCCCTGGGGCCCGCCCCGCCGTCGGCGGCGGCTTCCACCGCGATCCGCATGCCATCGACCTGCACCACCCGCACCAGGGTGCCCGCCTCGATGAACCCGAACTCGGCCACCGCGTCGATCACCGCGTCCCCCAACTCCACGCGGCCCGCGGGCCGCATCGGCGTCACCGCCCGGCCAGTCTGACCAACTCTCGCCACCGCCGGCGACTCGTCCATCGCGACCAGCATGTCGCTCTCGTCGCCTCCGGGCGCGCTGAGCACCAGTCTGCCCAGGAGCGGGATGCTCCCGAAGTGCTTGGCGATGAAGTACATCGCCACGCCCGCCGTGCCCAAGGACATCAACATCGCCACGCCGCCACGCAACAGGTCGTTCCGCCCCTCGGGCGTATCCGGAAAGGGCCCCGTGCCGGCCGGCACGAATAGACCCACCAACCCGGCCAACAACAGGATCAATCCGGCCACGCCGGGCACGCCGAAACCGGGAATCACGAAGATCTCGAGTCCGATGAGCAGCATCCCCGCGAGGATCGCCAGCACCTCCCACCAGCTCGCCATGCCGATCAGCATGCCCGGCGCAATCAACAGCCCCAACGCCACCGCCGTGGCGATGCCGGCCGTCAGCGAGCCGGGGTTGAGCATCTGCACGAAGACCGCCAGCAGGAACACGACCACCAGCAGCGCCTGCACCACGATGTTGGTCAACAGGTCCACCAACCCCTCCGACCACGTCGGCTCGTACCGCTGCACGTGCATCGCGCCGAAGTGGGCCTTGAGGTCCGCGTCCGAATCGATCGGCCGCAGCCGCGATCCGCCCTCGCCCACCTCGATGTCATTGTTCGCCAGCCCGTAATGCTCCATGTCCTCGGCCTTGAAGACCGCAGGCAGCGAAGCGTCCTTCACCTTGTCGATCAGCTCCCATCGGCCCGCATCCTCGGGAGCGATTCTCGGTCTCAGCGACGGAGCGATCACCGACACCTCCGGCGACGCGATCGCCAACTTCGCGCTCCCCGCCGGCACCGGAATCCCCTGACGCGAACTCTCGGGCGAGGGCAACTCCAGCTTCCCCGTCGACGGCTGACTCGCCAGCCGCGTCGGGCCCCCCGTCGACTGCCCGGGGAAGAGCATCTCGAACTCCGCGCGGTCGATGCACATCCGCACGCCCGTCTCGCGGTGGCGCACCCACCACAACTCGACGTCATTGGCCACGATCGACTGCACCAGATACTCGTCCCGCAGGTACGCGCCCGCCGCCGTGTTGTACGCCCGGGCGCTCTGCGTCACCTCCGCGATCAAGGGCGGCAGCACCTTCTTGAGCAGTTCCCTGTCCGTCGGCGCCTTGGCCATCCCCGTCAGCATGCCCAGCGGGTTCATCACGATCGGCATCGCGTCGCCGAAACTCGCGTTGCCCGACACCACGATCTCGCGACACGCCAACGCGATCACCGCGCCGCCCGAATAGGCCTGCGGATTCACCCACGCCACCGTGTTCTTCACCGGGCTGGACCGCACCGACTCGCAGATCTTCAGCACCGTCGGCACCGCGCCGCCCGGCGTGTCCAGTTCGAACACGATCGCGTCCGCGCCGTCACGCGCCGCCGCCTCGAGCCGCCGTCGCACGCTCTGCGCCATCACGCCCTTGCGGTCGATCTCGCCGCGAATCGTGATCACCGCCACATTTCTCGCCGCCCGTCCCGCCGGCACCGAACCGGCCCCCGGCGCCTCCTGCTGCCCGCGCGCCGACCAACAGCACGCCGCCGCCAGCAACGCCGCCCACCATGTCGCCATTCGCATCATGATCAATGATAGAGATCCCTCGAACGGCCCCGGCTCATCCTCATCCGTCGCGGCGAGGACGACCCACGAGCCCCGTCAACGCCAACGCCGCCGGCACACACGCGCCCAGCACGTGCTGACGCGACACCTCCGCCGCCACCCCCAGCCACGACCGATCCCGCGTGGCCTCGAGCGTCGCCGTCAAGGGCGACAGCATCAACAGGAACTCGATCAGCCCCTCGGCCGCACCCGCCCACATCGCCGCCAGCGCCAGCACCGGGCCCAGCCCGGCCAATGCCACGATCGCCGCCATCAACGCCCACCGCGACACACGCCCCTCCCACCTCGCGAAGTAGCCCGTCAGCAGCCCCGCCGCCGCCATCGCCCATGCCACGTTGCTCGCCGCCACCGTCAACCCCACCCGCGCGGGCCACCCCGCCATCCACGGCATGCACTGCGTCGCCAGCACCGCCAACCCCGGAATCAGCAGCGCCAAGGCATCGATCGCGAAGGCCTCCAGCGGCTTGGCGGGGCCCTCCTGGCTCAATCGCACCATCGGCCACAGCACCGACAACCCCACCGCCGTCATCGTCAGCAAGATCTGCACCGCCGGCCGAAACACCTCATAGCCCGCCAGCCCGATGAACCCCATCCCGCCCATCGCCAGCATGCTCGACACCAGCAAGTAGGCCGACCACCAGACCACGAACTGGCGCGGCTCGCCCCGGCGGTGCGCCCAGCGGTCGTACGCCCCGCGCCGATCCCGAACCTGATCCGTCGGCGTCGTCGGTTCCACGCAACCTCCCGGCCGCCACGCTTGAAGCGGTGCTCGACAGGCCTCAGCGGGCCGCCGCATCCTCGGTCACGACCTCTTCCTCCGCGGCGGCACGCAACGCCTGCGCCGCCGCCGAGATGTCGAAGAGCAGCCGTTCCTGGTTCACGTAGATCAACGGATACGTCGCGTCGATCCGCTTGGTGTCCTTCACCAGCTGGCGAAGGTGCGCCATCTTCTGCGCCGTCGACACCTCGCCCATCGAGGGCTTGCTGGGCCTCCCGCCCCACACCACCCGCGTCTCGCGGTCGGTCACGATCACCAGCGTGCCCTTGCTGGCGTACTCGGAGGCGTCCACGCCCCGCACCTGCGACGCCCAGGGCTCCGACGCCAGTCGCCCCAGCAGTTCAAGACTCGCCGCCACGTCCTCGCCGGCCCACGGCTGCACGTAGTCGCGCTCGCCGCCGCCGTCCCGAGGCGGCCCCAACGCCGGATCGAAGATCCACTTGCCCGCCTGCACCCCCGGCGGCATCGGACTGCCATCCCACGAAATCAGGTACTCCGAGCCCTGGTGACGAACGTTTGCCGCGGGAATCCGCCACGTCCCGTCCACCACGATCTCCCCGCCCGCGCGACGCGCCACCCGAGGCGTGCCCACGAACCAGCCCGATTCGGCCATCGCCGTCGCGATCCGCTGCACCTGCTCGGCGCCGAGCACGTCGAGCGACGATCCCGCCGCCTCCTTCGCCACCGCCATCAGTTGCTCGGTCGACGCGCGCGGCATCCATGTGCCCTCGCCACCGGCCGCCACCGGCCACACGATCGTCACCTCGGGCTCGCCCCGATCGAGCGCCACCGCCGCCCGATGCTCAAGCGCATCGGTGCCCAGAAGCAGACCCGCCACCAACCCTCCGCCCATCAGCGTGATCGCCGCGGCGCAGGAATAGGTCACGAATGTCGAAGGATTTGCCGACGAGTTTGACTTCTTGGCCATGGCAGCGGCACGCATCGGCCCTTCATGGGCCTCACGGGAACGTTGTGTCGCGGCAGTTCGCTTCCGTGCGACCGCCTCGCGTCATTATTGCCGCCATCATCGGCAAAAGCCCGCGCTCGTCGCCACTTAGCAGTCGCCCCGCTCCCACCTGGCGAAAAACTCGTCGATGTCCGCGCCGTCGGTCCCGCCGTCGAGGTTGATGTCCGCCCGTCCCTGCTCCCACGAATCGAAGAAGGCCGTCACGTCGCCGCCGTCGATGCCCCCGTCCGAGTTCCAGTCGGTCAGGCAAATCGACGTCACCGACACCATCCACACGTCCGCCCGCCGCGACCCGTCCGGCAACACCCGCTCGCCCGCGCCGGCCACCAGCGAGCCATCCGCCGACACCGAGGTCACCGACGTCAGCCGCCATCCCGAGACATCCTCGCCCCGGGCCGCCAGAAGATCCTCCACCGCCATCACCCGGCCATATCCGATGGACCACAGACAGGCGCGACCCCCGCTCTCCCCCCCGATCACGTCCGCCCCCGCCGCCACCGTGCTCGCCTCCCATGTCGCATCCGTCGCGTCCAGCGGCGGCAGCACCGTCACGCTCCGGTTCACCCACGCCACGCCACGCACCGCTCCGACCGGACCGGTCGTTCCCACCACCACCGTCCCGTCCCCGTTCACCCCGCGCGCCACGCACGCCGCCTCATCGGGCGAAGGCAACGCCCGCGTGCCGCCGGTCGCATCCCACGTGATGGCAAGCCATTGCCCCGCACTGTCGGCCTCTCCCACCAGCGTCGTGCCGTCGGCGCTCAAGCCGCGGACATACGTCGAGGTGCCCCCGGGAAGCAAGCCCACCAGCGAGTAGCCCTGCTGGGTCCAACGCCACCCGCGTGTCTGAAGCCCGCCCGAACCCGTGGCCACAATCCCCGCCACCACCAGTCCGTCCGCCGACAAGCCCGCGGGCCTCGGAAAACTGGCATTGGGCGCCGGTGGCAGGCCAAGGTCCAACATCACGCCATCCACCCGCCTGAACGCGCGAGGCACCCCGCCGCCCAGACAGAACCCCACGATCACCCGACCGTCGTCACTCACCGACGACACCACCGTCGAGTTGGCCCCCGCCAAAGGCACCAGCGGCGTCAGCACGCCCCCGGTCCTGATCAAGCCCGTCTGAACCCCCGAAGAGGCAACGCCCGTCCCCACCAGCACGCCACCCCCGCCGCCAACGCTCGACGCCGTCGCCGGGATGCTGAACAGCTGCGATGGAAGAATGCCGAGCCCTTGCACGCTCGAGGACTGCGCCCCCGCCACGCCCGCCAAGGCCGCCACCAGGCAGCACCCTCGCCCCAGCATGTCGGTTCGCCTCGCCATGAACCCTCACCATACCTCCCTGTTGCACGCCCGAGGTCGCCTCGGGCATCATGGCGACCACTTCCGGTCACCACGATCCCACCAGCCGTCATCTCGCGCCCGACCGACGCACCATCACGCGCTATCGGACCCTCCCGACGCAGCGCTGGGCGGCTCACGCCACGCCTCCGGCGGACAGGGCTTCTGCATCCACCGCGCCGCATCCACCGGCTCGTACCCGAACCTCGAATAGAGGTCGTGCGCATCCCGAGTCGCCAGGCACCACCGGCGCAACGTCTCCAGCCCCGGCTGCTCCTCGAGCAGACGGATCATGCGGAGAGCCAATCCGCGGCTGCGGTGCGCCGGATCCACGAAGACGTCGCAGAGCCACGCAAACGTCGCGAAATCCGTCACCACCCGCGCCACGCCCACGATCACGCCCGTCGACTCCTCCACCGCCACCGCCGCCACGCTGTTCGCGAACGCCCGCTCCACCACGTCGCGGCGAATGTCCTTCGACCAATACGCGGTCCGCAACATCGCATGAATGCGATCGATGTCCAAACGCGACCGATCGGCGGTGACCAGATAGCTCATGATGACGATCACCTTAGACCAAACCCCGATTCGCCGTAGACCAAACCCCGATTCGCCGTCGAATCCGCCGACTATCGGACCATCAGGTCGCCGCCGGTGCGGCCCGCGACGCCTGCAACGCCGCCGAGTTCGCCTCGCGCGGCCCGCCGCCCCTCCCGCCCTTGCGGCGGCGCATCCGCGTGGCACCTTCACCAGCGGACGGCTCTCACAGTGAGACGTCCGACACAGTGGACCCCGACAGGGGAGGAGAGGGTGACATCATGAGGATCAAGGCGACGTGGTTGAGCGTCGCGGCCTTGGCGTGCCTCGCGGGCACCGCCGCCGCCGATCTGTGCTCGTGGAACTTCAGTCGCGGCCTTCAGCCGTTCGACGACACCGCCGGCCACGTGAACAACTTCAACGCCACGTACAACACGCAGACCCACGATTTCACGTGGAGCGTGAGCTACTCCGATCGGATCGCCGACGGCTTCTGGCTGGTGCTCAACTCCACCTCGCCCCTCGCCTCGGGCAGCGGCGAAGTGGCCGTGCTCTACGCCGACTTCACCAACAGCGTGCTCACCGCCTACGCCTTCAACGGCATCGACGCGGCCACGAGTTGGCTTGACGGCGCAGGCGAGGCCGGCATCCAGCAGCCCGACCTGATCTTCTCGTCCCTTGACGCCGACGACGCCGCCACCTCGGGGGTCCTGCTTCAACGCGTCCTGACGCCCCGCATGCAGCAACTCTCGATCACGATGAACGCCGCGACGATCCAACTTCACGATCCGCTTCACCAGGCGTTGACGTCGACGTGGACCGGCCTCGCGTTCGGCGACCCGGCGAACGACCCGCGAATCGGCGTGTCGTTCCGCAGCGTCGACGGACTTGCCGCCACCTACGACGGCGACGGCTCGCTCACGAGTTGGGACTTCACCTCCGTCGGCTCCTTCGACGGCATGTCCCTGCCCTGCGAGCGACTCGTGCCCGCCCCCGGGGCGGCATCCCTCGCCCTCGCCGGTCTTCTTCTCGCCGGTCGCCGCGATCGCCGCTCGCGAGCCTGAACACCCCCATCCCCATCGCACGCACCTTCCGATCCTCCCCTCGCGGACCGCACCTTCGTCCGCGAGCGGGAGGATCGTTCCATGCGCCGCACGCCACGCATGACCACCCGGGCGACGCCTCATTCGCGCCAAGCCCATCGACCCCGGGACAACGCACGCCGCCCGAAGGGCGGACGACCGTTGCCACGAGTCACCGACCCCGCGCAAACCCTCGCGCAGCAAGCGACGGAAACCCGTGGGGGGGCCTCGATGCTCACGCCCTCACGAGCAACCGCTCCATGACATCGCGCACGCGAACACCTTCGCGGTCTTCGCCCTGCTTGGGCACCTGCAGCGCATCGAGCACGCCGTAGCCGAGTCCCACGTCGATCAGGATCCACGCGATGAGTTCGGCCGAGAAGACGCGGCCCAACTTGCGATGCTCCTGCGCAAGCGCCAACTCGCGCGTCAGGAACTTGTGCAGGTCGGAGAAGTGCTTGGCCACCGCCTTCGACACTTCCTCGTCGTCCACTTCCGTGATGGCCTGGAGAACGACCCGGTACTCCTCCGAGCCCCCGTGCGTCATCGGGTTGTCGCCCAGGATCCGCCGCAGTCGCTCCGGCGGGTCCTTCACGTTCTCGAGTCGATCTTCCCAGTTCTGCAGCGTTCGCTTGGCCGTCCGCTGGATCAGCGCCACGAACAGGTCTCGCTTGCTCGCAAAGTGCCGGTAGATGATCGGCTCGGTCACCCCAGCCGCCCGGGCCAGCTGCGCCGTCGTCGCCCGCGCATACCCCACCCGGGCAAAGAGCGCCAACGCACAGTCAAGGAGCTGCTCCTTGCGCTTCGCGGCCGGAAGTCGTTTGGGTTTGCGACGTGCCATCGTTGCTCGTAGCCCCTCCATCGGAAGTTAGGGTTCACGAACTTGAAGGAGCATGCCCCGTTCGAGCGACCATCGGGGCTCCCGCGGCCCGTCGGCGTGCCGATGGATCGTCCGGGCACACCCTAGACTGGCTCCGCTGGCCTCGAAACCACCTCACGACCCGGGCTTCCCTTGACCATGCTGATTCCCACCGATTTCGTCCCCTTCAACCTCGACGCCACCCGCTTCGAGACCATCGAGCCCTACATCAAGGCCCTGCTCGAGCGGCCCGTCGCCACGGTGGCCGAGCTCGAGAAGTGGATCCAGGACCGCAGCGAGCTCGCCGCCGCCGCTGGCGAGTCGAAGGCCAACCTGTACATCTCCATGACGTGCAACACCGAGGATGTCGCCGCCCGCGACGCCTACCTCGCCTACGTCGAACACGTGGCCCCGAAACTCACCCCGCTCTTCTTCGAACTCGACCGCCGCCTCGTCGAGCTCGCCGGCCACGTCGGCCTGTCGGGCGACCGCTACGAGGTCCTCCTCAAGGGAGCACGCACCGATGTGGGCCTCTTCCGCCAGGAGAACGTCCCGCTCGAGACCGAACTGGCCGTGCTGGGCCAGAAGTACGAGACCATCTGCGGCTCCATGACCGTCCAGTTCGAGGGCGAAGAACGCACCCTGCCCCAGATGGCCCGCTATCAGGAGCTCACCGATCGCGCCGTCCGCGAACGCGCCTGGCGCACGGTCGCGGAGCGTCGCATGCAGGATGCCAACGCCATCGACGGCATCTACGACCAGATGGTCGACCTGCGCACCCGCGTGGCCCGCAACGCCGGCTTCAAGGACTTCGTGCCCTTCGCGTACCAGAGCAAGCACCGCTTCGACTACGGCCCCGAGCACTGCCGCGCCTTCCACGACGCCTGCGAACAGGCCGTCGTCCCCCTCGTCCGCGCCCTCGAGAAGGAACGCAGGCAACTCCTCGGCGTCGACGAACTCCGCCCCTGGGACCTCTCCGTCGACGTCAAGGGCCGCGGCCCCTTGCGCCCCTTCGCCGGCGGCAAGGACCTCATGGCCAAGTCCCTCGCCGCCTTCCGTCGCCTCAGCCCCGACCTCGCCTCCCTCTTCGCCCAGCTCGGCGACGGCTCCGAAGCCCGCGGCTCGCGCGATGGCGCGTGCCTCGACCTCGACACCCGCAAGGGCAAGGCCCCCGGCGGCTACCAGTACATGCGCGACCGCTCGCGCCGCCCCTTCATCTTCATGAACGCCGCGGGCCTGCAGCGCGACGTCGAGACGATGGTCCACGAAGCGGGCCACGCCTTCCACTCCATGCTCTGTCGCGAGGAGCCCCTGGTCGAGTATCGCGGCGCGCCCATCGAGTTCTGCGAGGTGGCGAGCATGACGATGGAACTGCTCACCATGCCCCACTGGCAGGGCACGTTCTACGACAACCCCGAGGAGTTCCGCCGCGCCTGTCGCCAGAACATCAAGAGCAGCGTGATGCTCCTCCCCTGGATCGCGCAGATCGACGCCTTCCAGCACTGGGTGTACGCGAACCCCGGCCACACCGCCGAGCAGCGTGCGGCCCATTGGCTCGAGCTCGACGCCCGTTTGGGCAGCTCCTGCTCATGGGCCGGCCTCGAGGATGTCCGCGCCAGGCTCTGGCAGCGCCAACTCCACCTCTTCGGCATGCCCTTCTACTACATCGAGTACGGCATCGCCCGCCTCGGCGCACTCCAACTCTGGCTCGTGTCGCTCGAGCAGGGGGAACGGGAAGCCGTGTCGCGATACGTCAACGGCCTCAAGCTCGGCGGCAGTCGCCCGCTTCCCGAACTCTTCCGCGCCTCGGGCCTCGACTTCGACTTCGGTCCCGCCGCCGTCCGCCGTCTGGTCGATCGCGCCGCCGCCGAACTCGCGAAGATTCCCGAGTGAGCGGCGTCACCCGCCGCGCTTGCGCGTCAACACCTCGGGATTGGCGACCCATGCCGCGAAGTACGGCGTGGACGCGCCCGATCGCATCATCTGGATGAGGAACGGGCCGTCGCAGATCATGCGCTTGGGCTCGTCGAACATCGGCACGCTGGTCACGCCGATGACGGCCTCGCTCTTGAGGATCGCGCCCTTCTCGTCGAGCCGGAAGCGGATGTTCTGGATGGCCTCGGAAATCGAGCCGCCGCCCCTGGGCCCCGACACGCCCACGCCCTTGAGCTCCTCGAACGACTCGGTGAGATCGAAGTTGAGATAGGGCACGCGAAGCATGTCGCCGCCCTTGATCGTCGAGGACTCGCGACCCTTGGCCAGGTCGTTCGCCGCGTCCACGGTGGCGGCCAGCGTGGCGCCGGGCGCGAGCCGCGAGATGACGAGGCGCTCGTCGCCCGCCTTGGTGGTCAGTTCGACCGACCAGCGATCGGGGGCGTCGTACGCCAGCACCTTCACCTGCAGGCGGATCGCATCCTCGTTCTCGACCTGCGAGTCCTTCCACCAGCCCCACATGTCGAGCTTGGTGGCGCCCCACTCCGAGGGCCAGCGCGAAGTCATGAACCGCACGGGGAACTCGAGGTTCTTGAAGAGATACGCATAGGCGATGATCTCGTCGGGGCCGATGGTGGCGGGCAGCAGTTTGGGCGACGCCTGACCCTTGAAGGTCTCGTCCAACTCGCGGCGGATGCGATCGATCGTGCCGGGCCCGACGCCGGCGGTGGCGACGAACGAGCCCTCGCCGATCTCGCCGCGGCTGCCACGGCCCTTGAGCAGTTCGGGCGCAAGTGCGCCGGGGTTGCTGATGGTCGGCGCGCCGTTGCCGCCGGTGACGAACCCGCAAAGTTCGTTCCACGCCACTTGCATGGTGGAGCACCAGATGAGCGTGCGCCCTTCCTGCATCGGCGCGTGCAGGTGAGCGACGATGCTCGTCTGCTTCAGTTCCTTGCGCACGCCGGAGGCGACGAGGTCGGGCTTGCCCAACTGCTCGTCGTGGGAGGGAGGCTTCGCTCGTCCGTCGGCGCAGGACCACGCCATCGCCAGACCAGCCACCGTCACGCATGCCGCCAGAAATGAAGTCATGGACATCTCCATCGAGGTGCTCCCGTGATGAATATCGACCCGTGTGACGCTCGACCCCGGCGCCGGTTCCGCCGACCGCCCGCCAACGATACCCGCGCCGCCACCCCGCTTCGCCCGGCGCGGGCGGCACATCGAGCTTCGTTCGATTCGCGCCCACTCCCTCGCGCCGGCCCGCTCGCACGCCGCCCCAACGGCGGACGACCCGCTGCCGCCGGCGGCCGAACCCGCAACGCGGGCGAGGGCAACCTGTGGACCATCGCCCGTCTGCGCCCTCCTTCATGGTCTCGCCCGCGGTTCCTGGCGTCGACCCGGGCCCATGACCCCCGCGACTATTGGACCCGCCATCGAATCCCGGCATGACGGGACCACGCCCCGGGCGCATCCATGCATGCGTGTCACCCACCCACCAAGGAACCAACACCATGAACGCTCGCCAACTCGTCGTCCCGCTCGCTCTCGTCCTCGCCGCCGGTTCGGCGGTCGCCCAAGACTCGCCCCGCCGCGTCGAGGTGCAACTTGAGGGCAGCTTCGATCAACCCTTGGGCTCGTCGCGTCGCGTCGTCACCCGGCAGGACGCCACGAGTCAGATGAAAATGATGAAGATCGTTGACGGCAAGACCTGGAGTCTTTCCATCACCGACGGCGACATCAGCGTCGAGGAGGACGGCAAGCCCGTCCCCGCCGACCGCCTCCGTCGCTCCGACGCCTCGCTCGAGATTCTCGACGGCGCGGGCAAGGTCGTCGAGTCCTTCGAACTCCCCGACGGACTCGCGATCTCCGCCCCGCGCATCGTCGACGCCCCCGCCTCGCCCGTCATGATCGGCATCCTCATGGAGTACGACCAGGACGCCGGCGGCCTCGTCGTGCAGCACGCCTACGAAGGCCTGCCCGGTCACGAGGCCGGCCTCAAGCCCGGCGACGTCATCACCGAAGTCGGCGGCAAGCCCGTCACCGGCAACGAATCGCTCCGCGAGGCGCTCAAGGATCGAAAGCCCGGCGATCGCATCGACCTCACCGTCAAGGACGAAGGCGGCGAATCGCGCATCCGCTCCATCGAACTCGCCAAGTACGACCAGGCAGCCCTCGGCAAGGCCCGCGCCCTGGTCGCTCCCGATGCCCTCGGCGGCAGCGACCTCTTCCGCGACCTCCCCGGCTTCATGCAGGGATTCTCCTTCGACGACCCCGCCCTCCGCGACCGCGTTCGCAAGGCCGTCGAGGAGGCCATCGAGTCGATCAAGCAGTCCTCCGCCGCGGACATCGAGAAGTGGAAGCAGTCCGCCATCGATGCACTCGAAAAGGCCCTGGCCTCCGTCGAGGAACAGTCCGGCCAGTGGCGCCGCAACCTCCGCAGCGGCACGAACGCCGGTTCCATGCCTCGCGGATTGACCTTCCAAGGCATGCCCGGCCGCGTCTTCGAGATCCCCGCGACCCCCAACGTCCCCGCCACGCCCGGCCCCTCCGCCGACCAGTTCCAGAAGCTCATCGACTCCATGGAGCGGCTCGCCACCCGCCTCGAGGCCCTCGAGAAGCGCCTCGAGGACCGCAAGTGATGTCTCCGCCCCCTGCTACCCTCCGGGCATGAGCACCGCACCCGACGCGACCGCGCCCGATGCCGTTCGTGAAGCCCGCGACGCCTTCACCCGGCTCAAGTCCGAGATCCACAAGGTCATCGTCGGTCAGGACACCGTCGTCGACCAGATGCTCACGGCCATCTTCTGCCGCGGGCATGTGGTCGTCGTCGGCGTTCCCGGCCTCGCCAAGACGCTGCTCATCTCCACGATCGCGCGCACGCTGAACCTGGGCTTCTCCCGCATCCAGTTCACGCCCGACCTCATGCCCAGCGACATCACCGGCACCGAGGTGATGCAGGAGGACAAGGCCAGCGGCCAACGCATCCTCAAGTTCGTCCGCGGCCCCATCTTCAGCAACGTCATTCTCGCCGACGAGATCAACCGCACGCCCCCCAAGACCCAGGCCGCCCTGCTCGAAGCCATGCAGGAACGCCAAGTGACCGTCGGCGGCCAGCGCTACGTGCTCCCCGATCCCTTCTTCGTCCTCGCCACGCAAAACCCCATCGAGCAGGAGGGCACCTATCCGCTTCCCGAAGCCCAGCTCGATCGCTTCATGTTCATGATCAAGATCGGCTACCCGACGCAGGACGAGGAGCTCGAGATCATCCGCCGCCAGAACACCCGCGCGAGCGAGCAGATCAGCGCCGTCCTCGACGAGGCGGGCATCAAGCGCATCCAGGACACCGTCCGCCACATGCCGGTGGCCGATCACGTGATCGCCTACGCGCTCCGCCTCGTTCGCGCCACCCGCATCAAGGAGCCGATGGACGGCGGCCTCAAGCGCCCGCAGCGCATCACCGACTACCTCGCCTGGGGCGCAGGCCCCCGCGCCGGCGAGAATCTCATCCTCGCCGCCAAGGCCGCCGCCCTGCTCGCAGGCGCCACGCACGTCATGCCCGAGCATGTCAAGGCCGTCGCCGCCCCCGTGCTCCGCCATCGCCTCATGACCAACTTCAACGCCGAGGCCGATCAGGTCACCACCGACGACCTCGTCGCCTCGCTGCTCCAGGAAATCCCCGTCGACGGGCTCAGCCCGTCGCAGAAGCGGACCATGGACGAAGTGCTCCGCTGATCGAACGCTCGATCCCCCGCCGCGGGGATCCTCCCATTCACACGCACGGAGGGTGCGCGCCGATCCCTCATGCAGCGGGGGCCCGAACGGGGTCCCCGGAAAGGCGCTTCCATGCACCCGTCACGTCGCCTCCCCTGCAGTGCCGCGCTCCTCGCGTCGCTTCTCCTGCCCTCCTGCGCCTCACGCGGCACGCCCGCCGCCGCGCCCGCCAACGGTCCCGCCAACGGACTCAACAACGGGCTGGACGCGCTTCAGGCCGCCAACCTCGAGGCCGGGCCGGCGACGACAGACGCCCCCGCGACCGATCTTGCCGCCGGCCTCGCGGCGATGACCAGCGACCAACCGCCCCTGTCCTCCGGCGACTCCCTCGACGACCTCGTCGCCCGCCAACTCGCCAAACAAGAGCAGCTCCGCACGCTCCGCGACGCGCCTCGCGCCTCGCGCTCGCCGGTCGCAACCGCCGATGCCGCCTCATCCGACGACGCAACCTTCGCGATCGACGCCGCCGCCGCCAGGAACGTGCCGTTGGCCGCGCCGCGATCCGCGCCCGATCCTGAAACGCTCGCACGCGAGTCGTCTCGTGCGTGGGACCAGGCCGCCGCCGCGACGACACCCGCGCCCGCGACGCCGCCCGTCATCGAGCCGCCCGCACCCGCACCCGAGGCGGCACCCGAACCCGTCGCCGCCGCAAGCGATGCCGTGACGGAAATCGCCGGACGCATGGCGGCGATGCTGCGTGAACCCGGCACGCCCGACCGCCCGCGCATCGCGGATGCCGCCGCCCTCGCGACCATCGAATCGCTCCGCCCGGGCGCATTGTCCGATCTCGACAACGTCTCGTCGTCGCTCGCGTCGTCGCTGTCGCCCGAGGACCGCGCCACGCTGCTCGACGCGCGCGATCGACTCGCGTCTCGCCCTGCGCACGCCAACGAGGAGATCGGCAAGCTGCTGACGGCCGTGTCGCCCGCCCCCACGCTCACGATCGCCCGCGCCTCGCTCTGCACGCGCGTCACCGGCTTCGGCGCGTACACGCCGTACCCCGGCACCGTCTTCCGCGCCGGCCAGCCCATCCGCGCCATCGTCTACATCGAGCTCGACCACTTCGCCACGCGCCCGGCCCGCGATGGCGATCAGGTCTTCGCCGACGCGCCCATCGACCAGCAGGTCAGCGTCGAACTGTCGCAGTCGGTGTCGCTCTTCCAGGATCCCGGCGGCCTGCTCGCGTGGCACGTGCCCGCGCAGCCCATCACCGACACCAGCCGCTCCAAGCGCCGCGACTTCTACCTCATCCAGCGCATCGAGCTCCCCCGCACGCTCAGCATCGGCAAGTACAACATCAAGGTGCAGGTCAAGGACCTCGTCGCCAACGCCGAAGCCGAAACGGTGATCCCCATCACCGTCGTCGCGCAGTGATCATCGAGACATCGCGCACGGCTCGCATGAATCGCACCGGCGAATGTTCCCGCACGCACGCACGACCGGAGGGCGGACGACTGTTGCCACGGCTGACCGAACCCGCTCCGCGGGTGAGGGAAACCCGTGGACAGGCCTCAAAACAACCGCGGCCCGTCATCCACCTTCACCATCTTGCCATCCACCAACCGCATCCGCGGCTTGCCCTGCGGCTTGGTCTCTTCCTTCGGCTCCGCCTTCGACTCGCGCGACACCTTCCCCTTCGCCCTCGCCACCGGCTTGGTGTCGATCAGCCGCGGCTCGTCATCGCCCATCCCCGTCACCGCCAACATCGCCGCCTCGGCCGCCGATGACTTGAACGGATCCTTGCCCTTGCCCTTCGCGGCCGCCGCCGCGGGCGCAGGCTCGTCGGGCGCACCCACGATGATCACGCCGTCCTGATCCGCCGGATCCTCCTCCTTCACCCGCTTGCCGTCCTCGTCGAGTTCCAAGTCGGCAATCGCCGTCTTGCGCTTGGCCTGCGCCAGCAGCACGTCGTACAGCTTCTTGCCGTCCTCTCCCGTGATGGCGCTGCACGCCTTGGCGATCTCGCCGATGTACTTCTGGAAGACGTCGCGACGCTCCGCCTCGCGCTTCATCTTCGCGCGCTTCTTGAGATACGTCCCCAGCTTGCGCCCGCACTCCATCAGCGCCAGCTTCATCTCCTTGCGGATCTCGTCGTAGTCCGCGATCGCCTCCTTGCTCTCCGACGTGAAGGGCACCCACACGCTGGCCATGTGGATCATGATCACGATCGGGCCCACCGGCGCGGCCCCGCGCGGCTGCTGCAAGTCGTAGTTCCGCCAGTTCGTCTCCGTCACGCTCTTGAACGAACTGCACGCCGACTGCTGGAAAAGCAGCGGCACCCGGTTCGCGAAGCGGATCACCCGCCCCGAATCCTCCGTCGGCAAGTCGCCGCCGAAGGCGATCGCCGCCTCGATCTGGAAAGGTCGCCCGCGATACACCTCGGGCTCGCGACTGCTCGCCGCGTAGAACTCCGCTCGCACGCCCTTGAGCATGCCCGCCAACAACTGCCGCACGCCGATGGGCGCCAGGCAATCCGTCGGCGGCGGCGCGAGCTTCGCCTCCTGGAACTGCTGGTAGAGCTTCTCCGCCTGCGAGGGCTCCACGTCCGCCACCTTCGTGCGACTTGTCGCCTTGATCTTCTCGCAGAACGCCGACGCCGTCTGCGGACTCACCCTGCAGAATCGCTCCTGCAGGAAGTGATACAGCGTGCCCCCCTTCTCGGTCGCCTCGTAATCCTTGAGCATCTGCAGGAGCGTGCCAAGCTCGATCCCCTTGGGGTGCGGCTGGATCTCCTTGGTCTCCGGCGGCAGCTCGTTCACGCCCCGCGGAAAGATCACCAACTCGCCCAGATCCTGCGTCACCACCGGTCCCGATGGCGCCGCCGCAGGCGACTGCTCCTCGACCGCCGCCCCCTTGCGGGGCAGCGCGGGCATGTCCTCTTCCTCGACCGAGACCCGCGTGGGCCGCACGAACGTGAACTTCGCGTGCGGGTTCGCGATGGCCGTGAGCTCGAGGAACTCGTCGACGCTGCCGCGGCCGCGCTGGTACTTGCCCTCGAGCTCGACGGTCACGCTCGTGCCCGTCGGATAGTCGCGCTTGTTGAGCAGCTCGCCCTTCTCGGCCAGCTCTCTCGCCGCGGGCGTCACCATCCGGAGACGCTGAAGCGGGAAGTCGTCGGTCTCCTCGTCGACGGTCACCTCGGCGCGGTTGGTCTTGGTGTTCATCGCCAGCTCGATGTGGTGAGCCGGCTTGTTGGCGCTCGGACGCGTCTGGATCATCATCGGCTTGCCGGTGGTGATCAGGCCGTACATGCCCGCGGCGGAGATGCCGATGCCCTGCTGCCCGCGCGACATCTTCAGCCGGTGGAACTTGCTGCCAAAGAGCAGTCGACCGAAGACGTTCTCCACCTGCTTGCGCACGATGCCCGGGCCGTTGTCGACGATGGTGATGCGATACCGCGAACTCTTGGCCGTCGCGGGCCGATCCGGCTGCAGGTCCTCGATGATGACCGTGATGTCGGGAAGGATGCCCGCCTCCTCGCACGCGTCGAGCGAGTTGTCCACGGCCTCCTTCACCGTCGTCAGCAACGCCTTGCGAGGATTGTCGAAACCCAGCAGGTGCCGGTTCTTGGCGAAGAACTCCGCGACGGAGATGTCGCGCTGCTTGGCGGCCATCGTCTCGGCGGTGGCCCGGGGTGCGGCGGGGGCTTTGGTGCTCATCAGGTCTCGACGCGTCGGAAGTGCGGATGAAAAGACGCCGCCGGCCTTGGCGGCTCCTCAGTCTAGGAACCGTTCGCCCCGGCCGACCCCGGCCGACCCGCCAAAAAAGGCCGCAAAACCCGTCCAAACCAGACGAAAAAGAAAGCGACGCGTCCGCCGTGCGGACGCGTCGCGATGAAAGCTTCATTCGGGCCCTCGTCGCGGCCGGGCTCACGCCCGCCGCGTCATGCCCGGCTTACTTGCCCTTCTTCTCCTTGATGGCGGCCTGCGCCGCCGCCAGACGGGCGATGGGCACGCGGAAGGGCGAGCAGGAGACGTAGTCCATGCCCACGTTGTGGCAGAACCAGACGCTCTTCGGGTCGCCGCCGTGCTCGCCGCAGATGCCGACCTTGAGGTCGTTCTTCACCGAGCGGCCCTTGCTCACCGCGATCTCGATGAGCTGGCCCACGCCCTCGGTGTCGAGGGTCTGGAAGGGGTCGGCCGGCAGGATCTCCTTGCCCAGGTAGTCGGGCAGGAAGGTGCCGATGTCGTCGCGCGAGAAGCCGAAGGTCATCTGCGTCAGGTCGTTGGTGCCGAAGGAGAAGAAGTCGGCCTTCTCGGCGATCTCGTTGGCCGTGACCGCGGCGCGGGGCACCTCGATCATCGTGCCGATCTTGACGTCGAGCCGCGGCTTGTAGTCCTCGGCCTCCTTGACCTTCGCGATGACCTCCTCGACCTTGGCCCGCAGGTGCGACAGCTCCTTCTTGGTGCCCACCAGCGGGATCATGATCTCGGGCATCGGCTTGTAGCTGCTGCGGAGCGCATCGATGGTGGCCTCGATGATCGCCCGCACCTGCATCTCGAGGATCTCGGGATACGTGATGCACAGGCGGCAGCCGCGGTGGCCGAGCATCGGGTTGGCCTCGTGCAGCGCGTTCACGCGCTGACGCACCTTCTCGACGCTCACGCCCAGCTGCTGCGCCATCTCCTTCTGCGCCTTGTCGTCGTGCGGGAGGAACTCGTGCAGCGGCGGGTCGATCAGGCGGATCGTCACCGGCATGCCCTTCATGGCCTTGAAGATGCCCAGGAAGTCGTCGCGCTGGTACGGCAGCAGCTTCTCGAGCGCATTGACCCGCAGCTCCGTCGTGTCGGCGAGGATCATCTCGCGCATCGCCTTGATGCGGTCGCCCTCGAAGAACATGTGCTCGGTGCGGCACAGGCCGATGCCCTCGGCCCCGAACTCGCGCGCCCGCTGCGCATCCTCGGGCGTGTCGGCATTGGTCCGCACGCCCAGGCGACGGTGCTTGTCCGACCACTTCATCACCTGCGTGAAGTCGCCGCTGAGCTTGGGCTCCATCGTCGAGATCGCGCCGGCGATCACCTCGCCGCTCGTGCCGTCGATGCTGATCACGTCGTTGCGGCCGAAGGTCTTGCCCTTCACCGTCAGCTTGCCCTTGACCGGATCGATCTCGAGCTCGCCCGCGCCCACCACGCAGCACTTGCCCCAGCCGCACGCGACGACGGCCGCGTGGCTCGTGCGTCCGCCCGTGCTCGTGAGGATGCCCGCCGCCGAGTGCATGCCCTCGACGTCCTCGGGGCTCGTCTCCTTGCGGACCAGCAGCACGGCCTCGCCCTTCTTGGAACGCTCGACGGCCTCGGCGGCCGTGAAGGCCAGCTTGCCCACCGCCGCGCCCGGCGACGCCGGGATGCCCTTGGTCAGCACTTCGGCCTTCTTCTTCGAGGCCGGATCGAAGCTCGGCAGCAGCAGCTGCGTGAGGTCGGCCGCGGGGATGCGCAGCAGGCACGTCTCCTCGTCGATCAGCTTCTCGCGGACCATGTCGCACGCGATCCGCACCGCCGCCGAGCCCGAGCGCTTGCCCGTGCGCGTCTGCAGCATGTACAGGCGACCCCGCTCGATCGTGAACTCGATGTCCTGCATGTCCTTGTAGTGCTTCTCGAGCTTCACCTTGATCTCGAGCAGCTGCTTGTAGACTTCCTTGTTCCACTTGGGCATCTGGTCGACGTGCTGGGGCGTGCGGATGCCCGCCACCACGTCCTCGCCCTGGGCGTTGATGAGGAACTCGCCGTAGAAGATGTTCTCGCCGGTGGCGGGGTTCCGCGTGAAGGCCACGCCCGTGCCCGAGTCCTCGCCCATGTTGCCGTAGGCCATCGACTGGATGTTCACCGCCGTGCCGTTGAGGCCCGAGATGCCCTGGATCCGCCGGTACGACACCGCGCGGTCGCCGTTCCAGCTCTTGAACACCGCCTCGATCGCCAGCTCCAGCTGCTTGAACGGGTTCTGCGGGAAGACTTCGCCCACGTACTTCTGGTACACCGACTTGTACTGGTCGCACAGCTCGCGCATGCCCTGCTCGGGCACGTCCGTGTCCAGCGTCGCCGAGTACTTCTTCTTGATCTTGTTGAAGGCCTCCTCGAAGTGGTGGTGGTCGACGCCCATCACCACGTCGCCGAACATGTTGATCAGGCGGCGGTACGCGTCGTACGCGAACCGCGCGTTCTTCGTGCTCGTCGCCAACCCCTCCACCGAGCGGTCCGTCAAGCCCAGGTTCAGGATCGTGTCCATCATGCCCGGCATGCTCACCGCCGCGCCCGAACGCACCGACACCAAAAGCGGATTCCCGTCGTCGCCGAACTTCTTGCCAGTCTCCTGCTCGAGGAACGAGATGTTCTTGTGCACCTCGTTCATCAACCCGTGAGGCAGACGCTGCCCGTTGCGGTAGTACAACGCGCACGTGTCCGTCGTGATCGTGAAGCCGGGGGGCACCGGCAGGCCGATGCTCGTCATGTCCGCAAGGTTCGCGCCCTTGCCCCCCAGCAGCTGCTTCATGTCCGCCGCGCCCTCGGTCATCTTCCCGCCGAAGTAGTACACCATCTTCCCCGGCTTGGACCGCATCTTCGGATCGACCGCCGGCGCGAGCTTCTTGCTGGAAGTCCCCTTGGCGGCGGCAACAGGCGTGCGGGCGGATGAGCTCTTCGACATGTCGTTCAACACCTTTCTCTCGCCGGCTGCACCCTCGCAGCGCGGATGTTCTTCGTCGGGCCTCTCCCCTGTTCGGGGCAGGTCGCTCGCGACCCCTCGTGCACGCCCTCGGTGCACAAGCTCCCCATGCCGCCCGACTTGCGCCCGCACCCCATTCCCGAAGGCAAGGCCGACGTTCGCATTCCGATAGGCATGGCCGCGACAGAGGTTCGCACCTCCGAGCGCGGGGAGCATTTTAGCCGCCCGGCCGACTCTGGGCACGCCCCCGCGCGACGCCTTCTCGCGCCTCACGCCACAACGCCAACCCCGCTCCAACCCTTGCCACGCCCCAAACCGGCCTTCCACCCACGCCGCCACGTCGACCGCCCGCATCCACCCTTCCTACCCTTTCCTCCCTATGGGCAAGACCCGCGAGATCAAGAAGCGCATCAAGGCCGTCGGCAACATCCGTCGCATCACCAAGACGATGCAGATGATCGCCACGAGCAAGTTCGCCAGGGCCCAACAGGCCTCCTTGGCCACCAAGCCCTACACCGAGACCCTGTTCGACGTCCTGAGCGAACTCTCCGCCTCGCTCGGCGACGAGATCTCCCATCCGCTCCTGGCCTCGGGCCGCCCCGGCGCCAAGCCCCTCACCCTCGTCATCACCTCCGACCGCGGCCTGTGCGGCCCGTACAACGGCGGCGTCCTCCGCGCCTTGACCCAGCTCATGCGCGACAACCCCGCCCTCAAGGGCGGCGACATCGAGGTCGTCGGCAAGAAGGGCCAGAGCTTCCTCCGCTTCGCCGGCTACGGCATCACCCGCCATCACCAGCAGTTCGGCGACAAGCCCACCTACGCCTCCGTCCAGGAGCTCGCCTCCGAATACATCACCCGCTTCATCGCCGGCGAGATCTCCGCCGTGCGGGTGGTCTACATGAAGTTCCTCAGTGTCGGCCGCCAGGCGCCCACCGTGATGCAGCTGCTCCCCTTCGACACCTCCACCGCCGCCAGCAAGGCCGCCGGCGAGAAGAAGGCCGCCGCTCGCCTCTACGAGTTCAGCCCCGACGCCAAGTCGATGCTCGACGACATTCTTCCGGCCGGCGTCAAGGCCGTGCTCTTCCAGGCCTTCAACGACGCCGTCGTCAGCGAGCACATCGCCCGCATGGTCGCCATGAAGGCCGCCACCGACAACGCGGGCAAGGCCGGCAAGCGCTACACCCTCATCTACAACCGCGCGCGTCAGGCCCAGATCACGACGGAACTCACCGAGATCATCTCGGGCGCCGCCGCCCTGGAGTGAACCCGCCGCCTCCCCTTCGGCCCCCCGCATGCGCAACCGCAAGACCTACGAGCGGGCCGACGTCGTCGGTCGCTACGCCGTCGCCTCGGACCTCTTCGGCGCCGAGCGCGTCCTGCTCGACCGCTGGACTCCCACCCTCGCCGAATGGTCGATGCTCGACCTGGGCGTCGGCGGCGGCCGCACCGCCCTCCACTTCGCCCCTCGCGTCCGCCGCTACGTCGGCACCGACTACGCCCAAGGCATGGTCGATGCCTGTCGCCATCGCTTCGCCGACCACCCCGACTGGCGCTTCGAACACTGCGACGCCCGCGACATGACCCGCTTCGAGGAGGCGAGCTTCGACCTCGTCCTCTTCTCCTTCAACGGCCTTGACTACATCAGCCACGACGACCGGCTCAAGGCCCTCGCGCAGATCCGCCGCCTCCTCAAGCCCAACGCCATCTTCGCCTTCTCGGCTCACAACCTGAACGCCGCCCACCACGCCCTCCGCTGGCGCCGCACCGGCGCCATCTCCCGCCTCCCCGCCGACCTCGCCCGCTGGCTCCTCCTCCGCCTCTACAACGCCGGCACCCTCACCACCGCCGCCAGCGCCCCATACACGCGCCTCAACGACGGCACCTATCGCTTCGGCCTTCGTACCTACTACATCCGACCCGCCGCCCAAATCGCCCAACTCAAGGCCGCCGGCTTCACCGCCATCGAGCTGCTCGCCCAAGGCACCGGCGAAGACCTCACCAACAACCCCGACAACCAGGACGCAGCCCCGTATTACGTCTGCCATCGTGCCGAGTGAACGAAACGCTCGCACGAGAGGCAACACGCGCAAAGACCCACAACCCCGCCACGACGCACGCCGCCCGGAGGGCGGACGACCGTTGCCGCGGGTGACCGAACCCGCTCCGCGGGTGAGGGAAACTCGTGGAAGGGCCCCGATCCGCGCCGCACGCCCGCACGTGTCCGTGGGCTCGCCCGCAAAGCCGGGCAGCGCACCGCGGCTCCATCTGGTGCGCCCCAAAGCGGGCGACACATCGCGCCCCGCCCACGTTCGCGAGTAAAAACCACCGCCTCTTCACGGAAATCACATCGCCGGCGGCACGCGCCTCGCGTCAACAATCTCCCCCATGCTCCACGCCCTCGCCGCCGCCTGCCTCCTTGCCCAACCCGGCGCATCCCTCCCCTCCATGAAGCCCCTCGCCGGCGCGGAGCGCTCCGCCTTCAAGGCCTCCTCCACCAACGCAGAGGTCGAGGCCTTCTGCGACGCCATGCCCGTCGCCGCCGCCCTCGTCCGTCGCCTCTCCCTCGGCAAGACCCATCAAGGCCGCGACATCCCCATGCTGGTTGTCGCCGACCCGCCCGTCGCCTCCCTCGAAGACGCCCTTGCCCGTGCCGCCATGCCCGACGTGCTCACCGTCGTCGCCATCGGCAACATCCACGCCGGCGAAGTCGACGGCAAGGAGGCCCTGATGATGCTCACGCGCGACCTGGCCATGTCGCGCGACCCCATCCTTCAGCGGCTTGTGCTCATCGTCGTCCCCAACTTCAACCCCGACGGCAACGAACCCTTCCGCACCGGCAACCGTCCCGGGCAGGACGGACCCGAACTCGGCCAAGGCAGCCGCGAGAACGCGCAAGGGCTCGACCTCAACCGCGACTTCATCAAGCTCGACGCCCCCGAGACCCGCGCCCTCGTCGACCTCCTCCACCGCTGGAAGGCCCACGCCTTCATCGACGCCCACACCACCGACGGCTCGTTTCACCGCTACATCATGACCTACGCCGGCCCCAAGCACCCCGCCGGCGACGCCTCCATCATCACCCACGTGCGCGACACGCTGCTCCCCGCCATCGGCAACCGCTTCCGCGAGACCGAACGCCCACGCGGCTGGGATTCCTTCTTCTACGGCAACTTCCCCCACGAGTTTGCACCCGCCGCGGCGGGCGACGAACCGCGAGCCCACGACCGCTGGGAGACCTTCCCCGCCGAACCCCGCTACGCCACCACCTACGTCGGCCTTCGCTCGCGCGTGTCCATCCTCACCGAGTCCTACTCCTACGCGCCCTTCAAGGATCGCGTCGAGGCGCAACGCTCCTTCATCCGCGCCTCGCTGCAACAGCTGGCCGACGACGCCGTTTCGCTGCGGGCGCTCATCGATCGCGCCGACGCGAGAGCGCTCGCCTGCGTCGACGAACCCGTCCCCGTGCGAACCGAGATGATCGCGGCACCCGATCGCGTGCTCGTGAAGGGCTGGGTCGAACGCATCGAGAACGGCCGCCGCGTGCCCACGCTCGAGACCATCGACCATGAGGTGGAGCACTTCGACCGCTTCAAGGGCACGGTGCACGTCCGCCGCCCCTTGGGCTGGGTCCTCTCGCCCGAGTGCCCTCAGGACGTCCTCGACCGGTTGCACATGCACGGCATCCGCACCGAGCGCATCGACTCGCCGCGTGAGATGAACCTCTCGACCTACGCCATCAAGAGCGCCAAGCCGGCCAGCCGCGTCTTCCAGAACCGCGTGCTGGTCCGCATCGACGCCGAACCGGGCGAACCTGCAATCACGCAAGTCCCCCCGGGCAGCACGATCGTGCCCGCCGCCCAGGAACTCGGCCACCTCGCGCTCATGATGCTCGAACCTGCGAGCGAGGACTCCCTGGCGACCTGGGGCTTCCTCGACGAGTTCCTTCGCGAGAGCTCGCCGGCCTTCCCGATCCGCCGCTGGGAGCGGTGATGGGCGGGGAAGGGCGTTGACCACAGTCGCGGCATGCAACGTGCAGCACACTTCGACAAGATGCTCGACCTGTTGCAAACACCCCTCACAGGTGTCGAGAGGGTGAACCATGATCATCGCATGGTTCTTGACCCGACATCCGTCGGATTGCATCCGCCTCTTCGAGTGCCCGATCCTGAAAAAAGATTTGAAATTTGAGTTGACTCGCTTGCGGATGACCGACGTCGCTCGAAGAAACCGGCAGGAACGCGACGTCAACCCAGTCTCATGCACGGCCAGTGATGTCGCATGACAGCAACGTTCATGCGTCGATCGCGATGAAACACGTCGATTATGCCTAAAATAAGGCCAAAACAGTTGACTTTGCAATGGTGCGCGGCATAAGATGTCGTGCAGGCTGTTCGATTTCATCGGAGTTGATCTTCCTTCAAGTTCCTCCCGCTCCGGCCTTCACCCTCAACCTGATCGCGGCACGATCCGAGTCCGTTTCGGCTCCTGTCGCCTGCATCGCCTCCGGAACTGGGCGACACGTGATCGATCGTGCGGCATGACCGCGCCTCGAAGGAGGCGGGACGCGACATGCCCCCGCGGGAACCCCCCGCGGCTCCCGTGGACCGAACCGGTTGGACCTGATGGAGGTGATGGATGGAAGTGACAGAGAGATGGATGGAGCGACCGACCGACAACCCGATGTCCAAGCCAAACCGATGCATTCGCCTGCCCGCGCATGTTCGGCCCCTCCCCATGCCGCTGGCGTGTGGCCTCCCGAGGCGATGCGTTGGGAACAAGACTCGCTGCATGTTGTTATCTGAGCGGAAAGTGGCCTTTCACACGAACATTTGGCGGCGTTGCGTCGTAAGGCGTGTCTGCCGCCGCACGGTCGCCCGAAACTCCGGCTCTCTCGATCAAGCAGACCTTGATCTCGCCGTCTCCGCTCGATCCCGTGCCCCTTCAGTCCACTCTCGACCAGATCCGAATCGCGTTCGGCCTCTGTCATTGTCGCGCGACTCTCGCCGGTGCAACCCCGACTCCCCGGGTTCCAAGCGTCGGCGTCTCGACGCGGCCCGGCATCGCCTCGACCTCTCCACCAACGTGGTGCTGAAACACCACATTCGTGCATCAACCAGCATCGACACCCACTCCGACCGAAAGGACACACTCCAGCCATGAGCGATCAACCGAAAGACACCTGGGTCCCCCACACCGACGGCGTGAAAGTCTGGGCCGTCAACACCCGCACCGGCAACTCGCGCCAACTTCTCGACGACCGCAGCTCCCGCATCGTCAGCGTCCATTCCACGGGCGAGGAAATTGGCATCGTTCTTGCAAACGGTCGAACCCGCGTCTGGAACCCTCGCACCGACTCCCTCCGCACCTTCCTCTGAACCCGCACCACGCCCACGCGCCATTCAGGAGAAACCCCAGCCCATGCCCAGTCTCTCCATCCGCCAGATCACCGAACTCATCGATCGCTCCTCGCTCGCCTTCAAGCGTGTCGAGGGCACCGACCACGACGCGTACACCCTCGTCTGGCCCACGCAGACCTCCGAGTTCACGATCGACCTCCTGCTCGACGGGGACGAGGACGACGACGAGGACACCTTCATGGCGGTCGAGGTCACCAACGCGCTCACGATCCCCATCGACCACCCCGAAGCCGTCATCATCTATCACGAACTCCTCGCCCGCACCGGCTTCAACTCCGACATGAAGCTGTCCTTCAACTCCGGGTCCGGCCGCGTCAGTCTCTTCATCATCCGCGAGACTCCCGAGGAGGCCATCACCGACTCCGAGAATCTCGACCGCTTCGAATCCGTCATCACCCGCTTCGCCGGCGACGTCTGCCGCATCCTCGATCACGTCGACGATGCGGTCGCCACCGGCAAGACCCGCCAACGCCGCCAGGTCGAGAAGTTCGACGCCGACGTCTGCAAGCTCTTCGCCGATGCCTGCGATCAGTTCGCCGGCCGCCTCTCGGTCGAGATCCCGCCCCGAGTCCCCCTCGCCGTCAAGTCCCCCGCCGCCCCCGCGCCCCCCACGACCTCGAAGTCGCCCAACATCGATCGCCCGAACTGAACCGTCCGACCATCTCCCCGAACAACGCCCCGGACAACGCCCCGGACACAGCCGACCTCGCCCAGGAACACACGAATGAACAACCAACCCACCGAAGACACCGGCGACCTCACCCACCCCTGCCCCCACTGCGGCAGCGATCACGAATGCTGCGACCACCTCATCGTCCAGGTCGAGTGGACCGACATGCTCCCCTACGCCCTCGACACCGACGCCATGGAGCAACTCACCACGCGTCTCGCCAAGGCTGTCGTCGCGCTCGTCGATGCCGATGCCGTCGAGACCGCCCTCGCCGATCCCAAGGTCGGCAAGCCCCTCGCCGCCCTGCTCGGGCATGAAGACATCGACTGCCTCGACCCCGACGACATCGAGGGCAGCCAGTGGAACGGGGCGACGCTGCAGTACTGGCTCGATGTCGCCGCCGCCCAGCCCGGCTGCACCCTCGACAAGTGGGATTATCTCGCCGACGGTCCCGGCGGCTCGTGCTCCTTCGAGTCCATCTACGCCAAGGAAGGCGAGGCCGCCTTCGCCGCCATCGTCAAGCAGGTCAAGGCCGACATCGCCACGCTCAAGCGACTGGCGACCTGATCGTCGAACCACAACGCCGCTCCGGCGCCAACGCCGGCCCATTCCGCCGACCCCCGCGGGGCCGGTCGGATGTCCTTCGCCCCGAGCCGCCCCGAGCCTGCCTCAAGAAAATGTCGGAATCCGTTGCCGCTGGAGGGCAAATCAGCCCCGCTCGACCGCCTGATGACATGAAGAACAGCCCCACCAGCAACACCCCGGAGCCCCTCATGAACGCCATGTCCATGCCCGCCACCTGCACCCCCGCCCTCGACGACCTCTGCCCCGACACCATCGCCTCCGCGATCTGGTTCGAGTTGCCCTGCGTCGCCCTCGTCCCCGCCTCGACCGGACCCGTCGCCCTGAGCCAGGCGGAACTCCTCTGCGAGTTGGCGGCATACGCCTCGCTCTTCCGCCTCGCCTCCTTCAGCTTCTCCGCCCGCAGCGGCGAGGTCCTCTGCCACTGGCACGGCACGCCCGAACTCGACGACCCGGACCTTCTCGCCGCCGAGGTCCGCCGCGAGATCGCCCTCATCCGCCGCCTCGCCAACGGCGACGGCCCGCGAAGAGCCCTCCTCGCCGACCTGCCGGAAACGCTCGCCATGGCCGCCTGAACCCCGCACCCCTCCGGACGCCTCCTCGATGATCGACACCCTCACCCTTCCCCGCGACCGCTTCGACCTCGCCGCCTTCATCGGTGCGTACCTCGCGAGCCCGATGTGGGACGACCCCAATCACGCCTGCGGCTGTCTCACGTACTTCCAGGACTGGCGGGCCGTCCCCATGCCCAATCACGATCTCGTCGACCCGCTCGAACTCCTCGAGGCCGGCCACAAGGTCCACTTCCCCATGCACGTCTGCCCCGTCGACGACACCTTCCTCGCCATCAGCGGCGACACGCTCGACTCCGACGATCTCGATGTCGGCATCGGCGACACCTATGGCTGGGTCGCCCAGATCATCGACGAACGATTCGAACTCCACCCATCTCTGTACGACGCCAACTCCGGCCCCTTCCCCCGCACCCGCCCGGACACCGACTGCAGCATCGTCCAGCCACTCATGCTCGCCTTCGTTCGCCAGTTCATCCGCCCCGAATCCGACGCCGCCAACTCACGCTCCGCACCGAGAAACCACCCATGAACAAGACTTTCCAAGAGATGATCGACGATGCCTCGAAGCTCAACCCCGCCGTCGCCGCCGTGGGGTTCCACCTCTGCGAACCCGAGTCCTTCACGGCCGTGTTCCAGTGGTTTCGCACGTTCGAGGCGGCCAAGCGATACCTCATCGACGTCCTGCCCGTCATCGCCGCCAACCCGCACGACGAACCCGAACTCGACGCCGAGGTCAATGCCTGCCGAGCGCGGGTCGAACCCATCATCGCCCCGCTGGCCGACGCCGCCGCCTTCACGCCCGATGTCCTGGACGCCCTCGAGGAGGCGCTCATCGACCAGCGAGTCTCGTGGGTCGGCAGTCTCGACGACCTCTGCACTTCCTCGAACCCATGGTGCGAGACCTTCCGCGAGGAGTTCCGCCAGGACGACGACGAACCCGACGGACGCCCCGTCGCGGCTTCCGAACGGGCCGACTTCCTGACCCACGTCAGGGAGTACGCCCACTGAACTGCGTCACGCCTCGGGCTCTATTTCCCACCTTTGCATCCTATACTCCCAATCTTGTTCGGGTTCATCGCACGCGGCGCATGGCCTGGTTCGCCACACAAAAGGCGCAAATCCGAACCCGGCAACGTCACGCCGCCCCGCAGATGGCGTCATGGACAGGTGAAGCCCGCCCGACGCCCCGAATGAGCCGCCCGACGGCCGCACGCCCCCAAGGACCCACGACATGATCAAGTTCCTGCACACCGCCGATCTCCAACTCGGCAAGGCCTTCCGCGACATCCTGCACGACCGCGGTTCGCGACTCCGCGAGTTTCGGCTCGAATCGATCGACAAGATCGCGCAACTCGCACGGACGCATCACGTCGACTTCGTGCTCGTCGCCGGCGACCTCTTCGACGCCCACACCGTGGATGGTCACACCGCCTCGCGGGCGGCCGCCGCCCTCTCCGCCATCCCCGCGCCCGTGCTCATCATCCCCGGCAACCACGATCATGGCGGCGACCCCACCTCGATCTTCAACCGCCACTCGTTCAAGTCCAGCCTCGGCGCCAATGTCCGCGTCGTCACCTCCACCGACCCCATCGTGCTGTGCGACGGACGCGCCGTCGTCTTCCCTTGCCCCCTGATGCAACGCCACGTGCTCGGCGACACCACCGCCCACATCACCAAGCAGTTCGGTTCCGACGCCGCCGACGCCACGGCCGTGCGCATCGGCCTCGCCCACGGAGGCGTCGTCAACTTCGGGGCCGAGGAGGAGGGCGCCACCAACCAGATCAACCCCGAACGCGCACGCGAGGCCGATCTCGACTACCTCGCCCTGGGCGACTGGCATGGCACGCTCAAGATCAACGATCGCACCTGGTACAGCGGCACCCCCGAGCCCGACCGCTTCAAGAACAATCAGTCCGGGAACGTACTGCTGGTCGAGATCCACGGCCGCGGGGCGGCTCCCGCCGTGACGACCATCCCCGTGGCGCAGGCTCGATGGATCGAGCACAACGCGCTCCTCAACGATGACATCGGCTCGCTGCGATCCTGGCTCGATAACACGATCCAGGCCGCCGATCGCACGCTGGTCAAGTTCTCGCTCGAGGGCTCGCTCTCGCTCACGACCACCAACCAACTCGAGACGCTCCTCGGCCAATGGGCCGAGAAACTGCTGCACCTGCGGCATGATGACGCCAATCTCGCACGCATCCCGACCGAGGCCGAACTCGACGCCATCGCCGCCGAGGGCCCGCTCAAGTCCGCCGTCGACAAACTCAGGAACCTGACCAACGGCCCGGGCCAGCCTGCCGCCGATGCCACCCTCGCCCTCCGTCTCCTCCACCGCCTCGTCTCGGAATGACGCCCATGAACATCACGAGCATCACCGTCAGCAACTTCGGCCTCATCGCCGGACCCCTCACCGTCGACCTGCAACCCGGCGTCAACCTGATTCACGGCCCGAATCGAACGGGCAAGAGCACGCTCGTGCGCGCCATGATCGCCGCCTTGACACACAAGGCGACCATCATGGGAGACGCGCTCAGGGAGATGCAGTCCAACGGCGAGATCCCGGCGGTCAGGCTGACACTCTCGACCGACGATGGCATGATCTCCATCGACAAGAGGTACGCGGGACAGCGAGGCACCTTCACCCTCACCATCGAGGAGAAGGCCCGACTCACCACGCTCGCTGGTGCACAAGCCGATACGCGCCTCTTCGACATGCTCGGAATCAAGCCCCCGCTCAAGGGTGTTCCGGATGACAAAGCGTGCGGCATCCTCCCGCTCGTTGTGATCAGGCAAGGCGACTCCATGGTCGATCCCGGCGACGCACTCAACGACGGGGCTCGCACCACGCTCCACGACCTTCTCCAAAGCCAAACGCAGGTCGCGATCGTCGGCGCGGACACCGAACGCTTGATCGAAAAGGTCAAGCAACGCCATGATCAATACTGGACCGACACCGGCGCGCTCAAGGCCGCCGCCGGCAGTCCCCACTTCGTCAGGAAGCGGACTTTGGAGGACAGCCAAACCAAGCTCCAGAGTCTGCACAAACTTCGTAACGAACACCAGAATCGAATCGACGACCACGCGAGCGTCTCGGCCAGGCTCGAAGCCCTGAACCGAGAACTGCCCCGCTGCACGACCGAACGCGATGCCGCCAAGGACCGCGTCAGGGAAATCGAGAAACTCAAGGAACACGTCAAGTCCGCCGACCTGCAGTATCAACTGGCCTCCGCCGAGGCCGTCAAGGCCCACGAACAACTTGAACAACGCAAGCAACTGTCGAGCAATCTGGCGTCGTCTCGGGCCGAGTTGGAGGATTCGGAATCGACGCTCGCCGCGAGCCAGCAACGCCTCGAAGCCGCACGGGAGGAAATCACGAAGGCGGACGCGGCGCTCGCCTCGGCCCAACACGAGGAATCGAACCGGGCGGCAGTCATCTCTCGCCTGCAACTCATCGACCGCAAGATCCACGCAGGCACGGCGTGCGAACAGGCCCAGTCGAAGCTCGTGCAAGCGAGGAAACTCTCCCTCGCCGTCGATGACGCCACGAGAGACCTCGCCGCTCTCTGCATGCCGGCCGACGCGATCTTGCGGCTCCGCAAGCTCCACACCAAGGCCCAGACCGCGAAGGCGAAGCTCGAAGGTGCGGCAGCCAAGGTCCGTATCACTCCCCTGCGTCCCTGCACGCTCCGCACCGGCGGCGATCAACGCGACCTCGATGCGAATGTCGCATCCGATCACCTCGTGACTGCTCACGCAACCTTCGAGATCGCCGATGTCGCCATGGTCGAGGTCACGCCGGGCGGCGACTCCCTGGCGACCATCAAGGCGGATGCCTTGCAGGCCGAACTTGCCCTCGTGCAGGAACTCGCCGCGATCAACGTCGCCGACGTCGCCGCCGCCGAAGCCAAGGAGGCCATTCGCGTTGGACTCCACGCCGGGCTCGCTCAGGCAAAGGCGCTTCGCGATCAAGTCGCTCCCGACGGCATCGCCGCCCTCGAGGCCGACCTTGCCGACAAGCAAGGCGCCATGAAGGGCATCGAGGAGCAGTTGAAGGCCGCCGCCGGAGACGATGTCGCCGACGATCGCCCCATTGACGTTCGCGTTGCCGAAGCCCGCGCCGCTCACGAAGCGGCCTTGCGGCTCGTCAACCAGAAGAAGGCCGACCTCAAGCAACTGGAGACCCGAGGAGCCGACGCGGCGACGGAGACCGCTTCGGCCAAGGCCCGCGTCGACGAGCGTCGGAACACGCTCGCCACGGCGCAACAACTGCTTCAGGCGGACATCGCCGCCGTCGGTTCCGACGAGGAACTCCAGAAGAGGCGCCTTGCCACGGCCAACGAGGCGACCGCTCGCAATCAGTCGCTCGACGACGCCACCGTCGCACTCGATTCGCGCAAGCCGGAACAGGCGCAAGCCGACTTGGATCGCTGCCAGATGGCCGTTGAGCAGGTCGAGGATGACCTCAACGCCAATCAGGGCCGCATGGACCAGTTGACCGGTGCCATGTCGGCCACCGACGTCGTCGGGCTCCACGAGCGCATCGGCGATGCCGAAGCGGCCGTGAACGCGGCCCGACGCGACTTCGAACTCGAGGATGGCAACGCCCGCGCCGCGAAGTTGCTCTACGACACGCTTCGCAACGCTCGCGACCAGGCGCAGGCGCAACTCCGCGAACCGCTCATGCGGAAACTGCAGCCGCTGATTCAACACCTGTTCCCCAAGGCAGTCCTCGAGGTCGATGACGGCTTCGGCCTCAAGTCGATCTCCCGGCCCGACGCCGCCGGCATCACCATCGAGGATCCCTTCTATCGCCTCAGCGGCGGCGAACGCGAACAGGTGTCGCTCGCCGTCCGCCTCGCGCTCGCCCAGGTCTTCGCCGAACGACTCAAGCTCCCCGTCATCATCGACGACGGTCTGGTCAACACCGACCCCGATCGCATGAAACGCGCGCTCGATCTCATCCAGACGGTCGGCCGTAATCACCAGATCATCATCTGCACCTGCCACCCCGAGTCGTATCGAGGAATCGACGCCGCTCGCATCGATCTTCAGGCCCTCATCGCGAAGACCGCAGCCGCCAACTGACTCGACTCCCCCGCCACGCCATCATGCACCTTGCCCCCCTCTTCCGGCACTCGCTTGACATCGCCCGGCTTCTCGCCGATCACCCGCCGCTCTTCCGCCACCCCCACAAGGCCGCCATCCACCGCCTCGTGACTGCCGAGCGCGATCATCGCGGCCGCTCGCTCCACGTCTCGCGCTGGACCGCCGCCTCGCTCCCCGATCGCCTCGAGCGTTCGACCCTCGTCATCGACCTCCGCGACGACTTCTTCGCCTACGAACCCACGCCCCAAGACGAGACCCGCTGGCATCTCAACTTCGCTCACCCCGACATCTTCGCCTTCTACGACTCCCACCTCTTCGCGCAGGATGAGATCCAGGTCATGGAGCATCCCGCCCTGGCCTCCGTCCGCCTCTTCCTGCAGCGCGGCGGCATGTCGACCATGGTCGCCGAGGATCACCCCACCCCCATCCTTGTTCGCGACGTCCCGCGTTGGTGCCGCATCTCCACCCGTCCCGACGCCGCCGCCGGCCGACCCATGGGCATCTACGGCAACCACTTCAGCAAGGCCCCACTGCCCGCCGTCCTCGACGCCGTCACGCCGCTGCGACCCGCGACGGATTCCAACATCATCGCCATCGCCGCGCCCGCCAACGGCTTCGGCCGCTACTCATCCGCCGACATCGCCCTCATCCTTCTCACCGCCCTCGCGGGCTTCGCCGCCGCCAGGACCGAATCGGTCGATGCCGACCCGCGCACCCGCGTCGTCGTGCACACCGGTCTCTGGGGATGCGGCGCGTTCGGGGGCAACCGCACCCTCATGCTCCTGCTCCAGATGATCGCCGCCGCCCACGCACGCATCGATCGCCTCGTCATCCACGCACCCGGGGCCGCCGCCGAGTTCGCCGCGGCACGCTCGCTCCTCGACGATCTCCTCCCCGCCGCCGCCTCGACCTCCGCGACCACCCTGATCGAGCGAACCACCGCCCTCGGCCTCGAATGGGGCGTGGGCAACGGCACCTGACGCGACTCGTCACGGTGGCGGATATGGCAACGCCGCCCCGGACAGTCGCAGTCCCCATGAGGCGAGCGTCGCGCCGCAAAGCGTCAGCACCACCATCCGCTCGACACGACACGAGATGAAACGCCGTCCGAAAGCGGCCTCGGAGATCCACCCCGCGACCATGGCCGCGCCGGCGACCGCCCATGCCACCGCCGCCGGATTCCACGCCATCGCAACCGCAAGGTCGCCCTGCACCATCCGATCGATGGCATGACGCCCGCCGCAGAGCGGGCACGGCACGTCGAGCATCCGCAGCAGCGGGCATGCGGGCAGGTGACGAAGAGCGACGAACGCCGCCGCCGCCAACGCCGCGTGCAGGACGCGATCAATCCGCTCCCGACGCTGGAGGACGATCGCCATGCCCGGTCAGGCGACGATCGCCTGCTCTTGCGGCTTGAGGACCTGCTCGGCCACCCGGTACATCCCCACCAGCATGATCGGGATGGTGATGGCCATGCCGACGCCCAGCAGGGCGATGCCGCACAGCGCCACGATGATCAGGAGCACGCAGGCAAGCACCAGTCCGATCGGATCTCGCTCGACCACCCGAATGGCGCTCGTCAGCGCCCTCAATCCGCTCTGACTATCGAAGGACAGGGTCACCAAGGCGAGGAATGGCACCGGAAGCAGCACCAGGCCCGGGACGACGCACATGCAAAGACCGAAGATGATCAGGAACGTGCCCCAGAAGGCGACCACGATCGCGGGCACGATGACATCGAACCGAAAGAGTTTCCCCAGCGATGGCGCCTGACCGTTCATGGACTCCTCCCGAACGCAGCGGAAGAAGTTGACGATCAGCAAGGGATGAAGCGGCAGGAACAACGGGAAGCAACTGACCGCAAGCAGGAGGCCGCTCACCACCGAGAAGCCGGTGTGCCGCTTCACGAAGTCGATCCCGAACTGCACCGCATCGGACGCGCTGATCTTGTTCATGTCATGTGCTCCATGTCCGCCATTCGTGCAAACCCCCACGTGAGGCTCGCGCGACCATGATTTCTGACCGGTTCGAGTCACTCACGCCTTCGCCGCCGGTTCCTCGAAATCCCTCGGGGCGTTTGGGATAGGTGCCCCCGCTCGATGCAATCCCGCCGTGTCGTGTGGACTTCCCGATTCAACGCGACGAGGCCTTCTTCCGCGGCTTGAGCGGCTTGTCGAGGTTGACCTTCTGCCCGGCGGCGAACTCGTGCACCCGCATCGTCGCCTTCATGTACGACTCCACGCGATCCGTGGCGTAACCCAGCCCCGTGGTGGCTTTCTCGCCGTGCACCAGTTCATTGCGGAGTTTCACGGCCTTCGCCAAGCCCTTCCAGTCCTCGACGACCTCGTCGAGGCCCGTTCCGCCAACTCGCTTGCGAACCTCGACGTCCCACGCCCTCTTGTATTCGTGAACCGAGGCCCGATACAGCTTCTTGGCCGAAACCCCGGTGCCGCCATCCGTCCCATCCGTGTTGGGCTTTCCCAACTGGATGGCGAGTTGCTTGCTCGGCGTCGTGCCCAACGCGATGATCGCCCGACGCATGGTCCGCTCGCAGTCGAGGGCCGCCAGCAGCAACGCGACCACCGGTTGCTTGGCTCCGAGAAACTTTCGGATGATGTCCTGACGTTCCGTAATCGGCATGTCCACGCGAAACATCGTGTCTCCTGTTCCGTGACGAGTTCTGTCCGTTCACTTGCCCAGGGACGTGTCCGACGTCCGCTGGATGGCCTCGAGAATCACCGTCTTGCCCTTCATGGTGAAGCGGTACCCCGCCTCGCGATCCTCATGAGTTCTCGCCTCTCCGCCGGTGAGTTGCCTTGTCGCCGCCCTTCCGAGCCGCTCGTTGAATCCGCCCGCTTCGGACATCGCCTTGTCGACCGCGTCGTCCGCGGCCGCCTCGAACTGCGCCTCAAAGGCCGGGATGTCATAGGCATTGCAGAACTCCTCGAGGAACTTCGAGTCGGTCATGCCGCTCGCCCCGAACTTCGCGTTGGAAAAGGCCTCGCTGAATCGAATCGCGATCACCTTTCCCTCCGCGATCAGCACCTTCACCTGATCGGCATCGTCCACGAACGTCGTGCTCGGGCCCACAACGACATTGCCCACCTTGACGTCCCGCGGTTGCGGTGGGTGTGGATTCTCGAGCATCGAAACGGCCTTCTCCAGATCGGTCCGGCGAGACATGGCATCTGCCAACTTTCGATCCGCCGTGTCAAGGTCACGTGAGTTGTTGGAGTACAAGCGTTCCGCAGCGGTTGGTCCGCCCGGTTGCACAACCGGATTGAGTCTCGCGATGATGTTTGCCCTGTCGCTCCTCGACAAGGGCACCGAATCGCCAAATGCCGCTTCGATCGTCTTTAACGCCTCCGGCAGCCTTTCCTTCTCGATGATCTCGCACTCCTGCATCGCCTTACGAACCCTTCGACCCTGGTCTTGAAACTGACCCCAAATACGAACCAGTTCGGGCGACTGGCTGATTCCGGGAGGCGACGGGTTCTTGCCTGCGATCAACTCTGTCACTGCACTCTCCATCTCTTCCAGCATCTTGAGGGCTTCCTGAAAGCCGCTCTGGGAAGGATCTTTCTTGAGATCGGCGATGCCTTTCCTGATCTGTTCGCGACCTTGAGTGAGTTCATTGAGTGCAGGTTGCGCATCCGCGTCAATACGCCTCGCACGGATGCGGTACTCCTTGTCGGCTTCCGACAGCATGAGATCGCGCAGGGCGATCCACGCCCGATTCCCCTCCTCCTGCGCCTCGGGTATGAGCTTGGTTACTTGTTCGAGTTCGCGCTTCGTCGGCTCCAGCCTCTCCTTCACGATCGCCTTCCAACGTTCCTCGTGTTCGTCCAACAACGATTGCTTGAGTGTCTCGATCAACTGCGGAACTTGCTCGGCCATCGATGCGGGGATGTAGCACAACTGCGGGCTGCTGAAGATGTTGGGTGCATCACCCAACACGAACCTTCCCTCGGCTTCAGTCAGTTGATGGATCTTCCCGTCAACCGCCATCGTCCCGTTCACGGCCACCATGGGAGACGGCGATCCACCGCTTTTCTTGAACGTCAACCCCTCGATCTTCGCCAACGCCGCAGGCACCTCCTCCGCCGGCATGTCGAGTCGCAGCCCCACCACCGTCGGTCCCCGACTGTCCGAACCCCCGCCACCACACCCGCTCCAGATGACGACAGCCACCACCATCCCCAGCAGGATCTGAAGCGATCGGTTGATCGAGATGCTCATGTTCCGCTCCCGTTCTCGTTGCCGCGTCGCCGGACCTTCGGGCCTCCCGACCCCGCACCGCCTGTGGCGCGCCGTGACGCTTCATGGCGAGAACGCCTGTCATCCCCCGATCTGGACACCGATGCGCGAGGATTGACGACATTTCATGCGGTGTGCCGTCGGAACGCGGCCATCGGCATGCCCGAGCCCGAACATGCCGCAAACATGCCTGCCGCCCGACATCTTCGCGGCAGCGACGAACCCATCGATGCGAAAGCCGCGGGATCTCGCGTGCGCGCACGCGATCAATCGCTTCGCAAGAGGCCTCGCCACAACAGGATGCAATCGCTCAACGCCGTATCATCCCGCGTCGACGCCGCGCGTCGACTTGAGATCGCCCCGCCCTCGGGCCGCCCCGTGGGATGCACACCACGCCCGGCCCCCGAAGCGGACCGCTCCCATGCCGATCTACTCCCACAGCCGCCTCGAGGCCTTCCGCCACTGCCCTCGCAAGTACTTCTTCCAGTACGTCGCCAGGGTCGAACTCCCCGACCAACCCGAGCAGATCGCCACCTTTCTCGGATCGAGGGTCCACGAGGTGCTCGAGCATCTCTACCGCCGCGTCTCCATGGGCGCGCTTCCGTCGCTCGAGGAACTCCGCCGCCGCCTCGACGAGGGCTGGAACGCCCATTGGACCTCCGCCGTCGTCATCCACGACCGCGACGCCACGCCCGATGACTTCCGTCGCCTGGCGTGGAAGTGCATCGAGAACTACCACCGCCGATTCCACCCCTTCGACCAGGCGACCGTCATCGGCCTCGAGTACAAGGTCACCTTTCCCCTCGACGACGCCGGCCGCTTCATGATGACCGGCAACATCGACCGCATCGCCAGGACCCCCGACGGCCGCTGGCAGATCCACGACTACAAGACCAACAACAAGCTCCCCACTCAGGCCGAGAAGGACAAGGACCCCCAACTAGCCTTCTACGAGATCGCCCTCCGCCATGCCTGGAAGGACATCGACCGTGTCGAACTCGTCTGGCACTTCCTCCGCTTCGATCACTCGATCGTCTCCGCCCGCACCACCGAACAACTCGACTGTCTCCGCGCCGACACCATCGCCCTCATCACCGACATCGAACGCCGTGGCGATCAGGCCGCCGACTTCCCCACCAGCGAAGGCCCCCTCTGCTCCTACTGCGCCTTCCAGCAGGTGTGCCCCGCTCGCAAGCATCTGCATCAGGTCCGCGTCATGCCCGAGAAGGCCCTCGCCGCCGAACCCGCCGTCGCGCTGGTCGACCGCTGGGCCGATCTCGACGAGCGGCGAACGACCCTCAAGCGCGACCTCGACGACGTCGAAGCCCGCATCGACGAAGTCCGCGAGGCGCTGCTGGCCGTCGCGGCACGCGACGACCTTGAACTCGTCGCCGGCCGCTCACGGGAGGTCTCGATCGCCACGACCGATCGAATCGTGTTCCCCCGCAAGGGACAGGAACCTGAACAGGCCGCCCGACTCGAGGCCGTGCTGCGCGACACGCCCTGGTGGCCGCGCCTCAGTTCGCTCAACGCCGCCGAGTTGAAGGCCGCATGGGAATCGACCGACACGCCCCCCGAACTCCGACGCCTGCTCGAACAGTTCGCATGGAAGGAACGCGAGGTCGCCGCCCGTCTGCGGATTCGCCGCGACTGACATCCCCCCCTCACCGCCCTCCCATCGCCCACAGCGTGATGAACGACTCGATGTCCAGCCCGTCCACGCCGCCGTCGCCGTTGACGTCCGTGGTCATCTCGCCCGCTTCCCACTCGAGCAGGAACAACTCGAGGTCCGCGCCGTCCACCCCGCCGTCGGCGTTGTAGTCCGCGATGTTGTGACGCAGCTCGAGCGTCCTCCCCGTCGCCACCAGCGACAACGCGCCGCGCGACGCCGCCAGCGTCGTCACGCTCGCGAACGAGCCCGCGAACGACGCCCCGCGGAACAGGGTGCCCGTGAAGAAGTACGCGCCCTCCAGCGACGGGTCGAACCCCGTGCTCGACACCGCGCGAAGCGCGCCGCCCAGCGTCACCGCGCCGCCGGCGTCGATCATGCCGATGCGCTCGGCATTGCCGACGTCGATCGTCGCCGTCGAGCCCGCCCGCTGCACGTACGAACCCGACAACGCCAGCCGGTGCACCCCCGTCGACAACTGCCCCGACAGGTCGATCGACCCCAGCGACACCGGCTCGGCCAGCGTCACCGTCGCGTTGCGGCCGATGTTCAGGTTCACCGCCGAGCCCGCCTCGAACATCTGCCGCAATGACAGCGATCCAGTCGTGAGCTGCAACGTGCCCGTGCCCGCGAACGTCGTGCCCGGAAGGTACGTCGAGAACCCCGTCGTCGAGAAGTTCGACCCCGCGCCCAGCATGAACCGGCCCGTGTGCGTCCCCTGCACCGGCAGGCTCAACGACGTGCTCGGCTCGAGCGCGATCAGCCCGTTGTTCGACACGCCGAAGTAGCGCGTCCACTGCATGCCCGTGCCGAGCGTGATCGAGCCGCCGTTCACCCGCAGGTGCTCGGTCATGTTCGCGAACGTCGCGCCCGCGCCCATCAGCATCACGGTCGCGCCGTTCGTCGCCACGGGGCGGCTGTTGTCGAGAATCACCGAACTCGACGCGTCCGCACGCCACGTGCCCCCCGTCAACGTCCCGAACGCGGCATCGTCGTAGTTCGCGATCGTCGCCGCCGCCACGCGGAGGATGCCCCCCGCCGTTCCCCGCACCACGCCCTGGTTGTCGAAACTCGACGGATACGCGCCCACCGCCGCGAGCACGAGAAACTGCGCCGATGCGTCCGCGACGATCGTCCCGCGATTCACCAGCGTCGTCGCCAATCCCTCGCTGAAGAGCGCATTGCCCACGTTCCCGCGCCCGCGCACCGTCGCGCCCGGCCCGATCGTCATCGTCCTCGCCGCCGCGCCCTCGGCCGCCAACCCGAGCCGCCCGTTCACCAGCGTGAACGTGCCCGAATCAAGCGTGATGTCCGAGACGAAGTCCATCGCCCCCGACGAGACCGTCGCCGCCCCGACCAGATCGAAGTCGCCCGCCACGCGAAGCGTCGAACTCACGACGCTCAGCGAGCCCGTGAAGACCATCGGTCCCGCAAGCCGCGACGGTCGCGACCCCGACACCGTCAGGCCCCCGCTCCCGAACTCCCACGACGGTCCCGCCAACGCGCCGCCCGCCAGCGACACCGATGCCCACGCCCGCGCGCCGTTCGTCACCGTCAGCTGCCCGCCCGTCACGCTCAACGCCTCGCGAAGCTCGAGCGACCGCACCTGCCGCACGCCCGCCTCCGACGTGAACCTGATCTGCGGCTGCGCCTCGCCCGCATCGATCCGCACGTCGTCGTTCGGACCCGGCACCACGTTCGCCGACCAGTTCGCCGGGTTGGACCAGAGCAGGTCGCCACCCATCCCCGTCCACGACGTCAGGGCCATCAACGCCCGCGCCTCGAGCGACTCCATCGTCGCCTCGACCCGCTCCGGCACCTTGTGCATGCGATCGCTCACGTGGCTCCGATCGATTGTACCGGACGCCCGCGATCGACCCATGCACCCTCTCGCCCGATAACCCCGCCGGGACCTGCCGCCACGCCTCAGGGCAGCCGCCGAAACGCGCATTCGTACGCCAGCGATCGCTCCCGGCCGCGGCTCGTTCGCTCCGCAGGCTCGAACCACGCCATCGACATCCCCTCCCACCGTCGCCCGAAGTGGTCCACCAGCACGCCCGGCACCGGCGGATGCACGAGATGCGCAACGATCGCGTCCCGCAGCCGCCACAACACCGGCTCCGACGGCGCCACCAACCGCCCTCGCACCCGCACCTCCACGTCGATCAACCCCAGCGCCACGCCCCCGGCGCCCGAGCCGCCCAGCGCCAGGCCCGTCACCACCAACTCGCCCTCCCGCATGCTCCTGAAGACGTGCGGTCCCGATCCGAACAGATCCAGCCCCTTGAAACTCGATGGCATCGCGATCCCTCCCGTTTCACGCGAGCGGCGCGACCGTCACCGGATCGCGAACGCCGTCGACCGACACCGCCACCAGATCCACGCGCCGCGTCACGCCCTTGCCCGTCGCCTCGTGCACCACGCGCATCACCACGCACCGCGCCGTCATCGCGAGTTCCGCCGCCGACGAACGACCCCGCGACCACTGCACGCCCAGCGTCTGCATCTCCCCGGGCCTGGGCGCATCCATTTCGCCGGGCCCGCCGATCATCCGCTCCACCCGCACCGTCACCCGCTGCGCAGGCACATCCGCGAACGCCGCGTGCGGCCCCGCGTCCGTCCACTCCACCACCGCCTCCGCCGCCTCGCGATCGATCACGACGCTCGTCACGTCAGCCCACGCCTGCACCCCGAACGTCACGCCCGTCGGCTTGATGATCACCATGCCGCTTCCTCCCCTCGTTGCTCACGCGCGATACATCGGCCCGCCGCTCACCCGCCTGCGCTGCTCCGCCACCCCGTCTCCGTCCAGATCCAGCGCCAGCGACAACCGCTCGCACTCGATCTCGAACCGTCGCTGATAGTGCACCGCCCTCGCCGCCGCCCCCGCATCGGCCGCGAAGTGAATCATCGCCAACGCCCCCAGCGCCTCCGCGTGCGCCGCCGCTCGACCGTCCAGCACCCTCGCGCCGTCCTCGATCTCCGCCCACCGCAGCAATCGGCGATGCACCACCTCGATCTGCGGCATGAACGTCCCGATCCGCACGGGCCCCTTGTACTTCCCCACGCCGATCGCGTCCACCCCCTCCGGTCGCGGCCTCGACAAGGCCAGCCTCGTCGCACTCGACCGCTTCACCACTTCCACCGCCGTCTCTCCCAGCATCACCACGTGCCCCGCATCGACGCCCAGCGACTCGAAGTCCGCGTCCGGGTCGGAGAGCGTCAACTCGTCCTCCTCCACCACGCCCTGGCTCCGCACCAGGGTCTGCGACGGCCACACCACGTCGCGAAACAGCGTCGGCTCGATCACGATCAGGTCGATGTCGCGTGCAAACATGCAAGGTCCTCCTCGAATGCCCCCGCCCTCGCGTCGGCGAGGACGGGAGCGCGTGCAGTCGCCGGTCCGTCAGGCCGACAGGCCCCTGATCAGCGCGTGAGCGTTCTCGTTGCGCATCTCCATGGTGTATTCGCCGACGATCTGCCCGCCAGCCGCGTCCCCCGTCGACGCCAGCGGCCGATACTGGAAACTCCTGCCCGTCAGCGGCATCACCGAGATCCTGCTGCTGTCGAGCAGCAGCAGCGTGTCCGACGGCACCCATCGCGACAGCACGATGTTGCACACGCCAAAGTCGCTCTCGTAGACGCTCACCAGTTCCGACAGCCGCCGATCATCCGGCGCGTAGTGCCTCGACGTCGAACCCACGAACTGGTTGATGCGCCGCTTCTGCGCCCCGTTCACGACGATCGTGTCGACGCGTCCCGACGACTGCTCCCACACCTGTCGCAGCGCGGTGTTCACCAACTGCTCCGTCAGCTCGCTGCCCGCCCCGCCCCCCTGCGGGAAGCCGTTCACGCCCGGCGCGTACTGGTGCGTGGCGATCGTCCGAATGATGCCGTTCATCGTCCGCCGCGACGTCGCCGAACCCTGCGGCGCCGTCGACGACGACGCCCCGTTGATCACGCAGTTCTCGAGGTCGCGCAGCAGCTCTCGCATCCGCTCGCTCTTCTGGTACTCGAGCTCGTCGGCCACGCCGTGGGCCTTCACCGCGCGCATCGTGCCCGTCACCTCCACCGTCGCCGCGAAGATCTGCGTGTAGTTCTGCCGCCTCACGCGGCTCGTGAACCTCGCCGCCGTCGCGTCCGCCCCTTCGAGGGCGGCGTTGCCGAGAATGTGGAGCCGCTGCCCGTTGGCCAGCGCGCTCGCCGGCGTCCCGCCGTAACGGCGCGTCACGGTGATCACGTTGCCGCCCACCGCCGTCACCAGCATCAGCTCCGTGGCGTTGCCCGGTCGCACCAGGTCGCCCGCCTGGAATCTCGCGCCGTTGGCCACCGTGATGGCGACGGCCTCCTGCGCGTTGGGCGTGAACGCGGTCTGGTTGATCGTGTCGGCGTTGGGGAGCAGCGAGTCCTCGATCCACTCGTGCACCGTGCTCGTCGCCGCGTTCCTCGCGTCGCCCATGCGGTCGAGCAGTGGCGTCTCGTGCGGGCTCACGATGCCGATGAGGTCCGAAACGTCCTCCGCGATTTCGGGAAGGTCGACGCCCGCCCCGTAGGTTGTCTTGCCGCTGAATCCCATGTGCGTGCTCCTTTCGTGTCGTGGTGGTCACCGTGATGCTCAGGCGCGACGCGCCCGCAGCGAGAGATACTGGATGAGCGAGCGACGATCGCCCCCGAGCCGCGCCTCGCGTGCGGCGGCCTGCAGCGCGGCCTGCGCTTGCTTCCCGTCGCCGGAGGCATCGGGCGCCGCGATGACGCCGCGCCGCTCCGGCGCCGCGAAGAGGAACGGCTTCTCCCGCCGCAACCCATCGGCCGCCCGTCGTGCCGCGACGGTCAGTTCTGCGCCTGACGGGGGCACGCCCCCGCTTCCCAGCGACCGCTCCACCAGCATCGCGGCCACCTCGCGATCGATCGCGTCCCCCACCGCCTCGACCGCCGCGTGACGCCGCTGCTCCTGCGCGTGATGCGCCCGCAACTGCTCCAGCTCCCGCTTGAGTCGCTCGAGTTCCTGATCCCCCGGCGTGTCCTGTTCCATGTGCATGGCTCCCTGCGTTGCGGAAGGCCTCGCCCGTCGCATTCGTGCCACGTGCGTCCTTCCGAAACTCCGGGCCACGCGCCCCGATGCGCCGACGCGAACGGGTCGCGTCGCCGCCGGCGCATCATGCACCAAGGGCCGCCGGCATCTCACGTTGTGACATGTTCCGACAATTCCGCGCAAGGCCCCGCGACCCCGCCGCGACGCACGCCGCCCGAAGGGCGGACGACCGTCGCCACGGCTGACCGAACCCGGTCTGCGGGGGAGGAACACTCGTGGAAGGGGGCCGATTGTGGCAGCGCGTCCTAGGCTCGCCCGCAAAGCCGGGCGGCGCCATGAGCCTCCGGTTCAATCGGAACCGAGCAGGGCGTCCACTTCCTTCGCCCAACCATTCACTTCCCGTTGCGTGGACCAGGATCGCATGCCGGCGAGCGTGCGGAACTTCGCGGCTGCCTCCACCGCCAGTTCCCGTTGGCCGAGATGCCAACGCGCCATCGCGATGAACGCCCAATCGGCGGGCCGCTCGCCTCGGCCGCTCTTGCGGGAGAGCGCGTCGGATCGTTCCAGCGCTTCGAGGGCCTGCACATGCCTGCCCATGCGGAAGAGGGCGACGCCGACCGTGTTGAGGTAGTCGGGTTGGTCGCCGCTGAACACCAGCAGTCGTTCCGCCTGTGCCGCGATGTCGGCGATTCCGGTCGCGCCCGCGACAGGGGTCGCCACTTTCGACCACAGCGATCGATTGAGCGATGTCGCTTCGGCGGCCAGCGCCCTGGTCACGATCAGGTACGCTCGCCGCTCATCCGCGGCCATCGATGCGTCCGCCATGGCGCCCGCTCGCAACCCCTTGATGCTCTCGCCCGCGACAAGCCTCGCGTGCACGCGTTCGCGAACGCTCGCTTCGATCTTCCTGGCGGCATCGATGGCCGGGAACCGCTCGCGATACGGCACGCTGTCCCACACCCGCGCCGTCAGATCCCACGACGCCGTCACCACGCGCGTCCCGTCGGCGCTGAACTCGGCAGACTGCAACTCGCTGTTGTGCCCGCGCAGGATCGCCACTTCCCTCCCGCTCGACGCCTCCCATACCCGCGCGGTGCCGTCCCGCGATGCCGTCAGCACACGCGTCCCGTCGGGGCTGAACGCGACCGACAGCACGACGCCCTCGTGCCCGCGCAACACCGCCTCCTGCTTGCCGCTCGACGCGTCCCACACCCGCGCGATCCCGTTCCACGACCCCGTCGCCAGCCGCGTCCCGTCGGGACTGAACGCGGCGGAATCGACCCCGCCTTCATGTCCGCGGAGCGCCGCCACTTCCCTGCCGCTCGACGCGTCCCACACCCGCACGGACCCATCCCACGACGCCGTCACCACGCGCGTGCCGTCGGGGTTGAACAAGGCGGACTGCACGCCATCCTCGTGCCCGCGGAGGATCGTCACCTGCTTGCCGCTCGACGCGTCCCACACCCGCGCGGTCTTGTCCAACGACGCCGTCACCAACCGCGTCCCGTCGGGGCTGAACGCCGCGGACTCCACGCCGTCCTCATGCCCGCGCAGGACCAGCACCTCCCTGCCGCCCAACGCGTCCCACACCCGGGCGGTCTTGTCGGACGACGCCGTCACCAACCGCGTCCCGTCGGGGCTGAACGCCGCGGACTCCACGCCGTTTTCATGCCCGCGCAGGACCACCACCTCCCTGCCGCTCGACGCATCCCACACCCTCGCGGTCTTGTCCCACGACGCCGTCGCCAACCACGTGCCGTCAGGGCTGAACGCCGCGGCTTGCACGGCGAACTCGTGCCCCCGCAGCACCACCGCCCCCTCCGTGCCGCTCGACACGTCCCACACCCGCGCAACCTTGTCCAACGCCGCCGTCACCACGCGCGTCCCGTCGGGGCTGAACGACGCGGACTCCACGCCGCCCTCATGACCGCGCAGGACCACCACCTCCCTGCCGCTCGACGCATCCCACACCCGCGCGGTCTTGTCCGTCGACGCCGTCACCACGCGCGACCCGTCGGGACTGAACGCCGCGGTTTGCACGGCGAACCCATGCCCCCGCAGCGTGGCCATCTCCTTGCCGCTCGACGCGTCCCACAGCCGCGCGGTCTTGTCCGTCGACGCCGTCACGATGCGGGTCCCGTCAGGACTGAACGCCGCGGCCTGCACGGCGGACCCGTGCCCCCGGAGCACCGCTTCCTGCTTGCCGCTCGAGGCGTCCCACACCCGCGCGGTGGAGTCGAACGACGCCGTCACCACGCGCGTCCCGTCAGGACTGAATGCCGCGGCCTGCACGACGGTCGCATGCCCTCGCAGGATCGCCACCTCCGCGCCGCTCGACGCGTCCCACACCCGCGCGGTCGCGTCGAATGACACCGTCACCACGCGCGTCCCGTCAGGGCTGAACGCCGCGGACCGCAGATTGCTCTCGTGCCCGCGCAGGACCGCCACCTCCCTGCCGCTCGACGCATCCCACACCCGCGCGGTCTTGTCGGTCGACGCCGTCACCACGCGTGTCCCGTCAGGGCTGAACGCCGCGGACCCCACGTTGTTCTCATGCCCTCGCAGGACCGCCACCTCCCTGCCGCTCGACACGTCCCACACCCGCGCGGTCGCGTCGGCCGACGCCGTCACCACACGCGTCCCGTCCGGGCTGAACGCCGCGGACTCCAGGCCGTTCTCATGCCCTCGCAGGACCGCCACCTCCCTGCCGCTCGGAGCGTCCCACACCCGCGCGGTCTTGTCCCACGACGCCGTCAGCACGCGCGTTCCGTCCGGGCTGAACGCGGCGGCGAGGACCTCGGACTCATGCCCCCGCAGGACCGAGAGACTGCCGTCCGACCGGACATTCAGCCATTTCCATTCCCAGCCGCCCCGCAGCCGCGGCGGGCACGCATCGAGGCGCGACCGCACCCGCGCCGATTCGTTGGCGGCGAGCGACGCGTCGGCGGCGATCAAGTTGGCGATGTACGCCTCGAACTCCGCGGCTTGGCGCGCCTGGTCGGCCCGCTGTCGTTCCGCCACCGCTTCGGCCGCGTTCTCGTTGGCCCGCCTGGTGGCTTCATTGGCCTTGTCGCGCTCGTCCTGAATCACCGCCTTCGCCGCGGCCTCGTCCTGCGCCTTCTTGATGGCCGTCCCGAACCCCACCGCCAACGCCACCATCACCGCGACCATGGCCGCCACAGGCCCCTTGTACCTTTTCAGCGCCTTCTTGAGCCGATACGTCGCACGCTCCGGCCCGGCTTCCAGCGGCTCACCCTTGAGGTACCGTCGCAGGTCCTGCGCCAAGTGACCCGGCGTTTCGTACCGCTCGCCGCGATCCTTTCGCAGCGCCTTCATGGGGATCCACTCGAGTTCCTTGCGCAACTCCCTGGCGATGCGGTCCCGCTCGGCCTGTCTCGCCTTCGCGATCGCGTGCGCCGTCCGGGCGTCGACCGTGCCGAGCTTGGCGCTCGGCTTGGGCGGATCCACCTCGCGGATGATCCGCTGGATCTCCCCATACCCCGCGCTGCGGAGCGTCTCGGTGTCGAAGGGCAACAACCCGCTCAGCAGTTCATAGAGCACGACGCCCAGCGAGTAGACGTCCGTCCGGGCGTCGACGTCGATGGCGCCCATCTCCGCCTGCTCGGGGCTCATGTACTCGGGCGTGCCGATGATCTGCCCTCGCTCCGTGAAGATCGTCTTGTCGGTCAGCGTGTGGCTCACGGCCTTGGCCACGCCGAAGTCGATCACCTTCACGAGCAGGCCCTTGCTCGTGACCCCGTCGTCGCTCGCGTCGCTTCCCACCGAGGCCACCAGGATGTTGCTGGGCTTGAGGTCGCGGTGGATGATCCCCTTGAGGTGCGCGTGCTGCACCGCCTCGCACACCGGAATGAAGAGTTCCAGCCGCTCGCGCAGACCCATGGTGTGCCGATCGGCCAAGGTCGTGATCGGCTCACCCTTCACGTGCTCCATGACGAAGTAGGGCCGGCCCAGGCGCGTCACGCCCCCGTCGAGCACTCTGGCGACGTTGGGGTGATCCATCACCGCCAAGGCCTGGCGCTCCTGCTCGAAGCGGGCCACCACGGCCTTGGAGTCCATCCCCGGCTTGATGATCTTGAGCGCCACGCGCTGCACCATCGGCGCGCGACGCTCGGCCAGCCACACCACGCCAAAGCCGCCCTCGCCGATGAGCTCCAGGAGCTTGAACGGGCCGATCCAATCCCCCGGCCGCTCGCCGCCGACCGCCGAAAAAGCCACATCGCCGCCGCGGGCGGCGTCAGGATCGGGGGTGGGCAAGTCGCCGAATGCTGTCCCCTCGGACATGAGGGAGTGTAACCGCCCGCGGAGATCGAAGGATGCGGATGATGGCCGTCATGAACACGCACGAAGCCCCACGCCCGTGCAACGCACGCCGCCCGGAGGACGGCCGACCGTTGCCACGGGTGGCCACACCCGCGCGGCGGGTGAGCGGAACCCGTGGAAGGGCCATGGCCATCACCCCCGCGGCGTCATCACGCTCGCGCCCTCGCCGGGCGCGTAGCCCAACTCCTCGAGAATCCGCTCCGGCGGCACGCCCAGCCGCGCCTTGGACTCCGCCGCCTGCATCCGCTCTCGCACATCGTCGGGCAGCGGATCCTCCCACGTCAGTCGCACGCGACGATCGCGCTCCTGGGTCGCCAGGACGCCCGCATGATGCAGGCAGGCAAGCACCAGCTCGCACATCCGCGCAATGCCCCCGCCGTACGTCACCCGCTTGCGCGCCGTCTTGCTCAGCGCGGCCATGAGCGTGATCCGCAGCGCGTTGGCGCTCGAGAGATTGCCGATCTTGGCCTGCACCACGCCGCTGGCCAGCGGCGGAATCCCGCTGATCTTGTCGAGCGCCTCGCGCACCTCGCGGATGTGCTGATCCTCGCTGGGGCTCGATGCGTCGCCCCCGAACTCCTCCACCGAGGCGTTGACGTTGTCCGTGCTCCAGATCTGCCCGGGCCCCACCCTCGCATGCTCGAACCCGCGGATGCCCTTAGCCAGGTACATCCTGAAACTCTGGAGCGTCACCCGGTGCGCGCGGTCCGACAGGCGCGTGTTGAGTTCGTCCTGGAGCGGAATCAGGGGCTCCACCTCCCCCTGCCCCGAATACTCGAAGGGCTGCGCGATGTTCTGCACGTGCACCACCGGCACCCGACCGCCGTGCCATCGCAGCGGTTCCTCCCAGGCCACGCGACCATGATCCAGCCCCGCCCACGACCGCGGGCCGATCACCTCCAGCCCGTCGCCCCGCGCGTGACGCAGCACGTACCCCAGCAGTACGCGGTAGTCGCGCGGATCCGTGATCGGCACGCCACGCCGCGGCTCCACCACGTCGATCCTCAGATGCTCGGCCGCCGCCGCCACCACCGACTCGTCGTCGTTCGCCCCCACGCGATCGAGCCCCGGCGCCGCCCGCAACGCCAGATCGGCGTGCCCGTGCACGTGCCCCAACAACGCGACATCCTGCAGCAACGCGATCCCGCCCGACGCCGTCCACACCGCCTCGAGCACCCGCTCGATCAACGCGGCGTGCGTCGGATCCCCGGCCTCGCTCCGAATCGACACCGGCTTGCCGAACATGAAGTCCACCATCGCCTGCACGCGCCAGCCGATGTCGTTCTCGATCACCACCTCCCGTCGCTCCGCGTCGGCCCTCCCATCCGCCATTCCCGTCGTCCGCGGCGGCAACCCCGCTTCCTGCGCCAACCGGTACCATCGACCCCCTCGGACCGCCCCGTCTCGCGACGCGCCCATCGGGTTGCGGTAGTAACTCCAATACCGCTCGTGACGGGGCAGTCTGGCTTCGACGAAGTCGCCGACAAGGTCGTGGATCTCCTGAACCGAGAGGCCGGTGCCGGCCACTCCCTGTTGGTGCAAGGCACGCGTGGGCATGGATGTGCTCCTTTCACCCTTCCACCGGGCGGACCCCCATGCGCCGACCCGGATGGGTTCGGTCGCGACACGGCCCTGACGCCTCAACCCCATCGCCCGCCGCGGCTTGGGGAAAATCCGCGTGGTGTCGCCCCGGCAGACCCTCACCTACGGTTCCGCATGGCTTCCGACGCCGCCGGCCCGAACGTGATGGACATCTCGAAATGCAACGTCCTGCTCGTTGACGACAACGAGCAGAACCTCGAACTGCTCCTGGCCTACCTCGAGGACCTCGGTTGCACCCTGCGCACCGCCAAAGATGGCATCGAAGCCCTCGAGCAAGTCAAGCAGCAGGCCCCCGACCTCATCCTGCTCGACGTGATGATGCCCCGCATGAGCGGCTTTCAGGTCTGCTCCAAGATCAAGAAGGATCCGATCACGGCTGAGATCCCCATCGTCATGGTCACCGCCCTCAACGAAGTCTCCGACGTCGAACGAGCCGTCGAGTCAGGGGCCGATGACTTCCTCACCAAGCCCGTCAATCGGGTCGAACTCGCCACCCGCGTCCGCAGCCTCCTTCGCGTCAGCATGCTCCAACAGCAGCTCCGCAAGACCATGGCCGAACTCCGCAAGGCTCAGGGGGGCTGAGGCAGACGCTCTGGACACCGGTTCTCCACACTGCCCGCCGCCGTTTGTGCACAAAGTGTGGATAACACCCTCACAACGGGTGGTGGTGTGACCACGGCCCGACGCCATGGCTGGTACACTTGGCGTCCGGAGGGGGTTGGGATTTTTCCATTACGAAGGAAGACGCGACCATGAAGGTGATCGTCGATCGAGCGGCGTTGATGAACGCGGTGAACCTGGCGAGCGGGGCGGTGGCCGCACGCACGCCCAAGCCGCAGTTGACCTGCATCAAGCTGACGGCCGTCAAGGGTGACGGCGGCAACGAGTTGATCCTCGAGGCCACCGACGCGGAGATCGCCATGCGTCTTTCGATCTCGCAGGTGGACGTGAGCAGGCCGGGTTCGGTGCTGATCCCCGCCGATCGCTTCCGCGGCATCGTCGCCGGCGAGGAGAACGAGCCCACGCTGAGCATCGAGACCGACGGCGACGTCTGCGTCATCAAGGGCTCGGACGCCAACTTCCGCATCAACGGCTACCCCGCCACCGACTTCCCGCCGATTCCCAACTTCGACGACGTGGTCGCCGGTCGCGGCACCTCGGCGGCCAAGGCCACGCTGACCCACCCCGCCGGCTCGCTGTCGCAACTCGTCTCCCGCACGCTCTTTGCCACCGCCCGCGAAACCTCGCGCTACGCCATCAACGGCGTGCTGATGAAGCGCGACGGCAAGCGGCTCGAGATGGTCGCCACCGACGGTCGCCGCCTGGCCGTGGCCCGTGCCGCCCTCTCGGCCTCCGACAAGGACCAGAAGGCGGTGCAGTGCATCATTCCGAGCAAGGCGCTCAACATGATGCAGCGGCTCGTGCAGGAGAACGACGAGGCGGTGCAGGTGGCGATCACCGACAACCAGATTCTCTTCAGCTTCGGCACCGCCGCCAACCCCGGCCGCGCCGTGCTGGTGAGCAACCTCGTCGACGGCACCTTCCCCTCCTATGAGGACGTCATTCCCAAGGACTGCGACAAGAAGGTCACCTTCGATCGCGACGTCATCATCTCCGCCGTCCGCCGCGCCGCCCTGCTCACCAACGAGGAATCTCGCGGCGTGCGTCTGGCCTTCAAGGCCAAGGACAAGCAACTCGAACTCACCAGCCGCGCCCCCGAGGCCGGCGAAGCCAAGATCCAGGTCGATCTCAAGGACTACGCCGGCGAGGACGTGGAGATCGGCTTCAACCCCGGCTTCATCACCGACGCCCTCAAGGTGATGACCGAGCCGCAGGTCATGATGGAGCTCAAGGCCGGCACCAAGCCCGGGCTCATCAAGAGCGGCACCGACTTCCTGTACGTCGTGATGCCCGTGAACATCTGATTGGCGGCCGCGGCACGGCCGGAGCGTTGCGTTGCGCGTGCTTGGCATCGATCCCGGCTTGAGACTGACGGGCTACGCCCTCGTGGACGCCTCTCGCGACCGACTCACGCTGGTGGAGGCGGGCGTCTTTCGCGTCACCAAGGGCGCGGGAAGCACGGCACTCTCGGTCTCGGCGCGGCTGGAAGAGCTCGACAGCGACTTTCGCGCCGCCCTCAAGCGACTGCAGCCGCGGGTGATCGCCATCGAGGAGATCTTCGCGCACTACAAGCATCCGGCCACGGCCATCGTGATGGGACACGCCCGGGGCGTGTTGCTGCTGGCGGTGCAGCAGGCGGCCATCGAGTTGGTCGAACTCAAGCCCACGGCGGTCAAGAAGTGCGTCACGGGCAACGGGCATGCCGCCAAGGAGCAGATGCAACGGGCCGTGCAGGCGTATTTCTCGCTGGCCGAGCCGCCCGACCCCCCGGACGTGGCCGACGCCATCGCCATCGCCATGTGTGCCGCCCAGCGGCATGGCGCGTTGGCCTGAACGATCCCGCCATGCGCCGCCCTTGGGGGCCCACTACACTTTGCCACCATGGCCGACGCTTCCGTGCCCCCGAAGCTCAGCGAGTCGCAGATCGAGGAACTGCTCAAGGGTCTTCCCGAGTGGTCGCTGGTGGGTGAAGCCATTCAGCGCACGTTCCAATACCGCGACTTCGTGAACGCGATGAAGTTCGTCAACGCCGTGGCTCAGCAGGCCGAGGCGGTGCAGCATCACCCTGACATTCTCATCAGGTACAGCCGCGTGACGCTCACGCTGGCGACCCACGACGCGAGCGGGATCACGGAGAAGGACTTCGCGCTCGCCCGCTTCAGCGACGCGGCGGCGGCGGGGTTCGAAGGTCCCAAGCCGCCGGCCCCCAAGCCGACCAAGCCCAAAATCGCCAAGTCGCCCAAGGCCGGGTCGTGAGCGAACGGGCAGCCGCCATGCGGGCATTTCTGGGGCCGGGCCTCTTCACCGGCATCGACGGTCGCATCGAGGTGGGCCCGCCGGGCCAACGCCTCGCGCTTCGACGCGGGATCACCGTCGCTTCGGTGGATGTGTCGCTCGTGAGCTCCGCGCCGACGCTCCCGGGCGTGCCCGCGGGCTTCCCCGTCCGCAACACCACGCTGCAGTTGTCGCCGGAGGTGAGCGTCGCGACGGTCGAGCACGTGCTCAGCGCGGCGGCCGGCCTGGGCCAGTGGGGCGCAACCCTTCATCTCGACGGCCCCGAGGTCCCGATCGACGACGGATCGGCGCGAGTGTTCGCGACGATGCTCGCGGGCGCAGGGTCGGGCGACGTCGAACCGCTCGTGCCCCGCGAGGAGGTGACGGTGACGGAAGGCGCGGCCTCCATCGTCATTCGGCCGCGTCGCGAGCGAGGGCTGCGGTTCACCTACCGGCTCGACTACGGGCCGCAGTCGCCACTCAAGCCCCAAGAGGCGACGTGGGAAGGGGATGCGGCCGAATATGTCGCCGAGGTGGCGCCGGCCCGAACCTTCTCGCTCGCGCACGAAGTGGCCTTCGCGCAGCGAGCGGGGCTCTTCACGAGGTTCTCCGCCCGCGACCTGCTGGTGATCGGCGACGACGGCCATCCGATCGACAACGCCTGGCGTTTCGGGAACGAGGCGGCGCGGCACAAACTGCTCGACCTGATCGGGGACCTTGCGCTTGTGGGCCGTCCGTTGCAGGCGGAGGTGACGGCGACGCGGTCGGGACACGCGTTGGCGCACCGCGCGTGTCGCGAGGTGCTGGCGGGGCTTGGCCGCTGACGACCGATGGCGGGCGATGGAGGCCCTATTCTTCGGCCATGGCGAATCGCACGGCGCGAGACAACACCTTGGCGGGCTTCTTCGTGCTCGGGGGCATCGCCTTGGCCGTCTGGGCGAGCTTCCTGCTCGGTGAGCAGACGGGCCTGGGCGGGACGAGCCGCGTGACGGTGCAGTTCCCGGTGGGCGTGGGCTCGCACGGGCTCAAGCCCGGCGCGCTGGTGACGCTGGGCGGCCAGAAGATCGGCAATGTCGAGTCGATCGCCTTCTCGCCCAGCGGCGCAACGCCGACGCACGTGGACGTGGCGGTGGAACTGCCCAAGCAACTCAAGCTGATGAGCGACGCGGCGTTCACGCTGGAGCGGCCGCTGCTGGGCTCGATCTCGAGCATCAACATCACCAGCGGCGGCGGTTCGCAGGCGGCCACCGAACTGGCCGACGGCGCGGTGGTGGCCGGCGCACTCGCCCCGCCCGCGCTGCTCTCGCAGAGCGGCTTGGGCCCCGACGACATGGCGAACCTTCGCGATTCGCTCTCGTCGCTCGACAAGAGCATGGACCGCATCGCCACGCTGATCGACGAGCGAAGCCCCGACATCGACAAGGGCATCGTCGACGCTCGCACGATCATCGCCGATCTCAAGGCGCGGATCGGACCGTGGTCGGACATGGTGGGGGCCACGCTCGACAACGCGCATGCCGCGTCGGAACGCCTGCGGCCGATGGCCGACAAGGCGGGCTCGGTCATCGACGACGCCAAGAAGTTCATCGCCGGCGTGCAGGCGGTGGTCGACGACAATCGCGAGGCCATCCGCTCGGCCGTTTCCTCCATCGAGTCGGTGGCCTCGAAGGTGGACAAGCAGTTGCTGGCAGACCTCACCACCTCGCTCGAATCCGCCACCAAGGCGCTCGAGTCGGTCGATCAGACCATCGCGAAAGTCTCGACGCTCGTCTCCTCCGAGACCCCGAACCTGCAGCGGATGCTCGCGAATCTGCGGCTCATGTCCGACAACCTCAAGCTCACCGCCATCGAGGTCCGCTCGCAGCCGTGGCGATTGCTCCACCAGCCCACCCGCAAGGACATGTCGACGCAGGTGCTCTACGACTCCACCCGCGCGTACGCGGAGGCCGGCAGCGACCTTCGTGCCGCGAGCGAATCGCTCCGCGCCCTCGTCGAGGCGCGCCAGGCGGGCATCGGCGATCAAGCAGCCATCGACGAGGCCTCCCGCCTCCTCGCCCGCACCGCCGAACACTACAAGACCGCCGAACGCGCGCTGCTCGACTTGCTGGTGAAGGAATCGAAGTGACGGCCAAGGGCCCTCCGCCCGTCAGGGCGCACCAGACGTAGCCGTGGGCGCTGCGAGGCTTTGCGAGCAAGCCCACGGAAACGGGGACGCAACGCAACGGTCACGCCGCGCTGCCCGCGCCATCGCGCCCATCCCCATCTTCGCCCGCCAGGGCGCACCAGACGTAGCCGTGGGCGCTGCGAGGCTTTGCGAGCGAGCCCACGGAAACGGGGACGCAACGCAACGGTCGCGCCGCGCTGCCCGCGCCATCGCGCCCATCCCCATCTTCGCCCGCCAGGGCGCACCAAACGTAGCCGTGGGCGCTGCGAGGCTTTGCGAGCAAGCCCACGGGGACGAAAACGGGGACGGGAGACATTGCCTCGAATCCCGACACGTCTTACCCATGCGGACAACGCACATCGTCATCGATCCGCATCATGTCTTCTCGACACGCACGCTCCACATCGGGCGCGACAACACCATCGCGCTCTTTGTTAGGGTTGCTTCAATCGCCCATGCCAAACTCGTGGACCGAGATCTACTCCCACATCCTATTCAGCACCAAACATCGGCATCCGATGATCAATGCCGAGTGGGAACCACGCCTCCACGCGTTCATCGCCGGTGTTGTCCGCGACCTTGAAGCGACACCCATCGAGATCAACGGAATGTCCGACCACATGCACCTGTTCCTGAGATTTCCCCCTCAACTGGCGCTCGTGGATTTGGTTCGCCATGTCAAGGCGCGTAGTTCGAAGTGGGTTCATCAGTCGATCGCGGGCCAACACGATTTCGGTTGGCAGGATGGTTACGGCGGCTTCACGGTCAGCAAGACAGCGGTTGACAGTGTCGGCCAGTACGTGCGCGACCAGAAGGCCCATCATGCCACATTGACGTTTGAGGAGGAATGGCAGAGGTTCTTGAAACGTGTTCGGCGTGAGGATCGGTGAGGTCCGAGAGTCCGAGCGCTGGTGTGGCTGGTTCGGTCGTTGAGGGCAGCACAATTCCGAAGCCATTCCGTAGTTGCGCTGCGTTCGCGTCGCCGTTTCCGTGGGCTCGCTCGCAAAGCCTCGCAGCGCCCACGGCTACGTCTGGTGCGCCCTGACGGGCGAGGATGGGGATGGACGCGATGACGCGGGTGGGGCGGCGCGACCGTTGACGCCCGACCCCGTGCCCGTGCCCGTGGGCTCGCTCGCAAAGCCTCGCTGCGCCCGCGGCTACGTCTGGTGCGCCTTGGCAGGCGAAAGCCGGCAAGCATGCGGGCGAAACGCCGCGTTCACCACGCCAGCGGCGTCAGCCATGCCTTGGCGAGATCGTCCACCGACGCTCGCAGCGAGGCCTGGGGCCAGGTCAGTTCGCCCGTCGCGTCGACGGTGCCCAGCATCGCGTGCGGCACATCGCCGAGCAGCGTTCGCACCTTCGCCACGTCGCAAGCCGCCACCTCGAGGACGTAGCGACTGGGCGTCTCGGCGAACGCCAGCTCCCACGCCTTGAGCGAGCCCGGATCGATCGACAATGCCGCACCCAGCGGCTTGCCCGCTCCGGTGGTGGCGATGAGCATCTCGGCCACGGCGACGAGCATGCCGCCGTCCGAGCAGTCGTGCGCCGCCTTCACGAGCCCCTGCGCGATGCACGAGGCGACAGCCTTGGCGGTCGCCGGGCCGACCTTGAGGTCGGTGCGAGGGAAGGGCGCGCCGTTGTCGCCAAAGAGCTGCGCGAAGTGGCTGCCACCGATGTCGCCGGTGGTGCGGCCCACGAGCAGCAGCGCGTTGCCAGGGGACTTGGCGTCCATCGTCACGGCCTTGTTGACGTCTTGCACGATGCCCATGCCGGTGATGAGCAGCGTGGGCGGGATCTCGATGACGCGCTTCTCGCCCGTGGCGGGGTCTTGGTAGCGGAGCTGGTTGTTGAGCGAGTCCTTGCCGCTGACAAAGGGCGTGCGATAGGCCATCGCGCCGTCGTAGCACGCCTCGGCCGCGCGAACGAGCGTGCCGAGGTTCTCGGGCTTCTCGCAACTGGGCCAGCAGAAGTTGTCGAGGATGGCGATGCGGGTCGGATCGGCTCCCGTGCACACGAGGTTGCGAACGCACTCGTCGATGCCCGCGAGCGTCGTGAGGTACGGGTCGCCGCCGTACGTGCGCTGCGACACGTGATTGGTCGAGGGCACGCCGCCGTGGATCTGCAGGCCGCAGCCCAGCGCGACGCCCCGGCCACTTCCGGCTACCGGCTCGATCACCGCCGCGTCGCTGGGCCCGCGCCCGCCGGGGCCGCACAGGGGCTTGACCACGGTGTTGCCCTGCACCTCGTGATCGTACTGACGCACGATCCAGTGCTTGCTCGCGATGTTGGGGTGCGACAGGAGCGAACGCAGCGCCTCGCCGGTCGCGGGCGCGGTCACCGGCGCGGTCTGGGCCTTGGGGGCCGACCACGTCGCCTCGCGCAGGGGCTGCGGGATGCCCTCGTGAAGCAGCCGCATCGGCATGCGACCGACCTCGACGCCCTTGTACCGCAAGATGAGCTCGGCGCCCGGCGTCCCGAAGACGCCAAGGTCGGCGAGTTCCACGCCCTCTTCCTCGCAGATCTTGGCCATGGCGGGCACCTTGTCGGGCGCCACCGCGAGGACCATCCGCTCCTGGGCCTCGCTGATCCAGATCTCGGTGTACGAGAGACCCGCGTACTTCAGCGGTGCGCGCTCGAGTTCGACCTGCGCGCCCAGCTCCGCGCCCATCTCGCCCACCGCCGACGAGAAGCCCCCCGCGCCGCAGTCGGTGATGCCGTGATAGAGCCCCGCCGCCCGCGCCCGCAAGATCGCGTCGAGCGTCCGCTTCTCCTCGATGGCGTTGCCGATCTGCACCGCGTGCGAGAACTCCGACGCCGCCGTCGACTCCAGTTCCGCCGACGAGAACGTCGCGCCGTGGATGCCGTCGCGGCCCGTGCGGCCGCCCAGCGCGATGATCCGGTCGCCCGCCTTCGCGCCGCCCTTGACGTGCGTGCGAGGAATGAGCCCGATGCACCCGCAGAAGACCAAGGGATTGCCCACGAAGCGGTCGTTGAAGTGCACCGCGCCGTTCACCGTCGGGATGCCCATCCGGTTGCCGTAGTCGCGCACGCCGCTCACCACGTCCGTCAGGATGCGCCTTGGGTGCAGCGTGCCCGGAGGCAACGCGGCGGCGCCTTCGCCCCACGCGTTGGGGAAGCCCACGCAGAAGACGTCCGTGCTCGCGATGGGCTTGGCGCCAAGGCCGGTGCCGATGATGTCGCGAATGCACCCGCCGATGCCCGTCGCGCTTCCGCCGTAGGGCTCGAGCGCGCTGGGGTGGTTGTGCGTCTCCACCTTGATGCACACGCCCCATGTGTCGTCCAGCGCGATGACGCCCGAGTTGTCCTTGAAGACCGAGAGCGTCCAGTCGACGCCCTGTGCGATCAGGTCGAAGGTCGCCGCCGCCACCGTCCGCTTCAGGAGGTTGTCGATCACCACCGAGCCGTCGGGCTCGGTCGCGTGCCCCGCGCGGCCCGCCAGGTTCATCACGCCCTGCCCGCCCTGCTCGCGATACCGCACGCGGCTCTTGAGCGTCTTGTGCACGCAGTGCTCCGACCACGTCTGCGCCAGCGTCTCGAGCTCGATGTCCCGCGGCTCGCGCCCCAGCCGCCGATACTCGGCCTGGATCGTCTTCATCTCCTCCAGACTCAGGAAGAGGTGCGCCTCGCGAGACAACTTCGTCAACTGCTCGTCCGTCAGGTCGCGCAGCGGCACCTGCCCCACCTTCAACTCGTAGTCGTGCCCCTTGGGAAGGTGCGAGGGCGTCCACGCGCCCTTGGTGATCTGGTGCACCACGCCGTTGGCCAGTTCGCGGCTCGCGAATGCGTGGGCGTCATCCACCCCCACGCCCGACAGGTCGTAGCGAACGCCTGTCGACACCGCCACGTCCACGCCCAGCAGCGTCTTGAGCCCCTCGCGCACCGATTGTGCCGCAGGATCCATCACGCCCGGCAACGGATGCACCTCGATGACCGCCGCACCCGACGCGGGCGCCTGACCCAGCGTGGCCACCTCGACGACGGGGTCGGCCAACAGACCCGATGCCGCCTTGCCCAACGCCTCGGCACCGAGCCCGCCCTCGAGCAGGTAGACCTTCGCGCTGCTCACCGAGGCCACGGAAAGACCCGCCGCCTTCGCGCGGCGATGGACGGCCTCGGCCCGCGGATCCGACGCTCCCTGACGGGTCCTGACCTCGATGCGATGCAGTGTCGACATGATGCCGCAGGATAGGAGCGAACGGGCGATTTCTTGGGTCGCGGACGCCAACAGCACGATTGATTGGTGTATGTTTGGATCTTTTTGCGTTGCTTTGATCGGGTTTTATTGGTATGCTTTCAGCATACCTATGGGAGCCCTCGATTCCAACATGGCTCTTGTGGCGCTTCGTGCCACCGGTCGTGCCCTCGAGGCGGATGGAGAGACCGAACCGATCGTCGTCATCCTCGCCGGGAGCGTCGCCGGGTTGTTGTCAGGCGGTCTGGCCGCTGCTCGAACGACGGATGACTGCGACGTCATCTGGTCGAACCCGCGCGAAGGGTGGGGGGTCGTCGAACACGCGGCACGGCGGGTGGCCGACCAACTGGGCTTGCCACCATCATGGCTCAACGACTCATGTCGCATGCACGCGTGGTCGCTGCCCATCGGATGGCGAACCCGTTGCGAACCGGTGGAACGCATCGGCCCGCTCGACATCCTTCGTCTCGCGCGGTTCGACCTGATGGCTTCCAAGATCATCGCAGCGCCGCAGCGGCCCCACGACCTCGAAGATCTCATCCACCTGAAGCCGACCCGCGAGGAGTTGCAGGAACTTGCCGCCCACGTTCGCCGGCTCGCGGCCGAAGATCTCGACCGACGTTCATTCAAGGATCAGTTGGACATCATCGAGCATCTGCGAGGCCTCGCATGACGATCAACCCTGCGCACGCGATCGAAGCCGACTGGGCCAAGCTTGGCGTGCTCTTCTCGACGCCGCCATCGAGCGTCACGCCGGATATCGAGCGGCTGCTGCTTCGAACCGCCCTCGCGGCGTCCGGTCACGCTCGACTGGTTGCCATGGCCGCAACATGGCTGGTCGTTCACGGCCACGCGGTGGCTCGCCACCGTCTCAAACGGCTCGTCGCGAGCGACCTCGGGCCCGACGCTCGCGCCGTGCTCGGATTCATCATCGACTCCGCGCTCGAACGGGGCGCCACCAAGCGACTTGCCATCGTGCTTGATGCCTGCAGGGCCGCGGCCGTGCCGGGGCCCTTGCACGAACTCCAGCGCCACCACCCTGGCCTTCACGACATGGCCCGACGCAACGCATGCCCACTCTCGATCAAGTGGGGCGTGTGGTTCCCGACCATCGAACCGACCTACGACGCCATTCGTCCGGCCACCTGGGTGCATGCCGCCAACCCCGGCTTTCATGCTCGCGCCGTGCGCAAGGGCGACCTGCGGTGCAGCATCATCGAATCGCTCCGCCTTGACGTCGGCGGCATGATCTGCTCCGAGAACGCCCTCGCTCGGCTCAGCGGGGCCAGTCGGGCTGCATTGCACAAGGCCTTGGACGCGCTCGATCGCGAAGGCGAGATCATCCGACCGCCGCGTGGACCCCACCGCCGCGATCAATCCGTCCAACTCGCTCGTGCGGTGCGCGGAACTTCCGTTGCATGACGACCATCGCGGGCCTGCACCACCTCGGCCCTGCGGGCGCTACCGTCCCTCATGGACCCCTGCACCACCTGTCGCGATGCGCACGCTTGGCTCCGCTGGCTCATCGGCCGAACGCTCGGCGCGTGCGACGGCCTCTCGCACGAGGAGTTGCACCGCGCATTCCCCATCGGCATCGGCAGCGTGCACGCCACGCTGGTGCACCTCGCCGGCGCGGAACGCATCTGGATCTGCGTGCTCGAGAACGACGACGCGGGCGTGGTGATGCCTCAGCCCACCGACCTGCCCGACCTTGCCGCCATCCGCGCCCACCTCGCGGCGACCCGCGCCCGCTGGGACGCGTATCTCGCGCGACTCACGCCAGCCGAACTCGATCGCGTGGTCGAGCGACACCGCGACGGCCGCGTCTTCCGCCAGAAGGCCGGCGACGCGATCATGCAGGTGCCCACGCACGCCCTCTACCACAACGCGCAGCTTTCGTTCATGTTCCGCTCGATGGGCCGCTCGCTGCCCGATTCGTCGTGGATCCTCTGGGGTCGCGAACGAGTTGCTCAAACGGCATGATCGGCCAGTCGCGACGCTGGAGACACGCCTCAACCCCACGACAACGCACGTCGCCCCGAAGCGGGCGAAGACCCGTGTGTCCCGCCCGACAGGGCGCACCAGTCGTAGCCGTGGTGCGCTGCCCGGCTTTGCGGGCAAGCCCACGGACGATGCGTCGATCCGCGCACCCCGACGCGACCTCGCGATGATGTCCATGTCCGCTGCACATCGCGCGAGCGCTTCACATCAATGTCGCAGGTCGCAGGTCCGACCCGGCCTCGCGCGATTCAACGCTCATGCCTCATGCCACGTCGCACGCCCTCCGCGTCCGTGGGCTCGCCCGCAAAGCCGGGCATCGCACCACGGCTACCTCTGGTGCGCCCCAAGGCGGTCGACAGGGCAGGCACGCGCCATGCCGCGCGAGACCATGCGACCCCACCACAACGCACGCCGCCCGGAGGGCGGACGAATGTTGCCACGAGTGACCGAACCCGCGCAGCGGGTGAGGGAAACTCGTGGGAGAGGCCTCACATGCCCACGCTGTTGCGCTTGCCCTGCTTGCTCATGTCCACCGTCTTGGTCCACACCTCGAGCCCGTTGGAGAGGTTCGTGAGCGTGAGCCGGAAGGTGTAGGTGGTCTGGCGGGTGTCGCCGGCGTTGCGCTTGAGCTGCGTGATCTTGCCGGTGAGACTGAAGTCGGGCTTGAGCCCGCCGCCGGTGTTGCCCTCGAGGAAGGCGCGGCGCTTGGCCTCGTCCTGGGCGGTCTTGTCCTCGGGGTTGCCACCCCAGGTCGTCACCATCGCCGCTTGCCCAGAGTTCACGAGTTGCTCGCGCATGCGGTAGGTGAGCTCCCCGACGTCGAACTGCGAGCTGGTGTCGTTCACCACGCCGCCCATCACCACCTGCGCCGGCGAGTTGGCGGCACGCTTGAGCACGCCCGTCTCGAGGAGCGAGTCGAGCATGCCCGCCGCGGCCTTCTGGATGTCCTGGATGTCGACCTCGCCGACGCTGACGACGGACTCCTTGCCGCCGGTTTCGATGTAGCGGGCGTTGTCCGACTTGCAGCCGCCCAGCGAGAGGGCGAGCGCGGGGGCGATGAGCGCGACAGAGACGATCGACTTGTTCACGAGAGTTCTCCGAGAGTGACACTGACGGTCGAGGATGATCAAAAGGGAACGAACGGATCGAACGGGGCTCACTTGGTTCGCAGCACCTGCAGGCGGAAGTCCTTGGCGGCTTCCGAGGGCGCGACCGACTTGAGCGTATACACCGCGCCGGGGTTGACGGCAAAGGGCATCTGCTGGCTCTGCATCGAGTCGATCATCGCGCCGTTCTCGTCGAACCATTCGAAGCGGTAGAGGGCGCGTTGGATCGACGTGGTGTTGTTGGTCAGCTCCACCTCGGCCTTGAGCACGCCGCCCGGCGTGCGCGTCATCCGGGTCTCGACGAGCGAGAGGTTGATGCGTCCCAACTCGTCGCGCAGGCGCGAGTTGAGCGTCACCGCCGAGGGGCTTGCGCCGCTCTTGGTGGTGCTGATGTTGGTCTTGGGCGAGCAGGCCGCCAGCGTCGCCAGCATCAATGCCGCCACGATCATCTTGCCGTTCATGGGTTCATGCTCCACTGAATGACCGACACGGGCGTGCCCCTGGCTCCCGATTGCCAGACGAGCACGCCATTGAACTTTCCCGCCTCGACCGCGACGCGCGTCGCGGGTCCGCCGCCGGGTTGCACCGTCAGTGCGCCGTCCGCCGGCGTCGCCACCCTCGCCGCCACGATCCGCCGGGGCAACGCACGCCACGAGCGAAGATCCGCCGCGGTGGTCACGGCCTGGTAGATGATGCCGCCCACGCGAATCGCGAGATTGGCCCAGTCGTTCCCGCGGCTGTCGCGTCCGCGGGAGATGTTCGACGCCCCGTACGTCGCCGCGGCCTTCACAGCGCTGCTCACCAGCTCTTCGGTGATGATCGCCGGCAACTGCTCCTTGAACTCGGCCTTGACCGACTGCTCCACGTCCATCAGCAGCGACGCGGGCTGCGTCGCGCCGCCGGCGATCACGACGTAGTCCGTCTCGTTGCCCTCGGTGTACGCCAGCTTGGGGAACGCCGCGCTCACGTAGTTGACCTCGCCGAACGGGATGGGCACGTCGATGCGGATCTCCTCGCGGTGCGGGGCAAGGCCGGTCATCACGAAGACCCACGTCGTCGGCTCGATCCTTCCGCGATCGATCTGCTCGATGTCTTGCTCCACCGTCGAGCGCATCGAGCCGCCCACCATTTCCCATGTCGCCCGCAGTTCGCTCCGCGCGTTGCCAACGTCGCCCGTTTCGCGGCTCGTGCCCAGCAGGAACGTCGCCCGGAGGTACGACGTGAAGGGGCTCTGGAACGCCGCCGTCGCCTGCGCATCGTCGAGCCCTTGCGCCAGCGCCGAGAGTCGTCCGTCGCGATTCGCCTGATCGAGATCGATGCCCTTCTCGGAGGCCTCCTTCGACGCCTTGTCCTGCCGCCGCTTCATCGCCTTGGCGTAGCGGTCCTTGGCGTCGCGCTGCCAGTCGTTCGCGCGGTTGAGTTGGACGCGGGCCTCCTGCATGTTCCCTTGCGTCAGTTGCGCCACCGCGCCGAAGGTGTTGAGCAGCGTGCGTTCCACGGGCGTGGCCTTGTACGTCATCACCGTCTGGTTCACCGCCACCGCGCCGAGATTGCCCGAGATCGTGACCTCGGCCTCCTCGTCGAGGAATGGCCGCACCTTCTCGTCGGCCGCGTTGAAGGCCGCCGCGCTCTCCGCGGCTCTCCCCGCCAGCAGCAACGTCGACCCCGCGTCGAGCGCCCGCACCACCTCGTCGCGCTCGTTGCCGCCGCCCTTGAAGGAGGCGTTGGCACGCTCGGCCGCGCGGGCGACGTTGCCTCTCGACAACTCGCCCTGGATCGCCTTGGCCGATGAGCGATAGCCCGACTGACACCCGCCGGCCGCCAGGAGGACGGCCATCGCCATGCCGCAGGTTCGAGAGGCGACCGTCGCCCGCGAGGCCATCCTCACAGATTCACCAGCCCCTTCCACGACGCGGTGTCGAGGTTGACCCTGAACCCGCTCTGCTCGAGGAACTTGGCCGCGCCCTTGGCCTTGATGAGCTCGGCCTCGCTGAGGCGATCCATCGCGTCGGCCGTCGCCTTGCTGAGGCGCTCGGCCTGTTGCAACTGCTGGAAGATCGCCGCGTTCTCGATCCACTGGCGACGGCCTTCGTCGGTCAGTCGCAGGCCCACCTTGAGGGTCATGCCGGGCCGCACGTTGATCATGCGTTCCTCGGGCTCGCAGAGCGGACGCACGAAGCGCACCCGCTGCAGGCCCGGGCGCATCTTGACGACGCCCGCGGCGGAGCCCGCCATCACGCCGTTGACCTGCACCTCGCAGCCGTTGACACCCACGTCCACCATCTCGCTCGAGAGCGAATAGGAGCCGTCGGCCTGGCGCTTGAGCATCGGAACGCGCATGTCGGCCAGATACATGTCGAAGTTCACGTCGACCTCCGCCGCGGGCGAGGTCGCCGCACGCACGCGGCCGGCCTCGACCTGGCCCCGCAGCCGCTCGCCTATCTGGCGGGCGGTGTCGTTGATCAACTGCATGGTCACGTCGGCCTTCACCTTGAGGTTGGCCGTCTGGCGCAGCGACCGCTCGGCATCAGCCGCGCCGCCCACCAGCGAACCGCCCGTCGTGCCGTCGAGGATGGTGTACGTGCACCTCAGCACGCTCCGCTGCACCTTCGTGCGGGTCGTGCCGTCGTCGTAGTCGGTCTCCTCGCGTTCGATCGAGGACAGCGACGCCACGAGCAGGTAGTCGGCGCCCAGCAACTGCCCGAGGGCGGTCGCCGACGACTGGTCCGACAGCATGCGATCCGTCAGTTGCGATTCGGCCGTGCCCGTGCCCGCGTTCGCGCCGCCTGTCGAGAACCGCGACACGGCGTTGGCCACGTCCTCGCGCGAGATGATCTCGATGTTCGGACCCGTCGCCGCCGCCTTGATCTGATCCTCCAGCACCATCACCGTGTCGCCGTCCAACTCCTTGATGCGGTTCTTGACGAAGATGGCGCATCGCACGAGGCGCACGTCGCCCGCCGCGGCGCCGTCAGTCCCGCCGCCGCGAACCTCGCCACCCGCGCCGGCGTTGCCGCGCGTGACGCTCGATGCCGAGTCGCCCGCGAACGGGCTCCCCTTCGGCGCCGCCGACCCGCTTGCGCGCCGCGAAGGGTCGATGCCCGCGGGCAGGCCCGTCGCCGACAGTCGCATGATCGAGCCCCGATCGATGCCGTTGTCCACGATCGCCGCCGCCTTCGACACGCGATCGCCCGCCTCCGTCACCACCGCCCATCCCACCGCCACCTCTTCACGACCCAGGGATTCGCCCGTGTCGGGATCGACCATCTCCTCGCCCGTCGCGAAGACCTGCCAATACTGGCCCGATGCCGCGCCACTCGCGCTCGTCCGATTGAACGTGATGGCTCCCATCGTGTAGCCCACCACCTTCGCGGGATACAGCATGTCGGTGATGGCGTTGGCCGCCTCCTTCGCCAAGTCTCGCGACACCAGACCCACCAACGCGTCGGTCGCGCGGCCGTCCACCGTCGAGCCCGACAGCACCTCGTTCGTCTGCGCACGCTCCAATCGAACGTTGGTCGATCGCAACACCGTCGCCTTCGTCGCGTCGATCACGCTCACCACCGCCTGCAACTGGATCACCCGACGCTCGCCCTGCGTGGCGCCGAGCGACCCGCCCAGCTCCATCCGCGACGTCACGTCCTGGTAGTTGTCGATCATCACCGTCGCGATGTGGGAGACTCCCGCCATCTGGAACGGCTTGGCCGCCTTCGCGTCCAGCGTGCTCACGTTGCCGCTCTGCGCGAAGTCCTGCTCGCGGATCACGGCGTTGGGATCCCGCGGCACCATTTCGAACTTCCTCGTCTGCTCGACGGCGTTGAGGAGCTGCGAATCCGCCGCCTCCACCACCTGACGCAGACTCGTCGCCGCCGATCCCGTCGTCGCACCTTGCACCGACGACGTCACGCCCACCTGCTGCACCCGAAGCCGGAGCTTTGTCGACTCCTGCGCTCGCGTCGAGCCCGTCGCCACCATCGCCAACGCCACCGCCGCCACTCGGGCCACCGCCGCCATCCACGTCGCTTCGCGCTTCATGACCATTGCCCTTTCGCCGGCGCTCGCCGGCATGTGACTTCCGCCCGCGTCCAGCCCGCCCCACCCCCATCCACCGTCGCATACCGACACCCAACGCCACAAGTTGACGCCTGAGCGGGCCCTAAGTTCTCGGCAATTCAAGCGTCAACGCCCCACCCATGCCGCAAATCCGCCCCTTGCATCGCCTTGGTCGACCTGAACGGAAGGCGACCGGCCGCCGTGTCGCGACGGTCGGCTTCATCCGCCAAGCAGCTTCGCGTTCGTCGCCGACTTCTGCAACGCCGCCAGGAGCTTTTCCACCTGCACCGGCGGGGGCATCATCAGCAGCTGCCGCCGCAACGCGGTGATCGTCTGCAACTCCTTCTCGGGAATCAGCAGATTCTCCTTCCGCGTGCCGCTGGCCGCCAGGTTGATCGCCGGGAACAACCGCTTCTCCGCGATCGAGCGGTCGAGGATCAACTCCATGTTGCCGCTGCCCTTGAACTCCTCGAAGATGACCTGGTCCGCCTGCGACCCCGTGTCGACCAGGCACGACGCGATGATCGTCAGGCTCCCGCCGCCCTCGGTCGGATCCGTGTTGCGCGCCGCACCGAACAAGGCGCGAGGCACCTCGAGCGCCTTGCTGTCCAGGCCGCCGCTCATCGTCCGTCCGCTGTTGGCATGTCGCCGACTCTGGTTGAAAGCCCGGCCCAGCCGCGTCAGCGAATCGAGCAGCACGACCACGTGCTTGCCCGCCGCCACCATGTGGCGACACCGCTCGATGGTCGTCGTCGCCACCTCGATGTGCTTCTCGGTGTTGTGGTCGTTGCTGCTGGCCACCACGCGAACCCGCGGCTTGGCCGGCGCACTCGGCGCACCGCCGCCCGGCAGCCCCAACTCCGCCGCCGCCGCCTCGCCTCGCTCCACCAACTCCTTGGGAGCAAGCGACTCGGCCACCTGCGCGAAGTGACGCCTGAAGTCCGTCACCTCCTCCGGTCGCTCGTCCACCAGCAACACCACCAACTCGATGTCCGGATGGTTCCGAAGCAGCGCGGTGCCGATGTCCTTGAGCAGCGTGGTCTTGCCCGCCTTCGGCGGCGACACGATCAGCGCCCGCTGCCCACGCCCGATCGGACAGAACATGTCCACCAGCCGACACGACGCGGGACATCCCGCATACTCAAGCGTCAGCCGCGGCTGCGGATCGATCGACGTCAACTCCTCGAATGGTCGAGCCCCCGGTGGCATCGCCAGCGGCTGCCCGTCGATGTCGACCATCGGCCGCCCGCCTCCACCCGTCGACTGACGGGAACCGCCACCACCCGGATGACTGCCCTGGTGGCTGGCCTGATGGCTGCCCGGATGACCGCCCTGATGGCCCCCGCCTCGACCGCCGCGTCCACGACGCCCACGACGACGCCGGCCGCCACCGCCGCCGCCTTGGCCGCCCTGGAAGTGATCGCGGCGGTCACCCTCGTGACGGCCCCCGCCGGACTGATGCATGCTCATGCTGCCAAACTCCCTGGGTCGATCAACCCCGCACGGCACCTCATGCCATGCTCCGCGCGACATGCTCCATCGGGCACGCTCACGCACCACGCTCGCCGCTGGTCCCATCCTCACGATCCCACGCCGCCCACGCGGCTGCACGCGACTCGCACGCCGGCGGTCGCCTGCATGAAGGGACGCACCCTCGATCCAGCCCGATCGCCGGCGTGGGACCGGGCCCATGCTCGCCCTGTGCGCACGTCGCCCGCGACAGCCGCAAGCGCCGGGACGCCTCCGCAGCCCACCCGCGGCACGCTGGTCGGATCGCTCGCCACCCGCACGCGACGTCCTTGACGCTGCAGCACGGTGACAAACCCGACCACAGGATAGCGTCCCCGATCGGCATCGACACCAATCCCACGTGTTCGTGCTCTGAAAGGTATCAAAAATCTTGCTTCCCGCCACCCTTCCGTCGATAATCCTCCCAGTGCCTCGACGTTGAACCGGGCCCTCGGGCTTGGTTCTTTTCTTCTGTCCGCCCTCGCGGCCGCATCCTGACTCGACCCGATCGGCCCGATGCGGCTGCTCCGCCTTCGCCCGCATTCCCCCAAGGAACCCGGACGAAAGGCCTCCAATCTGCGACGCCATGCCACCCAAGGGGGCCCCATTCCCCCGTGTGCGACCTTTCGGGAGACGTGTCCATGGAACTCCTCACCGCGGCTGAAAAGGCCGGCCTCGAAGCCCGCCTCAAGGCCCTCATCGACAACCGTCCCGCCATCGCCACCCGCATCGCGGAGGCGCGCGCCATGGGCGACCTCAAGGAAAACGGCGACTATCACGCCGCCCGCGAGCAGCAAGGCATCGACGAAGCCGAGATCCGCCGCCTCGAGGACCGCCTCCGCAACGTCAGCGTCATCGACGAGAAGATCGGCAAGGCGCTCCAAGGCGTCGTCTTCATCGGTTGCACCGTCAAGCTCCGCGAAGTGGGCAACGGCGACGAAGACCTCTACAAGCTCGTCGGCGAAGCCAGCGGCGATCTCTCCTCCGACATCGTCGAGGTCACCGCCAGCAGCCCCATGGGCGAGGCCCTCCTCAAGTCCAAGATCGGCGAGGAGATCCGCGTCAACGCCCCCCGTGGCGTCAAGCGATTCCTCATCGTCGAGATCCTCTGACCCCCACGCCAAGTCCGACCGGTTCCGCCCACCTCACGCCCGATCATGGCCGCCGGATCCTCCCTGCGACCCCTGCCCCTCGCCATTGGCCTGGTCGCCGCGGCGGTTGCGTGGCTGCTCCTTCCAGTCGACCCCGCCGCCGCCACTGGTGCGCTCTCACCCCAAGGCCGCGTCGTCGCTTGCGTCGGCATCGCCATGGCCATCTGGTGGATGACCGAGGCCCTCCCCATCGAAGTGACCGGCCTGGTTCCCTTGGCCGCCTTCCCCCTGCTTGGCGCCACCACCATCGACCAAGCCGCCGCCCCCTACGCCGATCGCATCATCTTCCTGTTCCTCGGGGGCATGCTTCTGGGCCAAGCCATGGAAGCGTGGGGGTTGCATCGCCGCTTCGCCCTCCGCACCATCATCCTTCTGGGCTCCACGCCCACCCGCCTTGTCGGCGCGTTCCTGCTGGCCACCTCCGCCATCAGCATGTTCGTCTCCAACACCGCCGCCACCATCATGATGCTCCCCATCGGCGCCAGCGTCGCCGGCTGGATTCGCACGCATCTGGCCGGCGACGAACCCGCGGCACGCCATTGCCGCCAACTCATCGGCCCCGCCATCGTGCTGGCCATCGCCTTCGGCGCGAGCATCGGCGGCGTGGGCACCATCATCGGCACACCCCCCATCGCGCAGTACGCCGCCTTCATGAAGACCATCTCCCACGAAGTCACGTTCGTGGAATGGCTTCAGGTGGGCGTCCCGACACTGCTCATCGTCCTGCCCATCACCTGGTTCGTGCTCACGCGCGTGGTCTTTCGCTTCAAGATCCGCGAGATTCCCGGCGTGCAAGATCACATTCGCGACGATCTGGCGGCCTTGGGCCCGATGCGACGGGGCGAAGCCCTCGTGCTGCTGATCTTCGCCGCCGCCGCAGTCTGCTGGGTGCTCGGTCGCCAACTCAAGGTCGACGACACGGTCATCGCCATCGCCGCCGCCATCCTGCTCTTCGTGCTCGGAGCCCGCCACGACGACGGCGTCCGCCGCCCGCTGCTGACCTGGCCCGAGGCCGAGCGGGTGCCGTGGGGCATCCTCCTTCTGTTCGGCGGCGGACTCTCGCTGGCCGGGGCCATCAAGTCCACCGGCGTCGACCTCTTCATCGCCCATGCCGCCGATGGCCTGTCGCACGCCCCGCTCCTGCCGCTGCTGTGGGTGGTCGCCCTGGTCACCATCCTGCTCACCGAGTTCACCAGCAACACCGCGCTGGTCGCCGCCGGCCTGCCCGTTGGCGCCGCCATCGCCGCCAGACTCGACGTGCCCCCCGCGGCCATCCTCGTCACCATCACCCTGACCGCCAGTCTGGGCTTCATGATGCCTGCGGGCACCGCCCCCAACGCCCTGGTCTTCGCCAGCGGCCAAGTGACGATGCGACAGATGATGCGGGCTGGTTTCCTGCTCGATCTGGCCTGTGCCGCCCTCATCCCGCCCTTGGTCGTCGCGCTGCTGCTCGCGGGCCTCCTGCCGGGCACCTGACCCTGCGAACCCCCGGCCCCCTACGGTTGTGCGCCATGCGCATCGCACTCAGCTCCGACCATCGCGGCACCTCGGCCATCCGCCAACTCCACGAGAAGCTCCGCCGGGAGGGTCACGAAGCCTTCCTCGTCGGCGACTGCTCCGGCAACGTGGCGTGCGACTATCCCGAACGGGCCTATGAGGTCGGCCAGATGGTCGCGGGCAAGTCCGCGGATCTGGGCATCCTGATCTGCGGCACCGGCATCGGCATGTCGATTGCCGCCAACAAGGTCCCCGGCGTTCGTGCCGCCGTCTGCCACGACGAACTCACCGCCCAGCTCGCCCGCAGCCACAACGACGCCAACGTCCTGTGCCTTTCGGCCGACCTGCTCGGCCAACGACTGATCGAGAAGATCTCGGAGGCGTGGATCGCCGCGAACTTCGAGGGAGGCCGGCACGCCCGACGCATCCGCAAGATCGCGGCCATGGAGAGCGGCAAGGACCCGGCCACCATCACCGATTGATCCCGGTCCTCCCGCGGCATGCCGCCGTCTTCACCGGCGTCCTCAAGTGACGCCAAGTCTCCGTCCGATCCTTGCTCGATCCCAGCCGCAGGCCGCCGAACCCCCTCGTCGTGGACGGACGCGTGCCCATTCAAGTCGAGGACCCCCGTCCAAGGGGTGCACGCATCATGACCGACCCCGCGACCAAACCGCTGCGCATCACGATCGCGGCGGGGCCATTTTTCCCGACGCCCCCGGCTCCCACCGGCGCGGTGCAGCGGGCGTGGTACGACCTGGCATTGCGGTTCGCTCGACGCGGCCACCACGTCGAGGTCGTCGCCGTTCGACATGAAGGTCAACCGGCGGAGGAAACCGTCGAGGGCGTGCACATCGTCCGCCGGCTCTCGATGAAGCAGGGCCGCAACATCTGGATCGACCTCGCCAAGGACCTCGTGGCGTGCCTGCTGACGGTGAGCCTGCTGCCCAAGGCGGATGTCGTCGTCACCAACTCCTTCTGGATGCCCCTGGTGGCCCGACTCCGCGGCCGCTCGATCGGCAAGATCTACGTCAGCATCGGCCGCTTCCCCAAGGGCCAGATCAAGCTCTACCGCTCGAGCCACCGCCTGCATGCCGTCAGCAAGGCCATCGAGGAGTCCATCCTCGCCGAAGACCCCTCGTCGGGGCCGAGGATCCGCATCCTGCCGTACCCCATCGCCACCGAGGTCTTCCAGCCGCCCGCCATGCCGCGGGCCTCCACGGGCGAACGCACAATCCTGTACACGGGCCGCATCCATCCCGAGAAAGGCGTCCACCTGCTCGTCGAGGCTTTCGCCTCGCTGCGGGCCACGCGGCCATGGCTCAAGCTGCGGCTCGTGGGACCGTCGACCATCACCGAAGGCGGCGGCGGCGAGCCCTATCTCGCGCGACTCAAGGGATTGATCGGCGATCTTCCGGTCGAGATCATGCCGCCGATCTACGGTCGACAAGCCCTTGCCGCCGAGTTGCACGCGGCACACTTCTACTGCTATCCGTCCCTCGCCGAGCGAGGCGAGAGTTTCGGCGTCGCGCCGCTGGAGGCGATGGCGACGGGCCTGCCCGTCGTGGTGTCGAACCTCGCCTGCTTCCGCGACTTCGTGCGCCCCGGCGAGAACGGGCTGGTCTTCGACCATCGCGCATCGAACCCCGCCGAACAACTTGCCCAGGAGTTGGCCCGCCTCATCGACGACCCCGCGCTCGCGGCCCGCATGGGCGACGCCGGCGCATCGACGGCGACGGCCTTCGGCTACGAGCAGGTCGCCGATGCCTACCTCGCCGACTTCCGCGACCTCGTCGGTCCATGACACACGACGCGCGAGCCGGCGTGGCCGAAAAACGACGAACCCCGCGACGTGCGCGGGGTTCGCGGGGATCCTGATTGATCGAGGCCTCACCGCATGAGGTCGCGAAGCAGCTTCTCCTGCTCCTCGAGCCACTTCTTGTATTCCTCTTCATCGTTCATGCCCAGGGCGAACATGATGAAGTTGGGGTTGTTGCGGATCATGGCCTTGATCTGCTCGAGGGCGGCGCGGGCTCGCCCGATGAAGCGGGCGCGCCCCTCGCGGGTCTGCTCGCTGGCGGCGGCCTGCACGTTCATCTGGTACTTGGCGAAGTACTCCTGCGTGCGCTCCTCGTCGTTCTTGGCCTGCTTGCGGTAGCCGATGTTCCACTTCTCGGCCTTGCTGACCGGGTAGAGCGAGCCCTTGACGTCCTCGCCGACCCACTGCAGCTCGGTGTAGCCCATGGCCTTGGTGAGCTCCTCGAGGGTGCTGGCCGTGCCCTTGGAGAAGCCGACCTGAAGGGCGTTCTCGGCGTTGAAGGTGAGGATCTCCTTCTCGCGGTTGACGATGATCTCGCCGGAGGTCGCGTCGCCGAAGAACTTGAAGGTGCCGTCGGGCATCCGCGTGGCCGAGACGGGCTGGTCGATCTGCATCGCGCGGATGATGAGCGGGTCGTACCCGCCGCGAGCGGAGATCTTCTCCATCTGCACGAGCACTCGCTCGAGCTGCAGGCCCTTGATGGCCACCAGACGGCCCGAGTACCCGGTCGCCGCGCCGAAGTTGGCCTTGTTGGAGAAGTAGATCTCCTCGACGCACAGGATGCTCATCGCCGCGGCGGAGATGGCCGAATCGATCCACCCCACGGTGCGGAATTTCTTCTTGTAGGTGTTGTGGATGACGTCGCTGATCTTCTGCACCTCGAGCAGCGCGCCGCCGCCGGAGTTCACGCGAAGCACCACCACGCCCGTGCCGTCGTTGCCGACCTCCTCCTCGAGCAGGGGCAGCATCTGCTCGAGCGCGTAGGCGGTCATGTAGATGCCCACCATGTCGCCCTGCTTCTCGTCTCGCGTCTCGCCGAGCGTGACGACCGCGGCGCGCGGGACGCCGGGACGCGGATTGGGCTTTGCCTTCCGGCCCGCCTCGGGCGACGTCGCCACCGGCTTGGCGGCCTCCTCCTTCGAAGGCGCCTCGCCCGCCTCGCGCTCCAGCGAGGTGTATTCGGTCGCGGTGAACATCTTGGTCTGTTCGACCCCCGCGATGGCGTACTTGAACCAGATGGTGCCGTCGATCTCGCGCGTCACGGTGCCCTCGAGCACCGTGCCGTCCTTGAGCGTCAGCCGATCAAGCGCATACGCGCTGTCGGTGGCCATCGCCGCCAGCAGGACCGTGACCGCCGCGGCCATGCCCATCAAACGCCTGAACATCGTCTTCGCCATGCCAAGACTCCTCGCTCGCGCGGCCGTCCGCGTCACTTCCTGTCCTTGATCTGCTCGATCTTGATCTGCTCGAGAATCGTGTTGATGTCGGCCTCGCTCGGGATGCCGTTCTGACCGAGCCAGCGCGGGCTGAGGCCCTCGCCGAACTTGCCCTTGATGAGCCGGAGCATCTGCTCCAGGATGCTGCGGCGCTGGCCGCGGGCCTTGGTCCTGGCCGCCTGATCGCCGGGTTGCTGCACCCGGACCTCTCGGTAGTCGTCCATCAGCTTGAGCAGCGTCCGCTTGGTCGAGTCGACGCCCGCGGACCAGTCGCGCATGATGTTCTTCGACCGGCCCTTCACCTCGACCGAATCAAGCGCGATGTCCATCGCCGCCAGAAGGTCGTCGCGCGTGTCCACCGTGCGACGCGACACGCCGAGAATCTCGGCGAGCCGGGCGTTGATCGTCAGCACGTCGTTGCCGCCGTCGCCGCGAAGCACCTGGTTGACGCTGTCCTGGTTGTTCTCCTCGCCGTCGTCGGTGAGAAGCTCCTCGCCCGCGTTGGTCGGATAGCCCTCGAAGAGCTCGGGCTTGCCCCCGCTCATGCGGTACGACAGCACGTAGTTGCGGAAGCACATCGCCCGAATCAGGCGGAAGTCGTACCCGCCCGCGATGCACCAACCCTCGGCGTGTCCCAGACGCAGCGAACGCTGCTTCTGACGCACCACCTCGTCGCCCACGCCGTCGAAGAGCTCGCCCAGGTTGCCGACGCCGCCCATCTTCGCTTCGCTCGCGAAGTACAACTCGGGCACCACCAGCGGCAGGAACGCCGAGCCGCCCATCGCGTCCTTCACCCACATCGTGATGCGGGGCTTGGTCGTCCAGTCCTTCGGGATGTCGTCCGTGAAGACCTCGCAGATCGCCTCGGCCCGGAACATCTCGTCGAAGTTCGCCGCCAACTCCGGCAGCGGGTTGCGAGGGTCGATGGTCCACACCGGGTCGTATTCGATGACGATCGTGTTCGCGCTGTTCTTCCGCGCGTCGTCCAGCGCCTCGCGCAGCGGGGTCTGGCTGATCTGGGCGCCCAACTCGCCCTTGAGTTCGATCCAGTAATACCGGTTCTTCCCGCCCGTCGCCGGCACGGGATCGCCGGCCGGAGCGACGGCGCCGGGCGTGGCCGCCTTCACCGGATCCGCCGCCGCCGTGCCGTCGGCCTTGCGCTCGCCCTTCTTCATCTGCAGGATGTCGGCCTTGGGGTACTCGGTCTCGAAGTCCAGGCCCGCCACCTTGCCCTTGAACCGCACCATCGTCGCCGTCTCCGACACGATGGTGCCGTAGAACACCTTGCCGTCCTTGAAGATCAGGACGTCGGGCCCCTCGCCGCCCTTCGCGTCGTCCGACGGTGCGGCGGCGGGCTTGGGCTCGGCCATCGCCAACGACACGTCAACGGCGACCGACGCCAGCAGCAGCGAAGCCGCCGCACCGACCAACCAACGCCACCGAGCATTCAAGGCACTTGGCTTCTTCATGATTCGTCCTTCCGAATACCTCGCCGTCGCGCACACCACGAGCGCACCGACACCGCTTCCCCCGCCCCCATCATGTACGCCCTGAAAGAGCGTACGTTGCGTGCCGCCCACCCACTTTCCACCCTCGCCCCGACGGGCGGCAGGCCCCCTCATATCCGATCAAAATGCGAATCAGGAACCGCTCGCCGGCGTCTCCGGCGACGCGGGCTTGGGCTCGGGCATCGCCGCCCCCGCGGGCTGGTCGAGATCGATGAACGCGTACTGCTCTTTCAACGTCTGGAACGCGAAGGGGTTCACCGCTTTCTCGCCCCGCAACTGCTCGAGCAGGTCGCGGCCCGTGAGGTTCCGCGCGGCCTGGAGCGTCAGCGTCCGCATCCCCTCCTGGCTCAGGGGCTCGTGTCCGGTCACCTGGAAGATGGCCAGACTCTGGCGGGCCGGCAGCGGGACCGCCACGGTCCGCTGGGCGACGTTCTCCGGTGAGGCCTTGGTCGAATGACCCAGGATGTCGACCTGGGCCTCGATGGCCTCGCGGACCTCCTTGGTGTCGTACTGCGGATAGGCGCGATCGATCTGATCGCCGGTCATCAGCACGCGACGATCGATCGTCAGGTCGGTGGCCGCGCCGCCGCCGGTGCCGAAGGCCTTCGCCAGCCCCTCGAGGCCGTCGGTGATGGCCTGCACCTGCAACGCCGCCGCTTCGCCCTTGAGCTTGTCGAAGGCCGCCGCCTTTCTCGCGTCGCTCGCCACTCGATCGCGCACGCTCGCCAGCGACTCGGCCGGCGACTCGAGCCGGGCCTCGAGCACCGTCACGTAGAAGCGATTGCCCGCCGCGTCGGTCAGGGGTTGCTCGAAGGGAACGCCCGCCTGCAGGCCCAGCGAGTTGCTCTTGCTCAACTCGTAGGTCTGGCCCAGGAAGTCGACGATCCCGCCGGTCTGCGTGCCCACGCGGAACTGGGCCGACGCCAACTCGCCCGCCGAGCGGAAGTCCTCGATGGGCGTGAACGTCGCCGCCTTGACCTGCACCGCGGGCTGGGGCATCCGCACCGCCGTGACGTCGGACACGACCATGCGCGCCAGTTCCTCCATCGAGGGACGACGGGCCGCCCAGTCGTCGGGCAGGCGCTTCACGCCCGCCGCCGAGTCGAGATTGCGCGTCGCGCTGCGGATGCGGGCGCGGATCAGGCGGTCCGCCTCGGTCAAGGCCGCGTCCACCTTCGCGGTCCGCAGCGCGGCCTCGACATTGGCTCGCTCGGCGGCAAACTCGCCCTTGAACGTCTCGCGGTTCTGCCGCCAGTGCTTGTTCACCTCGACCGGATCCAGCGTCACCGCCGCCGCGATGGCGGCATTGCTCAGCGTCATCCACTCGATCTTCACCCGCTTGGGCTCTTCATAGCCGAAGCCGAACTCGCCGGCGCCGGGCTTGACGCCCTTGTACTGCTCGAACATCGCCTGAAGCGTCGCGTCCGACGGCTCGGCCACGCCCTGCACCCTGTCGGCCGGAATCTCGAGGGCGTCGAAACTCGCCCTCATCGACAGGTCGCCCACCTTGCCCACCATTCGCACGTCGGACATCCGGGGCGCGTGCTGGAAGGCGTCGATCATCCGCGTCACGCCTCGCAACCGCGACAACGCCCGTCCGAACTCGTCGGGCGTCAAGGGTCCGCGAGCCCGATCGCGCATCATCGCCATCCGCTGCTGCGTCTGCTGCGTGAACTGGGTCATCATCTGCGGGTTGTTCAGCAGGAACTCCGCGATGCCCCGGTACTGCGGGTTGCCCATCACCTCGTAGCGGGCCTCCTCGGTCGCAAGCCCGTCCTCCCACCCCTGGCCGTCGCCCTTGTCGCCGACGAGTCCCGCTCGCTCGGCCTGCAACGCCATGAGGTACCAGTGCGTGCCGCTCTCGGCCCCCACCCGCATCGTCACGATGCCGGGGAGATAGTCGCGCAGGGCGCGATACTCCTGCTCGGCCTTGAGCATCTCGGAGGCGCGGATCTTGCGGCCCTCCAGCGTGGCCACCACCCGCTTGCCGGGATCGCCGCCCATGCCCGTCCCGCTCGTCGCCCACGTCAACATCAGCAGGATGGTGAAGAGGGGCAACACCCACACCTTGTACTTGCGGAGGAACTTCCTCATGGATGACTCACCCGTTCAAGCGGCGCGCCGAGAACGTGCGCCGCGGCCGCGATCCATCGCCCTTCCCAACGAATCCGGCCGATCGGAGCGAACCGATCGGCCGGGTGATGATTCATCCGACATGAATCCCGGCCCCCTGCCGCAGACCTCCCGCGGACCTGCTGCGGACCCGATGTCGACATGTCGGCGTCGATCGAACGAGCTCCACGCCGATCAGCGGTAGAACTCGATGATGAGGTTCGTGTTGACGTCGAAGGGGATCTGGTCCGTCGTCGGATTCGCGACCACCTTGAGCTTGAGCTCCGAGGGATTGAACTCGATCCAGCCCGGCACCTCCAGGCCCGCCATCGACTCCATCTGCTCCTTGCCCAGCTTCTGCGCCTTGGGCTTGAGCGTGATCACGTCGCCCACCGACACCGAGAAGCTCGGGCGGTCCGTCTTGCGGCCGTTCACCAGCACGTGACCGTGCGCCACCATCTGACGCGTCGCCCACACCGTGCGGCCCAGCCCGCAACGACGCAGCACGTTGTCCAGACGCCGCTCCATCAGCTGCAGCAGCATGTCGCCCGAGTTGCCCGGCATGCTGCCCGCGTGATCCATGTAGCGGCGGAACTGCTTCTCCAGCACGCCGTAGTGGTACTTGAGCTTCTGCTTCTCGTTCAAACGCAGGCCGTAGTCGCGGATGCGACGCCCGCGGAACCCGTGCATGCCGGGGAACACCAGCGACCGCTTCGACGTGTGCTTCGGAATGTCGACCACCGGCGCGCCGACGCGACGCGACTGCTTGACCTTCGGACCCGTGTACCGTGCCATCGTTGCTTCCTTTCCGTCTCCGGCAGCCACACGCCAGCCGCCATGGCAGGACGCGTCGCCGGGTGTGCGGCATGTGCCGCACGCCAGGGCAGGACCCGCGACTACGGGCTGCCCCATCAGAATCACCCTCGTTCCGGAACGGCTCCGGAAACCAAGGCCCCAACTATAGCCCACACCCCGGACCCGCTTCCCTCGCCGCCTGTTGTTTGTTCGTGTTCTGTTCGATCCGCCGCGACACGCATGCGTCCGGGACTGCACCTGCAACCCGGCCCCGACTCTCTACGCTTGGGTCGCCACCACCCCATGCCCGCGGACAAGCCCATCACCGAAACCATCATGCCCTTGGGGGACCATCTCGAGGAACTCCGCACCCGGGTCGTCCACGCCCTCTACGGCCTCCTGCCCATCTGCATCACCGCCCTGGCCTTCGGCAAGCAGATCCTCAACTTCCTCCTCCAGCCCCTCTTCGACGCCCTTGATGAAGCCGGCTTCGGCGCCGCCCAGGCCACCGGCCCCCTCGAGACCTTCGGCGCGTACGTCAAGGTGAGCATCATCGCCGCCGTCATCGTCGGTGGCCCGTGGATCCTCTGGCAGGGATGGCGATTCATCGCACCCGGGCTCTACGACCGCGAGAAGCGCTTCGTCTACGTCCTTCTGCCCCTCTCCACGCTCCTCACCACCGCCGGCGTCGTCTTCCTCTACAAGGTCGTCGTGCCCTCCCTGCTCAGCTTCCTCCTGCTGTTCAGCGCGGACATCGGCACCCGCACCCCCGCCATCACGCCCATCCCGCAAGGCATCACCCCCTCCACGCTCCTCGTCCTCGCCGGCGACCCGCCCGCCGAGCAACTCACGCCCGGTCTCTTCTGGGTCAACACCGAGTTGCACCAGGTCCGCTACTGCGTCGCCAACGACGCGGACTCGTCGCCCGTCATCCTCACCCAATCGCTCAGCAAGGAATCCGCCATTCGGCAGGATTACCGCGTCACCGAATACATCAACCTGCTCCTCTCCCTCCTGCTGGCCTTCGCCGTCTCCTTCCAGACCCCCGTCGTCATCCTCGTGCTCGGCTGGGCCGGCATCGTCACCACCGCCTTCCTCTCCAAGTACCGCAAGCACGCCGTCTTCGTCACCGCCGTCGCCGCCGCCATCCTCACCCCCGGCGATGTCGCCTCCATGCTGCTGCTCTGGATCCCCATGTACCTGCTGTACGAACTGGGGACCTTCCTGCTGCTCATCCTCCCCGCACATCGCGTCGCCGGCCCCGCCGAAGGGCCCGATGCCGCCTCGTGACGACGCCGGTTCCACACGACTCGAGCATGCTTCCACGCTGGCTTGCCTCACTGCTTCACCGCGCCGCCCGCGCCGAGCAACCGCTCGGGCCCGAACACGCCACCGACATCGATCGAGCCATGATGGCCAAGGCCATCGATTTGGCCCGCCACGCCGCCTCCATGGGTGAAGTGCCCGTCGGGGCCGTGATCTATCGCCCCGCCTCCGGCGACATCGTGGCACAAGCCCACAACCTCCGCGAGTCGACCGCGGACCCCGCCGGTCACGCCGAACTCATCGCGATCGTCAACGCCGCCAAGGCCATCGACGACTGGCGCCTCAACGACCTCGCCCTCGCCGTGACGCTCGAACCCTGCGCCATGTGCGCGGGCGCCGTCGTCAACGCCCGCCTCGGACGCCTCGTCTTCGGCGCTCGCGACCCCAAGGCCGGTTTCTGCGCCAGTCTCGGTCGCCTCACCCAGGATCGGCGCCTCAACCACCGCGTGCGGCCCATCGAAGGCGTGCTCGCCGCCGAATCCTCGCAGTTGCTCCGCGACTTCTTCCGCGCGCGTCGCGCCCGCTCGAACAACGCGACCTGAGCCGCGCGCGGGTCACCCGGCGCCGCCTCGCCCCAGCGCCCTCGCCCACGCCAGCCTCGCCTCCAGCATCACCCGCCGCAACACGCCCATCGTCACCGGCCACAGCCCCGGCCAGTGAACCACCAATCGCGGCCCCTCTTCGCGAAGCCGCTGATTCTCCACCCACAACTCGTCGGCCAACGCCTGCAGCCGCGCCAACTCCACGCCCCGCACCGCCATTTCGTCCGCCGTCGCGCCGTCCAGTTCGAAGCGACCCCGGCGACTCCTCATCTCCATCGCCTCACGCAGCATCGCGTCAAGCCGCTCGCCTTGATCCGCCGCCGCCGCCACGGCCGCCCCCCTCGCCGCACGCCCCGCCTCGCGACATCGCCGCTCGTCGCCGCACAGCGATGCCAACGCCGACGCCAACCCATCCGCCTCGCCCTCGCCAAGGTCCACCAGCACGCCCGCTCCGTCCTTCACCACCTCGCGCTGCGCCGGCGTGTCCAGCGCCACCACCGCCAGCCCCGCCGCCATCGCCTCGTGAACCGCTCGCGACGCGCCCGTGCGAACGCCCGTCCACAAGAACACGTCCGATGCCATGCACAACGCCCGAACCCGGTCGTTGGTCGCCGCTCCCGCCAGCCGCACCACGCCCTGCGCGATCAACGCGCCCAACTCGCGCTCCAACGTCGGTCGTGCCGGCCCGTCGCCGACCACCAAGGCCCTGAACGCCACGCCACGCGCCGCCAGGCGATTCAACGCCGCCGCGAACGTCGCAGGTCGCATCGACTCGTTCCACCTCGCCACGCCCAGGATCAGCGGCATGCCCTCGGGCACCGACCACTCCCGTCGCACCGTCGAACGGATCGCCTCGTCCCGACGCCACGCCTCCATGTCCTCGTGCGCCACGCCCACGCGAATGCGATCCGCCGCGCCGCCGCGATCGACCATCCACCGCCGCACCGCCTCGCTGGTCGACAGCGTCAGGTCCAGCATCCCGCGGCTTGCCGCCGAATGTCGCGGCTGCCCCCCGTTCCTCCAGTCCTCCTCCACCCGATGCACCACGTCCACATACGCCGGCTCCGGACAATGCGCCCGCATGTGCGGCAGCAGCCAGTACGCCAACTCGCCCCCCGCCAGCGCCACCACCTCCGGTCGCCGACTCTCGATCACGCCCCGCACGAACCGCGGCACGTCGCACGCCTTCACGAAACTCCTGGCGCGAAACACGTCCGTCGTCAATCTCGAATACTCCCACTGCCACCACGATTCGCCCGCCTCGATCGCCACCACCGTCACGTCCCACCCGCGACCCTGCGCCAGGCGGATCATGTTCAACGCCTGCTTGTCCGCGCCGCTCATCGTCATCCGAGGCGTCAGCACCACCAGTCGCGGCGATCCCTTCGCCATGCTGTTTCGCACCGGCACGTCGCCTCCCACCGAGGCGAACGGAACCTCGACGGTCCGCAACACCCGCGGCGGACGCTCGAAGACGCCCGGATACCGCTCCTTGAGCCGCTGCCGGAACCGCTCCTGCCGCTCGCCTCCGTCCCAATCCTCCCACCGCGCCGAATGATCCTCCCGTCGACGATACCACGAGAGATACTCGGGAATCGTCGTGCCCCAATGGCCTCGAGACGCCAAGCGACACCACAAGTCCCAATCCTCCATCCCGCCGCGGATCGTCTCGTCGAACCCGCCCGCCTCCCGAAAAGCGTCCGCTCGCACCGCCGCCGCGTGCGCACCGACGGGACACTCCTGCACGAGCATCTCCGGCGTGTCGAATCCCTGCGTCCACAGATATCGCTGCGCCCCGAACCCCACCTCGAACGTGGAGGTCGCCGCCACGTCCGGTCGCGTGGCCAGGTGCCACGCCACGTGCTCGAGCATCGTCGGTTCGATCAGGTCGTCCGAATCGAGGAAGAACAACACCGAGCCGCATGCCGCCGCCGCACCCCGATTGCGCGCCGCGCCGGGCCCCCCATTTCCGGGCGACCGAATCACGCGCACGCGCGGATCGATCTTGCCCAACGCATCCAGCGCCCGAATCGATTCCTCGTCCGTCGACGCGTCGTCGACGACGATCCACTCCCAACTCGTCAACGTCTGCGCCAGCACGCATGCCGCCGTCTCGAGGATCAGCCGCCCAGCGTTGAAGCACGCCGTGATCACGCTCACCGCCGGCGGCGACGCATCCGTCGGGAGGCGATGTCGTGCCGCATCCCCGTGGGGAGGGCGTCGATCATGGTCGGGATGGCCGGGATCAATCATCGAGCGTGAATCTCCACCGTCGCGCCAACCGTGGTCGAGGCGGAACCGGGCGAAACAATACGATTCGCTCCGCCGCGGTGCCATCCGCATCCCGATCGAGTCGACGCTGCCCATGCCAGAACTTCCGGAAGTCGAATCGCTGCGACGATCCCTGGAACCGCGCCTGCTCGGCCGGCACATCCGTCATGCGTCGCTCCTGCGCGCCGACATCTGCACGCCCACGCCGCGATCCCTCCGCGATCGGGCCGCCGCGATGCTTCAGGACGCCACCGTCGCCTCGCTCGAACGTCGTGGCAAGCAACTCGCCATCGTCGCCGACGACGGTCGCTGCCTCGTCATCCAACTCGGCATGAGCGGACAAGTGCTCGTCGTCAACGATCCGAACGCCGTGTCCGTCCACACTCATGTGCATGCCGTGTGGACCATCGACCCCGGCGATTCGATCATGCTCTTCCGCGATCCACGTCGCTTCGGTGGCCTTCGTCCCGTCCGCTCCATCGAGCGCCTCCGCTCGATCGCCTGGAAGACGCTCGGGCCCGACGCGCTCGTCATCGAAGGCGCGATGCTCGCCCACGCCGCGGGCGCTTCGCGACGCCCCATCAAGTCCGTCCTGCTC
>CAIYWI010000119.1 GCA_903929885.1 uncultured Phycisphaerales bacterium
GCCTGCCGCGAAACGCGTGATGCGTCCCGGCACGACGCCGAGCCCTGGCACGCCCGGCGATTCCTCGCTCGACTCGCACAGCAGTTGCATTCCGAGGCAGATGCACAGCGTCGGCATGCCTCCCAGCAGGCGATGTTGCAACGCCTCGATCAGGCCCCGAGCCGCCAGTTCGGTCATGGCGGCCCCGAACGCGCCGACGCCCGGCAGGATCAGCCGCGGCGCAGCGACGACGTCTTGCGGGTCGTCGGTCACGATCGCCAGTTGGCCGCGACGCTCCACGGCCCGGCGCACGGACGCAAGGTTGGCGCTCCCGGTGGCGACGATGGACACGGCTCGCGGCTCCATCAGAGTGCCCCCTTGGTGCTGTTGATGGCATCGCCATCGATGGCAACGGCCCCGCGCAAGGCGATGGCGAGCGCCTTGAACGCCGATTCGGCGCGGTGGTGGTCGTTCTCGCCACGGAGCACGTCGGCGTGCAGCGTGAACCGCCCGGCCATCGCCAGCGATCGCAGCACGTGTGGAACGTTCTCGCAGGCAAGGGCGCCCAGACGCTCTCTGGTCAGGCCAAGATCGACCACCGCCACCGGCCGGGTGATCAGATCAACCACCACGCGACTCAACGCTTCGTCAAGCGGCGCAAACGCATGGCCAAACCGGGCGATGCCGACGCGATCGCCCAGAGCCTGGTCGAGGGCGCTTCCCAGCGCCAACGCACAGTCCTCGGCGGTGTGATGGTCGTCGACGTTCAGGTCGCCGACGCACCGGAGGTTCAGATCGAAGCGTGCGTGGTGCGCCAGCGCCGTCAGCAGGTGATCGAGAAAGCCGATGCCCGTGGCGACGTCGGCCACGCCTGTCCCGTCGACGACGAGCGACAGCGAGATCGTCGTCTCGCGGGTGGAGCGTTCGATCGTGGCGTTGCGGGGCGGACGCAAGGTGGTGGGCGTGTTCATGGCAGCAGTTCCGAAAGTCGGGATGTCGCGGAAAGCACGCGAGCCGCGCCCGCGCGTGTCAGGGTGTCCGTCGCTCGGGCGATGTCCTCGCCGGGTGCGGCGACGCCGAAAGGAATGACGCCAGCCCCGCGTGCGGCGAGCACGTCGTCCACGGTGTCGCCGATCATCCACGCGTGTTCGATGCCCAGACGCTCCATCGCCAGTTGCACCGGCGAGGGATCCGGCTTGAGCGGAGCGTCCTCCATGCACACCAACACCCGGAAGCATTCGCGGATGCCGAATCGGTCGAGAAAGCGCTCGGCGTCGACCCTGGGACGTCCGGTGACGATCGCGAGCGGACGTTCGCTCGCCCACCGTTGCAGCTGCCCTCGCTCCACCAGCAGTCGTTCGGTGTCGCGAAGCCCACGCGACCTGCCATCGCCCTGATACAACGTCTCGAACCGACGAGTCACCTCCTCGAGGCCCGCCTGCACGCCCGAGCCGGCCAGCAACCTCTGCGTCAGCGCCCAGTCGTTGTTGGCGTTCCCCGCAGCCTTGGCTTCGGCGATCGCTTCTCGCGTGACGCGGACCTCGAACGAAGCGGCCGTCTCGATGATCGCCTGTCGATACGAACCCGACACGTCGGCAAGCACGCCGTCGAGGTCGAAGAGCAACCCTCGCGGCTTCATGGCGGCCCGCAACGCGCACGCGAGTCGATCCATCGCTTGCGGATCGCCCGGACAGCCGATGCGAAGGCAGTCGGCAAGTTCAGCGTGATCGGGGAACGATCGAACGGCGATGCCCGCGCCCGCCAGCAGGTCGGCCACCAGCGGCGCATCGGTGAATCGAGCCAGCACGAAGTTGGCCTGGGACGCCATGGGCCTGGCCCCGAGGGAGGCCAGCAGTCGCCCGATCTCCCGCACCTCGTCTCGCACCCGCGCCACGTGGCGACGTGTCCGGTCCTCGCCCTCCACGAGGTGGCGCTGCGCCAGTGCCAGCGAAAGGCCGGAGACCGCGTATGGAAGCCCCGCCTGCCGCGCCCACCGCACCACCTGGGCTTCGGCCACGAGATATCCCGCTCGCATTCCCGCCAGTCCCCACGCCTTGCTCAAGGTTCGCGTCACCGCCACGCCGGGCATCTCCATGGCGGCTCGCGTCAGATCCTCGTCGGCGAACTCCACGTACGCGTGGTCGAGCACCAGCAACGCACGCGGAGCGGCCGCCCGCAGCAGTCGCAGGTCGTCGATGTTGGCGACGTTTCCGGTCGGGTTGTTCGGCGACACCACGAAGAGCATGCTCGTGTCAGGCGTTGCCGCCTCCGCCATGGCGCGGGCCGGAAACGGTCCCTCCATCCACGGAATCTCTCGGCACGTGCCCCCTGCGCTGCGAATGAAGCGGGGCAGCATCTCGAAGGTCGGCCTCGTCAGCAGCGCGCTGCGACCCGGCTGGAGCATCACGCGGCACAGGCGGTCCAGTGCATCATCCGCGCCGGCCGTTGCCAGTACGCACTCGGGCTCCACCCCTTCCCGGCGAGCCAGCATCGCCTCGAACGACGCGGCGTCCGGATAGCTTCGAGCCGTCGCCCGAAACTCGTCGCGCACCGCCTCGAGCAGCGATGCGTCCGGGCCGAGGCCCTCATTCGCGTCGAGTCGCAGGTCGATCGGCCGAACTTGCTGCTGGCGCCGGTAGGCCCGTTGCCCCGCCAATCGGTCGGCCGGCAGCAACGAGGTGTCGTCGATGTGGCTGTTCATGGCACCACCTGCGAGAGCGGGGAAATGACGATGTCGACGCCGCCGGCCTGCTTGAGCCGCGGAATGAGGCGAGGGAGCGCGTCACGCTTCACCGCGGCCTTCACCGCATAGCCCGACGCCGCGTGGAGCGGAGCGATGGTGGGTTCGCGCATGCACGGCAGTTCGCGGCAGATCGAGTCGAGTCTGTCGGCCGGACAGTTGAGTTCCAGCATCACGCGCCGCCGCGCCTCGAGCACCGACTGCAGGATCATCGCGAGATCCTCGATGCGTGCCCGGAGCGCAGGGTCGGCCCAGGCCCGCGGGCTCGCGTACAGCCGCGTGCTGCTGGTGATGAGCTCGTCGACGATCACCAGCCCGTTGGCCTCCAGCGTGCTCCCGGTGGCGGTCACGTCGGTGATGCCGTCGGCGTCCTCGGGCGGAAAGACCTCGGTGGCGCCGTATGAACGCACGACCTGGTCGCAGCGTCCGCGCCGCTCGCACCATCGCGTGGTGAGACGAACGTACTCCGAGGCGAATCGCAGCGGCCGATCGGGAAGTCCGCCTCGCTCGATCATCGCCGCGGGCACCGCCGCCACCAGCCGCACCGGATCGAGGCCCGTGTCCAGCACCTCGACGAGGTCGAGGCCCAGCTCGCAGACCCAGTCCGCGCCCGCCAGCCCCACGTCGCGAGAGCCGCTCGCGAGCATTTCCACGATGTTCTGCGGCTTGAGGATCTTGGTTTCGGTCTCCGGCAGGCTGATCCGCGGTCGATAGCCGCGAGACGGCACCGACAGGCGGATGCCCGCCTCCGACAGGAGCGCGAACACGCCCTCCTGCATGCGTCCCTTGGGCAGCGCGAGCTTGAGCGTCGAGATGGATGACTGCATGAGCGAACGTCTCCGAGTGAGGGGCGTGCCGCCTCAGGCCCGGGTTGGTTCGTTCAGGCGCGAATGCCGAAACGAACAACGCCGGCCTTGGCCGGCGTTGTTGGATCGATGAACGTGCTGCGGGTCAGGTCCGAGCGTTCACGCGCCACATCGCCGGCAAGGAGCCGGATGATGATGGTGGTGGCGGTGATGATGCTGGCGCTGGGCCATGACCGAAGAGAGGCTAGACGGACTATTCAAGGTGGTCAAGCGTCGCTCGCGTCCTCTCGCGATTGTTTCGCCGCACGCTTCGCATGAGCCGACGTGTTGGCCGTCACGAGCCCGGTGCTTTCACCGGCTTGCGTCACGCGCGGCATCCTCACGGGTGCGGCATCCCGATCCCCGCCCACTCGGCCAGAAACGTCGCGATCTCCGTGGCGCCCACGAAAAACGTGCGTCCCTCCGCGCATCGGCCGTTTGCAGGCGGACTGGTCCATTCCGGCGGCAGCACCAATACCGGACAAGCCTGGTTGGCCTCGCCGATCTCCGTGATCACCGCTCGCCTCGGCTTTGCGAAGTCCACGTACCGCACATCGAGCCGCTCGCGAAGTTCGGGGTGAAACGACAGCAACCCCTCGACGGTCGCGCTGTGCGGACAGAAGTAAGTCCCGGGCCCCGCCTTGGGGTCCGCGAACGACGGCCTCAGCACGAACAACACGGGACGAATCATGACCTCTCCGTACAAGATGCCGCACTTCAGGCGTGCCGCGCAGTGGGAGGGTAGGACGAGGCCGCCCGCTGGTCGGTGCTCGCGCGTCGCGTGTTCCATCGCCGGCACGATGATTCGCCGTCGCCGCCGGTCCTGTCGAGAGTCGGCGGGTGAGACCGCATCACTATCATGCGACGGTCGTGAGTGGCCCACTCGGGACGAGCGACCAAAGGAGCTGGCTCACCGTGGCACCAACCGCATGCAGATTGATCATCGCTGTCGCCTTGGCGATGCTCCCGCGGCTTGCCGCGGCTGAACTCCCGCCCGTCAAGGTCTTCATCCTCGCCGGTCAATCGAACATGGAGGGTCAGGCCGTCGCCGATCTCGATGGCAAGTCGTACAACGACGGCAGGGGAACACTCAGGGCCCTGTTGCAGGATCCCGCGAAGGCGGCATCGTTCCGTCATCTCGTCGACGAAGCCGGCCAGTGGCGCATTCGGGACGATGTGCGAGTCCGGTATCAGCCCGCGAATCGGCCGCTCCGCAGCGGTCCGCTCGGCGTCGGCTTCACGCCGCATGAGGGTCGCCATCACTTCGGGCCCGAACTGCAGTTCGGTCATGTGCTCGGCGAGGCCCTCGACGAGGACGTGCTGCTCATCAAGACCGCGTGGGGCGGCAAGAGTCTTTACGCCGATTTCCGTCCGCCGTCGTCCGAAGGGCCCACCGGCCCGTACTACACGCTCATGATCCAGCAGGTTCGCGACGCGCTCGCGGAGCTTGCTCGCGATCGGCCCGCCGGCCGGTCGCGCGGCCACGAACTCGCCGGCTTCGTCTGGTATCACGGATGGAACGATGGCTGCGATCCCGCTCGCGCCGTCCCCGAGTACGAGACCAACCTGGTGAACCTCATCAAGGACGTTCGTCGCGACCTCGACACGCCCGACCTCCCGGTGGTGATCGGCGAACTCACGGGTCCGTGGGTCGACGCGCCGAACGAATGGGGACGCTTGCGACGCGCCCAGGCCGCAGCCGCGGCACGGCCGGAGTGGGGGGGACGCGTCCTCTTCGTGCCCACCGCGGCATTCGTGCGTGCCCCCGAGGAATCGCCGAACCCCAAGCACGCTCACCACGAGTTCGGGAATGCGGAAACGTGCCTGCTCGTCGGCGACAGTCTCGGCAAGGCGATGCGTTCGCTCGTCGTGAAAGATGCAGAGCCGTTCGTGCCCGCGATGTCGCCCTCGGCCATCGATCGCGCCGAACTTTCCGGTTACATGCTCGTGCCCGTCGAGCGTGCCCCCGAGCAGTTCGACGCCGGATACTCCATGTACGCCGCGGCGTGGCCGATCGTCGATCGCTACCCGGGCTCTCGATTCCAGACCGGCCTCTTCGGCACTTGGATGTTCGCGCAGACGGACGGCAAGGGCAAGCGCGAGTTCTACTCCGACATCGAGGGCGGTCTTGGCTGGTGGCGAGACACGCGATTCGCGACCACCACGCCCAAGTTCATCATGGGCGGCGTCGCCCCCGACTTCGTCGCCTGGGCCAACGGTCCCGGCGCGGGAAAGGGTCGCGATTGGAAGAAGCCGCTGGGCAAGTACGCCGTGGCGCAGCTGAGCCCTTGGGTCGTCTGGCCTCCGGACGGACTCAACCTCGCGCAGGGAACCTGCGGCGAACTCTTCGGCTACGGGTACCTGCCCCTGCCGTTGATCGACGCCAAGGCCACCACCGCGGGCAAGCCGATTCCCACCGGCGATCAGTGTTGGACGCTCTTCCTCAACACGGCGAACTTCAAGGGGCCGGTCTGCTTCTTCACGCCCTTCTTCTGGTCGTCCGCCGCGATTGATCGTCCTGAACTGGCCGGCAAACTCCTCGACTCTCGGCCCTCCAACCCGAACAAGGCCTTCCAGATGGAGACGCAGTGGGTCCCCGCCTCGATGGTCACCGTTCCCGACGCCGGTCGAGTGGCCGAATCTCGCACCTTCGCCCGCACCGCGCCCGTCTCCTTCCCCGTCGATGGCGAAGGTCGCACGGTCGTCCTGCACCGTCTCACGACCTACTCCCGCGACGCGCTCACCGAACCGGTCCGTCGATGGTTCGCCGGCGGGCCGCCTGCGAGCGGCGTCGTCGACCCTGCCGCGGCGCACGTCCAGCGGTTCGGCAAGGGTGGCGGATCCACCTGGCGACTCTTCCCCGAAGGCACGGCGAAGGAAGATAAACGCGAGATCGATTGGGCCCGCTTTGGGACGCCGCTCGCCCACGATCCATTCACCTTCGGGTATCAATGGAACAAGGACCTCGTTCACGCCGTGACCGGCGGGGGCGGCCCGCGGGTGCGTCTCCCTGAGTACTTCCGCCTTGTTGCCGCCGACGGGAAGCGCCCGCGTTGGTCCGCTGTCAATGCTGGAGAGGTGCCCTCCACCTCCGGGCTGCAAGCACTGCGATTCGAGACGCCCCGAGAGAAGCACGAAGGGGCGTACGAAACGCCGACGTCGCCGGAAAGCCCCTTCCGTTCCCCGGGGCCCGTCGCAGGTCCCTTCGAGATTGCGCTCGGCGACGGCAGCGTCGTGACCTACGCCTGGTATCGATTCGCCGATCAGCCCGCCATGCTCAACGCCGACCTCTCCCCCGCGGCACGCGAAGAGGCGCAGCGTCGGGTCGAACTCCTGCACCGTTCATGGACCAAGGATCGCACCTACCTCCCGCCTCCCACGACGGGCACGCTGGCGTCGCTCGATCCTGCCCTGCTCGTGACGCCCCCGGCTGGACTCGAGGTCGGCTACGTCCCCATCGCGATCCGACAGGCGAAGGCCGCCACGCGACGCTGATCGCTCACGAGCCCTGTGCCGAGGCATCAGGTTCGGCACGCCTGGATTCGGGCGAAGAACGCGCCAAGGCCGCCATCACGCGTGCTCGCTTCAACGCGGTTGGAGGATGCCGCGGCGGCACGGGCTGCCCTCGCGCCTAGGGCCGCGGGAAGTCGTCGCGCGTCAACGCCCCGTCCCCGTCGCGATCCAGCCGATCGAACCCGCGGTGCAGGTTCTGCGGCACTTCCTTCTTCTCGATCTTGCCATCCTTGTTCCCGTCGAACTGCGTCAGCAGGCGATCGAACGACAGCGGCCGTGCACCCGCAAGCACGCCGCCCAGTCCGCGCCGCGGCGTCCCCTCCGCGGGCAACTCGTCGGCATGGTTCGGATCCTCGTTCACGAGGTGATACTCGATGTATCCCAGCATCATCTCGTCGGAAGTCTGAGGTCCCCACCGCACCGTCTTGGTCGGGTCGGGGTTGGCCGGGTTCGCCGCGCTGTTGTCGTACCACGCCGTGCCGATCAGCATCGTTCCCGCCGGCGCGTCGATGGGCGCTCGGAGCGTGTACCGCAGTTGCCAGTTGAAGTCGTACCGCGGAATGTCGAGCACGACCGTCGGGTCCTCCTCGCCCGGGCGCTTCATTTCGTAGCGATAGGCCTTGCCCCGCACGTGCATGTGCGGCATGAACGCCAGCAGTTTCGAATCGGCCGGCAGGCGCACGCTCGCCGTTTCCTCGTGATTCGCCGCCCCGGGCGGGATCGCGAGACGCCGGTCGGCCACCGCCGCTGTGCGGACGATGTGCCTGGGCGGCTCGTCCGCGAAGGCCATCCCGATCTTCATCTGGTCCGTCGTCGCCTTGCCGCTCGGCGTGTAGTGGATCTGGAACATCAGCGCCGATCCCTTGGGCAATCGCTTGGCCATGCCCTCCGGGTAGATCACCGCGTCGTTGCCCGGCACATACGCCGCGTAGAAGCCGCGAGATTCGTCGATGGCGGCCCGGCGGCGAACCGATGGGTCCGTCATCGCGGCCTCGGGCATGACAAAGACCAGCACGTGGTGCACCACCGACCGGTCCGTGGGGATGATCTGCATCGCCCTCACCCACTTGTCCTCCGTCAGTCGCGTCGGCACCAGCACGTGCTGGTAGGGCATCGTCCCCTCGGCCTTGACGGCGATGGGCTCGGGAATCTGATACACCGCGTCCGGCGTCGGAATCGTCCACTCGCCCGAAGCGAACGTGCGCGACAAGGGCAGGTCCCTCTCGTCGCCCCGCGGCTTGCCCGCCGCGATCCACGCGCTGATCGTGTCCTTCTCGGCCTGACTGAGCGACCGGTCGTTGACCCATGGGCTCTGCCCATCCGAGCCGCCGCCCGGCCCATGCGGCGAGGCGAACCACGGGGGCATGATCCCCTCCTGCGTCACCGCGCGGATCATCGAGGCCCGCCGCGACACCGACTCGAACGTGTCGAGCGCAAAGGGTGCGACGCCGCCGGAGCGATGACACTCAAGGCAGCTGTTCTGGACGATGCGGGCGATGTCGCGGGTGTACGTGACGGCCGGGACAACCGCGGACCCCGCGGTCGTGGCGGGCGACTCGATGGCGCACCCCGGCGACGACGTGGCGGCGATCGCCGGTGCCCGCCCCGCCAACGCGGCGTTCAGCGCGTCCTCCAGAAATCGCTGCCTGGGCGCCTCGTGCGAGAACCCCACGCCGTACTGATCGCTCACCGCCCCGCGATACGCCAGCGTGTTGGCCGCATCGACGACATAGACCTCAGTGGTGGTCTTGGCGCCAAGCATCGCGGCCAACGCATGGTCGGCGTCGTCGAGATACAGCCCCCTGAAGCCCTGGTCCTTGATCTGCTGCTGCATCTCTGGCGCGGTGTCGACGCCGCTGACGTTCACGTACACGAACTTCACGCCCTTGTTCGCGTAGGCCGCCTCGATCCGGGCCAGCGACGGCGCGAACTTCTTGCACAAGGGACACGTCACGCTCGTCAGGGCGATCACCGTGAGACGCTCGCCGCGGCCGCTCCGCCACGACGTCGCCTTCCCCGCCAGATCGCTCCCGCTCGCGTCTGCGACATAACGCCCCACGCCCAGGTCGCGGGCGTTCCGGGGTGCCGGCGGCGCCACGATGCCCGCCGTCGACGGCTCGTCGAGCGCGGCCGCCCATGCGCCGGTCCCCACGGCGCCGGCTCCGATCATCATCCCGAACCCGATCCAGACTTGCCGGGCGGCACGCTTCATGAAGGACTCCCAGAACGTTGCGTTGCTGACCTTCGTGCAACGGTACGAATCGGCGGGCATTGCGTCCGAAGGCGACGGGGCGGCGACGGGGCGGGTCGCGCGCCGGCGATCGCACTCCGTAAGGGCCCGTCGTGCCGCGGCATCCACAGTTCCCGCGGCATCCATCGGTAAATTCGACGATGGTGCCTCACCCGCCAACCCGGGTCCTCATGCTTCGATGGGTCGACTTGGGTCAACGTCAGGGTTGCGTGAAGCTCATGCGGCGTTGACGCATCGCAACGACCGGAACCGTAAGCTCTCCCATGCTGTCGTGGACGACCCGTCTTGACGTTGGTGGCCCCGAGCGAGAGCGCACGATTCCCGGCATTCAGCTCGATCCCGCCACGCTCGGCGGCTTCGACATCGCGCAGGCACGACGGCCCAAGGTCGTGCTCGAAGCCTCGAGCGCCGCCGAACTCTCGGATGACGTCATGCCCGATCTCGTCGAGTTCTTCGACCTCGCCGCGCGAACGCTTCAGACCTGCGCCCGCGGGTCGGCCCCGTGGTCGGCCATGGTCGTGCAGGTTCGTGCCGAGTCGGGTTCCATGTCCGCCACGCTCGTCGATGACGCCGACCCGTTCGCGAGGTCCGGCCCGTCGGTCCTGCTTCTGCTGGGCACCCTCGAGGCGGCCGCGTGGGACCTGGGCGATCCCGAGGAGGCCGGATGGGAGCAGGCCAACGAGCGACTCAAGCAGCGCGTCCGCCACGCCTGTCGCGTCGCGGCGGGCGGCGAGCCCGCACGCGCCGCCATCGCCGACTTCAAGGCCGCGACGGGCTGCGCCCTCCTGCTCGACCTTGTCGGGCAGTTCGACGCCTCCGACTTCGAGCCGTTCCCCGTCGATTGACCCCGCGATCAACGCGACGCCATGGGTCGCGAATCAACTGCGGCCGCCGCCCGCCATCCAGAGCCGATCACGCTCGCACGGTTCTCAATCGGTCATGCAAGGCGGCCCCGCCTGATCAGCCTCGACCACGCCACGATCAGCGGCGTCAGCACGGCGGTCGGGGCGATCCACACCACCCAGCCGGGTTCGAAGCGGACGTTGACCACGAGGAACGCCGTGATCACGGCGATCGTCGCGCCCATCATGCGGACCATGTGGTTGGCGATCCGCGTCGTTCGCTCTGCCGGACGACCGATGCGACGAAGGTCGGTCGTCGCGAGCGAAAGGCCGATGGTGCCGAACACCCCCAGCACGATCCCGCCCATGCTCCCGCCGACCAACGCCAGCGCTCCCCATCCGCACATCACCAGTCCCGCCAACACCATCAGCACCGCGGCGACGCGATCGATCAGGACCCCCGATCCGGGCGGACGCACGGCCTCTCGCCACCCGGCAAACGCGAGATAGCCGCTCAGGATCCCCACGAGCAGGAGCAGCAGGCTCCCGCCGAGCAGCGAGAGGGGGAGTGAAGTCACGACGATGCCCAGCATCGCCCAGACAAAGCAACGCCCGGTCGCCACGTGCGCGCGGTGCGACAGGCCCAGGGCTTTCGAAGAGGCCGCCGCGAGCGACGCGACGATGGCGGCGAATCCTGCCGCGATGTGGATGGCCAGCAGCGATTGTCGGAGCGTTTCCATGGGGCGAGCGTGCGGGATCGGGCGCGGACACTTCGACGCGAGCCATCCGACGCGACGCACGCGCCGACTCGCGACTTGCCCCACCCCCGCTCCGTCTGTGGGGTCTTGAACCGCCGACCGGCGCGAGGGTCTGCGGTCGTCGCGGAGGCGCGGTTGGACTTTATCCGGCCGACGACGCCGTGCGGGTGCCGAATCAAGCCCGCCCCGATTCGCCGCGTCGCGCTCGCACCTTCCCACCGAGCGAATGCTCAGCACCCACCCGCCTGCCACGTGGCGAAGAAACCCTCGATGTCGCCGCCGTCGATGCCGCCGTCCTGATTGCTGTCGGCGCACGAGTCGGCCGACTCCCACGCGACGAAGAAGGCCTCGATGTCCGCGCCGTCGACGCCCCCGTCCTCATTGAAGTCCGCGGCACATGACGGGCACCCCACGCCCCCGCCGAACTTCACGATCGCAAGGTCCATGTTCCGCGTCGTGAACGAGCGTCCGGCCAGCACCACGCCCCCGTCCGGCGTCGCCACGATCCCGCCGCTGACCCGGTCGTCGGACGCGGACGCGAGTGCGGCGTTGTAGATGATCGGCGTCCCGATCTCGCCGGTGGCCCCGTCCACTGTGAGCGCGAGCATGTCGAAGTCGCTGCCCCCCGCGACACCCGGCACCCAGCCGCTCACCACCACCTCGCCGGACGAACGAACCACGATGCCTTGCCGATTGGTCACCCACTCCGGCACGGTGGTGCCGCGGCTCCATACCTGTCCCCACGCCGGATCCCCGCCGCCGGCGAGGAACTTGACGACGAAGATGTCGTTCGGAGCCGGCGAGATGCCCTGGATGCCAGCGGTGTAGATGTTGCCAGCCGCGTCCATGGCGATGCCCGCCGCGACGCTCTGGCTGCTGTTGACCTCATCGTTGAACACCGAGGTCCACAGATGATCGCCCGACGCGGCGAACTTCGCCACCATCGCGTCGCCGCCTCCAGGCCCATCCACGGTCCCGCTGATGGCCACCTCGCCGGTGGTCGGACTGACCATCATGCCGCTCACGCCGCGGCTCGCCGCTCCCGTCGCAAAGGTCTCTCGCACGATCGATGCCGTCGCGTCATCAATCACCGTGAGCAACGCGGACGACCCCGAACTGCTCGGCGGCGTGCTGGCGACGTAGATCCGACCCCCCGTCCCCCGCCGCACCACCCGGGGAAGTGTCGAGGCCGATGCTCCCCCCGCATTCACCGTCAGGTCCGCGACCTGCGCGCCGCTGGTCGATTCAACCACCAGCACCCCCTGCGTCTGTACGCCCGTCGTGGTGGTGGCCAAGTAGGCGGCATACAGCCGCCCCGAATCGCCCATCGCCATCGAGATCGGATTCATCGATCGCACGCCGCTCGGGAAGTGAATCGTGTTCCACACCACCGATCCGGTGGGAGAGATCTTGACGATGCCAACGCCGAACGCCGAAACAGTCGTCTCGGTCGTCTGGGGCGGAACGATGATCGTGTCGTAGCGATAGGTCATCTGAGCCAGCACATACAGACTCCCGTCGCTCCCCAGCACGCCCTCCAACGGCAGATCCGATCCCGACTGTGTTTGGGGCGTCAGGTTCGTGTCCCCCAGCGTCGGGAAGTCGTACGTCAACGACCACACCACGGCCCCGTCCGCCGAGAGTTTCACCACCGCCAGATCGTCGTGCGAAAGGAACCGTGCCGGGATCGGAGGCAGCGGCGGCGGCACCGGCATGTTCGCGTTGGAAAGCGAGCCGCCCAACACGTACACGCTCCCTGCGGCGTCCGCCAGCACCCCGAACGCGATGTCTCGGGGCGGCGAGGTCACGCCGGCCCTTGCGCCGTCCCATGTTTGAATCCATGTCGGCGTCTGCGCTGATGCAACCGCCGACCAGCCCGACAACGCCGCGCATGCTGCAAGCATGAATCGGGCAGTGGAGGACGGACGCGACTGCGGGGGGTGGCGGGTCATGATGGAGTGTCCACGTTGATGTCCCCATCCCGCGGGATGGGCCGGGCTTCGCTGCGGCAGATGGCGACAATGCCAGAAACGCTGCCGCACTCGCGAATATCATCTACGACGATTTGTGAAAATCGATCCCCAAATTTCACGATTTGCTATGATGTGTGCATCGGAAGCGAGATTGCTGCTTGAAAATGCTGTTTGACGGCCTGAAGTACGGTGTATGTAAGCATTTCCCATGAATCCCACCACCAGCACCTCTGCCCCCGGCCAGACTCCTCAAGGCCCTTCCTCGGATGTGGTCTCGCAGTCCCTCGGCTTCGAATCGATGGCAGCCGCGGTGGCTGTCGACCTTCGAACCGCACTCGGGAAGGTGCTCGACCGCATCCCTGGCGCTCCGAGTCGGCCGCTGGACCTTGCTGAGGCCCTCTCGATCGACATGAACCTTGCCTGGAAGGTCTGCAAGTTGGTGGGGGCTGCCGATCCCTTCGCCGGACTGCAGCATCTGCCCGGCGAATCGGCCATGCAGATCTTCCTCAAGGCGGCGGCGAAGGCGGGAGTCGAACCCGCGGCGTTGGCTCGCGTCGAGGCCGCGCTGGGACACTACCAGCGCTTGACGACCGAGCATGCCGGCAGCCGCGTGGTGCTCGACTCGCTGCTGGGCCACCTCGCTTCCGCGGGCGCCACCCGGGCCGATTTGACTGCTCGCCGCAACGCCTTCCGCTCGATGTCGTCATTGGTAGGCGTTCAAGCAGACGCGCAGGTCGTTACCTATCTCTTCAGCCCGACCGCCGACGCGGGCCCTTCCCCGGACCCGCTGCACACCAGGGCGGCCATCATCCGCGGCTACGTCGGTCTTCGTCGCCTGCGCGCTGATCTGTCGTGGGTCATCGGCTTCGGGCGTCGCATCAGCAACTCCGGCGAAGGGGCGCCGGCGAACACGTCCCGGCCGATCGATCCCGAGGCCGCCGCCCGATACGGCGGCGTGCCGATCCTCTCGGGAGGCGGCTCGCCCCATGGCTGGATGCAAGACGCGGTCGTGCGCACCTCCCTCCCCGACGGTTCCGTCGTTGATCGCGTTCAGGGCGGCCCGATCGGTCGGCAAGGCGAGATGACCTTCTTCATGGGCGAGACCCTCACGCCCGCGTTGCCGTCCGTGGTCGACGACCGTCAGTCGCATCTTCGCCTCGTCGCCAGCGCCCACACCCCCAGCCAGTGCCTCGTCTTCGATCTGCTCTTTCACCGTCGCCTCCCGCCGCTGGGCGACTGCGAACTCTCGCTCTTCACCACGCTGGGAGGCATGACCGTCGGCATGGCCGACCCGCGCGACTGCATCAGTCTCACGCTGTGCGAATCGATCGAGCCGCGGGGCGCGGGCCTTGCCGGGCTGCGACTCGAGGAGTCTCCCGACTACCTCGAGACGCTGGAACTGACGTGCGGCACACTGGGCATCAACCCCGCCGAC
>CAIYWI010000120.1 GCA_903929885.1 uncultured Phycisphaerales bacterium
CGTCATGGAGGTCAAAACCGCCGATGCGGGCGAAGAAGATTTGTCGTTTTAGACCGAGTTCCTTGGAGGCGGCGATGAGGCGGGCGATGGTGCGCAGCTGCTGGCCGAGGCCCGTGCCCGGACAGGCGGTGGTGAAGGGCGGATTGCCCGTCAGGATACCCGAGATGAGGGCGCTGTCGTCGATCGCGTTGCGGGTAATGCCGGAGAACGCGGCCTCGAACAGGTTGGCGTTGCGGGCGGCGAGCAGGTCGTTCTGCGCGAGCGTGCGGATGCCGGCGGGCGTGCTGCTCCCCGCGGAGCTGGAAAGCGCGACGGCGCCCCCGGGATTGACGGCGAACTGCACGACCCGCTTGCCGACCTGGAACGAATTCTGCCCGTTCAGGCTGATCGACATCGAGATGCTCGAGTTGTCGTTGAACGCGTGGGCGAGGTCGGCCACGCGGCCGCCCCAGCCGGTGACGAAGGGCTTGTCGGCGATGCTGCTCTGCCACTCGACCTGCTGGTCGTTGTGCGAGTAGAGCTGCTGGGGCAGCGGCACGGAGCGCGCGTTGTACTGCGCCTTGGTCGTGGGCACCGCGAGCGTTCCCACGTTGCCGATCACGGCCATCTTGCCGGAATCGAAGAGGGACTTCAGTCCGGTGGTGTTGGTACCGGCGACGTCAGAGTTCAGGCTCGAATGCAACGACCAGCCGCGACCATCGGAGGTGCGGGGCTTGATCTCGAGGAGCTGGGCCCTGGGCAGCGCGATCGCGCCGCGGCCGGCGAGGGAGGCGTAATCGTTGTAGCCCGTGGTGTCGAAGGGCACGACCATGTTGTTGGCGTCGTTGCCGCCGGCCAGGAACAGGCACACGAGCGCCTTGAAGTCGGTGTTCACGGCGCCCGCGCGCGGCGGGGTCGAAGGGCCGTTTTCCGGGCTCGCGACGGCACCCATCATGCGGAGCTGGGCGAGGGTGGAGAGCATGCCCGTCGCGGTGACGGCGGCGCAGCACTGGCCGATGAATTTCCGGCGGATCGGGTCGTGGGCGGGGTTCTTGGGATTCATGGCAGTCTTACTTCTGGGTGGCGCCGAAGGGGGAGGTGAGCACGAGGTAGATGGCCGATCTGACGCGTTCGATATCGTTGGCGGTGGCGGTTCCGCTGCCGGCCGGGAGGGCGGTGAGGGCGGCGGTGACGCGGTCGAGCGCGGCCTTGGGCATCGATCCGCCCGTGAACAAGAGGTTGAAGGTCTCCGCGAGCTGCGCGGGCGTGCGCGTCAGCGGATAGAAGGGCGCCAGGTTCAGGCCCACGGCTTGTTGCGCCATGTCGGTCGTCGAGCGCGTCGTGTAGATGTAGCCGTAATAGAAGTTGGGCTGCGTGATCGCCGTGGTGTCGTTGAGGATCTGGTATTCTGGCGCATAGAGGCCGGCCTCGGCGACGGCTCCGGGCAGCACGTAGTTCGGCTCGAAGAAATTGAATACGGTGGGCGAACGCAGCGCAGCCTGGGCGAGCGAACCTTCCGGATTCGGGATGTTGATCCGGCCCGAATTGGACGCGCCCCCGGCGGCCCGCAGGAGGGCGGTGGTCATGAGCAGCGGCTCCTTGAGCTTACCGAAGGTTGCGGTGGCCGCGACGGCGGGCGAACGCGCCTCGTGATCGAGCAGGATGGCGCGCGTGACGGCGGCGAGGTCGCCTCGCACGCCGGCGCCGTTGTTGGCGAACGCCTGCGCCACGCGGTAGACGTAACCGGGGCTCGGATTGCTGGTGACAAGGCGCTGGATGAGCTGGCGGGAGATGAACGGCGCGGTGTTCGGGTGCGCGACGAGCGCGTCGAGGGCGTCCTTCAGATCCTTGATGCCACCTTGGCCCGCGGGAAGAACGCGGCCTCCGACGATCGTCTTGGCGGTGTCGTCGTGGAAGGCCGGCCAGAGCATCATCGGGTCGGTGTAGTTGCCGGGGGAGCCGCGGAACAGGGCGGCGTTCGCCGTGGCGTTCGGCGTGGAATTGGCGAAGCCCCAGCCCGTGAAGACCTTTGCCATCTGCCCCACGGTTTCCTGCGAGTAGGTGGGAATCGGCTGCCCGCTGGGATCAAGCCGCAGCGTGCCGTCGGGGTTGAGCTCGTTGAGGCCGATGGTGAAGAGCTGCATCACCTCGCGGGCGTAATTCTCGTCGGGCAGCGAGGTGGCGTTGCCGCGGGCGTCGAAGGTCGCCTTCGCGCTGCGGAGGGAGCTCAGGTAGATCCCCATGGTCGGATGCAGCGTCACCTGC
>CAIYWI010000121.1 GCA_903929885.1 uncultured Phycisphaerales bacterium
CCCGGTAGAGGAAGTCGGGCGGAAAGGTGCATGTCCGAGGGTAGTCCCCCACTTGCGTCGCGCACAGGCCCATGGACGACAGGCAATCGAGCGTTGGCGGCGGCGTTGGAAGTTGGTCGATGAAGGAGTGACGTGTCTCTCGCGATGACCTGCATCCTGGTCGCGTCGATGTCCCTGCCGGGGGCTGCGTTGCCCCACGAACCCGAGGAGTCAGGCGGACCCGGGGCCCGGCACGTCACCTGTGACCTGATCGTGCCGAGCCGCCAGTTGGCGGCGGGGTCGACGACGATCATCGGCGTTCGGTTCCGCATCGCCCCCGAGTGGCACCTTTACTGGAACGGACAGAACGACTCGGGCGCGGCTCCCACGCTCGACTTTTCCGAGTCGGACCCGCGCGTCACCTTCGGGCCGGCATCATGGCCGGTGCCGAAGCGACACGTGGCGGAGGGCGACATCGTCGATCACATCTACGAGGGCGACTGCGTGATGCTCGTCCCGCTCACCGTGGAGAAGGACGTCGAGGGGGACGTGGTCATCAAGCTTCGCAGCGAGATTCTGATCTGTCGCGAGGCGTGTCTGCCGGGACGCGTCGGCGCGACGACGAGCGTCGGCGTTGCAGCGGCGGCGGGCCCGACCAGCCCCGATTCGGCGACGCTCGAGAAGGTCAAGGCCTCGCAGCCGCGGGCGACGGGAGCGGCTACGCCATTCGACGCGAGGTTCGAGGACGGAGCGTTGATCGTCGAGCCGCGGCCGGGTCGGCGACTGTCGCGACTGACGTTCATGCCCGGGCCGGGGTGCGAGGCGGCGGCGCTGCACCCCGACTGCGAATCGAGGGCGGAGGGCGATGCGTCGCCGCGGCTTGCGGTGAGGTTGCGCTCGAAGGTCGCGACGGGCATCGTTCAGTGCGAGGATGCCGCGGGCGGGGTGACGAACTGGCAAGTGGATATGAAGGGGAAGGCCGAGGCGGCGGGGAACGGCGATTCGGATTCAAGCACGTAGCGGGCGTGATCGGACGCGGGGCGCGTGCCTCCGCGCGGATCACGGGCCGAGCATCATGGGGGCCACGAGCCCTTGAAGAGAAGGAGTTGACGTCATGAAGTCCACGTACATTCTGTCGGCGATCGCGGCGGGTCTGTTCCTGGTGACGACGAGCGGCGCGTGTTTCGCCCAGGAGAAGGCCGCGACGCCGCCGGCGGCGGAAGCGCCCAAGGCGAAGAACAGCGAGACCAAGAAGGAAGGCGAGAAGAAGAACAAGGACGGCGAGAAGAAGAAGGAGTCGACCTCGCAGGCGACGATCGGCCAGCCCGCCCCGGCGTTCAAGCTGACGTGCACGGCGGGCAAGGAGGCGTCGCTGGCGGACTTCAAGGGCAAGATCGTGGTGATCGAGTGGTTCAACCCGGACTGCCCGTACATCGTCAAGCACCACAAGACGAACACGACGTTCAACGACCTTCACGCGAAGTACGCCGGCAAGGACGTGGTCTTCCTGGCCATCAACAGCAACCGGGAGGGCAAGCAGGGCAGCGGCAAGGATCGCAACGCGAAGGCGGCCGAGGAGTTCAAGCTGCCGTACCCGATCCTGATGGACACCACGGGCGAAACGGGCAAGGCGTACGGCGCGAAGACGACGCCCCATTGCTACGTGATCGACAAGAACGGCGTGCTGGCCTATGAAGGCGCCATCGACGACGACCGCTCGGTCGAGACGCCGGGCAAGGTGAACTACGTCGCCAAGGCGGTCGACGAACTGCTGGCGGGCACGAGCGTCTCGACGACGCAGACCAAGCCCTATGGCTGCAGCGTGAAGTACTGAACGGAGCGAAGCGATCCCGAACTCGTGCCTCTCGAATCGGGAGGCGACGTCGGCCGACCTTCGGCGAGGTCGGCCGACCGTCGTTTTGGGATCCTGCACGGGTTCGCGTTCGGATTTCGCTAAGGCCTTGGTGGCTACGGAGGTGCCCATTGGGGCTTTCCTCCGGTTCGGGAGTCACCTACCATTGCTCCCTTCCGTCCGGGCCCGTTGGCCGAGCGGCAACGGACCCTCAAGGCGAGGAGGCGGGTCGGTCGCCGAGCGACCGGGCATCGTCTTCACGCATGGCTTCAGGCGGGGCTTGCGCCCCGTTGCGGGAGCGAGGGGTCCGTCCCCCGCTGCCAGGAGCCCCCTTCACAGTCGCCGCACCGGCACCGACGGGCCCATGCCGCCGGACTGCGTGAGGCATCGACGGTCGCGAGCGGATCGCCGGCGCCGAGGGCGTCGGGGGATCGGAGCGACCGACCGGCGGGACCCGCGGGGTTCCGGCGGAGCGATTCGAGCAGCACCAGCCCCGTCGAGCGTCGCTCGGGGGGCACATTCACTTCGAGGAAGATCCAGTCATGGCAGCCGACCTTTCCCACATTCGCAACTTCGGAATCTGCGCCCACATCGACGCCGGCAAGACGACGGTCTCGGAGCGCATCTTGTTCTACACGGGCAAGAACTACAAGATCGGCGAGGTGCACGAGGGCACGGCGACGATGGACTTCCTGCAGGAAGAGCAGGAGCGCGGCATCACCATCCAGTCGGCGGCGACGACCTGCCCTTGGGAACGCAGCGGCCGCGAATACAAGCTGAACCTGATCGACACCCCGGGCCACGTGGACTTCACCATCGAGGTGGAGCGTTCGCTCCGCGTGCTCGACGGCGCGGTGGCCGTGTTCGACGGCAAGGAAGGCGTTGAGGCGCAGTCGGAGACGGTGTGGCGCCAGGCCGACCGGTACAAGGTGCCCCGCCTGTGCTTCGTCAACAAGATGGACAAGATCGGCGCGAGCTTCGAGTTCAGCTTCGGCACGATCAAGAGCCGCCTTGGCGCCAACGGCATCGCGATCCAGATCCCCATCGGCCTGGGCCACGACCACAAGGGCGTGATCGACCTCATCACCGAACGGGCGTTCTTCTTCGAGGGCGAGAAGGGCGACGAGATGCGTGAGGCGGACATCCCCGCCGACATGGTCGAGTATGCCGCCAAGTGGCGGAGCGACATGATCGAGAAGGTGGCCGAACTCGACGACTCGCTGATGGAGATGTTCCTCGAGGGCAAGACCCCCACGATCGAGCAGATCCGTGCGGGCCTCCGCAAGGGCGTGGTCGAGCGCAAGTGCTACCCGGTGCTTTGCGGCGCCGCGCTCCGCAACATCGGCGTGCAGCTCCTGCTCGACGCCGTCGTCGACTTCCTTCCCAGCCCCACCGAGAAGCCCGACGTGACCGGCACCGATCCGGCCGACAAGGACGCGGCGATGAGCCGTCCGCACGACCCCAAGGCCCCCTTCTCGGCCCTGGTCTTCAAGGTCGTCTCCGACAAGCACGGCGATCTCACCTACATCCGCGTTTACTCGGGCACGCTCGCCAAGGGCACGCGCCTGCTCAACCCGGGCAACGGCAAGAAGGAGAACGTCAGCCGCATCTACGAGATGCACGCCCAGCACCGCAACGACCTCGAGGAGACCACGGCGGGCAACATCGTGGCCGTCGTGGGCGTGAAGGACTCCTACACCGGCGACACGCTGTGCGACGCGGACGACCCGATCATCCTCGAGCGCATGCACTTCCCCGAGCCCGTGATCGCGATGGCCATCGAGCCCAAGACGCAGGACGACAAGCGCAAGCTGTCGGAGGCCCTGGGCGTGATCCGCCGCGAAGACCCCTCCTTCCGCTCCAAGTTCGACGAGGAGACGGGCGAGACGATCATCTCGGGCATGGGCGAGCTCCACCTCGAGATCATCAAGAACAAGCTCGTCCGCGACATGAAGATCAACGTGAACGTGGGCAAGCCCAAGGTCTCGTACCGCGAGGCGATCCAGCGGAAGGTCGAGGACATCCGCGGCCTCTTCAAGAAGCAGACCGGCGGTCGCGGTCAGTTCGGCGACTGCGTGATCACCCTCGAGCCCTTCACCGCCGAGCAGGCCGCCGCCGAGGAACTCGACTTCACCGACAACATCGCCTTCGAGAACGGCATCGTCGGCGGCGTGATCCCCAAGGAGTTCATCCCCTCCGTCGAGTACGGCGTCCGCCAGACCGCCATCACCGGCGTGAAGTTCGGCTACCCCCTCATCAACATCAAGGTCACCCTCACCTACGGCTCCTACCACGACGTCGACTCGTCGCAGGTCGCCTTCGAGCAGGCCGGCCGCCTGGCCCTCCTCGAGGCCTGCGAGCGGGCCCAGCCCGTGCTCCTCGAGCCGATCATGAAGGTCGTCGTCACCGTTCCCAACGACTACCTCGGCAACGTCACCGGCGACATGATGTCCCGTCGCGGCATGATCATCGACACCGAGGATCGCGACCCCGTCAAGCTCGTCACCTGCGAAGTGCCCCTCTCGGAGATGTTCGGCTACACCACCAGTCTCCGCGGCATGTCCCAGGGGCGCGCCAGCAGCACCATGGAGTTCCTCGAGTACCGCCCGATGCCCGCCGGCGTCATGAAGCAGATCCTCGAGGAGCAGCAGGGCGGCAAGGGCGGCAAGAAGTAAGCCCCCCGCCTTCATCCCCCGCTCGTCCCTTTCACGGGCCCCGGACTTGCGCCGGGGCCCGTTTCGTTTGGGGCCTGCCAACCTACCCTCGACCCATGCGGCACATCGTCCTGATCACCACGGGCGGCACCATCGAGAAGACCTACGACGAGGCCACCGGATGTCTCGACAACCGCCGGAGCGTCGTCGGCACCATGCTGCGGCGGCTCCGCCTCGACGAGGCCACCATCAGCATCAACCAGTTGATGAGCAAGGACAGCCTGCACATGACCGGGGAGGATCGTGCCCGGATCGTCGCGGCGGTCCAGCTGGCCGCCGCGGGGACGCCGCCGCCCAGCGGCATCGTCATTCTCCACGGCACCGACACGCTTGAACTCACCGGCGAGGAGTTGCGTCGCCGCATCCCCGATCCGGCGGTGCCCATCGTGCTGACGGGGGCGATGCGCCCTTACGAGATGAAGCGGAGCGATGCGCTGCAGAACCTGACCGAGTCGCTCTTCGCCTGCGGGGTGCTGCCGCCGGGGGTGTATTGCGTGGCCCATGGGCGTGCACTCCCCTTTCCGGGGGTCGTCAAGGACCGCGATCACGGCACCTTCGTCAGGCGGTGAGCCGGCTCGGCCGTCCGCTCCTGCACCCGGCTCCCGATTCGGCCGATACCCCCGCGGGTCCCATCACGTTCTCGCGGAAGCACGGCCATGGACAAAGCCAGTCTCATCGGGGTCATCATCGGGTTCTGCGCCCTCTTCATCGTGTTCTTCGAGGTGTCGCACGGCAACTTCATGATGTTCTTCTCGATCGAGGGCGTGCTCACGGTGGGCTGCGGATCGGTCAGCGTGTGCTTCATGGCGATGCCCATGGAGAAGCTCAAGGCCGTGCCGGGCTACCTGCGTTCGTTCATGTTCCACAAGTCGCAGTCGATGGAGGCGACGATCAAGCAGCTGGCCTCCCTCTCGGAGAAGGCTCGCCGCGACGGCATCCTCGCCCTCGAGAGCGAGATGGCCAACATCAAGGACCCGTTCCTCGCGGCGGGGCTCAAGATGGCCGTCGACGGCATCGAGCCCGGGCAGATCGAGGCCACGGCCCGCATGGAACTGATGGCGATGCAGGACCGCCACAAGTCGGGCAAGAAGTTCTTCGATCTCATCAAGAACTACGGTCCGGGCTACGGGCTCGTCGGCACGCTGATCGGGCAGGTGGGCATGTTCGCCAAGTTGGCCGACGCCGACATCGGCGTGCTCGGCAAGATGCTCGCGCTCGCCGTGGTGGCGACGCTCTACGGCGCGCTCATCGCCAACGCCATCGCCGGCCCCATCGGCGACAAGCTGTCCATCCGATCGGGCGAGGAGATCCTCGCTCGCGAGATGATGCTCCAGGCGATTCTCTCCATCCAGGCGGGCGACAACCCCCGCGTGACGCAAGACAAGATGCTCGCCTTCATCCCCCAGTCGTCCCGCCGCAAGCTCGGCTTGGCGGCCTGATGAACGGATCTGCCGATGGCCGAAGACCATGACAAGCACGAGGAGGGCGGCCACGGAGGCGGGCACGGAGGCGGCCATGGGGGCGGCCACGGAGGCGGCGAGCACGAGGAGTCCGGCGCGCCCGAGTGGCTGATCTCCTTCGCGGACAACGCGGTGCTCATGATGGGGTTCTTCGTGGTGCTGCTGGCCATGAACATGGGCCCCAAGGGAGGCGGCAACTCCGAAGGCGAGGCCACCAGCGACGCGTCCCAGAACGCCCAGATGCTCGACCTGGTGATCGGCATCCGCGAGGCGTTCAACAACAAGGTGGACATCAACTCGACCGACCCGTCGGATGCGCCGTTGATCCGCCGCATGCTGCAGAAGACCAGCGGCGAGGTTCGCGAGGAGGGACCGCAGGGCGAGAGCGATTCGCTGCAGGCGCCGCGTCCCAGCGACTACGAGCAGATCACGGCCGCCGTCGACTTCGACGATCGGCAGGCCATCCTGTCGAACTCGGCCCGCACGACGCTGCTGGAGACGGCTCGCGCCATCCGCGATCAGCACTGGATCATCGAGGTGCGCGGACACGCCAGCCCTTTCGAGAGCATGCGAAACCCGCTCCGCGGGATGGAACTCTCGTACCAGCGGGCGCAAGCCGCGGCCGTCGTGCTCGTCGAGGGCGGGCTCAAGTGGGAAAGTCTTCGCCTGGTCGCCTGCGGCGACTATGCCCGCGTCGTCGGCCGGACCTTCGATCGTCAGGAAGACCGCGCCAATCAGCGGGTCGAGATCGTGGTGACCAACCAGACGGTTGCACCCGATCCCAACGGACAGCCCAACGACGCCATCTCGAGCGGCGAGTGACGTCACCCGCCCCGCGGGGGCACCACGGCCATCCGCGTGATTTCGAGCCGCCGATCGTCACCCTTGACGGGGCCGACCAGCAGGTACATCGGCACGCCCTTCTCCGTGGGACGCAGCGGCTTGGCCACATACGGCGAGGCCAGCACGCGAGCGATGGGACCGTCGTCGGGCCAGGACACGGGCCAGCCGTCCGCGGGCCGAGCGATGAAGACCAGGCCTCCGGGGGTCGTGCAGAAGTAGCCGGGCGTCATCCAGTCGCCGCTGGAGGAAGCCGCGCCGATGGACCTGAGGACGAGACCCTCCACCGCGCCGGTCGCGGGATCGAACCTCGCCACGCGATTCTTGCGAGGATCGAAGATGGCGACGGCATCGCCCGCGTCGCCGCCGCCGAAGGTGCCGGCCATCTGATGGGCGATGACGGGATCTGCCGCCGAGACGATCCGCCATTGCTGTCGCGTCTGGCCCGGACGCGGCATGCTCTGGTCGCGGCGGTCGATCTCGATGGCCTCGAGATCGGTGCCCGATCGGGAATGACGGAAGACGAAGAGGGCGTCGTCGGCCGCGGCCGCGAACGGGTGGGTGTAGGAACCGTCGATGGCTCGCTTGGAGGCCTCGTGACCGTCGGGAGTGAGCAGGACCAGTTCGAAGTCGGTCTCGTGCGTTCGTCGCCTCGAGAAGAGGAGTTCGCCTCGGGGGGTGAGGAAGCCGAAGGCGTTGACGTGATCGCCCGCGGCGAGCCACCGCACGCGACCGGTCAACCATGAGGCCCTTCCGATCCATCGTGAACCGTCGGGCCGAGGCGACTCGACGAGAAAGCCCTCGTCATCCGCGCCGCGTCCGAGCATCACGCCCGCCTGCAGCGGTTCGGCGAGCGAGACCTTGGCCGGGGCCGAGCCCGCCAGGTCGTAGACGACCAGACGCGTCTCGGCCGAGGGCATGGCCCCGGACTGGGCGAGGATCGTCTCCCAGGTGGGCGGCTCCCCTTCCTGCACCGCGAGCCATCGGCCGTCGGGAGACGCGACGGGAAGCGCCTGGCCGTCATAGCGGACCGACCCGCGGGGCTGCACCTCGACGCTGATGTCGGATGCAACGGTTCGACCGGGCTCTCGCCGGGCGATGGGTCCCTCGGGCAATGTGGCCGCGGGCTTCTCTCGCGACGCGGCTTGCGGACGGGCGGCATCGGCCCTGGTCCCGCTGCTGCCGGACGGCTTGACGGGGGTGCCTGCGACCGGGGTTCGTTCCACGACGCATCCGCCCGAGAACGCGACCGCCAGCAACGACGCGCACGCGATGACGCCACGTCGTCGCGACGACCGCGTCGTCCCGGCGGAGACGGTCACGGGGTCTTCTCCGGAGCAGGAACCGCGGGGGGCGGCGCAGGCTCGTCGCCTCGGCCGTCGCCCGGCGCCAAGTCGCTCTTGAGTTTCTCGAGCCGCTCGCGATAGGGCACGTTGAGCGCGTCGTTCTCGCCGGTGTTGTTGACCACGATGGGCGTGATGAAGATCAGCAACTCGCTGTTGGTCTTGGTGCGTTCCTTGCTCTTGAAGAGCAGGCCCAGCACGGGAATGTCGCCCAAGAGCGGCACCTTTCGGACGATATCGCTGTCTTCCTGCCGGAGCAGGCCGGAGATGACGACCGTCTGCCGATCCTTGATGATGAGCTGGGTGGTGGTCTCGCGGCGGTTGACGATGAGACTGTCGTCGATGGTCTGACCCGGCGCGATGGAGGAGAGTTCGACGTTCACGCGGAGGTCGACGTCGCCGTTGACGGTGATGCGGGGGCGGGCCCGCAGCGCAATGCCGACGGCCTTGTAGTCGAAGGTCTGGTTGCGCGTTCCCTGATCGGTCAGCTGCGAATCGCTGACGAAGGGGATGTCCTGGCCATCGAAGAAGGTCGCCTCCTGATTGTCGCTGGTGAAGATCTTGGGCTCGCTCAGCACGCTCACGGCCGTCTTCTCCGCGAGGGCCTGGAGCAGCACGTTGAGGTTGAGATTGCTCTGGAGCACGGAACTGTCGAAGAGCGAGTCGGCGAAGCTGCTGTTGCTTCCCTGGAAGCCGTTGGTCAGGCTGACGGAGTTGTCGCCTCTCGTGGGCGTGATGGTCTGGCTCGACCAGCGGAGGCCCAAGGCGGTCGCGTCGTCGATCGAGACCGAGGCGAGGATGGCGGAGATCAGCACCTGTCGACCCGGGCGGTCGAGCGAGTCGACCATTTCGACGATGGACTGACGATACTCGGGGGGGGCGACCACCAGGAGCGCGTTCTGGCGCCACACGGGCACGATGCGGATGTTCCCGATGAGGTTCGAGGCGTTGCGCTTGGTCGTCTCGTTGGTGGTGCGGCTTCGCTGCCACCAGAAGGAGAGGTTCGCCGCATTCGTCGCCGTGTCCTGCTGCGCCTGCCCAGTGTCGGCGGTCGTGCTGGAGGCGAACGGGCTGGTCGCGGTGTCGGCGGTCGCCAAGCCGCTCTCGGCGCGGCGCACCTGCGCCAGCGTGCCGTCGGCCGCGAGCAGCGCGTTGAGCTGCTCCGCGAGGTCCTCCGCGTTGGCGTGCTTGAGCTCCACCACCGCCGGGAGACCGACGGTCTGGGGCTGGTCGAGTTCCTCGATGATCCGATCGATGGCGTTGATGCTGTCGGGACTCTTGGCCACGACGATCAATCGTCCGGCATCGGGCACGGGCTGGAAGGAGAACTGGCCCGCCAACCGAGCCACGCCCTGCGACGTGCCGGACGACGCGGCCGCCCCGCCGCCACCACCGCCGAACTGACCGCCGCCGCCGCCGGTCTGGGTCGTCCGAGCCGTGCCGGCCTTGGCGAAGAGACCGTCGAGGATGTTGGCGATCTTGACCGGGTCGGTGTGACGCAGGTCGTAGACCTTGGGCACCACGGCCTCGGGAGGCAGCGGCTTGTCCCAGAACTCGTCGAGTTGGTACTTGATCTGCTGGAGCACCGCCTCGTCGGCGACGACGGTGACGGCGTTCTGCTGCGTGTTGGCCGTGACGCGGAGCTCCTCGCTGGCCGCGGCGGCCGGCTGCTCGCCGCCTCCCTGCCCGGGGAACCTGAACATCGGCTGCTGCTGCTGCTGTTGGCCGCGTTCCTGTCCGCCTCGACGGCGCGAGTTGGACGCGCTGCCCGCGGCGGCGGTGGCCGCGCCGCCGCCGTAGAGCTCCTCGATGTTGGCCTTGATCACCTCGGCATCGGCGAATCGCAGGCGGAAGGTCTCGGTGGTGAGCGCACCGGCCGCGGGCCTGTCGAGCGAGGAGATGAGCCGCTCCATGCGTTGGAGGAAGGCTACGTTGCCGATCAGCGCCAGTTGGTTCGACTCCTCGTCGACCGAGAGCTTGGCGTAATCAGGCACCTTGTCCTTGATGACCTCGCCCATGGCCTTGGCGGTGTTGCTCCGCAGGCGGAAGACCTTCTCGGCGATGACGCCCAGATCGGTTCTCGGGAGCACGGACTCGTCGGGCGGGATGACGAGAATGTCGCCCTTGGTGATGTCCGCCACGTCGCGGAGCGTGATGGTGGTCTCGGTCTCGATGACCGCCACGCCGTTCTGCAGCAGGGCCATGTACACGAGATCGAGCGCCTGCTCGCGAGGAATCGGCTTGTCGTTGATGACCGTCACCTTCCGCGTCATCACGTCCTGCATGGGCATCACGACCTTGCCGGTGCTCTCGACGAGGAACGGCACGATCTGCTCGACCGTGAACTGCTTGAAGGCCAGCACCGTGGGGCCGCCGGCGATCTGGCGCCGAACGCCCGTCACGGAGGGAGCCTGGCCGGGCGTCGGCTCCGACGCGGGCTGCATCGCGGTCGCCAACCCCGCCGTCAGCGCCAAGGCCAATGCCGACACGGCCACCCCTCGCATCCCCGCACTCCCGTCCTGCAGCGTCCTGATCGTCGATCGATTCACTCGGTGTCCTTTCGCGTTCGCCGCCTCGCCGAATCCCCCTGCCCGGATCTCGCCTTGGTTCATCGCGGTTCCCCCCGGGGCTCTCCGCCGCGGCCGCGACGCCCACCGTCCTGCCGCCGATCTCGTCCGCCCCTGGCCTGTTCGGGCCGAGGTTCACGCGGCGGCTCGGCGGGCGTCTGGGCGTCGTTGCCCGCGTCGGCTGGAGCCGCGTCCGTCGACGCCGGCGATGCATCGGCCTCGGGCGCCGGGGTCTGCTCGCCGGCGGCCGGCAACTTGGCGTCCTTCGTCAGGCGGCTCCGCTCGAAGAACCCGACGTCGAACTCGACACCCTTCCACTTGAGCCGGCTGGACCACGGCGGCGCGAGTTCCACCACCTCAAGGTCGTCGTGCTTCTCTCCCACCTTCAGCTTGCGGCCGTTGGAGAACCACACCACGTCGGAGAGCATCGCGATGATCGAGGGCCCGCCGTAACTGCTGGGCGGCGGCGGCGGCTTGTCCGTGTCCGTCGGCTCGACGGCCGCGGACGCCTGCGGCGCGGGCGGCACATGGAACAGGCTTCGCCCCTTGACCTGCGCGAGATAGCCGTCGAAGGTCACCTTTTGCTGCTCGGCATTCTTCGCCGGATCGTCGATCTTGTTGAGCGGCTTGGGCGCGGGCGTGATCGCGTCGACGGCCAGCGGAACGAGGAACCAGCCGCATGCCACGCCGCACACGGCCACGACGGTCGCGGCAACCCACGCGCTTGGCGTCAGCAGGCGCCCCGCGGCGGCCCACGCCTCGCCCGACGGGGATGAAGGAGACGGGCCGCCCATCACTTCTTCCCCTTTCTCGCCTGCAGCCAGGTTTCCACCGTCATGGTCACTCGCACCACCTTGGCGTTGCGATCACGACCGTCGGCCTGCCTGATCTGCAGCCGGGAGATGGTCGACACGATGGGGCTCCGCTCGAGGTCGGCGATGATCGCCGCCGCGGCATCGGGATCGGCCGCGAACTGGATGTCACGCATCATTCGATCGACCCTGAACTCGCCGGTGATCTTGGCGGCCAGGGGGCCCGCGCCCATGGGCGAGGTGCGCGACGTGCTGGTGCTCTCCCTCACGCCGTGGCGTTTGAGGATCTCGTCGACCTGCTGATTGAACTCGAGGGGCCGCTTCTCCGGATCGCCGGGAAGCTCGACCATGCCGAACTTGCGGACACCCTGCGCCCTCATCTCGGAGGCCGCCTGCATGGCCTGCGCCGTCTTCGCGTGCGTGGCGATGACCGCCGCCTTGCTCTGGCTGGCCGTCATGCGCCGGCTGGTGGCCTCCACCACGGGTTCGACGACGAGAAAGTACGCGGCGATGACGACGCTCCCGCCGATGGCCCATCGCGTGGCGCGAGGCATCGCCCGGAATCGCTGAATCAGGCCCCCGGACTTGGCGTGGTTCGCGGCGTTCATGAACCACCTCCCGGAGCGGTCGCGGCGTGTGCGCGGATCTTGGACTCCTCGTCCTGAAGGCGCTGCTTCACGGCCGGATCGAGCGTCGGGTTCTTCTGCACGTACACCTTTCGGGCGACCCACGCGCGGTTGGCGGTGGCGCGGTCCATCTTCTTGATGTCCTCATCGGTCACGACCGGAGGCAGCGCATCGGAGGGAGCAACCGGGCGTCGCGATTCGACCTGCTCCGGTTCGTTGCGACGATCGCCGCGACGGCCGCGATCGTCGCCACCGCCGGCCGTGGAGGGCGCGCCCGCCACCACCTCGACGCCGTGCAGTCGCTTCGACAGCGACTCGGCCGCGAAGTCGGAGGCGGGCTTGACGGGGGCGTGCGCCTGGGCGGGGATGAGGTCGGCCGAAAGGTTGAACTCGACGCTCCCGCCCGAGGTGGTCTCGGTGCGATTCACCTTGATGCTGCGGAAAAGGCGGGTGTCGCCCAGATTCCGCTGGAAGACGTTGACAAGATCGGCCGAGGCGGCGGTGCCTTGGAACGAAAATCCCTGTTCAGGCGCCAAGCGGAGATCGGTGGCCACCACGCCCACCGGAGTGGCGGCCGAGACGTCGGCAAGCAGTTTCGAGATGGGCCAGCGGCTGATGTCGAGCTGCGCATACAGGGCGGCCTGACGATCGACGTCGGCATTGCCCCGCTTCATCTCCTCGATGACCCTGACGCGACCGGTGAGGATCGAGTCTCGCGCCGAGGCCAAACCCCACGGAGCGAGCAGGAGCAGACCGCAAGCCGCGATGCCCACGCCCCACGGGCGATGACCGTGCGAGAGCCACTTGGCCATGCGCACGGGCACGGGCTCGACGATCTCGGGAGGGGCCGCGGTCAAGCCGGCCATCGACGCGGCATCGGGGGTGGTGGCGACCATCGCCGCACCCAGGGCAAGGGCATATTGGTCGATCCATGACTGCTCGTCACGGAACCCTTCGACCTTGGACGCGAGCCATGCCCGGGACGATGCGTCAAGCATCACCTCGGCGGGCCTGACGTCGGCGGTTTCGCCCACGGAAGTCGCCGCGGCGAGCAGGGCGCCTCGGGCCATGCTCGCGAGCGATTCGGCGTTCATGGCGTCCTCGAGCACGATTCGCAACACGCCTCGTTCGGCACCGACGGCCAGCACGGCGTACGCGTCTCCAGAGGGATCGGCGCACGCGATGCAGGGCTGGTCACCCCGCAGGAAGGCCATCGCGGACGCCGGGGTGCAGAACGCCTCGGGAAGGGTTCCAAGGGGCTCGATGTCCACGCCGCGATCCAGCCAGCCCACCGCCATGGCCTGCCTGACGCCGGGACGAGCCACGCCCGGAAGCAGGCCGCCGGCGCGTCGGTGGGCAGGAAGGGATGGGGGCAGTTCGGCTTCGGCCAGCAGGGCAGCCGCGGCGGTCATCTGGGCGGCGTCCGCCACCGGAACCTCGACCAACCTGGCCACGGTGTCGACCAACGGCGC
>CAIYWI010000122.1 GCA_903929885.1 uncultured Phycisphaerales bacterium
GAGGTCGTTGCCCTCGCGGGTGCGCTCGCCGACGCCGGCGAAGACCGAGTAGCCGCCGAAGTTCTTCGCGACGCGGGCGATCATCTCCTGGATGACGACGGTCTTGCCGACGCCTGCACCGCCGAAGAGACCGATCTTGCCGCCGCGGACGAAGGGGCACATGAGGTCGATGACCTTGATGCCCGTCACGAGGATTTCGGTGTTGGGGTTGAGCGCCGAGAAGGGCGGGGGGGCCTTGTGGATCGGCGACTTCTTCGTCGCGTTGACGGGGCCGGCCTTGTCGATGGGCTGGCCGAGGAGGTTGAAGACGCGTCCGAGGACGGCTTCGCCCACCGGCACGGCCACGGGCGCGCCCGTGTCGACGCAGGGCATCCCGCGACGAAGGCCGTCGGTCGAGCCCAGTGCGACGGCCCGAACTCGACCGCCGCCCAGGTGCTGCTGAACCTCGCCCACCAGATCGAGCATGCCGGCCTTGGTCTCGGCCTTGATCTCGATGGCGTTGTAGATCTCGGGGAGCTTGTCCTCGGGGAACTGGGCGTCGAAGGTCGATCCGATGACTTGCGTGATTTCGCCGGTGGTGGGCATGTCGTGTGTTCCTTGCGTGCTCAAGCCCCCGCGGCTGCGAGGGGTCCACAGGGTAGGTGCCTGACTCGGGGGAATAAAGCCCCCGCCGCCGCTCGTCGACGCCGAGCCAGCCGCCTGTTTGCAAGGCGTTCGGCATCGTCGCGGGCGCTCCCCGCCCATCACTTGGGCGAGGGCTCGCGGTGCGACTTGTCGGGACGCTTGGGGATGGCGGGCACCTCGACCGGTTCGGCCTCGAGCTTCTTGCGGAGGAACTCGATGGCCGCCTTCAGTTGGGCGTCCTCGCCCTTGAAGGTGGCGTGGGGCGGGTTGTCGACGACGATGTCGGGGTCGACGCCGTGGCCCTCGATGAGCCAATCGCCCTCGGGCCCGTAGACCCCGATTTCGGCCGCCGTCGCGATGCCCTTGTCCACGAGGAAGTTGCTCGAACTGAGCCAGATCTCCCCGCCCCAGGTGCGAGTGCCGATGATGGTGCCGAGCTTGAGTCGCCGGATGCCCTCGGCGAAGGCCTCGCCATCGGAGGCCGTTCGCTCGTTGCACAAGACCACCACGTGCCCTCGGAAGGCGTACTGCATGTTCCAGTAGGGCTGGCCCACGTCGGGGGCCCAGAAGAACCACGCCTTGCGGAGCAGGCGGCTGAGCAGCCAACTGTCGATGTTGCCCCCGCGGTTGTGGCGAACGTCGATGATGAGGCCCTTGCGACGGTGGTTGGGATAGAAGCCCTTGGCGAACTCGGTGAAGTTCTCCGTGCCCATCGCGCGAAGGTGCATGTAGCCCAGGTCGCCCTTGCCCTCGCGATCGACGATCTCGCGACGCGTGAACTGCCACTCGTGATAGCGAAGGTCCTCCTCCGCCGCCGCCGAGATCGGCGTGACGATCACGCGGCGAGGGTCGCCTCCCGCGGCGGGCCTGACCGTCAGAAGCACTTGTCGTCCCGCCTGCCCGCGCAGCAGCGATGACACGTCGGGCGTGGCCAGCGTGGCGCGTCCGTTGATCTCGAGCACGACGTCGCCGACGGCGATGTCCACGCCCGGCGCCGCCAGAGGCGAACGCCGGGCCGGTTCGTCGGGATCGGACCGGTACACGCGATCGACGCGCCAACCTCCGCCGGCCTCGTCGCGCACGAGCAGCCCGCCCAGCATCGCGGGCATCACCTCCGTGTCGCCCGTCCGCAGGTCGCCGCCTCGAACGAAGATGTGCAACGCGGCGAGTTCTCCCACCATCTGCGAGATGGCGTCGTTGAGTTCAGCACGCGTCGACACGCGCTCGGCCAGGGGCATGTAGCGATCGAGCATGGCCTTCCAGTCCACGCCGTGCATGTTGCTGTCGTAGAAGTAGTCGCGCTCGAGACGCCACGCCTCGATGAACATGCGACGCCATTCCTCTCGAGGCGTCACGGGGAACGTCCACCCCGCAAGGTTCACCTGGTTCTTGGCGTCGAGGGTCACGGTCGCGGCCGAGGACTCCGCCACGTGCAACGCCGCGGGTCGACGCAGGAGCATCCACTTGCCGTCGCCCGACAGTTCGTAGCTCGAGATGTCCGCGACCACGGTCTTGAGATCGAGGTCGCGATTGGCGATGGGGAAGGCCACCACCGAGTGCTTGCCCGGCTCCTCGCCCGGCTGCAGGCTCATCATCAGCAGCCGCTTCTCCTGCACGCTCAGGCGGTCGTAGTTGCCCGCGGGCATGGGCACCTCGAAGAGGCGCGACACGATCCCGTCCAGTTCAATGAGGACGGGCTTGGGCCCCTTGTCGGTGGCCTTGGTGTCGCCTTCGGGCTTGGCCGACTCGGGCTTGGCCTCGGTCGCGGCCTCGGGCTTGGCACCCTCTGGTTCCTTCCTGTCCGGTTCCTGCTTGGCGGGCTCCTTCCTTTCGGCGGCCTTGCGGGCCGCCGCCACCTCGTCGTCGGGCGCGAAGGGCCAGCGTTGGCCGGGCATCAGGGCCAACGCATAGGCCTTGGTGGTCTTGTCGAAGTGCGGCTCGGGAGCCATCGGTCCCCACGGCGACGAGACGGTGGAGAGCAGCGTGCGGTCCGACAGGAAGTAGAGCCACGCGCCGTCGGGGCTCCACGCCGGCGAGAAGCTCTCGAAGCGGTCGGTCGTGACGGCCGTCGACACGCCCTTGGCGACGTCGAGCAGCTTCACGGTGCGGTTCTGGTTGGAGGCCCGCAGCATGTACGCCAGCCACTTGCCGTCGGCGGACCAGGCCAGGTCGCCCGGCAGGTCGAACTCGTCGGTGTCGATCAGCGTGCTCGTCCTGGTCGCCACGTCGACGAGCCACAGCCGCTGGTCCTTGTCGATCGAGGCGATCTTCGAGCCGTCCGGGCTTGGCACGCCCTCGAAGCGGAGCACCGTCGAGTCGGTGGTGACCTGCCGGGCCTTGGTCGCCACGTCGACGCCGTCGGCGGGGAGCGTCCACAGTTCGGTCTCGCCCGTTTCGTCGCTGATGGTCAGGATCGAGCCGTCGGGCATGAAGCGGGCGTCGCGTTGCCGCGCCGCCTTGGCGCGGGGCAACTCCACGAGCCGGCCCTGCGCCTTGGGGGCGACGAACACTTGCCCTCGCGCGGTGACGGCCACCCTCTCGCCGTCGGGAGAGAGGTGCGAGGCGGTCACGTAGTCGAAGGGCTTCTTCACCCATCGCTCGCGGGTCTGGTCGAAGTCGGAGTCGAGCGTGATCCGCAGGCGAGCGGGCGCGGGCTTGGCGAGATCGAGGCACCAGAGGTCCGCGCCGAGCTGGTAGACGATCCGGCCTTCGTCGAGCGACGGTCCTCGCACGTCGAGGTACGGCACGCCCAGCGAGGCGTGGTCGGTGTGCTGCTTGAGATCCTTCCCCGACGCGTCCATCGACCAGACTTCCATCGTGTTGTCGCGGTCGCTGAGGTGATAGACGCGGTCGTTCCACCACATCGGGGCGTGGCTCGTGCCCGGGTAGTCGGTCGTGAGTCCGACCGCCTCGTCGCCCTTGGAGAGGTCGAACTTCCAGAGTTGCTGGATGGTGCCGCCCTTGTAGCGCTTGGTGAAACTCCCGTTGAAGGGAATGCGAGTGAAGTACAGCGTGCGGCCATCGGGAGCGAGGGCGCCGTCCGACGCCTGTGCCAGGGGCAGCAACTCGCGGGCGGCCGTCGCCGGATCGATCAGCATCAACTGCACGTTGGGCAACGTCGAGAAGCGGTTGGTCGAGGCGATGATGCGAGACGTCCCCTTCGCGTCCGCGGGCGTCCAGCCGATGGTCGTCGTTCGCGCCGCGTCCCACGTCAGGCGCGTCGGCAGCCCGCCGCGGCTGGGCATCACGTACGCCTCGGTGGGCCCCTCGTACTGCGCCGTGAAGGCGATCATCGAGCCGTCCGGGCTGAAGCGGGGGTTCGATTCGTCGCCTGCGTGGCTCGTCAGTCGCGTCGCCGTCGCGCCTGTCTCGGCCATCGCCCCCCGAAGCGACACCTTCCAGAGATCGCCCTCGGCGACGAACACGACCGTGTCTCCTCGCAGCGTGGGCTGGCGGTAGTACCCCTCGATCCCGCCCGCGTCGCGGGCGGGCGCGGCCGGGAGCATGCCACCCAGCAAGGCGGCGGTGGCGAGCATTCGAGGCGACGGGCGGCATGAGGTGGCGTGCATGAACCAGTGTAGAGGCGACGCGCATCTGCCGGTCGCTTCCGGGGTTCGCTACCCTTGCAGGGTCCATGGCTCACGCCGGAAAAACCAAGGTGCTCGTGGCGATGTCCGGGGGGGTCGATTCCTCCGTCGCCGCCGCCATGCTGCTTCGCGACGGCTTCGACGTCGTCGGCTGCTTCATGCGTCTGGGCTCTCCGGGCGAGACGCTCGACGAACTGATCCCGGGGGAGGCGGCGTGCAGGCCAAAGCCCGGCGGGCTTTCGCTCCCGCAGGTGAAGATCGGGCACCAGGGGTGCTGCTCGATCACCGACGCGGCCGACGCGCGGGCGGTGGCGGCGCAGCTGGGCATTCCCTTCTACGTCTGCAACTTCAAGCGCGACTTCGGGCGGATCATCGACTACTTCGCCGACGAGTACGCCTCGGGGCGGACGCCCAACCCCTGCGTTCGCTGCAACGACTGGCTGAAGTTCGGCAAGCTCGACGAGTACGCCTCGCAGATCGGCGCACAGGCCGTGGCGAGCGGCCATTACGCGAGGATCGATCGGGCCGGCGACGAATGGCGATTGCGCCGCGGCCTGGACGAGTCGAAGGACCAGTCGTACGTGCTCTTCGGCGTGCCCCGCGAGCGGCTCGATCGGCTGCTCTTTCCCGTCGGCGGGCTTCCCAAGTCGGAGGTTCGCGAGTTGGCGAAGCAGTGGGGGCTGCCCGTCTTCGACAAGCCCGATTCGCAGGAGATCTGCTTCGTTCCCGACAACGACTACGCCTCGCTGGTGGACCGCCGCCGCCCCGACGCGGCGACGCACGGGCCGATCGTCGACGAGTCCGGCAGGATCGTCGGCGAGCATCGCGGGCAGCACCGCTTCACGATCGGGCAGCGCCGCGGGCTCGACGTCGCGCTCGGCGAGCGGGCGTATGTCATCGCCAAGGACGCATCGACCAACACGGTGGTCATCGGTCCGAAGGAGCGGCTGTCGTGCGTCAGGTGCGAGGCGGGCGAGGCCAACTGGCTGGTGGCCGATCCCGGCGCGTTCGAGGGGCGCGAGGTGATGGCCAAGTTCCGCTACAACACGCCGCCGACCGCGGCGAGATTCCGACGACTTTCCGACGCGGACGGGCCGACGCATTCGGGTCGCAAGGGACGGTTCGAAGTGGCGTTCCTCGAGCCGCAACTGGCGGTGGCGCCGGGCCAGGCGATCGTGCTGCACGATGGCGACCGGGTGATCGGCGGCGGGTGGATCGACGCCGCGGCCGGGACTTGAGCTTTCGCGTGGATCGAAAAGCAAAGCGGGGCGTCGCGAACACGACGCCCCGCGAGGGATCGGATTGGTCGGGCCGGGCGGCTCAGCAGCCGGCGGACCAGCGGTCGTAGAACGCGCCGACGTCGGCGCCGTCGACGCCGCCGTCCTGATTGATGTCGGTGGACTCCTCGGCGTTCTCCCACGCGCCGAAGAAGGCCTCGATGTCGCCACCGTCGACGCCGCCGTCCTGGTTGAAGTCGGCGATGCAGGGGGGCATGCACTCGAGTCGGAGGGTGCCGGCGCCGGTGGCGCCGTTGAAGCCGCCGACGCGGATGGTGTAGTACTGGCCCGAGACGGCGTTGATGGTGACGCTCGACTGCGTGCCGCAGAGGTCGTCGCTGCAGGCCATCAGGCGTGTCTCGAAGTCGGCGCACCCGTAGCCCTCGTAGACGGCGATCTTGGTGTCGAAGGTGGTGCCGGCGCAGGTGCTGATGACGAGTTGGCCGTCGCAACCGCTGGGGTAGTTGAACCAGACGTCGTTGGTGATCTGGTTGTTGCCCGAGAAGGAGCAGGTCGCGTGGGTCGGGCCGTCGGTGGAGGCTCCGACGGTGGTGAAGGGCGTGTCGCCCAGCGGGATGCCGGAGCGGTTGCCGCAGTCGTCGTTGAGCGGGGGTGCGGTGCCGCCGCCGCCGACGGCCTTGACCTTGAAGGAGCCGGTGGCGTTGTTGTATCCGGCGACGCGGATGTAGTAGGTGGTGCCGGCGGTGGCGGTGACGGAGACGGTGGAGCGGAGGCTGCAGGCGTCGTCGTTGCAGCCCACCTGCGTGAGTGCGCCGCAGGTGCCGGTGAAGACGCTCAGCACGGTGTCGAAGACGGGCGCGACGCTGTCGCACGTCGAGAACGTGACGGCGCCGGCGGTGACCGGACGGTACTTGTACCACAGGTCGGGCGAGTTGGCCGCGCCGCCGCAGGAGGCGTCGCCATCGTCGGTGGTGTTGGTGGTGTTGCCGTCACGGTTGACGCCGTCGGCGAGCCAGAGGGCCGAGGCGCACGTCTCGTTGGTCGGGCCGCAGGAGGGGATCGCGATGGAAAGCGTGCCCGCGCCGGTGGCGCCGTTGTGGCCGCCGACGCGGATGAGGTAGGTGGCGCCCGGCGTGCCGGCGAAGGAGACCGAGGAGCCGTTGGAGGCGCACCCGGTGGCGTTGTCATTGCAGGCGATGGCCTGGCCCGACGCCGTGGGGCACGCGCTGTAGACGGCGAGCTTGGTGTCGAAGGAACTGCCGCACGTCGAGATGGTGACGGGGCCGTCGCACGAGCCGTTGGTGAATCGGTACCAGAGGTCGCCGCCGAACTGGGTGTAGCCGCCGGTGGCGCAGCCGCTCGGCTCGGCCACGCCGTCGGTGGTGGCGCCGGTGGAATCGAAGGCGGTGGCGCCGGCGACGACCGACAGCGGGCTGCTGCACGAGTCATTCGGCGGGCGGAAGGTGCCGTCGGGGCTGGGCACGAGGGTCGCGGCGGTCACGGAAGCGACCTGGCCGCTGCGGAAGAGCCCGAGGGTGGCGTTGCCGGGCGCGGGCGGGAAGTTGGACTCGAAGCTGAAGTTGTAGACGGTGTCGAACCGCAACGCGTTGGCGTTCTGGTTCTCGGCGAAGCTCTGCGTCGCCCACCGCACGGTCCCGGAGGAGACGGTGGGGGTCCAGTCGGCGCCGGAGAAGGGCTCGCCCGAGTGGTACTCGACGTCGCGGAAGCCCATGTTGGTCGCGGTGGCGTTGGCGGGCAGCGGGATGGAGAAGGACTGGCCGCTCTGGTGGCTGTTGAGGTTCTGCACCGCGTAGAAGTAGCGATAGCCGCCCGCGCCGTTGGGGCTCACCTTCACGCCGACCCAGAAGCGTCCGTCGCCCGGGACGTCCACCGAGTTGAGCACGACGCTCGGGTCGGTGTTGCGCCACGCGAAGATCGCGGGCTGCGTGCGCTGCGTCGTGCCGGTCAGCGTGATGTTCTTGTTGGTCGCGCTGACCGTGATGGGCCGATACGACTGGTTGTTGAGACCGTTGCCCGCAGCCGCGTCGTCGGGCGCCACGTACATGCTCGCCACGAAGTACGTCGCGCCCGCGACGCCCATGTCGGCGTCGTTGACGACGATGCGCTTGTCGAGCGCGGTCAGCGAGTCGCCCCGCAGCACCCACGGATACGGGAAGGAGCCCGTGCTCGCGTTCACTTCCGACTTGGGGCCAAGGCCGCTCTGGCTGCCGTTGAGGCCCGCGGAATAGGGGTCCGAGCAGCCCACGCCCAGGCGAGAGCCGTTCGGGTACGCCGTGCACGCGCCGCACACCGTGCCCTGCAGGGCGGTGAAGCCGTGCTTGAGCCACGACTGGCCCAACTGCTCGAACTTGCCGTCGAGGATGCGGTAGATGTTGCCCGAGATCACCGGGTGCTGGTTCGTGCTGCTGATCCACAGCAGCGGGGTGTCACCGATGTTGCACGAGACCGTGCCCACCGAGTACGACCGCTTGCCGTTGATCGGCGCCGAACTCGTGTAGTTGCTCACGTCGGGCAGGTCGCCGACGATCACGTCCGCGCCCTGGGCGTGCGCCGTGGTCGTCGCGGCCAGCATCAGCAGCGCCGCGGTCGAAAGGATCATCCGCCCGCCAAGGGCACGCGTGTTCGTTGACGTCGTGGTCATTGCTCGAAAGCGCCTCTCGCATGGTGAAGGCGTGGCGTTCACGCCTTCACGATTCTCCGGCGGGCGGCCGCGATGGCGACCCTCCGCCCAGTGTGTCCGCCGCTCCGACGCGGTGTTCGTCCGCCTCGGAACAAGCACGCCATCCCCGCCCGGTCGCCGCCGCCCTCAGGCGCCCAGATCCGCCCTGTTGTGGCCTGCTGCGTCCTGAATGCGGCCCAAACCCCATCTGAATCCGCCCTGCGCTTGCCAGTTCCATCCCGCACCGCCCGCCGCCGAATGGGCGGCCTGTGTCGAGTGTACAGGACGGATGCCGTGCCGCCCAACCCGGACCCCGCTTTTTCGCCCCGATCGGACCGGGGGTTCCACCAACTTCGGACCTTCCGGAGATGGTGTTCGCATTGTGTTATCCACCGCGATTCGGACCCGGCGGGATGCCCGCGTTCCTGGGCGACCCCGCCGCTCCCGAACGCGGATCCTTGCCGCCCCGTTCCTTTTTCATGATGAACAGGTAGTTGAACCCCCGCAGGAAGAAGTTGCCCTCCTCCGCGGCCTTCTTCCAGTTGCCCCGGGCGAGTTTCTGGTTGTGGCGGACCACGGCGATGATGTCCACCGGCTTGAAGCGTCGCCGCATGATGGAGAACAACTCGAAGCCGATGGGCATGAAGACGCCCGTCCCGCCCTGACGCTTGCGCCACGAATCGCTGACGTACAGGGCCATGTACCGCCGGTCCTTGAGCACGCGGTCGAGTTCGCCGATCACGCCCTCCATCGCCCGGTAGTAGGCCTCGCCGCCATCCTCGCCCGCGGCGTCGAGCTTGCCGATGCACCGTGGATCGTCGGAGTAGTCGACGTGCGTCGAATAGGGCGGGTCGACGAAGCAGAAGTCGGCCGAGGCGTCGGGCATCGGCAGCCGCCTCGCGTCGGCCTGCACGATGTCCTCCCGCGACGGTTGCAGGTCGAAGCCCCTGCCACCGCGGTTGAGATCGGCGCACACGTCCAGCGTCGTGCCGCTGCCGCACATGGGGTCGACCACCACGTCGCCCTCGCGCGTGTACCGCTGCAGGCACTGCCAGATCACCCACGAGGGCGTGGCGCCCGTGTAGTGCTTGTCGCCCTGCATCCGCGGGCCGGGCGTCCATCCCGGCGGACGCGACGGCGAGGCGGGCCCTTGCGCGGTCGCGGGGTCGTAGTGCTGGCTGGGGTACTCCCACAGCGTCGTCGAGAACAGCCGCAGCGGCGGCTTGGTCGGGTGGCTGGGCATGTGCTCGGTCTCCTCGCGTCGTGTTCCTCACCGCGACGCGGCGTTGCGCAACTCCGCCTCGACCAGTTCGATCACGCGGCGCGTGGTCGTCTGGATGTCGGCCTCCATGCGAGCGCCCGCCGCACGCACGTGGCCGCCGCCGCCCAGACGTCCCGCCACGGCGTTGACGTCCACCAGCGGTTCGATGGCCTTGCTCCGCAGGCTGATCTTGGTCAAGGTGGCGCCGTCGCCCGACCGCCCGAAGTCGCCGGGCAGCGCCTCGACGAGCATGGCCGAGACCCGCACGCCGGGCAGCGACTGCGAGAAGTCCGTGATCCCGCCGGTGTCGCCGGGCGTGGCTTCGCACGCCAGCAGGTCGGAGCGGGTGGCGTGCATGATCGCCAGACGCCCGTCGCAGTGCAGCTCGAGCGTCGCCAGCGCCTTGCCGATCAGCCGCACGCGCCCAAGCGAGTTCTGCTCCGTCATGGCGCACAGGCGCACGTGATCCGCGCCGGCCTCGAGCAGCGAAGCCGCGTCGCGCATGGTTCGCGGATCCACGTTGCTGTGCCGAAACCATCCGGTGTCCGTGCCAAGCCCGAGGTAGAAGGCCTCCGCCACGTCGCGAGGCAACTCGCTCGTCGACGCCTTGCCCAGCACCAATCGCGCCAGCTCGGCCGCCAGTTGGCAGGCCGACGCCGCCGTGGGATCGACGAATCTCGCGCCGGCCAGGTCATCGCTGCCTTGCGCGTGATGGTCGACGCACATCACGAGGTGTCGCCGGGCGGCGAGGTACTCCGCCACCGGCTCGAGTTGCGACCACGCGCCGGTGTCGAGCACCACGATGGCGTCGGGCTCGCCTCCCAACTCGGCCGCCGCCTGTTCCACCGGGTGCTTGGAACTCACGTGCGTGAACGGCGTGCTCCCGCACATCTCGGCCAACCACGGCGGCGGGGGTCCGTAATACCAGAGGTGGGTCCGTCGCCCGCTCGACCAGCGGGCGGCCCCCTCCAGGGCGCGTGCCATGCCCAACGTCGAACCCACCGCGTCCCCGTCGGGCTTGAGGTGCGTCAGAATGAGGATGCGCCGACACGGCGCGAGCCGCTGCGCGAGGTCGGCGAGTGTCTGGGTCGAGGTCCACATGCGTGCAAGCGTACGGGTGCCCCGTCCCCGCCCGCCCGACGCCACGGGTCGCCGTCGGCTTCGACCACTGGTTGCCTGCCACTCTGGCAGGTCGGGGGCGGCCGGTCGCGTGGCCGGAGCCCGGGACGGCGGGTCTCCCGGGGCTGGTGAGGGCCGGACGGGGAGATGCGGGGGCTGGCCTCGGGCTCGGGCGGCAAGGCGTTGGGGCGGGGGCAACCCGCCATCTGGCATGCCGCTTGCCTCCGGTTCCATCCCGGGGCGAGCGTTCCGGGCTTTCCACGTTCAACCACAGCCCCCGGGACGACCGGAGCGGCGGCGCACGATTTCAACTCTGGAGCGAACAGTCCATGGCAGCCAAAGACCTCGTCTTCGACAACGATGCCCGTCAGTCCCTCCTTGCCGGCGTTGAGAAGCTTGCTCGCGCCGTCAAGGCCACCCTCGGCCCCCGCGGGCGAAACGCGGTGCTCGACAAGAGCTGGGGCGGTCCGACCGTCACCAAGGACGGCGTGAGCGTCGCCGAGGAAGTCGAACTCCGCAACAAGGCGGAGAACATGGGCGCCAAGCTCGTGAAGGAAGCCGCCAGCAAGACCAGCGACGCCGCGGGCGACGGCACGACGACCGCCACGGTGCTCGCCGAGGCGCTCTTCCGCGAGGGCCTGCGTCACATCGCCGCCGGCGTCGATGCCAACGCGCTCGTTCGCGGCATGAAGGCCGCCGTCGAGGTGGCCGCCAAGGAGATCAAGGACCTCTCGACGCCCGTGAAGGGCAAGGGCGACATCCAGAACGTCGCGACGATCTCGGCCAACAACGACGCGGCGATCGGCCGCATCATGGCCGACGCCTTCGAGAAGGTCGGCAAGGACGGCGTGATCACCGTCGAGGAAGGCAAGAACATCGACACCATCGTCGACGTGGTCGAGGGCATGCAGTTCGATCGCGGCTACCTCTCCTCCAACTTCGTGACCGATGCCGAGGAGATGAAGGTCGCCTTCGACAAGCCCTTCATCCTCATCCACGAGGACAAGATCGAGAGCGTCACCAAGCTCGTCCCCATTCTCGAGCAGGTCATGAAGACCAAGCGCCCCTTGGTCATCATCGCCGAGGACGTCACGGGCGAGGCCCTCTCGACGCTGGTCATCAACAAGCTTCGCGGCACGCTTCAGGTCGCCGCCGTGAAGGCCCCGGGCTACGGCGATCGTCGCAAGGCGATGCTCGAGGACCTCGCGGTCCTCACCGGCGCCACCGCCATCATGAAGGATCTGGGTCAGGAGCTGGAGAAGGCCGAGATCAAGCACCTGGGCGTCTGCAAGCGTCTCGAGATCGACGCCGACAACACGACGATCATCGAGGGTGCGGGCGAGACCAAGGCCATTCAGGGCCGCATCGCCCAGATCCGCCGCGAGATCGACTCGGCCACCAGCGACTACGACCGCGAAAAGCTCCAGGAGCGTCTGGCCAAGCTCGCCGGCGGCGTGGCGGTGGTCAAGGTCGGCGCGGCCAGCGAGGCCGAACTCAAGGAGAAGAAGGCCCGCATCGAGGACGCCCTGCACGCGACGCGTGCGGCGGTGGCCGAGGGCATCGTCCCCGGCGGCGGCGTCTCGTTCATCCGGGCCCGCAAGGCGCTCGAGTCCATGAAGGAGTACAAGACCGTCTTCGGCAAGGGTGACGAGGTCACCAGCGACGACGTGGGCCGCTTCACCTTCGACTTTGCCGCGGGAATCCGCACGGTCGTCACCGCGTTGGCGGTGCCCCTTTCGACGATCGCGACCAACGCGGGCGTCAAGGGGAGCGTCGTGGTGAGCAAGGTCGGCGAAGGCAAGGGCAACTTCGGCTACAACGCCCTGACCGAGGAGTACGGCGACCTGGTGCAGATGGGCGTGATCACGCCGGCCAAGGTCGACCGCCTCGCGTTGCAGAACGCGGCGAGCGTCGCCACGGTGCTGCTCGCGGCCGACTGCGTCGTCACGTCGCGCCCCGAACCCAAGGAGGCCGCGCCCGCCGGCGGCGGCGGCATGGGCGGCATGGGCGGCATGGGCGGCATGGGTGGCATGGGTGGCATGGGTGGCATGGGAGGCATGGGCTTCTGACCTCTTGAAGGCGTGGGTGACAGCCCACGCGCCGCAGGGGGAAAGGCCGCCGCATGCAGCAGGTCATCGACTTCATCACGAACTTCGACAGCCGTCTCGACACCCTCGCCGAGGCGCTTGGGCTCTGGATCTACTTCGTCGTCTTCCTGACCATCTTTGCCGAGACGGGCTTGGTGGTGATGCCCTTCCTGCCGGGCGACTCCCTGCTGTTCGCGGTGGGGGTGCTCTCGGCCAGGCCCGAGGCGGGGCTGAGTCTCTCGGTCTTCATGCTCTCGATCTGGCTCGCGGCGGTCCTGGGCAACTACACCAACTTCCTGATCGGGCGGGCCCTGAGCGTTCGATTGGGAGGCCAACCGGGGATCGAGGCGGCGGGGCAGGGCATTCGGCGGCTCTTTGGCGGGAAGTTCGCCAAGTTCGTGCGGCCGCAGGATCTCGTGCGGGCGGAGGCCTTCTTCCGCAAGTACGGGCTCTTCGCGGTGGCGGTGGCGAGGTTCCTGCCCTTCTTCCGCACGCTGGTGCCCTTCGTGGCGGGCATCAGCGACATGAAGGTCTTTCCCTTCCTCATGTGCTCGGTGGTGGGGGGGGCGGCGTGGGTGCTGGTCTGCACGCTGGTGGGCTATTGGGCGGGCAACATTCCCTGGGTGAAGGAGAACTTCACCTGGTTCATTCTCTCGATGTTCACCATCGGCTTCATCCCCATCGCGCTGGGGTACATGCGGAACAAGGTCGTGGCCAAGCGGCGTGCGGCCTCGGTGCCCGCGGGAGATCAGCGGGCCGGCGAAGGCGGCGCGGCCTGAACCAAGGCCAGAACGAGGGCCAGAACGAGGGCCAGAACGAGGGCCAGAACGAGGGCCAGAACGAGGGCCAGAACGAAGGCCAGAACGAAGGCCAGAACGATGGCCGAGCGGCAGCAGTTCGGAGCGGGATGCAACGCAGCGGTTCGAGACACACTTGATTCACGTCGGAAGCATCGATTCACGTCAACAGGTTCAAGAAACGGAGTGACACACATGGCAGTCAAGCCCCTTGAGGATCGCGTTCTTGTCAAGCCCGTCGAGGCCGAGTCCAAGACGGCCAGCGGCATCTACCTCCCCGAGTCGAGCAAGGAGAAGCCCGTCAAGGGCAAGGTGGTTTCGACCGGCCCGGGCAAGCGGCTCGAGAACGGCAAGCGCGCCGAGATGTCCGTCCGCACCGGCGACACCGTCGTCTACGGCAAGTACGCGGGCACCGAGGTCGAGATCAAGGGCGAGAAGCACCTGATCCTCCGCGAGTCGGAGCTCCTGGGCGTCATCGAGGGCTGATCGCACGCGGTCCGCGGCGATCACTCACACACTGGAACACACGGGAAATACCATGTCAACCAAGCAGATCATGTTCAGCGACGCGGCCCTCCTCGAGATGAAGAAGGGCGTCGATCGTCTCGCCGACGCGGTGAAGTGCACGATGGGCCCCAGCGGCCGCCACGTCGTCATCGAGAAGTCCTTCGGCGGCCCCCACATCACCAAGGACGGCGTCAGCGTCAGCAAGGAAGTCTCGCTCCCCGAGCCCTTCCAGGCGATGGGCGCCAAGATGGTGAACGAGGTCGCCAAGCGCACGGCCGACAAGGCCGGCGACGGCACCACCGCCGCCACCGTCCTCGCGCAGGCCATTTTCTCCGAGGGCCTCCGCTTCGTCGCCGCCGGCGCCAACCCCGTGCTCCTGCAGCGGGGCATCAACAACGCGGCCGCCGCCGCCGCCGCCGCCGTCGACGCCATGGCCGTCAAGTGCAAGGGCAAGGACGACTACCGCAAGGTCGCCACCGTCTCGGCCAACCACGACGCCGCCGTCGGCGAGATCATCGCCGAGGCCATCTCGAAGGTCGGCGCCGAGGGCGTCGTCGAGATCGAGGACGGCAAGACCGCCTCCACCACGCTCGATTACGTCGAGGGCATGCAGTTCGACAAGGGCTACCTCTCGCCCTACTTCATGACCGATCCCAAGACCGCCGAGTGCGTGCTCGAGGACGCCTACATCCTCATCTACGAGAAGAAGATCAGCAACCTGCCCGATCTCCTCCCGCTGCTCAACAAGGTCGCCACCTCCGGCAAGCCCCTGCTGCTCATCGCCGAGGAGGTCGAGAACGAGGCCCTGGCCACCCTGGTGGTCAACCGCCTCCGCGGCATGCTCAAGATCTGCGCCGTCAAGGCCCCGGGCTTTGGCGACCGTCGCAAGGCCATGCTCGGCGACATCGCCGTGCTCACCGGCGGCACCTTCATCGCCGAGGATCTCGGCCGCCAGCTCGAGTCGGTCGAACTTTCCGAACTCGGCCGCGCCAAGCGGATCGTCGTCACCAAGGACGACACCACCGTCATCGAGGGCGCGGGCAAGAAGGCCGACATCAACGCCCGGGCCGCCCAGATCCGCGCCCAGCACGACAAGAGCACCAGCGAC
>CAIYWI010000123.1 GCA_903929885.1 uncultured Phycisphaerales bacterium
AACGTGTAGCCGATGGGGGCGGCCGCCGCGGCGATGGCGACGATGATCACCAGATGCCGTATCTTCGCGCCCGCCGCCAGCAGGATCGCGAAGAGCGAGGGGATGAACAGGATCACGGTGCCCAGGTCCGGTTGGAGCATGATCAGCCCCACCGGAATGAACGTGATGATCGCGGGCGGCAGCAACCCGGCGAAGGTGCGGTGATTCTGCTTGAATCGCAGGTACCACGCCAGCACGAGCACGAAGGCGATCTTCGCGACCTCCGAGGGCTGGAAGTCGACCACGCCCAGATCGATCCACGCTCTCGCGCCGTTGCGGGGCCGCACGATCGAGAGCGGCACCCCGGGCAGCAGCAGGAAGATCAGCATGACCACCGCGATGGCCATCAGTCCCCACGAGATGTACCCCAGGAACCGGTAGTGGGGGAGCATCGTCAGCAGCATCGCCGCGATGCCCACCGCCAGATACATGGCTTGGCGGGCCGCGGCGGGGTTGAAGGCCAGCCACGAATCGCCGCCTCGCACCGACTCGGCCACGTCGATGCAGGAGATGCCGACGAGCGAGAGGATGAGCGAGGCGGCGACGGTCAGGGCCGCGGGCCACCCCCGAGCCAGCGACATGACCACGCCCCGAAGGCGGCGGGTCACGGGAGGGCGGGCGTTGGTGGAGAGGATGGCCATCCGTGGCTGTTGGACCCCAGTTTAGTGGGCCTCTCGCCTTGACGTTCCGGGCGTGACGGATCCGATGTTCGGGTCGGTATAGTTGGCGATGCAGACCACCGCCACGACCGTCGTGATTCCTCGCCAACCCGGCGCAGCCGCCCGCATGGTCGCCGTCTTTGCGCTCGGCGCGGTGTCGTCCGGCGGCTTGGTGTACGCGATCATGTCGCGTTCGACCCCGGTCGTGGTGCCCGCTCCCTCCCCGGTGTTCCAGCCGGTGAGCCAGCCCGTCCAGCCCATTGTGGTGCAACTCGTGCAACCGTCTGCCGGGCTCTCGTCCGCGTCGGGGCTCCCATTTGAGCCACCCGCCGGCCCGTCGCTTCAGCACGACCCGTCGGCCTTCATCGGGCCCCCGGCACCGAATCCGCTCGTCGTCGTGCCCGAGGCGGCGAACAAGGGGGGCGCCGAGGTGGTGGTTGAACCCGACGCACGCCCTGCCACCTCGCCGGTCATCCGTCCCTTGCCGTCACCCGCGACGCCGGCGCGAATCGCCGGCACCAAAGTCAACTTGAACATGGCCTCGCAGGCCGAGCTCGAGGCGTTGCCGCTGGTCGGTCCTTCGATGGCCAAGCGCATCATCGAGCACCGGACCAAGAATGGGCCCTTCCGTCAGGTCAAGGACCTCGACAAGGTGAAAGGTGTCGGCGAGAAGACGCTCGCGAGACTGACACCCCTCGTGTATGTGGACGTGCCGGGAGATCGGTGATGGATGGACGGGGCTCAGCCCCCGCCATTCTCCCACGCCACGAAGAAGGACTCGATGTCGCTGCCGTCGATGCCGCCGTCGAGATTGAAGTCGGCGTGCGATTCGCCGGCCTGCCACGCGATGAAGAAGGCCTCGATGTCGGCTCCGTCAACGCCGCCGTCGATGTTGAAGTCCGCGCCAGGGTGCGCCGTGACGCGGAGCGAGAGCGATGAGAGATAGCCGCCGGGAGCGGCGAGCGGATTTTCCTTCGAGAAGAACGTGGGGTAGATCACGTCGCCCGTGCCACCGCCGGGGCCGCCGCTTGCCGCGTGGAGCGACGAGACCATGAACCGGACGTGACCGGCACTCAGCCCGCGAGCGAGATAGCCCGCGGCGTTTGCCATCGAAAGGTCGATGGTGAACGTCAGCGACGACCCTGCCGGCACCAGGGCCCCGGGCGTCAGGGCGGAATTCACGCCCACGGCCAGCGGCATTGCCTCGAAGCGTTGACGCACGTGGCGGCTGATGTCCGTGGTGGGCAGGCCCGACGGGTCAAAGGCCGCCGCAAAGGCGTGACGTACGCCCTCGCGAGGCGGGAAGGCGGGAAAGGGGCTGTAGGGCGAGCGTTCGCCAAAGGTCGCATCGGTGAACCCGTTGCGGTAGCCGACGGGGAAGAGTTCCACGGGCTTGCCGGCATCGGCATCGATCTGATATCCGGCCTCGGCCACGTCATACGACGTGGTCACGGAGTCGAACGAGGGGTCGTACTCGAATCGCAGGTCGGAGGAGACATGAATCGTCACCGTCGCCGACTCGATCACATAGCGACCCGCGGGGAGGCCCGCCGGCACCAGCGTGCCGGTATCGAAGCCGAGCAGGAACTGAGCATCGCGATCATCGAATCCTGTCTGACGCAACGCGGCGAAGGTGGGGATGGCCACCTCGATTCCGGGTTGACTCGCGAACGGGTAGTTCCAACGGTCGAGTGCGGGAGCGGGAACCGTCCCGGCGACGGTCTGGGCCATGCCGCTCGCGGCGAGCACGGGAAGGAACACGGCACTCATGCGGATTGGGTTCAAGCGCAACTCCTTGGCAAACTGGGAGAAGTGTGGCGATCGGATGAGCGGATGCCTGGAAAGATGCGCCGGTCACGGGCGCTCTGGATTCAGCCGGAGTTCCCGAAAGGGCGAAAACTTTCCTGTCTGACAGCAATATACTCACGCGACAGCGAAAGGGTTCTGCATGAAGCCAGCCGGGCGACGGCACCAAATCGGATCTGCGGGGGTTCAAGGCGAACGGCCGACCCGCTGCCCTGTGCTTCGCGCGTACCGGGCCATCCGCGACGGGGGCTTCACGCTGATCGAGGTGCTGGTGGTGATCGCGATCGTCGGGGTGATCATCTCGCTGGTGCTGCCTTCGATGGCCAAGGCGAAGGGGTTGGGGCGTCAGACGCGGGAGTTGGCCGGGGCATCGCAACTCATGACGGCCTTCGCCATGTACGCCGACGACAACAAAGGGTCGGTCTTGCCGGGCTATCCGCCTCGCGACTGGGTCAACGGTCCGATGAAGGTGCTCAACAGCGACGGCGTGCGTCTGTACAACGAGGATGCGCAGCGATATCCGTGGCGACTGGCCGGGTACTTCAACCACGACTTTCGCGGGTTGTACCAGTCCGACAAGGTGCTGGGCGACCTTCGCGAGCGTCAGGGCGAGTACTCGGGCTTCGGCGTGACGTACGACTACGTGGTGAGTCTGTATCCGTCGCTGGGCATGAACATCGCCTTCGTGGGCGGGAGCGAACGCAACCAGTCGTTCGATCGCATTTTCCAGCGGATCTACGGGCGGGTCTTCATCCAGCGAATCGATCAGGCGGTTCGCCCGTCGGGCGTGCTGGCGTTCGCCTCGGCCCGGGCCGAGGAACAACCGGCGGTGCCGATCTTGGGGCGACCGGAAGGGTTCTTCCGGCTCGATCCACCCCGCTTCAGTTCCGTGACGGGACCGCTGTGGGCCGACGCCTACGACCCCAACGCCCCGACGCCAGGGCTCAACTCGGGCTTCATCTCGCTGCGTCACGGGGGCAAGGCGGTGGCCGCCCATCTCGACGGACATGCGGAGATGCTGGGATGGACGCAACTGCGCGACATGCGTCGCTGGGCCGACCAGGCCACCGGCGAGGACTGGACGATCACGCCGCGTTGAGCGAGGCGACGCTCACATCGCGAAGAGCTTGTCCATTCGTTCGGCGATGACGGCCAGGCGCTTGCGGTCGCCGCCTCCGACCTCGGCCGTGGCCCTGCGTCCTTCGGGGGCCGTGGAGTAGCCCAGGTCGTCGAGAGCCTTCATGACGGCGGGCCAGCCGGCGTCTCCGTCGCCCAGTTCCACGTCAAAGCCCTTCCACAGGCCGAGGTCGTCGCGCTTCTTGCGGGAGAAGTCCTTGATGTGCAGGCGCTCGATGCGAGGGCCGAGCGTGCGGATCCACTGGTCGGGGAAGCCGATGTTGATCACGTTGCCGATGTCGAAGTGGAAGGCGGCGTTCGGGTGTGCAAGCTCGTCGATGTATCGAGCGGCCTCGAGCGGACTGAGCAGGAAGTTGTTCCAGACGTTCTCGACGCTCACCTTGACGCCGCACTCGGCGGCGAGGGGAAGGGCACGCCTGATGCACGCCATCGACAGCGTCCAGGCCTGGTCGTAGGGTTGGCGAGCGTTCACGACGGCGGGCACGAGGAGCACGCTGCCCGCGCCCATTGCCTTGGCGTCGCGGATGGCGTGCTCGAGGGCCTTGACGCCCTCGTCGCGAACCTTTTCGTCGGGTGCGTTGAGGTGGAACTTCCAGTGCACGCTGTCGACCACGCCGTGGGCCTTGATGCCCGTCTTTTCCTGGGCCTCGAGGATCTCGTCCATCTTGAGGTCGGAGGGGCTGTCCATCTCGACGCCCTCGAAGCCGCAATCTCGCAGGATCGCGAACTTGTCGCGGAGCGTCGAGCCCTCGCCCACCATGCCGATCATCACGGCCTTGCGGAGCGTGCGTCGCCGCTTGGAGGGCGGTTCATCGGCGGCCCTGGCGGCGTTGGCGGCGCCGAAGGTCGCGGCGAGCGCGCCGCCGGCGATCACGGTGCCGGTTCGGAGCACTTCGCGGCGTGACAAATGGTCGGTGTTGTCGTTCATGGGCTTGGCCTCTTGGAATCGGCTCGAGGGCGTCAGATGAACTTGGTCTTGCCGGGAATCGCCACCGCGGGCGTCTCGATCTTCATGTCGAAGGCGAGGGCGTCCGGCACCAGCGATTCGGCGCTGTCGAGGGCCTGCTGCCACGTGATGGCCTGGCCGGTGTAGGCCGCCATGCGGGCCATGATGGCCGTGAGCGTGCTGTTGGTGGATCGCTCTCCGTCGTTGAAGGGCTTGCCCGAACGGATCGACGCGAAGAGCGTGTCGTGCTCGTTCTGGTACATGTCGCGGTCGGTCGGCCCCGCGTAGCGCCAGGTCTCCTTGCCGGCAAGATCCTTCACCACGTACGTGGGGTTCCAGCCGTTGACCACCGCCATGCCCTTGGTGCCGTAGACGTAGTCGGTGTTGTCGTTGGGCGTGCCGTCCTGCTGGCGACAGGTGTGGAAGGCGCGAAGTCCGCCCTCGTACTCGTACACCGCGGCGAAGTGATCGAAGACGTTGCCGTGCTCCGGCCCGCTGCGGGCGGCGCGGCCGCCCAGACACGTGACCTTCGTCGGCAGCCGGTCGTCGAGGGCCCAGTTGAGGCGGTCAATGCTGTGCACGGCCTGCTCGACGATGTGGTCGCCGCTGATCCAGGTGAAGTGCCACCAGTTGCGCATCTGGAACTCGAGATCGCCCCACTCGGGCTTGCGGGGCCGCTTGCTGAGGGTGGTGGTGTGATAGGTCGTGTGCACGCTCAGCACGTCGCCCACGGCGCCGCCGTTGATCTGCTCGAACATCGACTTCATGCCGTCGTTGTGCCGCCAGCAGAAGCCCACCATCAGCGCGAGGTTCTTCCGCTTGGCCTCCGCCGCGCTCGCCAGCACGCTGCGCACGCCCGGCCCGTCGACCGCCACCGGCTTTTCCGCGAAGACGTGCTTGCCCGCGTCGACGGCCGCCTTGAGGTGCGCCGGACGGAAGGCCGGATACGAGGTGAGCAGCACCACGTCGACACCGGCGTCGATCACCTTTCGATAGGCGTCAAAGCCGGTGAAACGCTTGTCGGGATCGACCCGCACCTGCGCGGCGGCGGCGTCGCCCAGCTCCTCGGTGAGGTTCTTGAGGCACGCATCGATGCGTTCCTGAAAGACGTCGCCCATGGCCACCAGCACGGCGTCCTTGTCGGCTCTCAGCGCTTGGAGGGCCGCGCCCGTGCCGCGACCGCCGCAGCCGATCACGCCGACACGCAGGGGTTCGCGGCGCCCCGGAGTCGCCGCCGCGTGCGAGGCGGCGATCATGGGGATCGCGGCGGCCGCGGCGGCGACCTTGACGAAGTCGCGACGACCGACGCTGCCGCCCTGATGGACATGAGATGCCGTGGATGCGAGGTCGGTCTTCATCGTGCTGACTCCGGGAGGGTTTGCGAGGGAGACTCAGGGGTTCTTGGTCGAGGGCGTCGGCGCGTCCGCAGCCCCGTCCTTGGGGGCCTCGGAGGCGTCGCACACGAGGCGGAAGCCGACGAACGAGCCGTCGGAGAGCCACCACTTGCTCTTGGGAATCTGCGGGTCGCTGGCATTCCAGCTCGAATCCTGCTCTTGCATGGCATCGCTGGCGAGCTTTGGGGCCGGATCTCGCCAACTGCCGCCCATGCCCACGGGCTTCTTGCCCCCGCCGCGAGTGCACCACTCGAGCACGTTGCCGTGCATGTCGAAGAGCCCCCAGGGATTGGGCTTCCTGGTGCCCACCTTCTGGGGCGATTCCTTCGAGTTGCCGGCGTACCACGCGTACTCGCCGAGCTTCGAGGCGTCGTTGCCGAAGGAGTAGGTGGTGGTGGTGCCGGCGCGGCTCGCGTGCGTCCACTCTTCCACGGTGGGCAGGCGGTACTTGCGGCCGGTCTTCACGCTGATCCACTTGCAAAACTCGGCGGCGCCCTTGGCGCTGACGCAGATCGTCGCATACCCCTCGTGGCCGTAGCCGCGATCCGGCGGGAGGTAGGGCTTGCTCGGTCGCGTCACGACATCAAAGCCCGGCGGCGGGTTCTCGTCGCCTTCGATCTCCTCGACGGGTGCGCCGTCCTCGCGGGTGCCTCCGGCGTCGAGCGCGTAGGCGAACACGTCGAAGGCCTCCCACGTCAGTTCCGTCGTGGCCATGTAGAAGGGCTTGATGCCCTTGGCCTCGTCGCCGGGGATCGGCACCATCGTGAAGGAGCATGCCGCGACCTTGAGATGCTCGGTGAAGGGCTTCGGCTCGGGCGCCGGGACGGTCGTTCCCGGCGACGGGGCGGGTTCGACGGCGGTGCTCATGCCGCCGGTGGCGAGGATGGTCGCGATGACCGCCAGGGAAGGACGACGCGAGGGAAGGCCGCTCATGGCATGTCAAGATAGCCCTGCACCGGTGAGGGCGACGGGCCCGCGGACGTCGGCGATCGCTATCCTCGCCTCGTGAGAGCGATGTGCCCGCTCATCTCGATCATGGCCGTGCTGCTCGGGGCTTGCTCGCCCCGCCTTGAACGCCACGAGTATCGGCGACTGGTGATGGGCGTCGAGGCGCGAGTCACGCTGTTCGCGTCCGACGCGGCGGTCGCCGAGCGTGCCGCTCGGGCGGCGTTCAGTCGCATGGCGGAAGTCGAGCAGGCGATGAGCGATTATCGGGCGAGCAGCGAGGTGTCCCGCATCTCGGATGCGGCCGGGACGGGGTGGTCGGCGGCGGGGGCGGACCTGTGCTCGGTGCTGACGACCGCCGCACGCGTGAGCGAGGCGTCAGGCGGGGCCTTCGACGTCACGATCGGGCCGGCGGCGACCGCGTGGCGAACGTCGTGTCGCTCCGGCACGTTGCCCGCGCCCGAGGAACTCGCTCGCCTCCGGTCGCTTGTCGACTGGCGTGGCGTCGAGATCGACCGGGACCGGGCCCTTGCGAAGTTGACACGGCCGGGGATGCGTCTGGACCTGGGCGGCATCGCCAAGGGGTACGGAGCGGCGGCGGGGCTTCGCGCCATGCAAGCCCACGGCGTCGGGCGGGCGATGGTGGCGTTGGCCGGCGACATCGCGTTGGGTGAACCGCCGCCCGGCGCGGCAGGGTGGCGGGTGCAAGTCTCTCCGGGCCCCGACCTGCCCCCGACGGGCGTGCTGGTCCTCAAGCGAGTCAATGTGTCGACGTCCGGTGACGCCCAGCAGTTCGTCGACATCGGCGGGGTGCGGTACTCGCACATCGTCGATCCTCGCACGGCCCTGGGCGTGACACGGCGCGTGGCCGTGACCGTGGTGGAGGAGGATCCGGCCGCGTGCGATGCGCTGGCGACCGCGGCCTGCGTGATGGAACCGGCCGCGACGGCCGCGATGTTCGAGCGGTTCCCGCGGGCCGTCGCGATCTTCCAGCAGATCGAGGGGGGGACGGTGATCGTGACGCGACTGGGGCCGCAGGCGGGTCCGTCGCCCGCATGGCATCCCCTGCCCGGGCGGTGAGTGGCCGCAAGTTTCGCCCCCACGAATCCGCGCCCAAGGGCTTGCATCGGGGACGCGGGGCGTGTAGGGTGAGTCCACCATGAGCCAACCGACCTTCGTGCCGCTGCTCTCGTTCCGCCTCTCGGTCATGATGTTCCTCCAGTTTTTCGTCTGGGGGGCGTGGTACGTGTCGATGCCCGGGTGGATGGCCGCCGAGGGCATCCAGGGGCTCGGAGCGTGGGCCTACACGGTGTGTCCGATCGCGGCGGTGATCTCGCCCTTTTTCGTGGGCGCGGTGGCGGATCGCTTCTTCTCGACGCAGAAGGTGCTTGCGGCGCTGCACCTCCTCGGGGGCGTGGCGATGCTGGCGGTGCCGTCGGTGGTGAAGCAGGCGAACATGCCCTGTCCGGACGCGGCGTCGGCGGCGATCACGCATCCGTTCATCCTCATGATCCTGCTGCATGCGATCTGCTACATGCCGACGCTGGCGCTCACCAACTCGCTCTCGTTCACGCACATGCACGACCCGGCCAAGCAGTTCCCGCCGGTGCGAACGCTGGGCACCATCGGGTGGATCATCGGCAACATCGCCGTGGGGGGCAGTCTGACGCTGGGTTCGAGCAAACTCGAATGGATCGCGGGCGGCACGGCCTCGGCGGCGCAGTGGTCGATCGCGGGGTGGGCCGGCATCCTGCTGGGCCTTTACTGCCTCACGCTGCCCAACACTCCGCCGCCCGCCAAGGGGCAGGCCTTCTCGGTGCGACAGATCCTGGGCCTTGATTCGCTCAAGTTGCTCGCCAAGCCCGCGTACCTGGTCTTCGCGATCTGCTCGTTCCTGCTGTGCATCCCTCTGGCGGGGTACTACTCCAACGCCTTCACCTTCGTCAGTTCGCTCTCGACCGACAACGTGATGCTCACCATGTCGAGCGGGCAGATGTCCGAGATCGTGTTCATGCTGCTGATGCCGCTGATGTTCCGTCGGCTGGGCTTCAAGTGGATGCTGGCGCTGGGCATGGCGGCGTGGGCCCTGCGATACGGGCTGTTCGCGGGCGCGGCGGCGGACAAGGCCTTCTGGATGGCGGCCGTCGGCGTCGCGCTCCACGGCATCTGCTACGACTTCTTCTTCGTCACGGGCTTCATCTATGTCGACAAGACGGCTCCGGCCGAAGTGCGAGGCCAGGCGCAGGGCTTCCTTGTGCTGCTCACGCAGGGGCTCGGGCTGGGCCTTGGCGCCATCGCCTTCGGCCGCCTGGTGGCCCACTACACGCCTGAAGGCGGCGATCCCGATTGGCAACGCATCTGGATCGTGCCCGCTTCGTTCGCGGCGGCGGTGCTGCTCTTCTTCCTGGCGGCCTTCCGCCATCGCGAGCCCACCAAGGCGTGAGTGGTGATCCAGGCCGACTCCGACGATCCGCGTTCATCGCGACTGCTGCTCAAGGTGGTGCCGGGGAGCCGTCGCGACGAGGTGGTCGGGCGGCTCGGGGACCGGCTGAAGGTGAAGGTCGCCGCCCCGCCCGAGGACGGCCGCGCGAACAGGGCGGTGTGCGAGTTGCTCGCCAGCACGATGGGCGTGAGCGCACGCGACGTGTCGATCATCGCGGGGCATGCCTCGCCGGAGAAGACCGCGCTGGTTCGAGGCGTGACGCCCGAGGTCGCGGCGGCGAGATTGGGCGTGGGGTGAGGGTGTGATTCGGGCGTTCCCTCGCGCACGCCGCCATGCGGGCGGTGAGCGTGGGGGAACGCTCGATGGGTGTCCGCGATTCAGGCGCCTGCGATGGCGGCCAGTCGCGTGCGGATGAAGGTGGCGCGGGCGACCTTGCGTTGTTCCTGATCGAGTTCGCGACCCACGGCGCGCTGCAGGTGGGCGGATTGGACCAGCAGGGTGAGTTGATTGACCAGTCGCACGTCGAGGGCGCGACCGGTGCGGTCTTGGATGATGGAGAGAAGCACGCCCAGTCGCACCAGGCTCAACGCCTGCATCGCTTCCTCGGTCGCCAGCAGTCTCGCGTTGCAGAGCATGCCCCAGGCCCGCATGATCTGATCCTCGAGGCCCACGCGACGAGATTGCAGGAGATCGCGGCGTGAGCGGCGCTCGTACTCGACGATGGGGGGGACGACCTTCTGCTCCATGTCGGCCAGAATCTGCGCTTCGCTCCGACCCAGCGTCGTCTGGTTGCTGAGTTGGAAGAAGTCGCCCACCGCGTCGGAACCCTCGCCGTAGAACCCGCGGACCGCCAGGCCCATGTCGGCGGCGGCGCGCTTCACCTTCTCGAGTTCCCGCATGAGTCGCAGCCCCGGCAGATGCAGCATCACGCTCATCCGCAGGCCGGTGCCGACGTTGGTGGGGCAGGCGGTGAGGTAGCCGAAGCGCGGCGAGAAGGCGTAATCGACGCCGGCCTCGATGCGATCGTCCACCTCGTCGATCTGACGCCATGCCGCCCCGAGCGCGAGGCCGGAGCGGATGACCTGGATGCGGAGGTGGTCCTCCTCGTTGACCATGATGCTCAGGCGTTCGTCGGGGAGGGCGATGGCGACGCCGCGGGGGTCCTCGCCGCCGCCGTGGATGAGCGTGCGGCCCTTGCTGAGTTGCTTGGAGATGAGGTGACGCTCGACGAGCATCATCCGCTCGAGGGGCGAGGCGTCGTGGACGTCGCACCAGACGAAGCGGTCGGCCAGTCCGGCGCGAAGCACGCAGTCGCGACAGGCCTCGAGCGTCAACAGGCGATCGCGACGGGCCGATCGCGTGCAGAAGGGATGGCCCGCGAGGTTGCGGGCCAGCCTCACGCGGGAGGACATGACCACGTCGGCGCAGTCTCCCTCGGCGCGGAGCCATTCGGTCATGGCGTCGAAGAGCGGGCGATCGCCGGGAGGCGGGGGCTGGCTCATGCCGCGTCCTCGCCATGGCCTTGGGAGAGCGATTGAATGGCATCCCGCAGCCTCGCAGCGGCTTCATACTGCTCCGCGGCGACCGCCTTGGAGAGTTGCCGCCGCAGTTCGCGGATCTGTTCCTCGCGAGAGGGGCCAGGCGGCGGCGCGGGCGCCGGGTCGGCGGGGCGTGGCATGGGCGTGGACCCCACCGGGGCCCCCGACAGCAGCCGGGCGGGCGTCTTGCCGGCGTGGGCGACGCCTCCCTCCTGCGCTCGCTCGATGAGGGGGCCCAGAAAGGCCTCGAAACTCCGGTAGCAGTCGGGGCAACCCAGCATGCCCTGCTGCTTGAAGTCGGCGAAGGTCATGCGACACGTGCGACAGGCGGGCAGACGGCCCTGCGTTGCGCCGGTCTGCTGCGTCATGAGACTCTTGACGAGATTGGCAACCACCGCGCTGCCGGACACGGAGGCGTCGAGCCCCTGCTGAGCCGCGCACGACTCGCACAGGTGGCGTTCGACTTTCACCCCGTTGCGGACGCTCACCTCGTGAACCGTCGCCTCGTTGTCGCATCGGTCGCACTTGGTCGACATCGGGGGATGGTAGGGACGCAGTCGACGCCGCGAACGTGGCGGACGACATTCACGAACCTTCACGTACGATCGTGCTCCATGCCACGCTCGAGCACCTCCGCCTGTCTGCTTGCCATCCTGATCGCCCTTGCCGTGCCCCCACGGGGCGTCGCCCAAGGGCTTCCCGCCGACTTCGATCGGGCCGCCTCGCTTCGATCCCGCGCCGAAGGGTTGGTCCGAGGCGATGTCGATCGCGTCAGGTGGCTCGATGTGTCCACGTGCCTCTTCACGCGCGTGGATGACCGCAACGCCGCCCCCGAGTTCCTCGTCGCCGACGTTCGCACGGGCGAGATCAAGCCGCTGGTGGATCGACGGACGCTCGACGAGGCCCTGGGGGCCGGGGTCAGGATCCGGCGCGTCGAGTCCGAGCGGGACTCGTTGCTGGTGCTGGCGGAGACGCCCGAACCCGCGGCCTTTCGATCGGCCGACAGGGGCAGGACATGGAGCCGCGTGCCGCTCGATCAGGCCACCGCATTCCATGTCGGCCGGGGAGGGGCGGGTCGCGGCAACGAGACACGACTGGTCGTCGTCAATGGCGCCGATACGCCCTTGTCGCTCGTGTGGCTCAGCGGCGATCGGCGCGTGCCCTACGGCGAGGTGCCCGCCGGCGCCACCCGCTCGCAGCACACCTTTGCGGGTCATCGATGGGCGTTGGTCGACGCGTCGGGGGCGACGGTGCGAGAGTTCGCGGGCGAAGAGGAGCCCGCGGTCGTGCTGGTGCCCGCTCCGGCCAAGCCCCCTGCGGCGAACCCGCCCGCGAACGGCGTCGTCCCGGTGTCGCCCTCGGCTCGGGTCGAGATCGTCGGCCACGACGTGCGCATCGTGGACGCCTCGGGCCAGGAGGTCTTTCGCACGCGAGACGGCGCGGAGCAGGCGGGGTACGCGGGCGACGTGCACACCTCGCCTGACGGGCGATGGGCGATGGTGATGTGGCGAGTGCCGGGGCAGGAGCGGCGGGTACACATGGTGGAGTCGTCGCCGGGACGGGGCGAGCAGCCGCGGCTTCGAACGATCGACTACCTCAAGCCCGGCGACCGCATCGCCACCGATGCGCCGCGGCTGGTCGACGTGGAGGAGCGACGCGTGGTGACGCTGCCGACCGACCTCTTCGCGACGCCGTGGAGCATCGGCGATGTGCACTGGTCGCGAGACAGTCGCACGGTCTCGTTCATCTACAACCAACGGGGGCACGAGGTGGTGCGACTGATCGCGGTGGACGTGCCTTCGTGCGCGCCGCGAGTGGTTGCCCAGGAGCGTCACGGCGCGTTCATCGATTACGTCAACAGCGTCCGCGTGGACCATCTCGACGCCACCGGCGAGGCGATCTGGATGTCGGAACGCGACGGGTGGCGACACCTGTACCTGCTCGACATGGCCTCGGGGAGCGTGAAGCACCAGATCACGAGCGGAGCGTGGGTCGTTCGCTCCATCGAGCGGATCGACGAACAGGCAAGGCAGGTGTGGTTCTGGGCCGGCGGAATTCGTCCGGATCAGGATCCGTATCACCTGCACTTGGCGCGCGTCAACTTCGACGGGAGCGGACTGGTCGTCCTCACCGAGGGCGACGGCACGCACACGGCGACGTTCTCGCCCGACGGGAACGCCTTCGTCGATCGGTATTCGCGCGTCGACATGCCGGGGGTGACGGAACTGCGCCGGTCCTCCGACGGATCGCTGATCGCGACCCTGGGACGGGGCGACTGGTCGGCGCTTCGTGCGTTGCCGTGGGTGGCGCCCGAGCGTTTCGCGGCCAAGGGGCGGGATGGCAGGACGGACATCCACGGCATCATCGTGCGGCCATCAACCTTCGACCCCTCGAAGCGGTATCCGGTGCTTGAGCAGATCTACGCCGGTCCTCACTCGTCGCACGTGCCCAAGGCCTTTGCCGCGACGCACGGGGCGCAGGAGATGGCCGAGTCGGGGTTCATCGTGGTGCAGATCGACGGGATGGGCACGGCGCATCGCAGTCGCGAGTTTCACGAGGTGGCGTGGAAGAACCTGATCGACGCGGGCCTGCCCGATCGCGTGGCGTGGATCAAGGCCGCCGCATCGACGCGACCCGAGATGGACATCTCCCGCGTGGGCATCTACGGCGGATCGGCCGGCGGTCAGAACGCATTGGCGGCGATGCTGACGCATGGCGACTTCTACAAGGCGGCGGTCGCCGACTGCGGGTGTCACGACAACCGCATGGACAAGATCTGGTGGAACGAACTGTGGATGGGCTGGCCGGTGGGGCCGCAGTACGAGGCGAACTCGAACGTGACCCACGCGGCGAACCTGCGAGGAAAGCTGCTGCTCATCGTCGGCGAACTGGACAGCAACGTCGATCCGGCCTCGACCATGCAGGTGGTCGACGCGCTGGTGAAGGCCGGCAAGCGGTTCGACATGCTGGTGATGCCCGGCGTGGGCCATGGCGCGGCAGGGCACGCCTATGCGAGGCGTCGCCAGCAGGAGTTCTTCCTCGAGGCCTTCTACGACTGGCGGCCTTCGCCGGGATCCTGAGCGGGCGGCGGGAGCGTCGCGCCGCGAGCGACGTTGTCCGCGATCACCTGCTCCATTCGCTGCACGGCGAGCGAGTCTGCAATCCGCGTGCGAAGGGTCCACAGCAGGTGCCAGTGCAGGGTCTTGGCGACATACGGGCCCAAGCCGCAAACGCACGTTCCGAAGACGGCGATGATCGGGAGGAGAATCATGTAGCGGCGGCACGCCCTGACGCCGTTGGGGTCGCGGGCGCGCCGGAAGAGCCACTCGGCGTACAGAAGTCCTTGAAAGAAGTAGAAGAGAAAGCCGGCCCACATGACGAGACCCGAGAGCAGCGACGCGAGCCATGGCAGCGTCAGGCCGGCCGCGCTGGTCGGAAGCGTGAGTCGTGTCGGCGCGCCGGGGAGCATTCCGGCGAGCGCTGAGGCCAGTTCGCCGCCGATCATCAGGACTGCGCCGAGTCTGGCGAGTCGTCGTGCGCTGCCCGGCTGCTCCGCGTCGCCCAGGCCCGGATCGACGGTGGTGAACTGGATGAACCCTGCGGCGGCGATCCACGACATGAGCAGGCCGACCCAGAGTCCGGCCTGGCGCGAGCCGGGTCCAAGACGACCGATGACGGTGGTGACGACCTCGGTGACGAACACGATCACCATGCTGGCGATGCCGAAGGCGATGGCGATGGTGATGCCCCTGCGGAGGGTCAGGAGGTAATCGGGGGAGGCGAAGCGGAGCGAGTCGCCTTGGAGCGAGGTGAGCACGGCACGTCCGCACTCGGGGCATGCGCCGTCGACATCAAGGCCGTGCAGCGAGTAGCCGCAGTTGTTGCACGTGGCGTTGCCGGTGTAGGAATCGCCCATTCCGAAGGGGAGTATCGGCGCAGGGGTGAGGCAGGCGACGAAAAAACCCGCGACATCGGAGGTCGCGGGTCGTGAATGGCGAGCGGGTTGCCGTGCGTTTACCGGCGGCGGCCGCCGGGGAGGTTGCGCACCGCGATGAGTTCAACTTCGACCGTGAGCGGAACGCCCGCGGGACGCTTGGTCTCGAGGCCCGGGATGGGGGGGTTGAACTCCTTGGGGATCTTGATGGTCCGCTTGCCGCCGACCTTCATGCCCTCGATGCCGAAGGTGAGGCCCTGGAGTTCGCCGGGGATCCAGATGTAGGGGTTGGCGGCGTCGAACTTCTCGACTTCCTTGCCTTCGGCGTCCTTGACGACGCCGGCGGTGACGGCGACGCACTGCATCTCGGCGGCGGTGCCTTCACCGACCTTGTCGTCGGTGACCTGGATGGCGTCGACGAGTTCGATGATGAAGACCAGATCGGAGTTGGGCGGAATGTCGGGGCCCGCTCCCTGCTCGCCGTACGCCTGGGCGGCGGGGATGGTGAGCTTGCGGATGCCGCCGACCTTCATGCCGGGGACACCCTTCTGCCAGCCGGGGATGACGCCGCTGAGGGGGAAGGCGACGGGCTCGCCGCGGGCGTAGGAGGAGTCGAAGATCTTGCCGCCGTTCTTGAGGGTGCCGTGGTAGTGAGCGACGACCGCGCCGCCGGCCCTGACTTCGGCGCCCTCGCCGATCTTCATGTCCTCGGCGACGATGCCGTCGGCGAGGTCGGCCTTGTTGACGATGGGCATGTCGGGGACGGGCTTGGCCATGGGATTGGCGGGAGGTTCGCCGGTGACGGGCGAGGCGACGGGGGCCTGCTCGGTCTTGGGGGGCTCGGCGGAGACGAGGGTCGCGGCCAGGCCGACGACGCTGAGCAGGAGAATCGAACGGACCATGGAAGCGGTTCCTTTCTTGGGGTTGAGCGGCAGTGTAGGCGTTGGCGCGGGGTGGTCGGGCGCGGGGCTCAACGACAGCAGGCCCGCGAGCCATGGGGGTCGCGGGCCTGCGGATGATCGAACGATCGGCCTCGGGCTGATCGCGGCGCTTACTTGACGGCCTTCTTGCGGCCGGTGGCGTTCATCCACGCGGGGAGGCCGTTGCCCTTCTCGAAGAGATCGGCGAACTTGAAGCCCTTGCGGCTCTTCCACGCCTTGCGGTGGAAGGCGTCGCTGGCGAGCAGCGGGAAGAGGGCGGTGAGTTCGCCGAAGACCATCTGCTCGTGGACGACGTCGACCTTGCCCCACGAGCAGGCCTCGCGGAGGGTGGAGCCCGAGAGCGCGCCGTCGCGGCTGTCGGCGACGGTCATCTGGACGGCGTACTTGTGCATGCCGATGTCGCCGCGGGCCTTGCCGCCCTTGCGTTCGTTGAGGAGTTCGGCGGCGACGACGATGTCCTGGGCGAAGTTCTTGGGAACGCCGCCGCCGAGCATGAGCAGGCCGGTGTCCTTGCAGGCGAGCTTGATGTCGGTGAGTTCGCGGAAGTCCTTGCCGCTGTCGAAGGCGACTTGGCCGCGACCCTCCTCGATGGCCTCGGTCTGCTGGAGGACGATGCCGAAGCCGGCGGAGCAGTCGGAGAAGGCGGGGACGAAGATGGGAACGCGCTTGAGGTACGCGGTCTTGACGATGCTCTCGTTCTTGGGGTGCTTCCAGGCCAGGTACGCGCCCATGGCCTCGACGAACTCGCGGGAGCTGTACGCGCCGGGCTCGAAGGCGTTGAAGATCTCGTGGGTGCGGGCGTCGCAGTCGCGGAGGTCGTCCTCGTTGATGTAGGTGTCGTAGATGCGGTCGATCATCATGTTCCGCAGCGTCATGTCGTCGACGGGCGGGGCCTCGGGGCTGCCGGGAGCGATGTAGTGCTTGAAGCCCAGGCCCTCGAAGAAGTCCTGGTCGACGATGTTCGCGCCCGTCGACACGATGGCGTCGATCATGTTGTTCTCGAGGAGCGTGACGATCGCCTTCTTGAGGCCCGCGGAAATCAGCGAACCCGCGAGGGTCAGGATGACGGCGCACTCCTTGTCCTTGAGCATCATCGAGTAGATGTCGGCGGCGTTCGCGAGCGTGCGGCTCGAATAGGCCATCTTGCGGTACGAGTCGATCACCGGACGGGCGTCGAAGCCCGTGATGTCGATGTGCTTGATGGGATTGCTGAGCAGGTCCTTCTTGGTCCAGTTTGCCATGGGTGGTCCTCCGCGGGCGTCGGGCACGCGCGGGCGGTCGCCTCGCACGTGCGGGTGCGTCTGACGGCCAAGCCCCCCTGGCCAGAAGTTGTGGCTTGATGCACCGGGGGTGGCGGTGCTGCCAAATAGTAGGCGAATCGGCCCGGCGGTTTCACCCCAGGGGTGCCCGCTGAGGATCTCGCCGTGGACTGGTTGGGGAGAACCCTGTCGATCTGTCGCTTGGACGACGCCGGAGCGCAAAAGATCGTTTCCGTCCCGGGGTGGACCGTTGCTCGCGACCGGGGCGGGTCGTATCTTGGGGGCATGTCCGAGCAAGGCGGCGACGGGAATCAGGGGCAGCGGGAGGGTGGGGGCCGCCGCGGGCGGCGAGGCCGCGACGGCCGCGCCGTGCGCCCGGCGACGTCGCTCGAGAGGATGTTCGACAAGGACGCGCCGCACGCCATCGAGGCGGAGAAGGCGCTCCTGGGCTCGATGATCCTCGAACCCAAGGTGATCCCCGACATCATCGGGGTGGTCCAGGGGCGCCAAGACTTCTATCGCGAAGCGCACGGCCACATCTTCCACGCGCTGCTGGACATCTACGACCGGCACGATGCGGGTGACCTCATCCAGACCACCACGCTGCTCCGCGACCGCGCCGTCCTCGACGCGGTGGGGGGCGAGGGCTACCTGCTCGAACTGGCCAACAGCGTGCCCACGGCCGTCAACGCGCCGCACTTCGCCCGCCTCGTGGCGGAGAAGGCCAAGCTGCGACGACTCATCGACGCCGCCGGCGAGATCCTCTACGACGCGTATCACGTGGGCGAGGCCGGCGCCGATGCGGCGAGCGAGGTGATCGACCGGGCCGAATCGATGATCTTCGACATCGCCCAGGAGAAGTCGAACTCCGACATGATGGCGCTCGAGCAGATCCTCGACGAGGAGATGGCCCGGATCCAGGCGATGGAAGAGGGCGGCGGCTCGATGTCGGGCCTGCCCACCGGGTTCGGCGAACTCGACAACATGCTGTTGGGCCTGCAGCCCGGCGAACTGCTCATCCTCGCCGCCCGCCCCTCGATGGGCAAGACGGCGCTCGCGCTCAACCTCGCCGAGGGCGTGGCCACGGGCTCGCTCCCGGTGCCGGGCGCGGCGCACACCCGCAGCGTGCCCGTCGGGTTCTTCAGCCTCGAAATGTCGCGGTCGTCGGTCTCATTGCGACTGCTGTGCGCCAAGGCCCGCGTCAAGTCGCAGGATCTTCGCGGCGGGCGACGCCTGAGCAAGCAGGACCTCCACAACCTCGGCGCCGCCGCCGACGATCTCAAGAACGCCCCGCTCTACATCGACGACACGCCCGGCCTCACCGTGCTCAACCTCCGCGCTCGCGCTCGCCGCATGGTGCAGCAGTTTGGCGTGAAGGCCTTGTTCATCGACTACCTGCAGTTGCTCACCGCGCCGGGCTCGGCGAGGGAAGGCCGGCAGATGGAAGTCTCGGCCATCAGCCGCGGCGTGAAGGCGTTGGCCCGCGAACTCAACGTGCCCATCGTCTGCCTGTCGCAGCTCAACCGTGCCGCCGAACAGCGCGAGGGCAACCGGCCCCGCATGAGCGACCTCCGCGAGTCGGGCTCGATCGAGCAGGACGCCGACGTCATCATGCTGCTGCACCGCGAGGAATACTACCACAAGGACGATCCCTCCTGGGCGCAAGAGAACCCCGATCGCGTGGGCGTCGCCGAGGTGATCATCGCCAAGCAGCGAAACGGGCCCACGGGCGTCGTCAAGCTCGCGTGGAACAGCGACTTCACCCGATTCATGGATCTCGACCCCCACGCCGTCGCGCCCGGGGGCTACTCGAGCGTCAGCAGCGCGTTCGACACCTTCTCGGCGCCCGAGCCGCCGCCCCCGTCGCGGAGTACGCCGGTCATGGACGCGCCCTTCGACCCCACGCCGCCGACGTACAAGGGCTTTGCGCCGGGGCGCAAGACCGGGCCGATCGAGAATCACCGCGATGGCGGCGGGCCGGATCTTGACTTGGACATGGGTGATCCGCTGGAGTGAGGCGAGCCACGAGTTTCCCTCACCCGCGGAGCGCGTTCGGTCGCTCGTGGCAATAGTCGTCCGCCCTTCGGGCGGCGTGCGTGGGGGTGGGATCGGGGGCCTTCGCGCGGATCGTGTTGCTGCCGATCTGTCGCCCGGTCGGGCGGGATGCATGGGTCGCCGCCTGCTGATGGGCGAGGATCGGGGGCCTTCCACAAGTTTCCCTCACCCGCGGAGCGGGTTCGGTCGCTCGTGGCAATAGTCGTCCGCCCTTCGGGCGGCGTGCGTGGGGGAACGCTCGGTGGAGCGTTCGGTTGCGTGGCGGCGTGTTCAGGCGTCGGCCGGGCCGGCGTCGCCGAATGACGTCCCCGCTGCCCGGGCCGCGGCGATGAGCGGGTGATCGTGGGGGATCGTTCGTTGGCGGCCGGCTGGTTCGTCGAGGCCGATGTCGGTGAGGGTGCCGCCGCGCATCGCGACCATTCGGCCGAAGCGGCCGGCGAGCAGCAGCGTCATGGCGTGGTGGCCCATGGCGGTGCAGAGCACGCGGTCGAAGGCGCAGGGCACGCCGCCTCGCTGGACGTGGCCGAGCACGACGTAGCGGCTCTCGATGCCGGTCATCTCCTCGAGGCGTTCGGCGACGAAGCGGCCGACGCCTCCGAGGCGGATTGGGTCGGGGCTGGTGGGATCGACCTTGGCGACCACCTGCGTGCCTCCCTTGGGGCGGGCGCCCTCGGCGACGGCGAGGAGGGTGGAACGCATGCCCCGACGCTGGCGGTGGCGGAGCAACGCGCCAAGGGCGTCGAGATCGAAGGGGATCTCAGGGACGAGGATGACATCGCTGGCGCTCGCGATGCCGGCGTGGAGCGTGATCCACCCCGCGTTGCGGCCCATGAGTTCGACGACCATGGCGCGGTGGTGGCTGTCGGCGGTGGTGCGGACCTTGTCGAGCGCGTCGGTGGCGGTGTCGACGGCGGTCTGGAAGCCGAAGGTGATGTCGGTCCCTTCGATGTCGTTGTCGATGGTCTTGGGCACGCCGATCACGCGCACGCCCATGGAGGCCAGCAGCGAGGCGGTGGTGAGGGTGCCGTCGCCGCCGATGATGACCATCGCGTCGATGCCGCGGGCGGCCAGATGGCGCACGCAGTCGCGCGTCATGTCCTCGACGATTGTTGAGCCGTCGGGGTTCTTGCCGACGATGAACTTCGCGGGGTTGGACTTGTTGTTGGAGCCCAGGATCGTCCCGCCGCGACGGAGGATGCCGTCGAGGTCGCTCATGCCCAAGGGGCGGATGCGATTCTCGACCAGCCCGAGGTAGCCCTCCTCGATGCCCATCACGTCGATGCCGCGG
>CAIYWI010000124.1 GCA_903929885.1 uncultured Phycisphaerales bacterium
AGCTTCGCGCTGCCGATCAGGCTGAACCACGCCGCCGCGGCCTTGTCGCCGAACCGGCTCCCGGCGAACTGCCAGTTCTTGCGTCCCACCGCCACCGCGCGAAGGCTCCGCTCGCAGGCGTTGTTGTCGATCTCGAGGTGAACCGAGTCGAGGTGCCGCGTGAAGACCGCCTCGCTGCCCGAGCACGTACCCGATCGCCAAGGCCACCGGGCTTCTGTTCCGTCCCCCAACGCGCAGGGCGCGCGATCATGGGGGCGAAGGCCGTCTCCCCACACGCACTACACTCCGGGGCGTGTCCGACCTGCCCGTCACGACGACGCTCCTGCTCAACTCGCTCAAGGACGAGAAGGACGCCGCCGCGTGGGGCGCGTTCGATGCGAGGTATCGTCGCGTGATCGAGGACTTCGCCCGCTCGGCGGGGCTGTCTCACGACGACGCGGCCGAGGTGGCGCAGCAGACGCTGGTGGACTTTGTCGCTTCCTATCGCGCGGGGCGTTACGCCCGCGAGAAGGGTCGGCTGCACTCGTGGATCATCGGCATCGCCCAGCACAAGGTGACGGACTGCTTTCGCGCGATGGCCAAGGGCGGCCGGGCGGCGGGCGGCTCGATGAGTTTCGACCTATCGGACTCCACCAAGGTGGCCGAGGTCTTCGAGCAGCACATGCACAAGGCGATCTTCGCCGAGGCGATGGAACGGCTTCGCTCGGAGGGACAGACCGACGAACGCACGCTCAGGGCCTTCGAACTGGTGGCCATCCGCGAATCGACCGTGGAAGCGGCGGCACGCGAGTGCGACATGAAGCCTGCCGAGGTGTACGTCGCCAAGCACCGCGTGCTGGCGCGGCTCCGCAAGATCGCCGACGAGATTCGCGTTGCGTGGGAGGCCTGAGGTTCGCGTCAGGCCACGAGCTCGTTGAAGCGATCGATGGCGACGCCCAGGATCGCCACCATCAGCACGCAGGCCAGCGTCACCGTGGCGACGGAGCGGATGGAGGTTCGCCCGTCGGCATCGACGAGGCCCTCGGCCCCGCGTGTCGCCGCCGCGAGCGTGACGTCGAGCACGAGTTGCGCCGCCAGCAGGGGCATGGCCAGCTGCAGCGAGAGGGAGAAGAAGCCGGTCATCGCGCCGAGGAGTCCGTCGACGGTGGGCATGACCAGTTCGTGCGAGCGGGCGAGTGCGACGACGATCGCGTCGAGCCCGCCGCTGGTTGCCAGCAGCACGACGAGCAGCAGCGGCTGAAGCGTCGCGAGGGCGCCGGTCGCGGGCGGCTCGGTCCATGATCGCTCCACGAGCGTCATCGCGGCGTTCGCGGCCTCGACGATGCACGCCACGGCCAGCGCGAGCGACACGCCCGCCAGCAGGTGCGTCGCCAGCGAGGGGCTCCACGGCGTGGCGGGCTGCATCGGGGCCACCGCGGCGGCGATCAACGCGGCGGCGGCGATTCGCCACGGGAGCGCGAGGATGCGGCGGACGGGCGACGGCGCGAGCAGGGCGAGGGGTAGCGTGCGGGCGAAGGCCGCGGGCCAGTCGCCTTGCAGATCGCGGAGGAGCGAGATGAGCGGGTCGAGATCGATGGGAGCTCTCTCACGCGCCCGACTGGATGGCGGGAAGTTGCTGAAGCAGTGCGGCGCCCATGGAGGCGATTTCGCGCAGGGCCCACGCCCCTCCCGCCGCGACCGCGCCGTAGACGAGCACAAGGCGGACGAGATTGGACGCGGCGGGCTCGTGCAGGCCGGTGGCGCCCTGGATCACGCCGACGGCGAAGGAGGCCAACCCCGCGAGCACCGCGGCGGGCCCGCTGATGAGGATGACCAGAAAGAGGGCTTGGCTGATCGCGTCGAGGAGTTGGGTCGCGTGCATGGATCGCCTCCGAGATCAGTATGCGTACCCGAGCACCACGCCCTGCACGATGAGCCGCCATCCGTCCATCATGACGAACGCGAGGATCTTGAGGGGCAGGGCCACGACCGCGGGCGAGAGCGACGACGCGCCGGCCGCCAGCAGCAGGTTGGCGACCACAAGATCGATGACGAGGAATGGAATCAGCACGAAGAGCGCGGACATGAAGGCCTCGGTGAACTCGGTGACCATGAACGCGGGCCCGGCGACGGTGAGGACGCCGCGAACCGAGTCGGACCTCGTCGCTTCCGTGCCGGCACGGGCGGCGATGGTGTCGCGGACACGTTCGAAGGAGGCGAGCGACTCGGGATCGCTGTTGGCGACGAGGAACGTCCCGAGGGGTTCGGCGGCGGCCTGCAGGCCGGCCTTGGTCCACTCCACCGAGCAGGCGTCCCACACGGGCCACATCACCACGGCGGTGAGCAGGAGGGCCCACGAGGCGCCGAGCCATGCCGAGGGCAATCTCGCCGCACCGAGGCCGTGGGCGACGGCGGCGGCGATCATGGTGAACTTCGCGAAGCTCGTCAGCACCGCCGCCAGCAGCGCGACCCCCGCGACCGATGCGACGGCGGTCGCGACATCGGTGGTCGCGCTCGCCTGCGCCAGGCATGTCGGCATGGAGAGGTGATGAATCATCGGCGAGCGTCTCCTTGGCGAATGGTTCGGTCGCTCACGTCGGCGTTCCACGCGATGGAGCCGAAGGGGGCGTCGCATCGGCCGGCACCTTGGGCATCGTGAAGGGCTCGGGCGGCGTGGAGGGGGAGGTCACTTCGGCGATGACGCTGCACTGCGAGGCGGTCGACGCGACGAGCCACTCGCGGCCGCGGAACCGCACGAGGTGGACGCGCTTGCCCGGCTCGAGCGTCGCGCCGGCGACGACGACGATGCCGCCCGCGTCGCGGGCGGGCGTGCCGGCGCGCAGGCGGCGCAAGACATGCCACGCCAAGGCGTAGAGGCAGCCCATCGCGAGGCAGAAGACGACCAGATTGCGGACCACGGCCGAGCCGTAGTCGGTGGCGGGGTCCGCGGGGAGGGCGGCTTGTGCCAGCCATGCGGCGGGACCGTTCATGGGACGGCCTCCATGCAAAGCAGGCGGAGGGCGGCCTCGCCCCGCACGCGACAGAGTTCGCCGCGGGCGATGTCGCGACCGCCGACCCAGAGACGCGCATGCATGGCGGGGTCGACGGCGAAGGCGGCCTCTCGCACGGCACCCGCGAGTTCCCGCAGCGACGCCACGGGGGTCTCGAGCGAGCCGAGCAGGATGGCGGCGTGCGACGCGTCGTCGCCGCCTTGCGGCGAGGGTTCGGTTCTCCATCGCACCATGGCCCGGAGGCCCCCGCCGGTCTCGACGATGTCGCCGGCATCCCCCACCGTCCAGCCGGTATCGGTGACGACGGTGCATCCCAGCGCGCCGACGAGGGAGGAGACGCCCGCGAGCACGCAGTCGCCGACCTCGATCGTCGCGAGGTCCTCGTCGAGCATCGTCATCGCCGGCAGGGAGAGGGAGAGACGAACGCGATGGGTCGCGGCGCGGGATTCGGAGACCGGCACGTCGGCGGCCCATGACTGCGGCATCGCGAGGACGCAAAGCCCGCCGCGACCCGCCACGTGCACGCGAAAGGCCATGCGTCCGTGCGACGATCGTTCGAGCAGCGATCTCGCGTCGCTTTCGCCGAAGGCGACATCGCGAATCGAGACGCGAGAAGCTGCGGCGTATCCGTGTCGCGCGAGTCGATCGAGCGCGTCGAGCAGGAGGAACTCGAGGATGCCGGCCTCCGGCGCAGAGAGCATGCCGTCGCCGCGGAGGGAGAGATGTCGCACGGAGACGGCGTCGACCAGCGCGCGGGCGGCGGGTTCATCGAGAAGCACGGCCCAGCGAGCATCGCCCTCGAGTTCGAAGGCGATGACGGGGCGCATGTCGGCGAGTCGGGCGGGATGAAGCGGCTCGATGGACGGCGCGATGCCCGCGGCGGAGTCGACGGAGGCGACGACGACGGGCAGGGCGGCGGCGATGCTTCTGGCGTGGTCGAGCCGGAAGGGGTCGCGACCGGGCGGGAGGATCCACGCGGGGGATCCCACGAGGTCCCATTCGGCTGCAGATTGGATCTCGCGAGGTTCACCCATGGACGCGTCGAAGGTCACTCGAGGACGAGGTTCACCATCTTGCCGGGAACGACGACGATCTTCTTGACGACCTTGCCCGCGATGAGTTCCTGCACCTTGGGGTCGGCCATGGCGGCGGCCTCGAGTTCGGCGGCTGCCAGGCCAGGCACCACGCGGATGCGGTGTCGCGGGCGGCCCATGACCGAGATGGGCACCTCGATCTCGTCATCCTTGGCGAGTTCGGGATCGGCCACGGGGAAGGCCTCGTGCGCGATCGAGAGGGGTTCACCCATGCCCTTGCAGACGACGCGGTACCAGAGTTCGTCGGCCATGTGGGGCGCGAGGGGCGCGAGCATGAGGATCATCGCGCGGGCGACGTCCATGGTGACCTTGCCGGGCGAGAGGCGGTTGTTGAGCTCGATGAGCTTGCTGACGACGGTGTTGAAGCTCATCGCCTGCATGTCGCGACGCACCACGATGATGGTCTTGTGCAGGGCGCGGAGCGTGTCGCGATCGGCCACGCCATCGACGACGTGGCTTGCGCCGGTCTGCTCGTCGATGAGGTTGCGCCACAGTCGCTGGAGGAAGCGGAAGGGGCCGGCGATGTCGCGGGTGTTCCAGGGCTTGCTGGCCTCGAGGGGGCCCATGGACATCTCGTAGAGGCGGAGCGTGTCGCAGCCGTACTGCGTGCAGATGTCGTCGGGGCCCACCGCGTTGCGGAGACTCTTGCCCATCTTGCCGTATTCGCGGGTGACTTCCTGCCCGTCGAAGAAGAAGGGGCCGGGCTTGTCCTGGTTGTCCATGGCCAGCGAGCCATCGGCGAGGGTCACCTTGTCGGCGTCGACGTAGATGCCCCGCGCGTCCTTGTAGGCGTAGGCCTGGATGTAGCCCTGGTTGAAGAGCTTCTGGAAGGGCTCGGGGGTGCTGACATGGCCGAGGTCGAAGAGGACCTTGTGCCAGAAGCGGGCGTAGAGGAGGTGGAGCACGGCGTGCTCGACGCCGCCGACGTAGAGATCGACGCCGCCGGGGCGGGTGAGGGGGGTCTGGGCGGCGTGCTGCGTGCCGGCCATCCAATAGTGCTCGACCGCGCTGTCGCAGAAGGAGGCGGCGTTGACGGGGTCGAGGTAGCGGAGGTAGTACCAGCACGAGCCGGCCCAGTTGGGCATGGTGTTGGTTTCGCGCGTGTAGCGGCGACGGCCGTTGCCGAGGTCGAGTTCGCACTCGACCCACTCGGCGGCGCGGTTGAGGGGCGTGCGGACGGGCGCGTCGGGGTCGGTGCTGGATTCTGGCTGGAAGTCCTTGAGTTCGGGGAGGAGCACGGGGAGCATCGCCTCGGGGAGGTCGTGCGCCACGCCGTCCTTGTCGTAGACGATGGGGAAGGGCTCGCCCCAGTAGCGTTGACGGGAGAAGAGCCAGTCGCGGAGCTTGTAGGTGGTGGCGTGCGCGCCGTGGCCGCTGTGCTCGAGCCACTTGGTGATGCGATCGGCGGCCTTGTCGGAGGGGAGGTGGTTGACGTCGAGGTGCGCGCTGGCGGAGTGCACGGCCACGCCCGGCTCGGTGAATGCCTGGCCTCGCAGGAGCTGGTAGTTGTGCTCGACGAGCAGGTGGCGGCGCATGTCGTTGAAGTTCATGAAGCCGAGATTGTCGATGGTCTCGAGCCAGACGGCGCGCATGGTGCCGCGACGCTGGCCGAGCGAACCGGGCACGTCGCAGGCGGGGCCTTCGGGCGTGGCGCCGGCGACCATGCCGGGGGTTTCGGGCACGACGGTGAATCGCCGCGTGCGGACGATGTCGAGCATCGCGTCGAAGGACTGATGGCTGTTGGAGGCGTTGGTGGCAAGGCCCAGGAGGTCGGCGAGTTCGTCTCGCCAGTTGGGGCCGGGCTCGCCATCCTCGCCGTAGGCCGCCTTGGCGAAGTAGAGCATCGTCTCGATGGGCCTGGGATAGACGACGTCGCGGATGGGGAGTTTCATCGCCTGGGCGAACTCGAAGTCGCGATCGTCGTGGGCGGGGACGGCCATGATGGCGCCGGTGCCGTAGCCGCCCAGGACGTAGTCGGCGATGAAGATGGGAACGTGCTCGTCGTTGACAGGGTTGATGGCGTAGGCGCCGGTGAAGACGCCGGTCTTGTCCTTGCCCGAGGCGCGATCGGCCTCGCTCTTGCCGCCGGCGTAGAGGCGATACGCGGCGACGGCCTCGCGACAGGTCATTCGATCGTCGGCGCCGGGGAAGACGGCCCGGCGGAAGGACGTCTTGGGGCGGTCGGCGGTGGAGATGACGTTGACGAGGGGGTGATCGGGGCTGAGGACGATGTAGGTGGCGCCGAAGAGGGTGTCGGGGCGGGTGGTGAAGACGGTGATGGGGTCGCGGCCCTCGACGCGGAAGTGGACGTACGCGCCGCTGCTGCGGCCGATCCAGTTGCGTTGGAGGATCTTGATGGCCTCGGGCCAGTCGAGGTGCTCGAGATCCTCGCTGAGGCGGTCGGCGTAGCAGGTGATGCGCATCATCCACTGCTTGAGGGGTCGCTTGTAGACGGGGAAGTTGCCGCGTTCGCTGCGGCCGTCGGAGGTGACCTCCTCGTTGGCGAGCACGGTGCCGAGCATGGGGCACCAGTTGACGGGCACCTCGGCGCGGAAGGCCAGGCGGCGGGCGTCGATCTCGGCGCGGCGTTCGGCGTCGGTCATGGCGGCCCAGGCCTTGCCGCAGGCGGTGAGCATGTCGCCTCGCTCGAAGCGCTCGACGAGTTCGCGGATGGGGCGTGCGCGGCCCTTGTCTCGCGAGGCGGGGTCGAGGGGGGCGTCGTACCACGCGTTGTAGATCTGGAGGAAGATCCACTGCGTCCACTTGTAGAAGGCGGTGTCGGTGGTGCTGACGCTGCGGCGGGGGTCGTGGCCCAGGCCCAGGCGACGCAGCTGGGCCTTCATGGTGCGGATGTTGTTCTCGGTGGTGATGCGCGGGTGCTGGCCGGTCTGGACGGCGTACTGCTCGGCGGGGAGGCCGAAGGAGTCGAAGCCCATGGTGTGGAGCACGTTGTGGCCCGTCATGCGGAGGAAGCGGGCGAAGATGTCGGTGGCGATGTAGCCCAGGGGGTGGCCGACGTGCAGGCCCACGCCGCTGGGGTAGGGGAACATGTCGAGGATGTACTTCTTGGCCTTGGCGGCGTCGAAGCCGGGCTGGCCGGGGTTGGGGGCCTCGAAGACGCGTCGCGACTCCCAGATGTCCTGCCAGCGGGACTCGATGGTCTGCGCGAGGGCCGAGCCGTACCTGTACGGGAGATGGTCGCCCGTGGCGGTGGCGTGATGCGCGGAACCTGCGTTTCCGGGGGTTGTCATGACCCCGGAGGATAGTTCGGCAGCGGGCAGGGGACCGCGAGCCACCGACGCCTCGCGAGACTCGTCAACGGCCGCCACCGTTCGGCGCGGGCGGGACCGGACGACCGCCGGGCGTGGCGACGCCCGCCTCCTTGAGCAGCTCGCGACCCTTCCGGCTCTTCTCCTTGGCGGCATCCTCCTCGCGCTGCTTGCGGAGCCGCTCCTCGAACTGCGCTCGTTGGGCGCCATGTCGCGTCAGCAGATCGGCGGGGATGTTCTCGTAGGCGTCGACGGCCTCCTGGGGCATGACAAACCATGTCCGCAGCACGTCGCGGGCGGCGTCGGCGATGAACAACGCCTCTCGCTCGACGAAAAACCCGATCTGGATGTCCTTGGAATCCTGGGACAGGTCCTTGCTGGCGAGGATCTCCGTCACGGGACGCCACCGTTCCCGTGCCCCGTGCAGACCGGAGTGATCGAGCAGTTGCGCGACGACCTGCGCCTGCTCGAAGCGTTCGACGGCGGGGCTGAGCGTTTCGGGATAGAACACGTTGACGAGCGTGCCCCGATACTGCTCGATTCGTGCGGCGGTGTCTCGAACGAGTTTCTCTCGCGACGCGGCAGGCACATCGGCGTACGCCTCCCCCACCACCACCTCGAGGGCGTCCTCGATGGCGGCGACGGCCTGGTCGGCGATCGCCTCGTCTCGTTCGCTCGGGACCGGCATTCTGGCGGCGTTCTTCATGCTCCACGTGGCGGTGTCGAGCACGAGCGCAAATGCCTCGTCGCCGGACATCGCGCTGCGCCAGAGCCGGTCCTGCGCAAATGCCTTGAAGTCCTCGACGAGCGCCTGCTCCTGCGAAACGGGCAGAGCGGGCGAGGGTCCGAACACGTCGCCGAGCGCTCGCTCGACGGCGACGCGTCGATCATCGGCGATTCCGGCCTGATCGCGGACGGCGGCGGAGAGAAGTTGCACGGCTCGGTCATCGGCCAACAGGCTCGATGGCAACGCGAACACGACCGAAAGGGATGCGAGGCAGGCATGGAGGTTCATCGGACGGACTCCTTGGAATGAGGGGGACGGGACGGGAGTTGGTCGCGAGTCGCCATGACGGCGACGGTCAACCGCTCGGACAGGTCGGCGTACGGATACTGGCTTCCGGGCTTGATCTCCCCGGCTCGCCACGCCTCGGACAGCGAACGCTCGAATGCGACCGCCCACGCGGCGCGACCCGGATCGGCCGAACGCGCGAGTGCATCGAGGGCCACCAGCGCGGGCCCGAGGCGAAACTGCGAGACGAGCCTGGCTGCGTGCTCGGCAAGTTCGGCGGGTTGGGTGCGTTCATACTCGCGACGCAGCAGCGTCGTGACGATCCTCGCGCCAAGGCCGGGATCGATCGCGTCGGAAGCCGTCTGAGCGACCGCCTCGATGTTGTACACGTGGAACGCCAACGGAACGCCCTCCGCTTCGAGCATCGCGCGATACTCGTCCAGCCATGCGGCGAGGCCGTCGACGTCGCGTCGGAGCAGCGACAGGAAGACGTTGTGCTTGAGCATGGCACGCCTCGCGTGCGGACCCGCGTTGTCGAACCGCTCGATGGGGTGCTCCCGCAACTCGGAGACGAATGTTCCTCGATCGATCGCGAGATAAATCTCGTCGAGCCCGTGAAGAATGTCGCCGATGTCGCGGGCGTCCTCGCCGCGGTCGGCCGGGAAGGGTTCCATCCTGGCTTCGAAGAGTCTCGTGCCGGAGGCCGAGACGTCGACGCTGCGAGGGAACCAACCGTCGCGGCCCGCTCGCGACTCGATGGCGACTTCTCGTCCACCCTCCAGATACTCGACCTCCGTCGACGGCACGTGCAGTTCCGCCGCGCTGCGTCCGTCGGCGTAGTCGCGACGGAGTTCAAAGGTCACGGGCGATTGGTGCAGCAGCAGCACGGGATGCTGGTCGATCTCGAGGCGCATCGCGTCGCCGCTGACGATGCGACGGACCGATCGCGACGGCCGGGAACTCCCGACCGTGACGTCCCATGCGGCATTCGAGGGTCGCCCGGTCCATCGCGCCGGCGGGACAACGTGATTCCCTCCCCGCAGTTTGGCCCGCAGGGTGTCGAAGATCGCGTAGGTGTACTCGGGGTTGTTGAAGATGTGATCGCGTTGCCCGGCCCGTTCCTCGGCCAGCGGCCTCGCGCCGTCGCGATCGAGCAGTTGAAGGCGGGTCGCATCCCACCGGACGATCAGCCGCTCCGGGTGCAGCGGGAAGGCGAGGGATCGATTCGAGAGGTAGGGCTCGTAGTGTCCCACCCGCACCTCCCCGGCGCCGGGCGAAACGATGCCGCTGGCCCACATCATCACGGGATGATCCTCGCCGCAGGGCGCGTACCACGTCAGCCGAGCGGCGAAGGCTCGCGGCGAGTTGGCGCTCACGGGGAGTTCGGATGGCGGACCGCCCGTTCCCTCGGCGCGCCATTCGGGCGTGTTGCCCTCTCGAAACTCCTCGGCCGGCAACGACCACCACTTCCAGCCCGGGAGAGTGGCCGCATCGTCGAAGAGCATGAAGGTGGAGAGGAACGTGTCGACCGTCTCCTTCATCTGCAAGAGGCGCTCGCGATCGACGTGACGGAACTCGTCGGCGAGCTTGGCGCGAATCTCCTCCGACTTGCGATCGACAAACGAGGCCACCGAGTCGGCGGCGGCGACGGGGTCGAGCGGTTCGCTCGGCGGAGGCTCGGCGGCGGCGGCTGGAGCGATGAGGAGCGACACGGCGACGGTGATGCACAACGGGTGAAGCAAGGATGGGTTCATGGAAGCGGCTCCGGGATGAAAGGGAGCGCACTCGCGTCGGCGGGTGCGCTCCTCGACAGGTTGAGGTCAGTTCACGCGAAGCGTGGCCTGAGACGTGGCGCTCCAGTTCGCCGAACCCGGGCTGCCCCAGTTCGCCGAGCCCGATGCCGCCACGGAGCCGGCCTGACTGACGGTGTATCCCTGCACCGTGCAGTCATTGCGATAACTGCGACCCTTGGCCACCGAGTAGGAGGCCGAGCCCGCCTTGCTGCCCGTGCCCTGGATCGTCCAACTCGACTCGGCGGAGTACGTGCCGTTGACCGAGGCCGAGCGGTGCTCCACCTGGCCCGCGGCGTTGCCCGAGATGTTCACCTTGTCGGTGGCGCTGCTGTACGCCGCGTCGAGCGAGATGGCCTGCATCTGCATGTCGGCGGAGGCGTTGCCCAGCGAATCGCACGAGGCGCTGCCGCTGGCCGAGGCCGCGGCTGTGCAGAAGGCGTTGGCGCCGCAGGTCACCGAGATCGACTCCGAGCCGCCTCCGCTGGCCGAGAGGTACACCCCGCGAGCGCACGCCGGTCCGGTGCCGATCCAGCGATTGACGCGGGCGTAGTTCCAGCTGATCGATGCGCTGGAACTCGCGGTGAAGGTGTTGCTGAAGATGTACCAGGCACAGTTGCCGTTGCCCCAGCTCATCACAGAACCGGAGCCCGCGGCGGGATTGGCGTTGGTCTGGAAGTTCCCTTCGCCCGATCCAAACCAAACGCCCAAGGCGTTCCGGATAGGGAAGTACGGCGTGCCCGTGCCGACCGGGTTCGACGAGTTGCTCTGCACCGCTTCCTCCCACCGGCCCGGGCCGCAGCAGACGCCCCGACAGTCGCGCATCTGGCCCGTCGGACACGGTTGCGGGGGCGGCGGAGGTTGCGGAGGCTGGGGAGGTTGCGGGGGCGGCGGAAGCACCGGCCCATCGACGTCGACCGGCACCACTTCCTCGACGTTCATGAACCCGTAGCACCGACCTCGCTGCTCGACAATCCGCCTGATCACCGCTTGGTCGCGACCGTCGCCGGTCCGGCTCGCGCTCGATGTCGCTTCGCGAGTCTCGACCAGTTCGCGGAAGCGGTTCAGCAACCCTGCGTCGCCCGGGGCGGAACGTCCATCGCGAGCCGCCGAGAGGACGATCGCGAGATCCTCGCCGTCGACGCCGCCGATGCCGTCCGCGTCGCCGCTGAAGGGACTCTCGCCCGACGGCATGCCCATGGCGTGGACGACCAGATCGATGTCGGCCTGATCGACGATGAAGTCCATGTCGATGTCGCCCGGCGTCAGCAGGCCTTCACGCGACGCGACGGAGACCTGCCGACCCGCGGCGTCGAAACGTGCGGTCGTGATGACCGGCGCCGCGCCTCGCATGCCCGAGACGGTGACGACATCGATGGCGCCCGTGCCGTCGCCCGCCGAGGTTGCGCCGAGCATGCACCCCGAGACGGGCAACGTCCCGATCTGAGAGACCTTCCCGGCCAGGATGGAGGCACCGGAATACAGATGCGCGGCGCTCTCGGCGACGGAGGCGATCACCACGTCGCCGATGCCATCGGCGTCGATGTCGTCGACAGCTTGAATGAAGCCGCCAAATCCGTCGGGAGTTCCCGGAGCCGCGATCGTGACCAGCGGCTCGGACGTTCCGTGCGCGTAGAAGGACACGCCGTCGCCGCCGGCGGCGGCAACGATCGCCACGTCGCCTCCAAGCGTTCCCACGCCCGCGACCGTCAAGCCCAGGTGCCCGGCCCCGCGGATCACGCCGAGCGTCTCGCCGGTCCGCCCCGAGAAGAGATGGAGTGCACCGAGGCCCTCGCCGGCCAAGGGCGCGCCGACGATCAGGTCGTCGGCGCCGTCACCGTCGAGATCACCCGCGGCCGACGCGGCGAACCCGAAGAGGTCGCCGGGTTCCCCGCTGACGACCTTCACGCCGCCGCCTCCGTCGCCGTACCAGATCGTCACGGAGCCCGCTGCGTCGTGCGAGATCGCACGGACGAGCACGTCGGGCTTGGAGGAACCGTCGCCGTTGAAGTCGTGCGACCGCGGGCTCGCCAATGTCTTGGACTTGGCAGGTGACGCCTTCTCGATCGACTGCCCTTGCGCCTGACCCGCGAGGGTCGCGAGCGCCAAGGCCGCGCCGATGGCGACCGCGGCGTTTGCCGGTCGCACCCACGCTCCGTTTCTCTTCATGTCCCGTTGCATATTCTCCCTTTCTCTAGGCAAACAACAACACACCGCCGCACGACGCTCGTGCGACGAACGATGCCGACTCGAATTGACGAGGACGATCGCCCTCGCGACCGACAGACCCTCGAGAGAGGCACTTCGGAAGACTCGACTGCCCTGAACCTTCGGGCCGAACCTGATCCGCCCGGCCCGAGTCATGACCTCCGATCGACCCGGCCGCGCGAGTCGCCTCGCCGAGAGCGGCCGACCAACCCGAAGTCATGCGTCGCTTGGATCGAGAGTTCGATCGAAGCAAGCGGCGTCGAGGCCGGACTCAATCTCCTCCTGCGTCACGCCGTAGCGTTGCGGGAGAGACGTCATTTTTTTGCACAATGTGAACCGGACGCGTTGGTTATCGCGAACCGAGGGGGAGCGAGAGCGCCATTTCGGCCCCGCCTCCGACCCTGGGGGCCCGCAGATTTGGATCAGCCAAGGCCAACGAATGGCATGAGGCATCGGAGGTCTGGCGATCGCCACACCAGCGACGACCGCGAGCGAACTGACCCGAAGCGGCCTCGGAAACACGGCTCATCTCGAGACTCCACTTCGGCGGTTGACGAATCGCCCCGATCACAGAGCGATTCATGAAAAACGCGACACGCCGCGAAGCGGCGTGTCGCCCCATTCAACTCAAATTGGCTGGCGGGGGGCAGATATCACGTGCTCGCCCCAAACCTGGTCATCAGGGGAGCGGCTGACCATGCTCCCGCAAGCACTTACGATACTCAACAATGCACTCGCCAACTTGGCGATTCAACTTGCTGTTGAATCTATCGAGGCAGTTGGCGGTGCACCTCTTATAACCGACGCCTATGGCAGGGACCACGGCGACATAGCAAATCGTGCCCGCGATGGGGGTGCCCCCCACCGTAAACCCGATGCACGTGATGACCCCAAGGGTCCCACCCAAAATGTAAGCTTGTTCGCAGGATGAGTTGCAATCATCAAGCTCTTGCTTGACGCGATGGACGCATGCCTCGTAGGCATTCTGCCAGCAGAACTTCTCGGTGTCCATGGTGATGACTTCGAGTTCGTCACTCCCTTGCCGGCCGCGCTGTTCACCCTTGACTGCGATTGCCGTGCTCGTGGGGTTGCTCAGAAACTTCGCGAACCCCGCCGCAGCCTCCGCCGCCTCCGCCTTGGTTGCGGACTTGCCGACGGGCTCAAACATGAAGGCCTTCTGCCCGCCCTGCTCGACCTCCTGGGTCACCCCGTACAACTGCAGAGATTGCCCAGCTGCATTTTCGCTCTCAACAGCCACCATGCTGTGGCGAACAGTCGACCCGGACGCCTCATGACGCCATGTCATGCTATCGATGTCCTTCCGGAACGCCTCGGTGAACGTCGCCGTCGCGGCTACCTTGCCTTGCTCGATGATTCCGACGAGCCAGTTGCGATGCACCTTCATGCCATTGGCCTCAAGATCCGCGATCATCTCCACGGGTACTTCCGTGCCGTCTTCAAGCGACGCCCCGCTCAATCTCATCGCGATCACGGAAGTAGCCTGATCGAACGTCGCAACACCGAAGTGGTCTTTCCACAGGACTGGGTAGAACGTGGCGTGATCCTCGAACAGCGGCAGCTCGACCACATCTGTTCCAGTCGACCCCTGCCCGCTCGATCCTCCGCCTGCCCCGGGCATCGACGGCTGGCCTCCCGAGCCGCCGCCGCCACCGCCGCCGCCCGTCGTCGGACCCGAGCCACCGCCACCCGGAGAGCCCATCGGGGGCATGCCGGGCTGCTCCGCCACGGCGAGCCCCAAGTTCATCGAGAGGCCCACGAGCGTCGCGATGGAAAGTGCCATCGTCATTTTCGTCCACATTGCCATGAAGCGATCCTCCAAATGCCTGTTGCCACTGAGGCGGCGTCTGCCCGCCGCCGGCACCGTCCAACTCCGAGCGGGCTCCCACTCGCAAGCCATCTCGTTCCCGGACCTCCCGGGATGTTGGGCTGCGTGCTCAGCCTCGCGTTTTTCGTTCGCTCGGGATCGGATCTCGCGTGGATGTCGCGATCGCCGACATCCAGGGACCTCCCGAACCCGCACGATCGGATCATTCTCGCACGAACGTTGATTCCCGGACCAACGCCCCGCATGCATGGCGATTCCCGCGGCACCCGCCATCGCCGGCCTCGCGGTCGCTCAATACAGCGCCCGCACCCGGATCGTCTCGGGCATCGCCTTGAGCTCGTCGAGCAGCGCGGTGCCCTCGAGGGGGTCGACGTCGAGCACGACGTAGCCCACCTGCTCGTTGGTGCGGAGGTACTCGGCCCAGATGTTGGCGCCGAGGCGGGCCACCACGCCGTGCAGCTTGCTCAGGACGCCGGGCACGTTGCGGTGGAAGTGCAGGATGCGGTGGCGACGCGGGCGGTCGGCGTCTCGCGACGACTCCTGCTCGGGCAGTTCAACCTCGGGCACGTTGACCGCGCCCGTGGTCGTGCCCACGTTGACGAACTTGATGAACTTCGATGCCACGTCCTCCGCGATCGCCGCCTGCGCCTCTTCCGTGCTGCCGCCCACGTGGGGCGTGAGGATGACGTTGTCGAGCCCCTTGAGCTCGCTCTCGAAGGCCTCGTCGCGGCTCGCGGGCTCGTGGGGAAAGACGTCGAGGGCCGCGCCGCCCAGGTGTCCCGAACGGATCGCTTCGGCCAGCGCCGACACGTCCACCACGCTGCCTCGCGCGTTGTTGATGACGAACGAGCCGGGCTTCATCCGCTTGAGCTGCGAGGCGCCGAGGAGGTGACGCGTCTGCTCGGTGGCGGGCACGTGGAGCGAGACGAAGTCCGATTCCTTCAGCAGCGTGGCGAGGTCCTTGACCTGCCTCGCGTTGCCCAGGGCGAGCTTGGGGACGATGTCGAAGAAGAGCACCCGCATGCCCAGGGCCTCGGCCAGCACGCTCACCTGCGAGCCGATGTGGCCGTAGCCCACGAGGCCCAGCGTGCGACCGCGGACCTCGTGCGCGCCGGCGGCGGACTTGTCCCACACGCCCTTGTGCATGTTGATGGTCTGGGGCACGACGCGCCGCGAGAGGGCGATCACCTCGGCCAGCGTGAGTTCGGCCACGCTGCGGGTGTTGGAAAAAGGCGAGTTGAAGACCGGGATGCCCAGCTCGCACGCGCGGCCGAGGTCGACCTGATTGGTGCCGATGCAGAAGCAGCCCACGCCCAGCAGCCGCTTCGAGGCGTCGAGCACCTCGGCGGTCAGGTCGGTCTTGCTGCGGATGCCCAGGAGGTGGGCGTCGGACGCGAGCTTGAGGAGCCTGGCCTGGTCGGGTGCGCCGGCGAGCGTCTCGACCTGATACCCCTCTTCGCGGAGCATGGCGACGCCCGCGGGGTGGATGTTCTCCACGAGCACGATCTTGATGCGGTCTTTGGGGAAGGAGGTCTTCATGGCTTGCGGCGGCGTGGCGACCACCCGGGGAGGCGTTCAGCTCCCGTGGGTCAGTTCCATTGCACGCCTTCGACCGTTTTCGTCTGGTGCTTGATCTGCTGCCCCTTCTCCGGGGGGGCGATCTTGACCTTGCCGCTGAAGACCATGCCGGCCACCACGAAGCACAACGCCAGGCGGTACCAGCCGAAGGGAGTGAGCCCGTGGCGGTTGAGGAAGCTCACCAGCCAGCGGACGGCGACGGCGGCCGAAGCCGCGGCGACGACGATGCCCACCAGGCACGGCAGGTAGCCGAGCTCCTCGAAGAGGTGGCGGGTGCCGTTGGTGTTGGCGTGGTGGAGGTTCTTGGCGAGCTTGTAGAGCGTGGCGGCCAGCAAGGTGGGCAGGCCGAGGAGGAAGCTGAACTCCGCGGCTTGGCGGGGCCGCATGCCGCACCAGATGCCGCCGGTGATGGTCATCATGGAGCGGCTGATGCCGGGCCACATGGCGATGCACTGGAGGAACCCGATGAAGAGGGCCTGCGCGGGCTTGAGGTCGAACATGCCGGGCTCGCAGCCACTCTTGTGGGGCAGGCCCAGGCGGCCCTGGGCGCGGAGGTCGGCGATCATCATGTAGATGCCGCCGAGGCCCAGGGCGAGCAGGACGGGGACGGGGCGGAAGAGGAAGTACTCGATGGGGTCCTTGAGGATGAGGCCGATGGCGGCGGCGGGGAGGAAGGCGAGAAAGAGATTGAAGAGGAGTCGCAGCCCGGCCTCATCGCGGCCGAGGAGGCCCTTGCCCATTCGGACAAGGGAGGGCCAATAGAGTCCCGCCACGGCGGCGATGGCGCCCCCTTGGATGACGATGTTGAAGTCGTCGACGGCGCGTTGCTGTTCGGGGGTGACGCCCAGGCCCATGAAGGCGGAGGCGAGGATGAGGTGGCCGGTGGAACTGATGGGGAGGTATTCGGTGATCCCCTCGACCAAACCCAGAACGACTGCCTGCCAGAGCTCGAGTTGCATGGTGGGCGGGAGTCTAGCGGGGGGCGGGCCCGGGTGAGGCCGGCAGGGCGGTGAACGGCCCGGGAAGGGGGCCGTGAAGAGGCCGGAGCGTGGTCCCCGGGCGTGCCCGAGTCGAGGGTGTGAGCAGGCGCGTGCGGGGGGCGAGCGGGGCCGTCGGGGGCTACCCTGTGCGGCCATGACGATCCGCTCCGAGGACATCCTGAACGTCGATCCGAAGCCGATGAGCGCGACGGAGGCCGTGTACCTCCCGAACATCATCAAGGGGTTTGGGACGACGATGCGTCACTTCTTCACGTCGTTCGGGCAGGGGAGGACGAGCCGCGTGATGCAGTATCCGGAGGTGCGTCGCGAGCACCTGCCGGTGGAGAAGGGCGGGCAGCACGGGGCGAACTTCCGCGGGGTTCACCGGCTGAACCGGGACGAGGCGGGGCGGGTGAAGTGCGTGGCGTGCATGATGTGCCCGACGATCTGCCCGGCGCGGTGCATCCACATCCAGGCGGCGGAATCGCCGTGGGACGACCGGGAGAAGTACCCGGCGAAGTTCGAGATCGACGAGCTGCGGTGCATCTACTGCGGCATGTGCGAGGAGGCGTGCCCGGTGGACGCCATCGAGCTGACGACCGAGTACGACATCGTGGGCGCAAGCCGCCAGGAGATGATCTTCGACAAGGAGAAGCTCCTGCACGTGTACGACGTGACGATCGGGAAGAAGCCGATGTGAGGAACGGGGCTCCTCGCTGATCGGTTTGAGGGACGATGCGATCCTACTACTCGGCCAGCATTGAAGAGTTCCTCGCGGAACCGAGTCCGTCGATTCTGGGGACGCTGTGCGCGAACAGCGAGTTTGCGGTCGAATTGACTCAGCGGTCGGCGTGGCAAGACGAGATTCAGCTGCTCAAGACGACACTGCCGCCCTATGCCGGGCGAGGGAGCGTCTATCTCGAGTTTGTGATCCCTCGCGTTGGCAAGCGAGCCGACGTGATTCTGACAATCGACGGCCGGGTCTTTGTTGTTGAGTTCAAGGTCAACGAAGGCAAGTACGCCGCGGCAGACCTGCACCAGACCATTGACTACGCCCTCGATCTCAAGAACTTCCACGAAACCAGCCACGACAAGGTGATCGCTCCGATTCTCGTGGCAACAGCGGCCACCACATCGAGTATTCACTGCACACCGACCAGCCGGGACGACGGAGTGCTCAAGACTCAACGCGTCGCCCCGGGCGATCTGGGCAATGCCATTGAAGTCGTGCTCGAGACGATCGGCAACCCCGAGGTCGATACGTCGACGTGGGAGTCAGGCAGGTATCGCCCGACACCCACGATCATCGAGGCCGCGCGAGCGTTGTACGCAGGACATCGGGTCGCGGACATCACGCGAAGCGACGCCGGCGCGACCAATCTCACCTCAACATCTGAGACCGTCCTTCGCCTCATTCAAGTGGCTCGTGCTGAGCGGAGAAAGATCATCTGCTTTGTTACGGGGGTTCCGGGCGCGGGCAAAACGCTCGTAGGGCTGAACGTGGCAACACACCACCGCGACGCTTCCGACCCGCTGCACAGCGTGTATCTGTCGGGCAACGGTCCGCTGGTGAGCGTGTTGCAGGAAGCGCTCGCGAGAGACCAAGTCGCCCGCACCAATATCAACCAACGCTTGCTCTCGCTGGGTGAAGCTCGAAGTCGCGTCAAGGCCTTTATCCAGAACGTACACCACTTTCGCGACGACGGCGTACGCGATCCCAAGGCCCCGATCGAGCACGTCGCCATTTTCGATGAAGCTCAGCGAGCGTGGAATCGAGAACAAACTGCGAAGTTCATGCGCCAAAAGCGCAACCAGCCGAGTTTCGACCGGTCCGAACCCGAGTTCCTCATCGACTGCATGGATCGTCACCCTGATTGGGCACTGATTGTGTGCCTTGTCGGAGGCGGCCAAGAGATCAACTCCGGCGAGATGGGGATTTCTGGCTGGATCGACGCCATCACAACACGATTCCCTCACTGGCACGTGGCGATCTCACCCAATCTTTTCGACTCCGAGTATGGTGCTGGAGCAGCGCTCGCCCAACTCGCCTCTCATGGGCACGTGACCCAAGAGTCGTGCCTCCACCTCGGAACGTCGATTCGCTCGTTTCGGTCTGAGCATGTCGCTCGCTTTGTCAAGAACCTCCTGGACGGAGAGATTGACGGCGCCCGCTCGACATTTCACGAGTTCCGCGAGCGATATCCCATCATGCTCAGTCGGCATCTACCGACTGCAAAGCGATGGGTTCGCGAGCAGTCGCGAGGATCGGAACGCTACGGCATCGTGGCCTCTTCGCAGGCACTCCGGCTCAAGCCTCTGGCGGTCGATGTGCGAGTCACGACTGATCCCGTGCACTGGTTCTTGAAAGACCGTGGCGATGTACGGTCGTCGTACTACCTCGAAGACGTGGCGACCGAGTTCGATGTCCAAGGACTCGAACTCGACTGGACGTGCGTGGTCTGGGATGGAGACCTTCGCAAGTCGCCCGATGGATGGGGCTACTCATCCTTCTCCGGCGATTCCTGGAAACTGATCCGCAAGGCCGAGCGGCAGCGGTATCTCAAGAACGCCTATCGCGTGCTGCTGACACGCGCCAGACAGGGAATGGTCATTGTGGTGCCCCGCGGCAGCGTGCGCGACCGCACCCGACAACCCGCGATCTATGACGAGACATTCGAGTATCTGAAGTCGCTTGGGTTGCCGGAATTGCCGGTGGTCTGAACCGACGACCGTGGACGGGAGGGGCTCGGATCGCACGTCGCTCGCGCGAATCGGCCCACGTCCGTGGGCTTGCTCGAAGACTCGCCGCGCCGCACGGCTACGGCTGGTGCGCCCCGGAGCGGGCGAAGAACGAAGTTCGACCCGACGACTACCCGACCCATCATCATCGCCCATGCAACGCCCGACAGGGCGCACCAGTCGTAGCCGTGGGCGCCGCCCGGCTTTGCGGGCAAGCCCACGGTGATCCGCCTCCTCGCAGCAATGGCCGGACACCGGCGTCGCGTCCCGGCACTCGCGCCAGCCGATGCGATCGCCCGTGAAGAACCTCGCTCGGATCGCGCGTGGCTCTCGCGAATCAGCCCTCGTCCGTGGGCTTGCTCGAAGACTCGCCGCGCCGCACGGCTTTGCGGGCAAGCCCACGGGGATGCGCCCACTCGCGCCGATGGCCGGACACCAGCATCGCGTCTCGGCATGCTCGCCAACCGATGCGATAGACC
>CAIYWI010000125.1 GCA_903929885.1 uncultured Phycisphaerales bacterium
CACATCCTGAGCGCCCACGTCGACGCCGACGACGGCGACGCCCCCGCCGGCGAGGTCGTCCTCGACGTGCGCATCGGCCGCGATGGTGGCGTCGTGGACGCCCGCGTGAAGCGCGCGAGTGTCGGCGCTGCGCCCTTCCACGCCTGCGTTCGCGACGCCGTGACGACGTGGCGCTTCCCGGCCTTTGGCGGCGGCGACGACCGCATCCAGCACACGTTCACGTTCCGCGCGCGGCGCTGACCCGCAGATCGGCATAGGGGACGGCGGGATGCTCCCGCCGTTCCCCTGCCACACCACCGGACATGCGGGTCCGCATCCGGCGGTTCGGTTCGTTGAGGTCACGTGGCGAGTCGGGGCACACCCTTCTCGTCGAAGAAACGGATTGGCAGTTTGGCGTGGACTGTCTGTTTCCGGCCGTCGGCCCAGCGGGTGTGCCCGCGCCCTCCCCGGTCCTGCTTGACGATGAGGGCCCGGAGGCGGTGGCGGATCCATTTGTCGACGTCAGTAAAGACACCGGGCGTCTCAGCCAGGCGGAAGTAGCCCTTCCATCCCAGCAGATAGCTCCGAAGCTCCCGGATGACGTCGTCGAGAGAGCGCCCCACCGAACGGCGGGTCAGCTCTCGGACCCGATCTTTCATCATCGTCATCGCCTGAGGGGCGACGCGACGACGCACGGTCGAGCCTTTCGCGATCCACAAGGCGAAGCCGAGGAACTTCCTCGTCGTCGCCCGCGCCACTGCGCTCTTGTCCTCGTTCACCTTCAGGCGAAGGCGCTCGTAGAGCTGGCGCAGCCCGGCCATCACCCGTTCGCCAGCCTTCATCGACCGCACGTAGACGTTGCAGTCGTCGGCGTAACGCACGAACGCGTGGCCGCGTCGTTCCAGCGCTTTGTCCACCTCGTCGAGGAGGAAGTTGGCCAACAACGGCGACAGGGGGCCGCCCTGTGGCGTGCCCTCGTGCCGTTCCATCACCACGCCGTTCAGCATCACCCCCGCCTCGAGGAAGCGACGGATCAACCGAAGCAGGCGCTTATCTCCGAGCCGCTTCGCCAGTCGGCCCATCAGGACGTCGTGGTTCACGCGGTCGAAGAACTTCGACAGGTCGACGTCGACGACGATTCGCCGTCCTTCCTGCACGTACCGCTGTGCCTGGAGCACCGCCCCATGCGCAGACCGGCCCGGCCGGAAGCCGTGGCTGCTCGTCGAGAACGTCGGATCCAGCAGCGGCTGCAGCACCTGCAGCACCGCCTGTTGCACCACCCGATCGACGACGGTGGGGATGCCAAGCTCGCGCATCCCGCCGTCCTTCTTGGGGATCGACAACCGACGCACCGGCGATGGCCGATACCGTCCCGACAGCAGCTGCTGTCGGAGCGACTCGCCATGGGAGGTGAGCCAGTCGTCGATGACGTCGACGCTCATTCCGTCGACGCCGGCGCTGCCCTTGTTCTGCTTCACTCGTTTCGCTGCGGCCAGAAGGTTCGCGTGGGCTGCCACGCGCTCCATCAAGGCCGCCGTGCCTGAGCGCTCGTCTTCTTGCCCCATCGTCGACGAGGTCTTCCCGCCCCGAGTCGCCGAGCAGGCTTCACCTGCTTGAGCGGCGCGCGGCCCCGTGTCGGGCTTCTGGGACTGCTCGTCGTCGAGAGACATGAGCGATTCACTCTCCGTACCGTTTGGCCCTTCGTCGACGAGAGGCGGGACCAAACCCACGTCGTCGGCTACTACGGCCTCTGCTGACTTCTCCCTCCGTCAACGGTGTCGACGTTGCCCTTTCAGGCGTGAGGGGAGATCTCCCCGGGTAAGAACGCGATCCTTCACCGCGCGATCGCCGGATCTACGTCGACGAGCCTTGGTCACGAGAGCTTCGCGGTTCTTTGCCCGCTCGCCCTGCTCGGCGCCGCCTCATCCGGTTCTTGTGCATCGCCCCGCGGTTGCGCTCCCCGCTTCCTTCACGCCGGCCTCGCGGTCCGACGCTCTGCGGTTCGCTTCGCTCGCTGTGACCAGCTCACGGGTGGACTTTCACCTCCAAGATCGCGCCCATGCCGGGCGCACAAAGAAGAAGCCGGCCCCGGGGCCGGCTACTTGTTTCCCGGGAGAACGCGATCACTCGCTGAGGGCGGCGCCGTCGTCCTCGGGCAGGCAGGCCTGGTCCTCGCAGACGAAGCCGTCGCCGAGGGCGTCGCAGTCGGCCTGGACGGTGCACGGCGTGATGAGCTCGTTGGTGGGCAGCAGCAGGGTGCAGCCGGCGACGGCGGCGAGGGCGACGGCAAGGAGGGCAAGGCGGATCATGGCTGGACCTGCGTGCTGAGGGAGGCGAGGGCGGGCTGGGCCGGCATCGGCAGGCTG
>CAIYWI010000126.1 GCA_903929885.1 uncultured Phycisphaerales bacterium
CCCGGAGAATCGCAGGCCGGATCCGAAGGAGCCGGACCTGAGCGAAGCGGGCCGCAGGCCGCCGGGCCCGAGCGGGCCGACGCGGCCCTCATGGCTCGCGTGGCCGCGAACGATCAGGCGGCCATCGCGGCGCTGTACGATCGGTTCGGCAGTCTGGTGTTCCGCATGGCGTGCCAGTCGATGCCGAGTCGCGCCGAGGCGGAGGACGCGGTGCAGGAGGTCTTCATCCGGCTGTGGCGAACGGCGGGACGGTACGACCAGAATCGCAGCGCGCTGGTGACGTGGGTGATGCTGATTTCGCGGCGTCACCTGGTCGACAAGCTGCGTCGCAGCAAGGCGAGATTGCGGCCCGCGTCGATCGAGCAGGCGGGCGAGGCGGTGGGGAGGTCGGGGGGGCCGGATCGGTTGGAGCTGACGGAGAAGATGAAGATCGTGATGGAGCGGATCGAGCAGTTGCCGGAACTGCAGCGGACGGTGGTCACGAGGGCGTACCTCGGCGGCCAGACGCTGCGGCAGATCGGCGAGGAGCTCGGCACGCCGCTGGGAACGGTGAAGTCGGCGCTCAGTCGGGCGCTGGTTCGGTTGAGGGAGCGAGGCGTCGAGGAGTTGGTCCTATGAACGTGCAGCAGTTGCTTGAACACGCCCATCTCGACGCCTTGGGGATGCTCGAGTCGCAGGAGCAGGTGGACTTCCGCCTCGCGCTGGCTGAAGCGCCCGCCCGGATCCGGGAGATGGTCCGTCGCGAGCAGGCCCGCGCCTGCGACATCAACGCGATCCTGCCGGATGTGGCGCCGACGGCCGACCTTCGCGCCCGCGTGCTGGCGGCGATCGCCGCCGAGATCTCGGTGAACGCGGCGGCCGCCCAGGCCGACGAGGCCGACGACGCGGGGCTGTACGAACTGCGGTCGCCGACGGGCGTGTCGCGTCGTTGGCGAACCGCCGCGGTCGCGCTGGTGGGCGCGTGCGGGGTGCTGGGGGTGGCCCTGGCCAACGTCGTGGCCATCAACACGCAGATCAAGGGCTCGATGACGGTCACGGACCTGCCCAAGGAAGTGATGATGGGTCTGGGGTCCGACCGGATCAACGACGTCCTGTTCGGAGGCGCGTCGCAACGCCATCACTTCGTCGCGGCGGGGGACTTCGCGGGCGTGGCGTCGGTGCTCCACAGCCGCGAGTGGGGCGAGGGCGTCCTGGCCTTCAAGGACCTGCCCGAGCAGGCCGGCAACGACTATCGCCTCGTGACGCTCGACGCCTCGGGCGCGGTCGTGGAGGAGATCGCGTCGCTGGGCGACGGCGGCGACAAGGCGATCCGCACCGTCCGGGTGGCCTCACGCCACCTCGACTCAGGCAGCCGACTTGCGATCGTCTCCGCCCCTCGAGGCCGTCCGGCTTCGGCGGGTACGGTGCGTCTCGAGGCGAAGATCGCCTGACGCGATCGCGAGATCGACCTCGTCCATGGCCTCCTGCTCGATCGGCAGCGAGGCGTTGAGGAACCGCGACTGCGCCGCGACCATGCGCTGCCACGAGATCAGCCCGAGCACGAGGCATGCGATCGAGCCCGCGGTCGACATGCCCAGGGTGTACAGCGTCCGCTGCGAGTTCACGGGCTGTCCGTCGGAGGCGGGACGCGAGCTGATCACGGTGGTGCCTCCGTCGGCCCGTTGCAGCGTTCCCGAGTTGACGTAGTCGACGATGCCGTTGGTGATGATGCGCAGCGCGTGCACCGTCGCGTCGGCGCCCTCGCCCTGCAGCCTCAGCGTCAGTTCGCCCGTCGCGCCCGACTCGTGGGTGAGCCGCGTGGTGACCAGGTTCGCCACGGCGCCCGGTGACTTGAGATCGACGTACCCCTGCCGAGCGAATCGTGCCGCCAGGGCGTCGTGGAAGCGAGGATCGCCCAGCAACCCCTCGTGAAGCGACTGCCACGTGGTGCGTTCGCCCGGCGTCATGGCGCGCCCCGGGGCCTGTGCCTCGATGGTCGACGTGGCGGCGTAGGTGGCCGGAGCCACCGCCTCGGCCGCGAGCCAGCTCAGCACGCCGACGATCGACAGCGTGGCGGCCATCGCGGTGACGAAGACCGACACCCGCGCGAGGATCGCGCCGTTGGCCGCGCGACGATGGCCTCGCTTCGACCTGGCCTCGAGTTCGGCGGCTCGCGTGCGGAGGTCCTGCTCCTTGAGCCGCATCGTCTCTCGATGCCCTGCCAGCACCTTGCGGATCTGCCCGAGGCGGCGACGGATGCGTTCCTTCGATCGAGACGCGCCTTCGCGGTCCCGTGCGTGCAGCGATTGGATCGCGCCGCGGAGCGCGTGCAACTCCTCCTCCGCCGATTGTCGCGCCGCGTCGTGCCGCACGGCCTCCTTGCCCAGCGAGTCGCACATCGCCGCCAGTTCGGACGACGCGCGGCGCTCCAGTCGCCAGAGCGCCTCGTACTCCTCGAAGACCTCGATGGTGGCCCGCGCCGCGTTCGCCGGGTTCCCGCCGCTCGAGGCGGCCGTTCGCTCGGCGAGGTCGCGTTCGGCCATCGCCAGCGCAGCGGCGCGGCGGTCGAGCTCCCTGGCGCGTTCGTCGAGTTCGTCGCGGTCCGCGCCGACGCAGATCGACTCCGACGCGACGCGGGACTGCTCCTCGGTGAGGTGCGCCTGCGTGGCCTCCAACTCGCGACGAAGCCGCTCGAGTTCCCGTTCCTGCTCGCGCAGCGCGTGTTCGGTCGCCTCGGGACTCCGGGCGTCGGCGCCGCCGGAGGATGCGAGATCGTTGCTGGCGTGGTCGTCGTGGTGGTTCATGGTCGCCGATCCTCGCGGGAAGAGCCTCTCGTGTCCGTGTCTTCCGTAGCATCGGCCCGATCCGGACCTTGGATGATCGCGCCGCGGCCCGAAGGCGGGCGCACGGGCCGCCCGATGCGGGGATCGCCGCCACCCTGGGTCACTACCCTTCACGCGTGATCTCGCTCGAGACGCCCCATCTTCGCCTCGACGTGCTCCCCGACATGGGCGGCGGCATCGCGAGGCTCGACCTGCATCACCCGTCGCTGGGGACGCTCTCCCCGTGGCGGCCCGCGCCCGCGCGCCCCGACTCCTTCTCCTGCTTGGCGTCCTATCTGCTCGTCCCGTGGTCCAATCGCATCGACGGAGCCGTGCTGCACCACGCCGGCCTGACGCACCGCCTCGGGCCCGATTGGCGCGACGGCACGGCCATTCACGGCGATGCCAAGCGCCGCCCGTGGCGAGTGCTCGACCGGTCGCCGTGCTCGGTTCGCCTCGCCGTCGATGTCGACGATCCGGCCGGACGCAACTTCCCATGGGCCTATCGCGCGGACGTTCGCTACGAACTGCGGGATCGCACCTTGCTGACGGCCCTCTCGGTCACCAACATCGATCACGCGACGTTCCCGGCCGGATTGGGACACCACCCCTTCTGGCGGCGTCGCCTCGTCGGACGCGGCGGCGCGTCGAGCGGCGAGGCGGTCGTTCGCCTGCCCGTCGCAGCCCGATACCCGTGCGAGCGGATCATGCCCGTCGGCCCCTCCGTGCGGGACCGCGTCGTCGAGCGTCTCGGGGCGGGCACGACGCTCGACGGGCTCGATCTCGACGACGTGTTCAGCGGGTTCGAGGGGCGCGCGGAGGTCGTCTGGCCCGGCGCCGGCGTCCGGGCCCGGTGCGAGTGCTCGCCGGAGTTCTCGCACGCGGTGCTCTATTCGCCGCAGTCGGGCCCCGACGCGGACAGTTTCTGCCTCGAGCCGGTCACGATGGTCAACAACGGCTTCAACCTGCGGGAACGGGGCTGGTCGGGCACCGGCGTCGTGGACCTGGCTCCCGGCCAGACCTTCACCGGCGTCTGGTCCGTGTCGTTCGACATCGAGGAACCCGCATGAGCACCTTTCTCGTCAAGACCGAACCGGGCGAGTACTCCTTCGCGCGACTGGTCGCCGACAAGGCGTGCGTGTGGGACGGCGTGACCAACCCCGCCGCGTGCAAGTCGATGCGGGCCATGAAGCCCGGCGACGAGGTGCTGGTGTACCACACGGGCGACGAGCGTGCCGTCGTCGGCCTGGCGAAGGTCTCGGGGCCCGTGCAGGCCGATCCCGAGCGGCCCGGCCTGACGGCGGCGGGGGAGATCAAGTATCCCGTGGTGCCGCTGGTGCCGTTGAGGGCCGCCCGCCAACCGCTGACGCTCGAGGCCATCAAGGCCGACGACCGGTTCGCCGGCTTTCCGCTCGTGACGCAAGGGCGGCTGAGCGTGATGCCCGTGCCGTCCGCGCTGGACAAGGCGATCCGCAAGGCCGCGGGGCTGTGAATCAAGCCCGAATCAGGCCACGACGTTGACCGGGCCCAGGTCGCGCATGTTGTTGAACGGGGACAGGTCGGCCACGCCCTCGGGCAGGACGAGCCGGACGCCCATCGAGTACGCGCCCGGCGCGGGAGGCGTGCGGACGCTGATGCGGTCCCATCGCAGCACGCGATCGGTGCGGAGTTCGACGGTGCGAGCGACGCTGGTGGCGAAGGTCTCGTTGCCGTCGGCGTCGAGGAAGTAGAACTGCAGCGTGATGCGGTTCTTGAACGAGGTGTTGCCCAGGTTGGAGAGCGTCAGCGAGACCCGACCCGACGCGCCCGCCTTGATCGAGACGGGGAACGAGGTCGTCGACGAGGCGATGGCCGGATCGAAGGTCTGCGGACGCACCGTGAAGAGCGAGGGCGACTCGAGCAGGTTGTTCGCCTCGTTGACCTCGAAGATGGCGTTGGCGTCGTCCAGCGAGATGATGAGCCGGTAGGTGCCCTCGGGGATCGTCAGGGGAACCCGCAGACTCATGTCGCGCGTCCGCGAGGCGCCCGCCGCCAGTCCCGAGACCGACTCGTTGCGGGGCGAGGCCAGCAGGATGTCGCTCGAGGCGTCGACCGCCGCGATGGGTCGCAACGCCACGCGGATCGACATCGAGATCGAGCCCGACAGCCGGAAGTCGCCGCCGTTGCGGTAGGAGAACTTCACCGAGGGGCTGCGGCTGAACTTCTGGCCGACGACGAACTCCGAGGGGAGCGTCGTCGAGACCCACGCCCCCGCGATGTCGCGGACGCCCAGGTTGTAGACGCCCGTCACCGTCGTCGAGACGTTGTTTTCCTCGTTGAGTTCGACGGTCTGGTTCGAACCGTCGACCACCGCGTAGAAACGCCACACGCCCGAGGAATCGGCCTCGGGCAGCGTCAGCGAGATCTCCTGGGAGAACGTGCCGCCGGCGCCCAGCGAGGCGACGATGACCGCGTCGCCCGCGATTTGGTCGTTCGCCGGATCGGGCGTCGCGTTGCGGGTGCGGTAGACCTGCGCGAAGGTGCCGCCGGGGGCCACGGCCTCCGGGCCGGTGTTCTGCACCGACACGCGAAGTCGGACGGGTTCGTTGATCACCAGCGAGGGGCTGAGCATGGCCACCGAGGCGCGAAGGTCGACCTTGGGGGGTTCGGGGATGGGCTCGCCGCCCGGGCCGGTGACGGTGAACGAGACGCCGCCCGACACGTTGTTGTTGCGGTTGCGGTCGGGGACGGCCTGGGACGGGTCCACCCACGCGAACAGGCGCCATGTGCCCCCCGGCAGGGTTTCGGGGAGCGTGAAGGCGATCATGTCCGATTGCGACGACCCGGCGGCGAACGATCCGAGGAAGGTCGTCGACGCGCCGTCCAACGCGCCGGCCGTCGAGGCCCTGAAGGTGGCGTCGCGGGTGAGATAGAGCTGCACCATCGCCCGGGTTTCGGACCCGAGGTCGTCGCCCGAGTTGGTCACGGTGACCATCGCGCCGTATTGGGCGCCGCGGGCGAGGGTTGCGCCGACCGACGCGAGCGAGACCGAGAGGTCGCCCACCAGCATGTCGCGTCGCTCGAGGGACTCGATGGCCTGCACCTGCCGCCAGTTCATGTCAGACTCCGTCATGGTCGTTTGCGTCCGGCTCTGCCGTCGCGTCGAGGCGAGGGCGTATGGATCAAAGGTATGCGATGACTCTTCGCACGCAGCGAGCCGGGGTTCGACCTCCGGAGGTCGCGTCGCCGTCGGGTCGGTTCGCGTTTGGTGTTCGCGCGAGGCGATGGTGGCAACCCCGGCGACGCCGGGCACGAAAGGAAGAGCACCGGCGGCGATCGGTGGCGGCGTACGGTTTCGACCAAGGTCGACCTGCGGCCTGTCGCGGATGGACGCCACGCAACACCGGATTGATCGGACCAGATCATGCTGAACCAGACGACCACCCAGCGTTTCTCCCAAGCCAGGCCCGCGGCACGCCCGGGCTTCAGTTTGATCGAACTGCTGGTGGTCATCGCCATCATCGCCCTCGTCGTGTCGATCGTGGTGCCCGCCGTCGCCTCGGCCCGCAAGTCCGCCCGCAAGGCCGACACGCTCAACTTGTGCAACGGTCTGTCGCAGGCGTGCAGCCAGTTCATTCTCGACGAGCGGCGAGCCCCGGGGTACTTCTCGCAGCGAGACATGGGGTCTGTCGAGAACATGACCCGCGGCTTTTCGCAGATGGAGAACGCGATGCTCGAGCTCGCCGGCGGCATCGCCACCGGCGCCGCTCAGCCCGGCGACCTGACCCAGGTGGGGCCCACCACCGCCGGCTCGGTCACCATCCGTCCCTCGCTCATCGGCGCAGGCACGGGCAAGTCGTACTTCAGCCCCAAGGCCAAGTACTTCCGCGAGCAGGACGGGGTGGACGACGACGGCGGCAACCGCAACTCGACGGGCAACAACCGTGAGATGCCCGTGCTGGTCGATTCCGACGGCATGCCCATTCTCATGTGGACGGTCGACGACACGGCCCGCAAGGAGATTCGCGTCGCCGCCGACATGAACACCGACTTCGCGCGAGAGACGTCGGCCGGGGCGACGCCCGCCCGCCTCTACTGGGCCAGCAACGCCGCCTTCCTCGGCGGGAACGCCGCCGTCGGCAAGTACCGCATCAACCAGTCGACCAAGAGCGCGCTTGGCAGCGGCATCGCCGCGCATGCCGCCAACGTCGGCGCGCTGCTGGGCAACCCCAACTCCCCGGTGGCCTTCCCCGCGACGGCCCAGCCTCAGGACATCGTCCCCTCCGCGCCTCGCGGCAGCGTGATCATCCACGCGGCGGGCCCGAACTACACCTACGCGGGCCTCGCCGAGCGGGGCGCTTCGCGTCGAACGGGCGGCGTGATGTACTACGGCGACAGCTTCGTGCCCGGTCCCCGCGAGGACTTTGCGGCCGGCTTCGACGACATCATCGTGCCTGCGAACTGAACCCGAACGCCATGGCGTGTCGCGTCCGTGAACAACGGACCGCCGGAAACAGAACAAGGGAATGTGGCGTTCGAGACGCCCGTCGACCTTTCCGCGTGACGGGTCGGGGCCCCTGCGTTCTCCCGGTGTGTGCCGCATGAGTTCGGTTCCTCCATCCCGGCCGCCCGTCCCCGGCGACCAGCCGCGCCTCCGCCTGGCCGATGCACAGACGGATCAAGTCGCGACGGCGGCGGCCGCCGACGCCGAATCGGTGCGTGGGATGTGGGAGGCGAACCGGCGATGGGTCGCGGCCATCCTGCTGGCGCACAAGCCGCGCTGGGCCGACCTCGAGGATCTTCTTCAGGAGGTCGCGCTCGCGACGGTCCGCAAGGTCGGCGAACTTCGGGACCCGGGGGCGCTGCGTCCGTGGCTCCGCACGGTGGCCATCAACGCCGCCCACGCGGCGGCCCGCGGCTCGAAGCGGCGAGCGGGCGAAGAGCGGTTCGCCGAGGGCGGCGACAGCGGGGCCCATGAGGGCCGGACGCGTGACTTTGCGCCGCCTCCCGAGGCGCTGGCCGACCGGGAGCACGGGCGACTGCTCATGAAGCTCGCCTTCGAACTTCCCGACGGCTACCGCGAGCCGCTGCTGCTCAAGGCCGTGGAGGGGCTCTCCTACCGGGAGATCGGCGAGATCATGGATCTTCCGGAGACCACCATCGAGACGCGCGTGGCCCGAGGGCGTCGGATGCTCCGCGACCTGGCGTCAAAGTCCGGCGCGCTGGCCATGTTGCAGTGATCCGGGGGCGACCCGGCGCGGGGGGGCGGCGAATGATCGGGACGATGTCCCCCGTGCTCGTTCAGCCGGCCTTCGCCAAGATCAACCTCGCCTTGGGCGTGGCCGCGCCCCTGCCCGCCGGTCATCCTCGCGCGGGCTTTCACGAGATCGCCTCGTGGATGGCGCCGCTGCGGCTGCACGACGAGGTGCGGGTGGAGCGCTGCGCAGCGGGCGAGCGGGCTTTCGCCGTCGAGTGGGCGGTCGATGCCCTGAGACCCACGCCCATCGACTGGCCGCACGAACGCGACCTCGCGTTCCGCGCGTGGCGACTGCTCGAGTCGGAGACGGGCGCGGCGATGGACTGTCGCGTCACCGTTCGCAAGCGGGTGCCGGTCGGTGCCGGGCTGGGGGGCGGCTCGTCCGACGCGGCGGCGTGCCTGCTGCTGCTGGCGCATGCCTTCGCGCCGCGCACGCCGCGTGGGCGTCTGCGGGAACTTGGCGCGACGCTGGGCAGCGACGTGCCTTTCTTCATCGATGACGGTCCGGTGAACGCGCCGCCTCGCAGCGCGTTGGTGACGGGGCTGGGAGAGGGGCTTGAGCGCGTCCCGACGGCTCCTGCGACCGTGTGCCTGTTCATGCCGCCTTTCGGCTGCCCGACGGGCCCGGTGTACCGCGCGTTCGATGCGCTCGCGGGCAGGGATCCGGGCAAGGGCGCGGAAGCGTCGCGGGTGCGCCGCCTGGCGACGGCGTCGGGTGCGCTCGAATCGCGCGACCTGTTCAACGACCTGACCGCCGCGGCCGAGGTCGTGGCGCCCGGCCTCGCGGGGCTTCGACGGACGGTCTCCTCGGCGGTGGGCGCGCCGGTGCACCTGACGGGGAGCGGCAGTTGCTGCTTTGCCGTGCTGCCGGCGGGAGCGGAGGCGTCGGTGGGTGGCAGGTGGGTGGAGGCGGCGCGGGCGCTCGGCTGTGCGGCGGTCATGACGGACCTTGCGGTCGGTGCCGAATAACCAGCCTGTGGCGGGGGCGATTTGGGCGGCACGCGGGGGGAGGGAGCCGGGGGAGGCGTCACCCGGGTCGATCAACGGGAAACACCGGCGCGTCGTCATCCGTATGGATGGGCGGAAGCGAGGGTGCCGAAAGGGGCTGATTCGTGCGCGAGGCGTCACAGGGCGGGCGGCGGCGGGCGGCATGGGCCGCGGCGTGTCTTGTCGCGCTCGCGGGCGTCGCCTCCGGAATCGATGATCGCGGGCTCGGCGTGACGGCGCGGCCCGGCGTGATGAATCTGCGAACGGGCGACGTCGCCTTCGCGGCGTTGCCCGACCTGCTGAACGACCAGCGGTTCGAGGTCGCGCGCGTGGTCTTGCGCGTGGAGGGCCCGATGACGCCGCCGCGTCGAGACGCGTTGCGGGCGGCGGGGGTCGAACTGCTGGGGATGTTGCCCAGCGACGGGTTCATCGCGGACGTGCGGGCGGCGACGCCCGCGGCCGTGGCTGCCACCGGCTTCGTGCTCGGTGCGCACGCGTACGAGGCCTCGTGGAAGATCGATCCGGTCGTCGTCGCCGCGAGCGGGCCGGTGCGGGTGAACGCATGGCTCTTCGAACGGGCCGCGCCCGACGCCTCGAGAACGGCGTTGGCGGCGATGCCCGGCGTGACGGTGGAGGAGGTCGAGCCGGTGGGCCAGGGGTGGCGGCTCGCGATCTCGTGCGATGCGGCGACGGCGAGATCGTTCGCCTCGCTCGAGGACGTGCAATATGTCGAGCCGGTGCCCGCCTACGACCTTCGGAGCAATCAGACGACGCAGTGGACCATTCAGAGCGGCGTGCTCAACGCCACGCCCCTGCACGCCCGAGGCCTGATCGGCGCGGGGCAGGTGATCGGCGTGATCGACGGCGGCTTGGCGGCCTCGCACTGCTCGTTCCTCGACTCGATCAACCCCATCGGCCCCTTGCACCGCAAGATCGTCGGGTACAACACGGGGCAGGTCTACGACCAGCACGGCACGCACGTGTCGTGCACCGCCGCGGGCGACGCCGGGAGCGTCGGCAACACGAGGGGCGTCGCCTACGGAGCCAGGATCGCCTTCAACACCTATCCCTTGGCCACCGAAACGAGCGTGCTGACCAAGCACCAGACGCACGCCTCGCAAGGCGCGTTCATCCACACCAACAGCTGGGGCACCGACTCGACGCGCGCCTACGACGGCGGCTCGAGGGCCATCGACGTCCTGCAGTGGGAGAACGAGGAGACGCTCGTCACCCACGCCGTGAGCAACGGCGGGATCGTGACCAACCCCGAGAACGCCAAGAACTCGCTGTGCGTGACCGCGAGCCGCAATGGAACCGAAGCCGACCAGATTTGCGTGGGCGGAGCGGGCCCCACGCTCGACGGGCGCCGCAAGCCCGAGGTGGCCGCGCCGGGGTGCCTCATCATCAGCGCGTCGGGTTCGGCCGGCTGCAGCGTGGCGACGCTCAGCGGCACCTCGATGGCCACGCCGGCGGCCGGCGGCTTGGCGGTGCTGGTGCGAGAGTACTTCCTCGACGGTTTCTACCCCACGGGCCTGGCGACGCCCGCGAACGGCTTCTCGCCTTCGGGCGCGCTCGTGAAGGCCGCGATGGTCAACTCGGCCCAGGACATGATCTCCCTGCCCGGCTATCCGAGCGATCGCGAGGGGTGGGGACGGCTGGTGGCCGACGCCGCCTTGCACTTCGCGGGCGATGCGCGTCGGCTCGTGGTGCGAGACATGCGGTCGTCGGGGTCGTCGGCCCTCCAGACGGGAGGGTCGCACGAGTTCCCGCTGCTCGTGGACTCGTCGACGCAGTCGCTGCGGATCACGATGTCGTATCACGACGCCCCGGCGCAGGTCAATGCCGCCCTCACGCCGGTGAACAACCTGAATCTCCTCGTCATCTCGCCCGCGGGCGACACGTACAAGGGCAATGCCTTCGCGGGCGGGTTCTCGACGGTTGGCGGCGTCGCCGACGGGCTCAACAACACCGAGCAGGTGCACATCGCCGCCCCCGCCACGGGCGTGTGGTCGGTGCGGGTCGAGGCCGCGGCGGTCAATCAAGGGCCTCAGGGGTTCGCCATCGTCGCCACCGGTGCGGTGGCCGAGGCGCCCGAGTGCATCGGCGACTTCAACCACGATGGCGGCGTCGACGGCCAGGACGTCGAGTCCTTCTTCCTGGCGTGGGGCGACGGTCTGGGCGAGGCCGACCTGAATCAGGACGGCGGCGTCGATGGCCAGGACGTCGAGACCTTCTTCCTGGCGTGGGAGGCGGGCTGCTGAGCAGGGGCGGGCCCCGCAGGCGTGCGGCCGGGGGTCGTCTGGCGTTTCGCGTTTCAGGCCTGCGACGCGAGTTCGCGCAGGTACTGCCACGTGTAGATGCCGGTGGAGTGTCCGTCGCTGAACTCGATGCGAAGGCCGTAGTTGCCGGCGAGTTCCGCGCTCAGGGCGGCGAGCGTGCCGCCGGGCGTCGACGGGAGGATCGTCAGCGGGTTGCGGTCCATCTCCTCGCGGAGTTGCCGCATGTCCGCGCTGGGCGACATGCGGCGCAGCAACGCAATCGACAGGTACGAGGTCGTGCCGTCCTGCCATGCGATGGTCAGGCCGCGGTCCTTCTTGAGGTCGAGATGAATCGGCGGGGGTTCCATGGGCCGGGCGCGAACCGGCAAGCTTACGCTTGGCCTCGATGACGACGACACGACATGCGGCAGACGTCCTGCAGGAATCCATCGACCGGGTCGGCTCGGCGGTGTGCGTGGGGCTCGATCCCGTGCTCGAGCAGGTGCCCGAGGAGGTGCGATCGCAGCATCACGACCCCGTCGAGGCCATCGGCGCGTTCTGCCGGGGGGTGCTGCACGCCGTGGCGGGACTGGTGCCCGCCGTCAAGGTGCAGGCGGCGTGCTTCGAGCGGTACGGCGGACGCGGGGTCGTGCTCATGGAGCAGATCTGCGAGTTGGCGGCGTCGCTGGGGCTGGTGGTGGTGTGGGACGCCAAGCGGGGCGACATCGGCATCTCCGCGGCGCATTATGCCGCGGCGGCAACGCGGATGCGAGCGACGTTCGTGACGGTGAGCGGGTATCTGGGTCCCAGCGGCATGACGCCCTTTCTCGACGCGGGGCTGGGCGTCTTCGTGCTGGTGAGGACGAGCAATCCCGACAGCGACGCGGTGCAGAGCCATGTGCTGGCGGACGGGCGGAGCGTGGGCGAACTGATGGCCGACATCGCGGCGGGCCTGGGGGCGTCGAGGGTGGGGGCGGGCGGTCTGTCGAGCGTGGGAGCGGTGGTGGGGGCGACGAAGGCGGCGGATGCGGCGGCGTTGCGTCGGCGCATGCCCGACCAGATCTTCCTGGTGCCCGGATATGGTGCGCAGGGCGGCACGGCGGCGGACATCAAGGCGATGCTGCGCCCGGACGGGCGCGGGGTGCTGGTGACATCGAGCCGCGCGATCATCTACGCGCCGCGAGCCGCGGGCGAGTCGTGGGCGGAGGCGGTTCGAGCGGCGGCGTCGCGACTGGCGAGGGAGATCGCGGCGGCGACGGCACGGTGACGTCGCCGGGCGGCGGGTTCGTGTCGTAACCTTGCACGTTGAATCTCACCGCCGAACTGCTCATCCCCGAGGTGCAGGAGCTCATCCGCGCCGGCAACTACGCCGAGCTGCGCGAGAGCGTCATGCACTTGCATCCGGCGGACATGGCGGAGATCCTGTCGGGGCTCGAGCCGGCCGACGCGGGCGTGGGCTTCCGGTTCCTGCCTCGCGACCTGGCGGCGGCGGCCTTCGCCTACATCGCGGCCGAGCGTCAGGAAGAGTTGATCACCCACCTGGGCACGGATTCCGCCGTCGGCGTGCTCGAGGCGATGACGCCCGACGACCGGGCCCGCCTGGTGGACGAGTTGCCCGAGGAGGTCGCGCAGCGGCTGGTGGCCTCGCTCTCGCCCGAGACTCGCAAGGTGACGCAGGCGATCCTCGGGTACCCCCCCGAGAGCGTCGGGCGGCTCATGACGCCCGACTACGTGCGACTGCGCCCCGAATGGACGTGCGCGAAGGCGATCGATCACATCCGACGCTACGGGCGGGACGCCGAGACCATCAACGTGGTGTACGTGGTGGACGAGCAGGGGCGGCTCATCGACGACCTGCGGCTGCGTCAGGTGCTGCTCGCGCCCCCGGAGGCGACGGTCGAGAGCGTGATGAACCGCAACTTCGTGACGCTGCGGGCCGACCAGGACCGCGAAGAGGCGGTGCGGACGATGGCCCGCTACGACCGCAACGCGTTGCCGGTGGTCGATTCCCGCGGGGCGCTCATCGGCATCGTCACCAGCGACGACGTGGCGGACGTAGCGCAGGCCGAGGCCACCGAGGACATCCAGAAGATGGGCGCCGTGGGCACGCTCGACGAGCCCTTCGATCGCGCGGGCGTGCTGTTCCTCGTCAAGAAGCGCGCCCCGTGGCTCGCGCTGCTCTTCCTGAGCGAACTGCTCACCAGCAACGCGCTGGTCTACTTCGACGACCAGATCAAGCGGCTCTCGATTCTCGCCGTCTTCGTGCCGGCGATCATCTCCTCGGGAGGCAACTCGGGGTCGCAGGCCTCGACCCTGGTCATCCGCGCCCTGGCGCTGGGCGAGATCCACCTCGTCGACTGGTGGCGAGTGCTCCGACGCGAACTGCTGGTGGCGGGCATCCTCGGCCTCATCGTCGCCGCCATCGGCTTCGTGCGGATCAACGTGTGGGGCATGATGGGCTGGTGGGTCACGCACAAGACCGATCCGTCCACGGGGCTCGACATGATCGATCCCGCCACCGGCCTGCCCGTGCCCGACCACGCCGTTCAGGATCACTTCGTCATGCTCGGCGTGGCCATCTCGTGCTCGCTGGTGGGCGTCGTGCTGTGGGGCAGCATCATGGGCGCGATGCTCCCCTTCCTGCTCAAGAAGTGCCGGCTCGATCCCGCCGGCAGTTCGACCCCGTTCGTCGCCACCCTCGTCGACGTCACGGGCATCATCATCTACTTCACGTGCGCCATCGCCATCCTCAGGGGCACCCTGCTCTGAGCGGGCGAACCGGCGGGCGTCGGACCCTTTCACATCGAGGTCGTCGGCTCGGCCTGCAGGTCGGGGCCGTGACGCACGCCCGCCTCCAGCAGCCGGCATCCCAGCCCGGCCACCATCGCGGCGTTGTCGACGCAGTAGCGCTTCGACGGCAGGTGCAGCGTCAGTCCGCGGTCGGTCGCGAAGGCCTCGAGTTCGCGACGAAGCCGCGAGTTGGCCGTCACGCCGCCGCCCGTGAACAGCGTCCGCGCCTGCGGCGAGCGGTCGAGCGCGCGGCCGAGTTTCAGGATGATCGCCTTCGATGCCGCGCGCTGGAACGACGCGGCCAGATCGCGGCGGCGATCATCGGTCAGCGGCGGTGGCGGCGCGTGGCGTCCGCCGGGCACGCCGCGCACCGCGTAGAGCATCGCCGTCTTGAGGCCCGAGAAGGAGAAGTCGAGCGAGTCGGCGCCCAGCCGGCTCACGGGCAGGTCGTGGGCGCGATCGTCGGCGAGCGGGTCGGCCGCGAGACGGTCGATCACCGGCCCGCCGGGGTACGGCAGTCCCATGATCGTGGCGGCCTTGTCGTAGGCCTCGCCCAGCGCGTCGTCGATCGTCGAACCCAGGCGGCACGAGCGGGTCCAATCCTCGAGCAGGTAGAGCGAGGTGTGGCCGCCGCTGACCACCAGGCCCAGCGCCGGGAACGACGCGTGCATCGTCGCGGGCGGCTCGTCTCGAAGCAGTCCCGAATACAGGTGGGCCGCGACGTGATCGACCCCGACCAGCGGGCGCCCGAGCGACCACGCGAGCGACTTGGCGGCCGCGACGCCCACGAGCAGGCATCCGATCAGGCCCGGGCGGTTCCCCACCGCGATGGCGTCGACCATGCCAAGCCCCATGCCCGCCTGCGCGAGGGCCTCGCGCACGACGGGCAGGATCTGCTCGACGTGGCGGCGGCTGGCGATCTCGGGAACGACGCCGGCGTATTCCTGGTGGAGCGCGACCTGCGAGGCGACGACGCTCGAGCGAACGAGCACGCCCGACTCGACCACGGCCGCCGCGGTCTCGTCGCATGAGGATTCGATGCCGAGCACGATCATGCGGCGATAGGATACGGTCGGCCTTCGCACGTCACCATCGACGATGTCCCTTCCATTCGCCATGCTCGTCGCCGCGACGGCGGCTCAGTCCTCCGGCGGCACCCCCCGCGTGCTCGCGTGGGTGCTCGTGCTCATCGTGCTGGTCCTCGCGGGCGCGGTGGCGGTGTTGTTGATCCGTCGTCGCGTGCTGGGTTCGCAAGGCGCCACCGACGGCACCGAGGGGCTCATGCAGTCGCTCCGACGCCTGCGCGACGAGGGGCGCATGACCCACGAGGAGTACGAAGCCGCGCGGCGCAGCATGGCCAAGCGAGTCTCGGCATCGATGTCCGAACGGGCCGAGCGGCGGGCGTCGAAGGGTTCCTGAGACGCGAGCCCGCCATCACCTGCTTGTGGGAGCGAGAAGGACCTTCGACGGTTATCCACATCCCCCGGATCGTGGATGATCGGCGCACGAACTCGAGATCGTGGCCCGCAAGGCCCGTGTTGTGCATCTTCCGGGCGGACGGGTCGATACACTTGACGTGGTGGATCGCACGCGTCGGGTGGACGCTGCATGCCGCCGCTGCGTCGTGACCCGGTCGAAGGGACGGAGGCTACCTGCTTGGCGAATCAGTCTGAGGGCACTTTCAAGGGACGGAAGGTCACGACCTGCTCCTTCTGCGGCAAGACGAGCCGCGAGGTGGGCCCGATGGTCGAGGGCCCCAACACGGTCTACATCTGCACGAGCTGCACCGACCTGTGCCAGAACATCTTCCGGCAGGAGAAGCGTCGCGTGAACTCCACCTCGTCGTGGCTGCGGGAAGTCCCCGCGCCGCGCGAGATCAAGGAGTACATGGACCAGTACGTCATCGGCCAGGACGTCGCGAAGCGGTCGCTGGCGGTGGCCGTGCACAATCACTACAAGCGGCTGCTGCACCTCGAGAGCGTCGACGCGGGCAACGTCGAGATCGACAAGAGCAACATCCTGCTGATCGGGCCCACCGGCTCGGGCAAGACGCTGCTCGCCAAGACGATGGCCCGCATCCTCAAGGTGCCCTTCGCCATCGGCGACGCCACCACGCTGACCGAGGCGGGCTACGTGGGCGAGGACGTCGAGAACCTGATCTTGAAGCTCCTGCAGGCCGCCGACTTCGACCTCGAGGCCGCGCAGCGAGGCATCATCTACATCGACGAGATCGACAAGATCGGCAAGACCAACCAGAACGTGTCGATCACCCGCGACGTCTCGGGCGAGGGCGTGCAGCAGAGTCTGCTCAAGCTCCTCGAGGGCACCACCGCCAACGTGCCGCCCCAGGGCGGCCGCAAGCATCCCGAGCAGCAGTACATCCAGGTCGACACGAGCAACATCCTGTTCATCTGCGGCGGCACCTTCGTCGGCGTCGAGGACATCATCCGCCGCCGCATCGGCAAGAGCCGCATCGGCTTCACGATGGACCAGGCCGCCACCGAGGACGCCGTCGAGAGCGCCCGCGTGCTCGCGCAGGTGACCGCGGACGATCTCATCGAGTTCGGCATGATTCCCGAGTTCGTCGGACGCCTGCCGGTGCTCGCGCCGCTGATGCCCCTCTCGATCGACGCGCTGGTGTCGATCCTCACCGAGCCCAAGAACGCCCTCGTGCGCCAGTACGAGCACCTCTTCGGGCTCGAGGGCGCCAAGCTCACGTTCACCGACGCGGCCCTGCGGCGGATCGCCGAGAAGGCTCAGGCCCGCGAGACCGGGGCCCGCGCCCTCCGCGCCGTCATGGAGGAGGTCATGCTCGGGCTCATGTACGAGCTGCCCGAGATGGACAACCGGGGCGTCGAGTACATCATCGACGTCGAGGCCGTCGAGCGGAAGATGAGTCTCAAGGAGCTCCCCGTTCGTCGCAAGGAGTCGGCGTAACGCCGCACGCGGGGCGTCATGAAGTACACGATCCTGGGCATCCTGCTCGTCGCCGGGGCGCTGATGGCCTGGAGCCTGGTCACGGGCAACCTGCAAGAGGCCATGATGATGGCGGTGGCCATCGTCTCGGTGACCTTCTTCTCCTCGATCGACAGTCTGTGGAACTATCTCTATTCGCGCCAGAACGGCCCGAAGCGGCCCGCGAAGCCCGAGGGCGATCACGTGATCGTCGTGCGGTCGAGGTCCGAGGGCGACCGGTGAAGGTCTAGCGGCCCAGTTCGCGTCCGCGAGCTTCGGCCGCGAGGATGGCGCGTCGCAACGCGCCGTCCATGCCGTCGGCCTCCATGCTGGCGATCGCCGCGGCCGTCGTGCCGCCGCGACTGGTCACGGCCGCCCGAAGCGAGGCCGGGTCGCGAGGATCGGCCGCCAGCAGCGATGCCGCACCCGACAGCGTGGCTCGCACGGCCTGGTCGGCCTGCTCGGGCGTCAGGCCCATCTCGACGCCCGCGCGGATCATCGATTCGGCGAGGAAGAAGAGGTACGCCGGGCCCGAGCCGGCCAGCGCGGTGAAGGCGTCCATGAGACGCTCGTCGATCTCCAGCACGCACGGACCCGCCGCGCCAAAGAGCGAGCGGGCGAAGGCCGTGTCGGCGGGATCGGCTCCGCGCGCGATGGCGGTGGCCCCCTGACCGATCGCGGCGGGCAGGTTGGGCATCACGCGGACGACGCGGGCCAGTCCGCCCAGGGAGGCCAGCACCCGAGCCGCCGACATGCCCGCCAGGATCGAGATCACCCGTCGCGTTCCGATCAGGTGCGAGACGCCCAGGTCTGGCAGCATCTGCGGCTTGACGGCCAGCAGGATCGACCCTTCGCAGCAGGTCGATTCGCGGCGTTGAAGTTCGGCGATGGCATCGATCGCAAGCGCGTGCACCGAGGTGATGCCGTCGGCGGCCGCCGCCCGGCGGCGCGGTTCCTCGGGGTCGGCCACGATGATGTCGCCGGCGGCGAGGAGATTCGCGCTGCACGCGCCGCGGACGATCGCCGAGCCCATCGAGCCGTAGCCGATCACGAGCAGCAGGGAGCGGGACGCCATGCCCGGAGCGTAGTCCGTCGTCATGCTTATCGGCCCCGCCGGCGGGCAATGGATGATGCCGCGGGGCGTTCATGATGTACACTGTCACGGTCGGGCACGAACGCCGCGAGAGCGCGGCGGCGGCGAACGGGCGCGGGGTTGGATGGTCGAGGAGTTGATCGCATGCGAGCGATTCGATTGGCACTGCTGGCCGCGGTCGCCGCGCCGCTGACCGGGGCGACGGTCGCGTCCGCGCAGGTGACGATGTACACCATGCAGTACGTGGTCGAGGCGAACCAGGTGTCGCCCGGGCCGCCCCCGGCGACGACCCAACACTTCTTCGCGTCGCGCGTCTTTGCCCAAACGGGGATCGACTTCTTCGACTGCTGGCTCACGCCGCCCTTTCCGGCCTCGCAGGTCGTCTTCGAGTACGACAACTTCAGCGGCTTCGAGTTCCAGAGCGGCGCGTACGCCACGCAGGCGGCCCTGCTGGCCGCGTGGCCCAGGGGCCTGTATCGATTCGACCTCTTCGGGGGGTTCTCGCCCGCGCAGATGCTCAGCCATTCCCGCGTCGCCGAGTGGTGGCCCGCGGTGCAGCCGACGATCTCCGCGGCGACGTTCAACGCCCTGCAGGCCGTCGACGCCTCGAACTCCCTGGTGATCCCCTTCAACTCGTTCGCGATCGCCTTTCCGGCCACGAGCGGCACGACGCGGGTGGAGATCACGGACCTGTTCGATTCGACGCTGGCCTATTCGATGGTGGTGACGCAACCGGCCACGTCGGTGACCGTGCCCGCGGGCACGCTCGAGGCCGGCCGCCCCTACGAGGTGGCCATCGCGCACGTGGCGATGCTGGCGGACTTCGATCCCACGCAGCCGGGCAACCCGGTGGTGGCGGTGTCGTTCGAGCGAGTGACGCGAGTGCCGGCCGCCTGCATCGCGCCGCCCACGTGCATCGCCGACTTCAACCAGGACGGCGGGGTGGACGGTCAGGATGTCGAGGCCTTCTTCATCGCGTGGGAAGCGGGCGGCGCGGCGGGCGACATCAACCAGGACGGTGGCGTCGATGGCGGCGACGTCGAAGCCTTCATCCTGCGGTGGGAAGCCGGCTGCTGACGCCGATCGACGGACCAAGGGGCCCTTCATGCCGCGTCATGGCAGCGGCTCCGACCATTCGGGGCGAATCTCCACGTGCATCGCGGCCGAGCCGTCGGCCATGGCGACGTTCCATCCCCGGCGTTGCGCGTGCAGGCGGGCGAGCCGTTCCTGCACGTGGCTCTCCTGACGCCAGTCGATCATGCTGGCGGTGCGCGTGGGCGGGGGCGAGCCGGGGGCGACGGGAGCGGGCAGCGAGTCGACGAAGAGCGCCGCTCGCGAGGGGTTCGCGATGCGATCGAGGCGAATGTGCACCTGTGCCGTGTCGTAGTGGTCGGGATCGCCTGCAAGTCCGGAGTGGCCGGTGGCGTTGATGGCGTAGGTGCGCTGCATGTCGCGCCCGAAGGTGGCGCGAGCGGTGGGGCAGACGAGGATCGAGCCCGCGGCGTAGAGATCGCCCGGGGCGACACCTCCGGCGCCGAACGAGGCCTGCACGGCCAAGGCCCAGTTGGGGAGCGAGGCGTAGGGGATGCCGATGGCGGGCGTGAGACCGCGGTGCTGGTCGGCATAGGCGCGGACGGCGGCCATCACCTGGCGGAGATTGGAGGCGCAGGCGACGGCGCGGGCGGCCTCGCGAGACGAGCCCAGCGCGGGCAGCACGAGCGCCACGAGCAGCGCGATGACGGCGACGACGACGAGCAGCTCGATGAGCGAGAAGGCGGGACGGAGGGATGGCCGGGCGAGGGGCCTCATGCCGCCGCCGCGGCCTTCTTGCGGCTGCGCACCAGCGTGTTGAGCATCTCGACGCCGAGCGAGAAGGCCATGCCGAAGTAGATGTAGCCCTTGGGGATGTGCTGGCCCAGGCCGTCGGCGACGAGCATGATGCCGATGAGCATGAGGAAGGCCAGGGCGAGCATCTTGACGGTGGGGTGGCGGCTGATGAAGCGGGTGATGCCTCCCGAGAAGGCGAGCATGACGGCCACGGAGACGAGCACGGCGGCGACCATGACCCAGAGGTTCTGAGCCATGCCCACGGCGGTGACGACGCTGTCGACGGAGAAGACCACGTCGACGGCGAGGATCATGCCGATGGTGGACCAGAAGGAGGAGACGGGGCGTTCGCCGGGACCGTGCGCGTCGTGCTCGATGGCGTTGTGGATCTCCTTGGTGGCCTTGAAGAGCAGGAAGCCGCCGCCGATGAGCAGGACCAGATCCTTGCCGGTGAGGGCGTTGACGCCGTCGGGGTTGGAGGGGCCGGCATCGCCGGCGAAGGGCAGGGTGACCAGGGTGGTGGTGGCCAGCCCCATGATCCAGGTGATGGCCAGGAGCAGCAGCACGCGGGTGATGAGGGCGAGCGACAGGCCGACGACGCGGGCCTTCTCGCGTTGGTGCTGGGGGAGCTTGTCGGCGAGGATGGCGATGAAGACCACGTTGTCGATGCCGAGCACCACCTCCATCAGCGTGAGGGTGAGCAGGGCGACGAGGTTGCCGGGCGTGAGCGTCTCGGCGAGGGACGGGAAGGAGATGGCGGCGGCGATCGTGAGCATGCGTGACTCCCGGATGGCGTTGGCGGTTGGCCGGCGGCCGGAAGGTTAGGGGCGGCGCGTATGCTTGGGCCCATGACCGAGGAACTGCACAAGCTCGAGGCCCAGCGAAGGGCCAACCGCGAGGCCGTCCTTGCCCTGTCGCTCTCGCCCTACGGCGGGCGCGTCGACGGCATCATCACGACCCGCGAGGCCAAAGCGCTTCACAGCGACGAGGCCGATCGTGTCGTGGCCGAGCGGGGCAAGGAGCCCGGATTCGTCGATCCCCGCGCCGTCGCCACCGTGGCGGGTCGCGTGATGCTCGCGCGTGACAACGGCAAGCTGATCTGGTTCCAGGTCCGCGACGCCGACGACGTGATCCAGGTGGCCGTGAGCCAACGCGAGTGCGCCGCCCCGGGGTTCGATCTGGCGAAGCTGACCGACCTCGGCGACGTGCTGGTGGTCACGGGCCGCGTGATGAAGACCAGGACGGGCGAGGTGACGATCTGGGCCTCGGCGGTGCGACCCGCGGCCAAGAGCCTGATCCCCCCGCCCGAGAAGCACTCGGGGCTGCAGGACGTCGAGCTGCGGTATCGCCAGCGATACGTCGACATGTGGGCCAATCCCGAGACGCTCGAGGTCTTCCGCCTCCGGTCGCGCATCGTGACGCGCCTTCGCGAGTTCCTCAATGGGCGCGGGTACATGGAGGTCGAGACGCCGATGCTCCAGACGCTCGCGGGCGGGGCGGCGGCGCGGCCTTTCGTCACGCACATGAACGCGCTCGACATCGACCTGTTCATGCGCATCGCCCCCGAGCTCTACCTCAAGCGGCTGCTGGTGGGGGGGCTCCGCCGCGTCTACGAGATCAACCGCAACTTCCGCAACGAGGGGCTCGACAAGCGCCACAACCCCGAGTTCACCATGCTCGAGGCCTACGACGCCTTCGGCGACGTCGAGACCGTGATGGAGCTCACCGAGTCGGCCATCCGCGACGCGGCGGCGGCGGTGCGAGGCGCGACCCGCCCGGGCGAGACGGGCGATGTCGTGCTCCCCTTCGGCGAGCTGTCGATCAACTACTCGCGGCCCTTCGCCAGGGTGACCTACGGCGAGCTTTTCCGTCGCGCCTGGGGCTTCGACATGCACGACGCGGCCCGCGCTCGCGACGCGCTCAAGGCCCTGCGGCCCGGCCTCGCGGCGGCGATCGACGCGACTGATCCGTGGCTGGTGGTCAACGAACTCTTCGAGGAGAAGGGCGAATCGCTCCTCGACCCCGCCGTGCCCACCTTCATCACCGACTATCCGGCGGCGATCTCGCCCCTCACCCGCGCCAAGCCCGCCGACCCAGCGCTGGCCGACCGGGCCGACCTCTTCATCGCCGGCATGGAGGTCGCGCCGCACTACACGGAACTCAACGACCCCGACGTGCAGGAGGCCCGGTTCCGCGAGCAGCTCCGCGGGCTCGACGCCGAGAAGAACGCGGAGGAGAACACCTTCCGCACCATGGACCACGACTTCATCCGCGCCCTCAAGGTCGGCATGCCCCCCGCGGGCGGCATGGGCTTGGGCATCGATCGCCTGGTCATGCTCCTGACCGACCAGCGCACCATCCGCGACGTGGTGCTCTTCCCGATGATGCGACCCCAGTGAGCCGTGGCGACCCGCCACGCCGACCGGTCGCACGATGCTCGCAAGGCCTCGGTAACACGCCGTCGGCGACCGCCCCGTCGTCATCATCGGCACGACCCCTCCGGGCCTCGCCATCCTTCGAGCCGATTCGTCGCGGCGGGTTGACGCCTGCGCTCCCCCAATCCGAAGATTGAGGTGAGGGGTCGCCTTTCGCGACCCTTCCGACGGGGGGTTGCATGAGTCGGCCACGCACGTTCCATTCCACACGCCGAAGCGGGCGAGGCTTCTCCCTGATCGAGACGCTGCTGGCGATGATCATCGTCAGCGTCGGCATCATGGCCTTCGTCGACGCCCAGTCGGCGTTCTACACCTCCAACAACTGGTCGAGCCAGTCGGCCACGGCCATGTTCCTGGCCAACGAGATCCGGGAGATGTCGCGATCGCTCCCGCGCCACGACCCCGTGACGGGCCTGACGCTCAGCGGCACGACCGCCGTGGGTTGGGGCCGCGAGGCGGGCGAGAGCACGGTGGCCGACATCGACGATCTGGACGATCTCGACGGCGTGACGTTCGTCGCGTCCGACGGGACGTTTGCGGGTCCCGTCGACGCGACGCGCACGGTCATTCCGCAGATCAACGACGACGGCACCGTGCCCGATCCCGTCGTGCCCATCAGGGGATGGTCGCAATCCATCGCCGTCCAGAAGGTCGATCCGTACAACTTCGCCACCGTTCGAGCGTCCAACTGGCAGCAGGTCGCCTCGACGACCGATGCCTTCATCCCCGTCAACGGCTTCCCGCTGCGGGTGACGGTGGTCGTGTCGTACAAGGGGAACCTGGATGCCACGCCCGCCGAGGTCGCCCGTGTCACGTGGGTGGTGCATCCCTGAGACGTTCGTCACCAGGTCGCGGCAGTCCGGGAAAGCCATGAACATCCAACGATCCAACCGCAGGCCCCGCCGCACGGCGTTCCGTCCCGACAGCCGTCGCGGCGTGACAGCCATCCTGGCGATGATGCTGCTGATGCTGTTCGGTTCGCTGTCGGCCGCGATGGCGATCTCGGGTCGCGGCAACATCTCGACCGCGGCGGTGCAGCTGCACACGAATCGAGCGCACATGGCCGCCGAGACGGGCATGCAGGTCGCAAGGGAGCGACTGGCCGACGCGGCGGCGAGGTTCACGGTCTCCAACAGCACCATGGACGCGACCTTCGTGCGGGCGATGTGGCGGGGCACCACGACGGCGATGGGGACATACACCACCAAGCCGCCGTCGCTGGGTCCGATGAACCTGGCTGCGCCCACGGGCATCGCGAACGCGCTGGTGCAGGTGCACAACAGGGACACCAACGTCGTCGCGAGCCTGGGCGTCACGACGGCGGCGGTGGGTAACGCGTTGGCCGGCGTCGGGTCGGAGTACGCCACGAGCCACTGGGTGTACACCCCGGCCGTGGCGATCGACGGGGAGGCCGCGACCTCCGACCTGGCCTTCTCGATCACCTACGCGCCGCTGGCCAACGGCACCGACGTGCGCCTGATCGTGACCGGCTATGACACGGGCTACGTGCGCCGAGGCCAGGTGGCCCAGCGGACGATCATGATGGACTATCGCTTCGAAAAGCGGCTGCGTCACGCGGTGGTCTCCAACTCGAGGGTCATGCTGGGCAAGAACGTCAACGTCGAGGGATCGATGGGCTCGAGGTTCGACGCCGTGACGGCGGTCAACGGCGACCCGATGCGGATCCGCAGCGACTTCACCGGACTGGACGCGACCCTGGACGCCGCGCTGAACGTGCTGCGCACCTCGCTGGCGACGGCCGACGTCGACGGCGACAATCGCCTGCGGGTCGGTCATGCGGGCGAGGCCGCGGGCATCGTCACGCCGCCCGTGGACACCAACGGCGACGGGACCGTCAGCGCCGCGGACGCCGACGTGACGGGCGACGGCTACGTCGACGAGTTCGACCTGTTCATCGCTCGCTACGACACGAACCCCATGGACGGCAAGGTGGTGCTGTCGAGCGCGTTGAAGGCGGGCACGCCGTCGGCCGGGCTGGCCTCCGAGTTCACCGCGGACGAGGACCTGGCGTTGATGATGGACTCGCGCAACCCCGATCGAAACCGCAACGGCATCTCCGGATGGGGCGACGCCAACGGCAACGGCCGTTGGGATTCGGGCGAAGTGCTGCTGGACTACGACGCCGTCAAGAACGTCTATCGCGATCAGGCGCTGGGGTATCGCGACGGCGCGATCGACAAGAAGGACCAATACGCCAAGGTCTCGGGGTCGCTGGCCTTCAAGACCTCCAAGACGGCGTGGACGGACGCGCAGGGTTCGATGTCGTCGCGCGTGCAGGGCCCGATCAGCCCCCCCTCGGGCGGGAGCGCGACGACCTTCTCGGTCACGGACGACGAACTGCCGCCCGTCGACAGCTCCCTGTTCCAGAACACGCAGTCGGGCCTGCAGAATCGCGCCGACGGCGAGTTGTTCGACCACCAGGTGGCCGCCAGACTGGGCATTTCGCCGGGGCAGTTGAGGACCTACGTCGAGACCGAGCCCGCGAGCAGCCCGTTGCCACGCTATCTGCGGCTGGATCCCGACACCGACCACGACGGCCTGCCCGACAACTGGGATCAAGGAGCCTACTACGAGAAGATGCCCTTCAACACGACGGGCTATTCGGACTGGTACTACCGGCCCGTCTACCACAACATGACCTTCAGGGACGTCAAGATCGACGAGGGCACCAACGCCCTGTTCGTGAACTGCACCTTCGTCGGCGTCACGTACATCAAGTCGACCACCGACAACACGCACCGCTTGTGGGGCGAGTTCGGCAAGATGCTGATGGACACGGCCACGGGGAAGCCCAAGGAGGCCGTCCCCAGGACAATCTACGTCGGCAACAACGGCTCGACGAGACTGCCCCCCACCGCCAAGGCGCCCCCCACGAAGGTCCGGATCGCCGACACGCCCATGGACAAGGGCGACATCCTGAGCACCGAGGAGTCCACGACCATCGGCTACAACCTGCTGCCCGAACCGTTGGTGCGCAACGGCAAGCGGATCACGGACACCAAGCCGTTGTCCAACAACCTGCGGTTCCACGACTGCCTGTTCGTGGGCTCGATCGTCAGCGATGCGCCGCAGGTGTACTCGCAGTTGCGCAACAAGGTGCAGTTCACCGGCTCGACGCGCTTCGTGTCGGCGCATCCGAGCGACTCGACGCTGAACCCCGACGACGCCGACAAGGCCGAGATCTCCAAGAGCAGCATGATGATGCCCGGCTACTCGGTCGACATGGGAACCTTCAACAGCCCGCCCACCCAGGACATCCAGCTGAACGGCACGATCATCGCCGGCGTGCTGGACATTCGCGGGAACGCGTCGATCGATGGCGCCCTGCTGCTGACCTTCAATCCGACGCTGGGCGTGCCTCCCCTGGTCGACGCTGCGGGCAACCCTGTCGGCAACCCCGCGAGCTACAACTCGACCATCGGCTACTTCGGCGCGTCCGACGGCGACGCGGAGTCGATCGATCCCTCGCTGTTCACGCTGACCGACGGCAATGGACGCAAGATCGCCGGCTGGGACACCGACGGCGACGGCCTGATCGACGTCTACGCCATCAACAACCAGACGCAGCCCCCGGGTTCCACGCCGATCCTGTTCAACGGCTACGGGCGGGTGTCGCTGCGGTTCAAGGCCACCGGCATGCCAGACGGCGTCATGCTGCCGCTGATGGCCTCGCCGGTGCCGGGTTCCTACAGGGAGGGCAAGCCGTGACGAGTCGCCGTGCGCACGTTCGCCGCCTCGGCGGCTTCACGCTCATCGAGGTGCTGGTGGCCATCGCGATCACCGGCCTGATGATGGGCGCGGTGATGGTGTCGCTCGACACCTGCTTCAAGGGGTACAAGGTCACCACCGAGCAGTCGTCGACCAACATGATGACGCGGCTGACGATGCAACGGATCTCGTCGCTGGTGCGCAACGCCAAGGATTTCGCGCCCTACCCCGACGACGTGCTGGACCTGACGCAAAACCCGGTGCGATCCAGCCGCATCGAGATCACGACGCCGATGGGAACCACCGGGCGCCAGGTGTCGGTCTTCGAGTTGCGAGATGCCGCGGGCACGGCGGGTCCCTTCCAGTTGTGGTACGTGCGGAGGGACTACAGCGGCAGCACCCAGGTGCTGCAGGAGGAGCGGCCGATCCTGTCGGGCGTGCTGGCGACGACCTTCACGCTCCACTACTCGGCCGGCCCGCGACTGACCCGCGCCACCATCGACCTGACGGTGAAGGCCAACGAGTTCCAGGATGCCTCGATGAGTTCGGCGCTGAGGGTGCCGCCGATCCGCCTGGTCACCACGGCCGTGCCCCGAACCGAGTGGACCGACGAGGTCAGCAACTGACGCCGCCGCGTTCCCGGTCGTCGCGCTATGCTGGTGCATGAAGGTTGCTCGCCCGGTCCGGTCGTTGGTCGCGGTCCTGCTGCTGGCGTCGGCGGCCGGATGCCTCGAACGTCGCGTGTCGATCACCAGCGATCCCCCGGGCGCCACCGTGGTGGTCAACGACGTCGAACTCGGACGCACGCCCCTCGAGGCGGGTTTCACGCACTACGGGGTCTACGACGTGCGCGTCGAGAAGGAGGGCTTCGAGCCGCTCCGCACCGCCGCCCGCGCTCGCGCCCCGCTTCACGAGTATCCGCCCCTCGATCTGGCCGCCACCGCCTTCCCGGTGACATGCTCGACGATCGTGCCGTGGAGTTTCACGCTGACGCCCGCTTCCGACGGCGATGCCGGCCTGCTCGATCGCGCCCGCGGGTTGCGCGGGCGGCTCCCCTGACGGGGGCTCAGCGTCGGCGGCTCAGCGCGGAGCCGATTCGGCGAACGTCTCGAGGGTCAGACCGTCCATCAGCACTCCCGCCGCTCGCGCCGTGTCCTCGCGCAACGCCCGTGCCTCGCGACGCAGCGGCTCTTCCATGCGACCGCCCAGCACGGGCCTGAGGTCGAGACCCTCTTCCAGGGCGATGTCCATGATCGCGACGCTCGAGTCGGCCGAGCCCTGCGGGTCGGCGCTCGACGGTGCGGGGAGCGCCGACGCCGAATCGCCCGGCCACCGCCCGCCGACCAACGCAAGCCCCGACGCGACCGCGACGGCCGACGCCAGACTCCACGCGGCGAGCGTCGGGCGTCGCGTGCGGGATCGCGAGGCGCGACGGGCCCGGTCGGCGTGCACCGCGGACATCACGTCGATGCGAAGCGAGGAACCGGGCGTGCGCCACGGCGTGGCGCGACGATCGGCGAGCTCGGCGTCGATCGTCGCCTGCTCGTGAAGCACGGCCGGATCGATGCCGCTCCGGGCGGCCTCGCGCACGCGATCGTCCAATCGCCGCGTCGTGCGACAGGCGAGCATCACCGTTCGAAGGGCTCGCAGCGGATTCATGCGGATTCCTCGCTGCCACCGGGACGCTCCGGGGAATCGATGTCGACGATGCCCGCGGCGCGGGCCGCATGGGCCAGTCGCTGCCTGGCCCGGAAAAGCGTCACGCGAACGCCCACCTGCGTGCGGCCCGTGACGCGGGCGATCTCGCCGATGGTCATGTCCTCCGCGTAGCGGAGCCACAGCGCGGTGTGCTGGTCGTCGCCCAGCACCTGTTCGGCCAGCGACCACAGCCGCGATCCCTCGCGAGCGACGTGTTCGGCATGGCCCGCGTCCGGGTCGCGGCGACCGACGCGTTCGGCCGCCTCGACCGGGCCGGCCGGGCGCCGCCGCCGGTGGGCCGTCACCGCCATCCGCGACGCGATGGTGAAGATCCAGGTGGAGAACCGCCACGCCGGGTCGTAGCTCCCGATTCGCTCCCACGCCCGCACGAAGGCGTCCTGCGCGATGTCCTCGGCCGTTGCGCTCGACCCCGTGCGGCGCACGAGGAAATTGAACAACCTCGCCTCGAACCGCGTCACCAGTTCGGCGAAGGCCGCGACGTGGTCGCGCTGCGCCATCACGGCCAGCTCCTCGTCGCTCCGATGCGACAGCGATGTCGGCGACGCGAGGGCCTCGGCAGGCACCCGCACCTCGACCGGACGGCGAGCGGCGACGTCGACGCGACGCTTCATCGCGGCGTCCCCTTCCCCGGCGCGTTCCCGACGGTGGGCGGTTCCTCCGCGGACGCCCTTTCGGCGGCGTCGGCATCGCCCCGTCCCGCCTTGGCCTGGTCATGACGCATCCGCGACGACTCCATCGCGCGACGGACCATCAGCGTCAGCGCCGCGGCGAAGCGCTCGGGATCGTGATCGGAGATGATCTCGCAGCGGTGGGCCCTCGCCTCGATCGACACGCCCTTGGCCAGTTCGGCCATCAACGCGGCGTCGTCGGCCGCCTCGCCCTCGCGTCTGGGCGTGGTGCCCAGGGCGAGGATGCCTTGAGCCATGTGCTGAACCTTCACCGCCGTCGCCGCGTCCGACGTGTCGATGATCGCGCGCCCGTACACCCGCATCTGCGCCGCCCCGGGCGCCACGGGGGCGTGACCGATGTCGATCACCAGCGACCGCGCCGCCTGAAGGATCGACGCGGTGGGGGCGGGACGATCGGCCTGCGCGTTCAGGTCCCCGCATGAAAAGAAGATCATCGAGCCCATCTGGGGCTCCAGCGGTGGCATGATGCCGGGGTCGGGCCCGCCCGCTCGCGCCGTCAGGGCGCGGATCCCGCCGGCCAACTCGTCGCCTCGCCGCGCCACCGCAAGCAGTCGCTCCCCCTCGCGTCGCCCCGGATAGACCGCCGCCCGCTTCTCGCCCCGACGCGTCCTCCAAACGTGGATGGGCACGCCCTCGGGGCTGATCTCGCTGCGATAGCCGGCGGGATCGGCCTTCGACAGTCGCACGCCGAGGTGATCGGCCGCGTCGCTGGTGGTGAGCAGCAGGACGGATTCGCGACCCGGGCCCGGCAGTCCGAACATCGTCAGCGACTTGAGATCCCGCGTGGGCGAGATGCCCATCTCCGACTCCATGCGAGCCAACGGGCCGTGACGCTCTCCGGCGACCACCGCCAGCATCGGTTCGCCCGCGGGCGTGTCGCGGGCGGCCTCGACGTCGATGTGCACCAGCCAGATCGCGCGCGGGTCGACGATCGACCGGTCGAGCGGACCGGCCGATGCCGTCGACGCGACCGCCGCGCCGACCACGCCGGCGACCATGATGGTCGTCCGTGCCGTTCGTCTCGCCGCCGAGTTGATTCGGTTCGCGTCTTGCATGCCGCCTGCCGCCGATCTACGCCGCCCGATCGTTCATGTTACCAGCGACCCGGCCGCAGGCGGGCCGGCCACGCTCGTTCCCGTCGTCCAATAACCCGTTGTTCGGTTGGCGTGGGGTGTCCCGCGAGCGTTCTGGTTCGCGGATGGCGTGCATGATGCAAGATTGACCCTTGCCACGCGATGTCAAACGTGTCAAAGTGGACACGGGACACGCGGGAGCGAGCATCATGGAGAGAGCACTCGAGTGGGCGTTGGCGGCGGCGGCCGCGGGAATGACGGCGGGGATCGCCGGCGCATCGGATGTCGTCGGCGAGTGGAACGAGCGTCTGCTCGCCAGCGTCGTCGCCACGGGCCAAGGCCCGCCGCTGGCGGCACGGACGATGGCGATGACCCACGTGGCCATGTTCGAAGCCGTCAACTCGGTGGATCGCTCCTACGCGCCCTATCGCGGCTACCTCCAGACGCCCGCGGGCACCAGCAAGCAGGCCGCGGCGGCGCAGGCCGCGCGCGACGTGCTCGCCTCGATCCATCCGTCGCACGCGGCGACCTTCGATGCGCAACTGGTCTCGTCGCTGTCGCGGATTCCCGACGGGCCCGGCAAGACGGCGGGCATCGATCTTGGACGTCGGGCCGCCGCGAGCATGCTGCAGCAGCGCGCCTCCGACGGCGCGACCACGGCAGTGCCCGTGGCGGCGGGCACGCTCCCGGGGCAATGGCGTCCCACCGCGCCGGCGCACCTGCCGGGCGCTTTCGCGCAGATGGCCTCGTGCACCCCCTTTGGCATGACGTCACCCTCGCAGTTCCGCCCGGTTGCGCCGCCCTCGCTGACGAGCGCGGCCTACGCGGCCTCGGTCGATCAGGTGCGGCGGCTGGGTTCGGCCACCAGCACCGAGCGCACGGCCGAGCAGGCCGACATCGCGCGGGTGTGGGCCTTCGGGGCGGGCACCATCACGCCTCCGGGGGCGTGGAATCGCATTGCGCAGCAGGTGGCCGCCGCGAGGGGCATGGGCATCGACGAATCGGCCCGAATGTTCGCGCTCTTGGGCATGGCGCAGGCCGATGCCGCGATCAGCTCGTGGGAATGCAAGAACGCCTACGGCCTGTGGCGGCCGATCACGGCGATTCGCGAGGCCGACACCGACGGCAACGACGCGACGACGGCGGACGCGTCGTGGATGCCGCTGCTGACCACGCCCAACTTCCAGTCGTACACCTCCGGGCACAGCACCTTCAGTGCGGCGGCGGCGGCGGTGCTGCGGGCGGTGACGGGCTCGGATGCGGCGAGTTTCAGCGTCGAATCGATGGGCATCACGAGGACCTTCGCGAGTTTCAGTGCCGCGGCCTCGGAGGCGGGCATGAGCCGCATTTACGGGGGCATCCACTTCGACTTCGACAACACCGAGGGGCTCTCGTGCGGCAACGCGGTGGGCGAATGGGCCGCGTCGCGATATCTGCAGGTGCCCGCACCCGGCGCGGCGATGGTGGCGGGGGCGATGGTCGCCGCGGGGTGGACGCGACGGCGGCGACGCTGAAACGCGAACCCCGTGCGGGGTCGATATCATCAGATCGGCATGGAGTTCCCCGCGGCGGCGATGATTCCGGTGGCCTTTCTCAGCGGATCGATTCCGACGGGGTTGCTCATCGGCCGCGCCAAGGGGATCGACATCCGCCAGCTCGGCTCCAAGAACATCGGGGCGACCAACGTGGGGCGGGTGCTGGGCAAGCCGTGGTTCTTCGTCTGCTTCGCCATCGACTTTCTCAAGGGGTGTTTGCCCGCGTTGGCGGCCGGTCACCTGATGGGCGTGCTTGGGACGATGGATCTCGCGCCGGCGCAGGCGTGGATGTGGCTGGCCGTGATGATGGCGGCGGTGATGGGCAACGTCCTCAACCCGTGGCTGGGCTTCAAGGGCGGCAAGGGCGTGGCCACGTCGATCGGCGCGATGAGCGGCGTCTTCCCGCCCTTGGCCGTGCCGGGCGCGGCGATCTTCGTCGTGTGGCTCACGATGCGACGGGTCTTCGGCTACGTGAGTCTGGCCTCGATCGTGGCGGGGCTGTGCCTGGCCCCCATCACGGCGGCGATGTTCGCGGCGGCGGGGTCGACCAGGGGCATGTGGCCCTTCGTGACGGTGGCGACGCTGCTGGGCCTCTTGGTGGTGTGGACGCACCGAGCCAACATCGTCCGACTTCGCGCGGGCACCGAGCCCAAGGCGGGGGCGAGGGTGCAGGCGTAAGGCCGATCACGGCGGCGGGCCACGAGCCCGGCGACCTTGATGATGCGGCCGAGAAGGGGATTACGCCATCTCTTCGTCGGCCGACGCCCCCACGCGACCGTGGGCGATCGGGCGGGTGGCAGTCTCGACGAAGCGGGCTTGTTCAAGCACCAGAGGGCAGTCCTTGCCTCGCGCGTGGAGTTCGGCGAGCATCTCGGGCCTGGTGAGACTGCGGCGGAAGACGTGCCAGAAGGCGCGACGGACGAGGGTGATCTGGTCGCGAGCCACGCCCGAGCGGCGGAGGCCGACCAGGTTGATGGTGGCGATGCAGTTGCGCTCGGCGACGACGCAGAAGGGGGGCACGTCCATCGAGACGCCGACATTGCCGGTGATGAAGGCCATGCGGCCGACGCGGACGAACTGGTGCACCGCGGCGTTGCCGCTGAGGATCACGTTGTCCTGGAGCAGGGAGTGGCCGCCGAGCATCGCGCTGTTGGCGAGGATGCAGCCGTTGCCGATGGTGGCGTCGTGGCCCGCGTGGCTGGCGACCATCATGAGGACCTTGTCGCCCACGCGCGTGGGCTTGTCGGTCTTGGTGGCGGCATGGATGGTGACATGCTCGCGAAGGATGCAATCGGCGCCGACGACGACGCCGGCGGTGGGGTCGCCCATCTTGAACTTGAAGTCCTGGCCGGGGAAGCCGATGGCGCAACCGGGGTAGAGCGTGGTGCGAGGGCCGATGTCCACGGGCCCCTCGATGGCGACGTGGGAGATGAGGCGGACGCCCTGGCCGAGGGAGACCTTCCCGCTGAGGGTGCAGAAGGGGCCGACGACCACATCGTCGGCGAGGGCGACCTCGGAGCCGACGATGGCGGTGGGATGGATGGACGCTGGCATGGGGGAGATGCTAGGGGGCTCCGCGGGAGCGCCTCCCGTCCGAAAGGCAAACGCGGGCCCGCCGGATCGAGGAGACGCGAGGGGCGAGAACTGCGCGGCGACGGATCCCGTATCGAGGGTTGCGGGGGTTGGGGCCAATGGCATGCCCCTGCGTGCCGATGTAGACTGCGTCCGAAACGTCACCCCCCGAGAGCCAACCACCATGTGCGGAATCGTCGCCTATGTCGGCAAGAAGCCCTGCCAGTCGCTCCTGCTCGAGGGGCTCAAGCGCCTCGAGTATCGCGGGTACGACTCGGCGGGCATCGCGGTGATCCAGGATGGAGCCCTGCGGCTGTGCAAGGCGGTGGGACGGGTGTCGAACCTCGAGGACAAGCTCGAGTCGATCGGCAACTTCTCGGGGACGATCGGACTGTGCCACACGCGCTGGGCGACGCACGGCGGGGTGACCGAGGCCAACGCCCACCCGCACACCGACGACCGCAACGGGATCGCGGTGATCCACAACGGGATCATCGAGAACTATGCCGCCCTGAAGACCTACCTGCAGGAGAAGGGGCACGTCTTCAAGAGCCAGACCGACACCGAGGTGCTGGCGATGCTGATCGGCGAGCTGTACGAGGGCGATCTCGAGAAGGCGGTGCAGGCCGCGCTCCGCGAGGTGACGGGCGCGTACGCCATCGCGGTGATGTGCGAGCGCGAGCCGGGAACGCTGGTGGTGGCCCGCAAGGGCAGCCCGCTGATCGTGGGCATCGGGGCCGACGAGTTCATCATCGCCTCGGACGCCTCGGCGATCGTGGCCCACACGGCCCGCGCCATCACGCTCGAGGACTACAACGTGGTGCGGCTGACGGCCGAGGGCTTCCGCACCTCGACCATCCACGACGTGCCGGTGACGCCCCGCATCGAGCAACTCGAGCTCGAGCTGCAGGAAATCGAGCTCTCGGGCCACTCGCACTTCATGCAGAAGGAGATCCACGAGCAGCCCAAGGCCCTGCGCAACTGCTTCCGCGGGCGGCTCGACGCCAAGGACGGTCGCGTGATCCTCGGCGGCCTGGCCGATCACGGCAAGCAGCTCACGAACCTCCGTCGCGTCGTGCTCACCGCGCAGGGCACCGCCCTGCACGCGGCGATGATCGGCGAGTACATGATCGAGGATCTCGCGAAGATCCCCTCGATCGCCGAGTACGCCAGCGAGTTCCGCTACCGCAACCCCATCATCGAGGACGGCACCGTCGTGGTGGCCGTGAGCCAGAGCGGCGAGACGGCCGACACGCTGGCCGCCCTGCAGGAGGCCCGCGAACGCGGCGCGCTCTCGCTGGGCGTGATCAACGTGGTGGGTTCGTCGATCTCGAGGAACACCGACGCGGGCGTCTACCTGCGGGTGGGCCCCGAGATCGGCGTGGCCTCCACCAAGGCCTTCACCGGCCAGGTCGCGGTGCTGGCGATGGTCACGCTCTTCCTCGCACGTCGCCGCTTCATGTCGGCCGACCAGTGCGCGGACCTCATCCGCGCGCTCGAGACCGTGCCCGACAAGATCGAGGCGATCCTCGCCCAGAACGACCGCATCCGCCGCGTCACCGAGAAGTACGTCGAACGCGACAACTGGCTCTTCCTGGGCCGCGGGTACAACTATCCCACGGCCCTCGAGGGCGCGCTCAAGCTCAAGGAGATCAGCTACATCCACGCCGAGGGCATGCCCGCGGCGGAGATGAAGCACGGCCCCATCGCCCTCATCAACGAGGGCATGCCCGCCGTCTTCCTCGCCAACCGCGGCCGCCAGTACGAGAAGGTGATGTCCAACATCCAGGAGGTCCGCGCCAGGGGCGGGCACGTCATCGCCGTGGCCACCGAGGGCGACGAGGAGATCCGTCGGTACGCTCAGGACGTCCTCTACGTGCCCGACATCCCCGAGTGCCTCAGCCCCATGCTCACCGTGGTGCCCCTGCAGCTCATGGCCTACCACGCGGCCGTGCTCCGTGGTCACGACGTGGACAAGCCCCGCAACCTCGCCAAGAGCGTGACGGTGGAGTGACCCCCGCGCCGGGCGCACGCGCCCCGACGCAAGGCCATATCCTCGCGTCATGGCCCGCACGAAGGCAACCGCGTCGCCCCTGGTGGGCGTGATCATGGGCAGTCGCTCCGACTGGGAGACGATGCGCCACGCCTGCGAGACCCTCGAGGCGCTCAAGGTTCCCCACGAGGTGAGCGTCGTCTCGGCGCATCGCACGCCCGATCTCCTGATGGAGTACGCCGGATCGGCCGAGAAGCGAGGGCTGCTCGCCATCATCGCCGGCGCGGGCGGGGCGGCCCACCTGCCCGGCATGGCCGCCTCCAAGACCATCGTGCCGGTCTTCGGCGTGCCCGTCGAGAGCCACGCCCTCAAGGGGCTCGACTCGCTGCTCTCGATCGTCCAGATGCCCGCGGGGGTGCCCGTGGCGACCCTGGCCATCGGTCGGGCCGGAGCCGTCAATGCCGCCCTGTTGGCGGCGGCGATCGCCGGCCTCAAGGATCCCCGCATCGCCCAGGCCCTTCGCAAGCACCGGCACGACCAGACCAGGGCCGTGCTCGAGGCGCGCGATCCGCGTCGATGAACGTTTCTCGCGTCGGCCGGGCGCACGCCTCGCACGCGTACACTGCCCGCGAATGAAGCGAATCCTCCACGTCGGGCTCGGCCCCCTCGGCCAGCGCGTCCTTGCCGACATGCACGACCGGTCGCTGGGCCACCTCGTGGCCGCCGTCGACCTCAGCCCCGCCCTCGCGGGCAAGCCGGTCAGCGCCGTCGTTCCCTCGGCAGATCCGCGGGTGACCGTGCTCCCCTCCCTCGACGCCGTCGACTGCTGGGACACCATCGACTGCGCGCTGGTGACCACCACCTCCGATCTGCCCTCGTGCGCCGAGACCTTCCGCGCCTTGCTGCGACGCGGCAAGCCGGTGGTCTCCTCGTGCGAGGAACTCGTCTACCCGTGGCTTCGCCACGTCGGCCTCTCGGAGGAACTCGACGACATCGCCAAACGCCACGGCGGCCGCCTGCTCGGCACCGGCGTCAACCCCGGCTTCCTCATGGACGCACTCCCGGCGGCCGTCACGGCCGTCTCCAAGAGCGTCCGCTCGGTGTCGTGCCACCGCATCCAGGATGCCTCCTCGCGTCGCATCCCCTTCCAGAAGAAGATCGGCGCTGGCCTTGATGACGCCCAGTTCGCCGCCAAGGTGCGCGAGGGGACCCTCCGCCACGTCGGCCTTGGCGAAAGTCTGCACTTCATCGCCCACTACCTCGGACTGACCGTCGAGCGGTGGGACGAGGATCTCAAGCCCGTCCACGCCACCCGCGACCTGACCTGCGGGTTGGGGCCGATCCCCCGCGGCAGGGTGTGCGGCGTGCGCCAGGTGGCCCGAGGGTTCCACGACGAGCGGACAGTGGTGCACCTCGAGTTCCAGGCCGCCATCGGCCAGGACGATCCGCACGACCGGGTGGTGATCGACGGCGAGCCGCCCATCGACATGGTGATCCGCGGAGGCGTGCACGGCGACGTGGCGACGTCGGCGATCCTGCTCAACGCCATCGGTCCGGTGATGCGAGCCGGCCCCGGCCTGCACACCATGGCCACGGTCACCCCTGTCATGCACGCCGCCCGATGATGGGGGGTGCGGGGTCGACGCGACGGCGGTCGCCGGGCGGACCGGTAACCCGGTGACGCGCGGATGCCCGCGAACGGAGGGGCCGTTCGCGACCCGGGCGGGTGAATCCGAGTCCTGAAATGGCCGATGGCTGCGACGGGCGGAGTCGTCGCGCAGGCGACGTGCCGCGCCATCGTGCCGGGCGGTCGGCGGGGATGTCACCTGTCGGACGCCTCGGAATTGCAAGGACGCTTCATGTCGCTCACCTCCACGCTCAAGGGTTGGGCCGCCAAGGCGGGTCAGGTCTTCGGCGCCGCGTCGGCCGAAGCGTCGTCGAAGCCCGCATCGACCGCCAAGGGCCTGCCGCTGGGGATCGACTTCGGCACCGGCGGTCTCAAGGTGCTGGAGCTGCAGGCGGGCGACCAGTTGACGCTCGGGCAGGCGATCTACGCCGAAACGCCCGACCCGCTGCGGACGGATCCGACGCGCCGACTCGAGTTCCAGGCGGAGAGCCTGGCCGAGATCGTCAGGTCGACGCGATTCCGCACCAAGCGGGCCGCGTGCGCGATTCCGGCGTGGGCGACGGTCTGCAAGCAGATCCAACTCGGCAAGCCGGACGGCACGCCCCTCTCGCAGCAGGTGCTGTCGATGATTCCGCAGCACCTCAACTGCGACCCCTCGACCATCATCCACCGCTACCTCGACGTGACGCCCCCGGGCGCGACCAAGCCCGAGGTGATCGTGATGGCGGTGACCAAGGAGCTGATCGGCCGCCTGATGCAGGCGATGCACGACGCGAAGCTCGAGCCGGTGGGCATGCACAGCGAGTTCATGGCCGACTTGGCGGCGTACGACCACATTCACGTCTCGACCGACGTCGAATCGAGCAACTCGATCTACGTCGACATCGGCGCGGGCATGACGCGGATCTCGATCTCGCACGGCCGCACGCTGGCGTTCGTGCGGACCATCGACATGGGCGGCGCGGTGATGGACCAGACGCTGGTCAACCGGCTGGGCTGCACCATGGCCGAGGCCCGGGCGATGCGATGGAAGCACTACGGGGAGTTGAGCCGCCCGGGGTTGCCGCCCGCCGAGGGGCCCGCGGCGACGACGGTGCACGGGGTCGACCTCGCGGAGGCGATGGACATCATCGCCGACGAGGTGCGGATGAGCCTCCGCCTGCACGCGTCGAAGTTCCCGACGATGAAGGTCGACCGCCTGGTCTTCCTGGGAGGCGAGTGTCGCAGCCGCCTGATCTGCAACCACATCGCGCGCGTGGTTCGGATGACCGGTCACACGGCCGATCCGTTCCGCAAGGTGCAGCGTCCCTCGGGGGAGACTCCGGCCGGTCTCGACCTGTCGACCGCCCAGCCGGCGTGGGCGCTGGCGATGGGCGTGTGCCTCTCGCCGACCGACCTGTGATCCGAACCGTCGCCTACCGCGGGAACCACGCATGAATCCCTTCACGACACGAGACTCCTCCGCCACGGGAAGCTTCCTTCCCGACGAGTACATCGCGGAGCGGCACGACGCGCGGGCGAACCTGCTCACGATCTCGCTCTTCGCCATCACGCTGGCGGCTGTGCTCACGGCCTTCTTCGTGACCAATCGGCACTGGACCATGCTGCGAGCGCAGGAGGAGAGCATCAACCTCGAGTACCAGACCGAGGCGGTGAAGATCGAGCAGCTCAAGCACCTCGAGCGTCAGCGCTCGGCGATCCTGCTCAAGGCGGAGATCACGGCGGAACTGGTGGAGAAGCTCCCGCGGTGGGCGGTGCTCGGCGAGTTGACGCTCCGCATGCCCCCGTCGGTCCGGCTGAGCATGTGCACGATCAAGTCGGAGCGAGGCGTCGCGCCGGATCCCGTCCTCGATCGGGCGGCCACGAACCTGATGGCCGACGGGGGGCCGGCGTCCGGCGAGAAGGCGATCGCGCGTCCGCGGGTTCCCGTGCCGGTCTTCACCTACAGGATGACGCTCGAAGGCAAGGCGGCGACCAACAACGACGTGGCGGACTATCTCGCCAGCCTCAAGGCCAGCCCCGCGCTGACGGGCGTCGAACTCACGTTCATCCGGGACGCCGGCGGCCTGCAGGAGGCCATGCGTCAGTTCCAGATCACCGCCCAGCTCTCCTCCTCGGGCGACACCGAGGCGCTGGCCGCCTCCCTGCGTCGCCTGATGCGCGAGCGAGACGTCGCGCCCCCGCCGGCGCGCAAGGGCCTGCTCGGATGGCTGACCGGCGGCGGCTCGGGCGGCTCGCCGGTCGCGGGCGACAAGGAGAAGCCGCAATGACGTTCACGCCGCGTTCCCTGGCCATCACCCTCTTCGTGGTGGGCATGCCGCTGATCTGCTACTTCGCCGTCTTCCGTCCGCAGAACGCGGCGATCGCCGCGGCCCGGTCGGAGGTCGAGCACAAGGCGGCGATGCTCGCCCGGCTCAAGGAGGAGACGGTCCGCAACTCGGACCTGGCCAAGACCAACGAGCAGCTCTCGGCGACCGTCAGGTCGATCGAGGCCCGGCTGCCGTCGGGCAAGGAGCTCGACGCGCTGGTCAAGCAGGTCTCCAATCTCGCCGTCGCCGCGGGCCTGCAGCCGCCGACGATGAAGATGCTGCCCCCGCTCCAGGCGGCCGAGTACCTCGAGCAGCCCATCGAGCTCGAGGTCGAGGGCGGCTTCAAGGGGTTCTTCACCTTCATCTCGAAGGTCGAGAAGCTCCCCCGCATCACGCGCATCCACGACATGAAGCTCACCAGCGTCGAGCGAGACGACGCCGAGATCAAGGCCGAGTTCACGCTGAGCATCTACTTCCAGGACATGAACCGGATCGCCACGGTGGAGACGACGGGAGGCGCACGATGAACGGCATCGAACAGCCGCGGGCGAAGGGCGCCGACGCCGGAGGCAAGCCGGTGTTCGGCATGGAGGCCGCGACCGGCGGCGATCCGTTCGGTCAAGGTCCTCGTCGCAAGTTCTCCGCGCAGTCCATGGTCATGGTGGCCGTTCTGCTCGTCAGCGCCATCGCCATCGTCGGCATGCGAGCCATGGGAGCCCGCGGCGGCATCGCCATGGGCAACGACGAGGTGCAGTACACCGCGCAGGACGCCGACGTCGGCGTCCGGTTCGCCAGGGTCATGGGCGATCTCGCCCGCGTCCAGCGCCCGCTCGACGTGGCCCTCGGCGAGTTCGGGCGAAGCCCGTTCATGCTCGCCGGGGCGACCGCGACGACCGAGGTCGCCGCCATGACCCCCGAGCAGCGGGCCGAGCTGGAACGCCGCGAGAAGCAGGAGACCCGTCGCAAGGAGATCGACGCGTCGTTCGCTTCCCTGACGATCCAGAGCATCGTCGGCGGGCGCGTCTCGCTCGCGCGCATCAGCGGCGACGTCTACAGCGAGGGCGACGTGATCAACGGCATCTTCAAGGTGGTGAGCATCGAGGATCGCACGGTGCACCTGGAGGCCGACGGGCAGCGATTCGAGCTCACGCTCCTCATGCCGCAAGCCGGCGCGAAGGACAAGACGCCGCGTCCGTGAGCCATCGCTCGCGAGCGCCAGCGCCAGACGAACAGGACCACCGGAGCACGCCATGTCCAACGCCCCCTCCAGCCAGGATCGCGACCACGCCGCCGAGGGTTCCGCCCTCGATCCGGCCATCGTCGAACTGCTCGACGTCCTCCGCGACAAGGGCGCGCCGGCCTCCAAGCTCGACGCGGTGCAGCAGATCCTCGCCAAGGCCCCGACCACGCCCGCGGCCGCCTGCCTGATCGAGCACGGCGTCGACGAGGTCCTCGTCCAGGAGACCGTCGCCGGCATCGGCGGCATCCCCTTCGAGCGCATCGATGTCGATCGCGGCGAGGACGGCGCGGTCGAGGGGCGACTCGTCCAGAAGCTCACGCCCGACTACTGCAAGTCCAGCGGGGTCATGCCCCTTCGCATGGAGGGCACCAGGCCCGTCGTCGGCGTCACGCAGGACAACGTCTTCCTCGTCGACGACATCAAGACGCGCCTTGGCGTCTCGAGCGTCAAGATCGTGATGGTCACCGCCTCCGATCTCGCCGCCGCCCTCAAGCTGCTCGGTCACGGGCAGGCGGAGCAGGCCGAGGAGGAGGACATCAACGAGCTCCTCCGCGACGTCGAGGAGTCCGACGTCCAGGTCGAGCAGAAGAAGGCCGACGACTCCGACCTCGAGGCCGCCGCGGGGCAGAGCCCGGTCATCCGCATCGTCAACCACATCATCCAGACGGCGGTCAAGGAGGGCGCCAGCGACATCCACATCGAGCCCGCCGAGAAGAAGATCAAGGTCCGCTACCGCATCGACGGCGAACTGGTCGAGATCCTCAACCCGCCCGCCTCCATGGCCGCGGCCATCACCAGCCGCCTCAAGATCATGGCGAACATCGACATCACCGAGCGCCGCCTCCCGCAGGACGGGCGCATCCGGTGCAACGTCGGCGGACGACGGCTCGACCTTCGCATGAGCACGCTCCCGTGCGGCTACGGCGAGAAGACCGTCATGCGAATCCTCGACTCGCGCTCCATCAGCGTCGAGCTCAACCAGCTCGGATTCAGCGACGACCAGATGACCATCTGGCGCAAGTGCATCGACGCGCCCCACGGCATCAACCTCGTCACCGGACCCACCGGCTCGGGCAAGACCACCACCCTCTACGCCAGTCTTCGCACCCTCGACAAGGACTCGATGAACATCTGCACCGTCGAGGACCCCATCGAGTACCACCTCGAGGGCATCACCCAGTCGCAGATGCACGAGAAGATCGGCATGACCTTCGCGCTGGCCCTCCGCGCGCTGCTGCGACAGGACCCCGACGTCATCATGCTCGGCGAGATCCGCGACCTCGAGACCGCGCACATCGCCGTCCAGGCCGCCCTCACCGGCCACCTCGTGCTCAGCACCCTCCACACCAACGACGCCCCCAGCAGCATCACCCGGCTCGTCAACATCGGCCTCGAGCCCTTCCTCGTCGGCGCGGCCGTCAACGCCGTGCTCGCCCAGCGACTCATCCGCCGCCTTTGCACCGCCTGCAAGGCCATGGAGGAGCCCAGCGCCGAAATGGTCGAGTACCTCGAGCTCAACGGCATGAGCACCGAGTCCATGTGGGTCGCCAAGGGGTGCGACAAGTGCCGCCGCGGCGGCTACGCCGGCCGCCTGGGCATCTACGAGCTCCTCGCCGTCGACGACCAGCTCCGCGACATCATCGCCCGCAACCCCAACGTCGCCGAGTTCCGCCGCATGTGCATCGAGCGCGGCATGGTCACCCTCCGCCAGGACGGCATGCACAAGGTCTCCGCCGGCCTCACCAGCGTCAGCGAAGTCCTCCGCGCCACCGAAGGCCATTGATCGCAGGAGCCGCGGCCCGATTCAGCCGATCAGCTCGCCCGTGAGCGTCAACGCCGACGCGGCCGTGATTCGCGCGCGCCGGATCGTTCCCACCAGCTCGTTCGCTCGCGACGCGGGCTGGTCGAGCAGCACGATCATGTCCGTGTCGGTGCGAGCCGAGAACTGCGCGGGCCCCGTCTCGGTCGCCTCGACCTCCTCGTCGATGGCGCACGCCGAGCCGCGGCCTTGCCCGCGAACCGTCAACTCGACCGTGCCGCCGGCGCCGCAGGCGCCTTGCTCGCGCACGCGTCGCTTGCGCTCCTTGGCCGAGAATCCTTCGATCAGCACGTCCGCCTCGACGCCCACGTACGCGAGCCCTCGCTCCTGGCTGATGGCCGCCTGCACCGCCAGCAGACGGTTGTTGCGGACCCGCTTCACGGCCTCGGGCACGTCGTCGGCCAGGCGGTCGAACGCCGTCGTGCCCGGACGAGGCGAGTACTTGAAGATGAAGGAGTTCTTGTACCGGGCCCTCTCCACCAGCGACACGGTCGCCTCGAAGTCCTCGTCCGTCTCCGTCGGGAAGCCCACGATGAAGTCCCCGCTCACCTCCAGCGGACGCCCGATCTCCGGCTGGTGCAGGTGCGCCCTCGCCCTCGCGAGGAACTCGAGGTATTCCTCCACCTCGTAGCCCCGGTTCATCAGCTTCAGGAGTCGGTTGCTCCCGCTCTGCGCCGGCACGTGCAGGTAGCGGCAGATCCGCGGATGATCGCGGATCACCTCCAGCACGTCGTCGCCGAAGTCTCGCGGATAGCTCGTCACGAACCGCAGCCGCCGGATCGCCGGCACCTCGTCGTGGATCCGCCGCAGGAGATCCGCGAAGGTCGTCACGTTTGCGCCGGCGAAGGGATCTCGCGCATGCCCGCCCGCGTAGCTCCGGCCCTTCTGCGGCTGCACCACGCCCCCGACCGTCACGGCCGCCCCGTGCTCGAAGCGGTAGTGGTTGACCGTCTGGCCCAGCAGCGTCACTTCGATCACGCCCGCGTCGGCCAGGCGCCGACATTCGTCGAGGATGTGGTCCGGCGGACGGTGGATCTCGGCGCCCCGCGTGAAGGGCACCACGCAGTAGGTGCAGAACTTGTTGCATCCGCGCGTGATTCGCACATAGGCGCTGCGCCTGCCCGACATCTCGTCGACGTTGGTGGGGGAGATCGATCTCGACAGGTCGAGCATCTCGAGCGAGTCGGCCGCCGCCGCCAGCGTCGCGCTCCGCCGCGAGGCCGACCCCTGGAGGGCCACCTGCCTCGCGCTCCGCAGGGGCTCGCCCCCGCCCGTCACCTCGGGCTCGGAGAGCAGGCTCTCGCGCGTCTTGACCGCGTTGTCGAGCAGCGAAGGAAGCTTGTCGAGTTCGCCCGGTCCCACGAGGATGTCGACCACCGGCATCCGCCGGATCAGGTCCTGTCCGTCGCGCTCCGCGAGGCATCCCATCACGCCCACCACCAGCGACGGCTGCGAGAGCTTGCGCTCCTTGAGTTCCCCCAGTCGCGACCAGACCTTCTGCTCGGCGTGCTCTCGCACCGAGCAGGTGTTGTAGAGCACCACGTCCGCCGCGTCGCGGTCGGGCGTGAAGGCGTAGCCGAGCGATCGCAGGCGTCCGCTGACCAGCTCGCTGTCGAGCTCGTTCATCTGGCAGCCGAAGGTTTCGAGGTACACCGTGCGAGGCATGGCCCCGATTTTAGCAGCCCGCCCGGGCCGGCCCGAGCCGTTTCCGACGCGTCCGCGTTCCCGGACGCTCGGTCGGTCGACGGTCACCGCGGCGCGGGCATGACCAGCGTCGTCGCGCCGCAGGGCATGATGATGGCGTCGTCGATGAGCCACAGGCCGCTGGGACGCTCTCCGACCCGCAATCGCTGGACGCCCAGCAGGCGTCCGGTTGGGTGCTCGAAGCAGAAGAGCCGCAGGGAGGGTTCGTGCTCGTCGGACGCCAGGGGGTCCGATTCGACGGCCCAGATGGACGCGGCGCCGGGTTCGGGCGTCTCGATGGAGGGCACGCCGTCGAGGCCGTCGATGCCGACCAGACGCCCCGTGTCGTCGATGACGGCCACGCCCTTGGGACTCGTGATCACCAAGGTCCGGCCGTTCACGCGAGCCGACATCGGGAACGAGAGTCGCCCCCGCGTGTCGACGGGCGTTCGAGAGGCCGTGCCGTCGGCCGTCGACAGACTCCAGAGTTGCGAGTCGCCCGTCAGCATCATGCAGGCGTCGCCGACGATCCACGCGCCCACGGAGGATCGCGCGGGTTCGCCCGCCGCCGCCCACCCCACGCGGCCCGTCGTGGTCTCGAATCGGAGCACCCCCGACGCCGCGCCGACGATGGCGGCGTTCCCGCCCGCCGAGCGCACCCATCGCGGGTGGTCGCCCAGTTCATTCACGCCCAGGCGAGAGGCCTCCGAGCCGTCGCGCAGCGAGCAGGCCACCAGCAGCGCGACGTGCCGCCCCTCGGCCTTCGACAGGCGCGTGCCCGCCACCACCAGCGTTTCCCCGCAGAGTTCGGCCTCGAAGACGCGATCGACGTCGGTGCGTCGAGCCCAGGCGAGCGTGCCAGTCCTGCCGTCGAAGCACGCGGCGCCGCCGCGACGCTGGATCACCACGATCCGCGCGTCGTCGCACAGCGCGAGCAGGTCGTCGGGCCGCACTTGGCCGTCGGTGGGGGTGTTGAAGCGTTCGCCGTCGTCGGCCGTCGCGGGGCCCAGCAGGGTCGCGGTGTCCTGCGTGCGCCAGAGCACCGAGCCCACCTCGCTCGCGCCCCCAGAGTTGCGCACGGCCTCGAGCAAGCCCCCGCCGGGCGTGGGCCAGAAGAGCCAGGTGGCCTGGGGCGTGAGCCGCAGCACCGTGGGTCTCGACTCGAACTTGCGCGTCCACACCTGGCGCAGCCGCCCGTCGAGCACGTCCACGGCCCACAACGCGATGGCCGAACGCTGGTCGTCGTACATCACGATCCCGCCGTGCGAGGCGCCCGGCGCGCGACGCGAGAGCGTCGGCAGGGGCTCCCACGGCCCGATCACCTGCGGGGGCGATTGGCACGTCTTGCCCACCTGGGGCAGCGAGGTCCGCCGGCCCATCACCGACTCCAGGCGCGTCGCGAGGTCTGCGGGCGTCCTCGACGGACCCGCCTCGCCCAGCGACACCGGGGCGTCGAAGGCGGCCTCGGGGTGGTCGGCCGCCAGGCGCGTGAGCAGCCGGTACGCCGGTTCGTGGTCGCCCTGGTGCTGCAGCACGCCCATCAGCCGCCCGGCCAGCGATCCGATCAGCGGGCCTTGCCCGGTGCGGCCGATCCACGCCGATCGTTCCGCCGCCGCCACCGCGAACCCAAGCGCCCGCCGCGCGCCCGGCTGGTCGCCCGCCTTCATGCTCAGTTCGGCGGCGCGGGCCCACAACCGCGGCGCGTCGGTCGCCGCCGGGTAGCGACGGGCGAGACGCTCGCAGGTGGCGGCGTCCGCATCGGCCTGCAACGTCGCCGCCTCGCGGGTGCACTCGGCATCAAAGGCCGCGTACGGGGTCGGACCGTGCGCCCGCAGCAACGCGAGCAGTCGCGTCTGGGCCAACTCGCCCGCGGCGCGGGGCGAGGGCGTGGCGGGCCACGGTCCCGCCTCGACGCCGGCGGTCTGGTCGTCGGCGAGCACCGACACCTGCGACACGGCCTCGTTGAGGATGATCGACTGGAGCGCCTCGACGGCGTCGGCGTGGCGTCGCTGCACCGTTCGAAGCCACGCCCGCTCGAAGGCCGCCGTGGCGACCTGCGACGGTTCCGAGGCCGATCGTGTCAGTCGCTCGATCACTTCGTCCAACAGCGCCAGATCGCGAATCGGCGGACGCGAGAAGGCCGCCGCGCGCGTGCCCGGCTCCTCCGGGCTCGTTCCCTTGGCGAACGCCTCGCGACTGCGGGCCGTGATGTCCCCCAGGAGCGCGTGCAGGCGGCTCCGCCACGCTTCGCCTCCCTCAGGCGTCGCGTCGATGATCGCCAACGCGCCATCGGCCAAGGCCGGCACCATTTCGGCTCGCCCCACCCGCGACGCCAGGTCGATGTACGTCAGCACGAAGCCCGCGTCGCCCGGCGATTCCTTGATCCGCCGCTCGAGCAGCCGCTGCGCCGTGGACCAGTCGAGGTAGGTGTGAAGCCCCTGCTCGTCGGCCACCAGCAGGTGCTCGCCCGAGTCCGCCTCGTGGGGGGTCACCACGAGATTGCCCGAGACCGCCAGCGGCCGGCGAAGCGACGAGCGCGGGTCGGCGGCGTTGACGCGGACCACCGATCCGTTCATCGGCAGCAGCACCGCGTTGTCGCCCGCCGCCACCACGCGTCCCGTCACGTCCGTCGACGCGAACGAGTCGCTCAGTTGCACCGTCCCCGAGCCCAGCTCCTCGAAGGGGACGAAGGCGATTCGGCTGCGCCCCACCGCCGCCAGGCGCGATCCCGCCGCGATGAGATACTCGGGTTCCGCCAGCGCGCCCGCCTGCCGCGATTGCACCACCGTTCCGCGATCGCGATCCACCTCGATCACGCGGCCCGCCGAGTTGGGCAGTCGCGGCTCGACGATGAAGACGCCCTCGCCCCTCACCAGCGGCACGTGCATGGCGTGCGGAGCCGGTTCCTCCTCCATCCGCATCGAGAAGTCGAAACTCGACCGCGTCGGCAGCAGCCGCACCCATCGGGGGCGGCCGGTCGCCGCCTCGACCGCCGCGAGAATGCCCATGTCGTCGCAGCGGTAGACCACGCCTCGCGAGACGGCCAGGCCCTCGGGGCGAGACGCGGTGCGACCCCACGGGTTGGTCCCGTAGCCGCCGAGCAGGCGGGTCCACTTCACCTCGCCGGTGTGCAGGTCGATGCCCACCAGGTGCAGGCTCGTGATGCGGCGAAGTTGGCCGGCGAGCCGCACCGCCACCACGACCGTGTCGCCGTCGACGACGATGTTGCCCCGGGCGGCGATGGTCGAGTTGGCCTCGCGGCCCCCCAGTCTCGTCCGCTCCACCGTCGCAAGGTCGGTCGACCATCGCGTGACGCCCGTGGCGGCATCGACGGCGTGCACCCGAAGGTCCCCCGCGCGGCCGCCGTTGAAGGCCACGCCCCCCGCGAAGATCACCAGCCCCTGCGCCGCCGTCACCGTCGCCGGATCCTCGATGCCGCTGCGGGCGCCGACGATCCCGATCTGCATGGGCTCGTCGGTGTTGAACATCTCGGTGAGCGAACGGCCCGTGGGCGAGTTCATCCACAGCGGCGCAAGCGTGAAGGCGTCGCGAGCCCACAGGCGCATGCCGTCGGTGGCGTAGACCCGATCGCCCTCGACCGTCGGGAAGATCCACGAACTCCGCGTGTGGCGGGTCAGGTTCAACTCCTGGTCGAGCCCCGCGCGGTCTTCCATCGACTCGGGCTCGAAACTCGCCGACTGCAACGGATTGAGCCCCGATCCCGCGCTCCGCGGCTCGGGCCCGCCCTGCACCGGGTCGCGACCGCGGATCATCGCTCGCGGCGGCGTCGTGCGAGCCGGCGGACTCGCGGCCGGACTCCACCCCGTCTCCTTCGCCCACGCCTCCGCCAACGGCGATGCCGACGGCAGGTAGCTCGACAGCAGCCAGGCGAGTCGGGCGGCCCGCCGGCCCTCGTCGCCGCGTCGCGACGGATGCGTCGCGAGTTGCTCGAGCATCATGCGAGACGATTCGAACCGCGCCGCCTCCAACTCCCGCTGGGCCAGCCGCAGCACGGCCTCGAAGCCCGCCGGCGTCAGGAGCATCGTCCGCTCGACGCGGCCCGCCTCGCCCGCCTCCAGCAGCGTGGCGGCGGCGGGCTGGATCTCCGCGACATACCGGGCCAGCAGCGAGGCGTCCGCCAAGAGCAGGTCTCGGGCGGCATCGCGGATCGTTCGCAGCACGTCCGGATCATCGCCGCGGGCCACCAGCCGCTCGGCATCGGAATCGAGCACGTCCTGAAGCACACGCACGGCCTCGCCGGCGTTGCCCGCCTCGTGCAGTTCGCGGACCCGAACCAGCGCGTCCGTCGCGGCGGGTGAATCGTCCGGGTACACGCTCCGCCCTTGGCCTCGGGCCTGCGTCGCCAGCACCATCGCGGCAAGCACGACCAAGGCGACGCGAATCCTCGTGCGGGCTCCCAGGGAGCTCGACGACCGTGCAGGCGAGGATGGCGGCCTGTGCCAAGGCATGGGTGGCGCCCGCCGGCGAAGTCCGGAGGGAAGGGATGGTACAGCGGCGAGTGCACGAAGGTCCGCAGATGGGCTATCGGCCCGTTTCCCGACCGTCATAACCCATGCAGGCAGCACGATCGCAGGACATCCCCGCATCAGGGAGCAGGTCCAATTGACGAGGGCATCGTGCAGGGCCGATCCCCCTGCCATGCTCCAGCCGTTCCAGCATGCCGCCGCGACCGCCCTCCCCCTCGAGGGGACCGCCTCCTGGACCCGGTGCTTCACGGACCGGGCCTGTCGCGTGTGGATGCTGCTCGCCGGGGTCGCGGCCATCTCGGTGGCCGACCTCATCATGACCCTGACCTACGCCACGTCCGTGGGCATGATCGAGATGAACCCCATCGCCCACGCCATCATGAGCACCGGGTCGGTCTGGCTCGTGGTGCTGTGGAAGTTCGCCACCGCCGGACTCGGCATCGCCATCCTGTGTCGCTTCCGCCGCCACGCCGCGGCGGAGATCGCCTCGTGGATCTGCTTCGCCGGCATGGTGATGCTCCTGATCCACTGGATGTCCTTCAACACCCAGATCGTCGGCTACGCCGAGGAACTCGCCTCGCTGGCCGATTCGGGCGCGCCCAAGTGGGTCCAGATGCCCGCGGTCGAGATGTACTGATCCGTCCCGCCATCGAAGGCATACGGGCCGCTCGCTCCTATCCTGCGGGGTGATGAAACGCTCCATCGCCGCCCTCTGCCTGCTCGCCTCCGGCGCCTTGGCCCAGAACGTCGAGCAACTCTGGAAGAACAACTGCGCGTCATGCCATCGCCAAGGCGAGGGCGGCGAGAGGAACACGCCCACGCTCCTCACCGCCGAGGCCTTCGACGAGAAGCTCGATCGTCGCATGTTCGAGGCCATCCGCGACGGCAAGCAGCACGCCGCCATGAAGGCCTTCGATGCCACGCTCTCCGATGAGCAGGCGTGGGCGCTGGTCAACTACATCCGCGAACTGCAGTTCCGCGCCGTTCGATCGGGCGCGATTCCCCTGGGCGCCCCGAAGGCCAAGGAGGGCATCCGCGCCACCAGACGCGCCTCCTTCAAGGTCGAGCCCTTCGTCGACACGGGGCTCTCCACCCCCTGGTCCGTCGAGTTCCTGCCCGGCGGCGAGGCCCTCGTCACCGAACGAGACGGCTCGCTCCGCCTCGTGCGAGACGGACGGCCCGGCGCCCCGGTCGGCGGCACGCCCCAGGTCTACGCACGCGGGCAGGGCGGGCTCCTCGACGCGGCGATCCACCCCGAGCACGCCGCCAACGGGTGGATCTATCTCTCCTTCAGCGACCCTCGCGGCGACGATCGCGGCCGCACCGTCGCCTTCACCAAGATCGTCCGCGGTCGCATCAAGGACAACGCCTGGACCGACCAGGAGACCATCTTCGCAGCCAAGCCCGAGCACTATTCCGGCGGCGACCTGCACTTTGGCTGTCGAATCGCCTTCGGTCCTCGTGTCGACGGTCGGCGCCACGTCTTCTTCGCCATCGGCGAGCGGGGTCGAGGCGAGTTCGCGCAGGACCTCACCCGTCCGCAAGGCAAGGTCTTCCGCACCTGGGACGACGGTTCCATCCCCGACGACAACCCCTTCCTCGACACGCCCGACGCCTATCGCCAGATCTGGTCGTTCGGTCACCGCAACCCGCAGGGCCTGGTCTTCGACCTCAAGGGCGATCTCTACGACACCGAGCACGCGCCGCGAGGCGGCGATGAACTCAACCGTGTCGTTCGCGGCGCGAACTACGGCTGGCCCGTCGTTTCCTTCGGCATCAACTACGGCGGCACCCCCTTCAAGACGCCCTGGGCGTCCGAAGGCAAGTCCTTCATCATGCCCGTCACCCGGTGGATGCCCTCCATCGCCGCCTGCGGCCTGACGCTCGTCGACGGCAATGCCTTCCCCGACTGGAAGGGCGACATGCTCGCCGGCGGCCTCGCCGGATCCTGCGTGCATCGCGTCCGCGTCCGCGACGGCGTGCTCGTCGAACGCGAGGAGATCCTCCACGGCATGGGACGCGTTCGAGACGTGGTCTGCGGACCCGACGGCCTGATCTACGTCGTCCTCAACGACCCCGATCGCATCGTGCGGCTCGTTCCCGCCGGCTGAACCCCGCCGCCGGGACGACCCGCCGAACCGGTCTCACGATCCGGCCATCGCGTCGCGAGTCGCCTGCGCTGCCGTCGCGCACTGGGCGCCCGACACGTCGAGATGCGTCACCATCCGCATGCGACGCGGGCCGGTGGCCAACGCCAGCACGCCTCGAGCGGCCAGACGAGTCTGCAGCGTCGAGGCATCGAAGGGAACCGACGCCGCCAGCCGGTAGAAAACCAGGTTCGTCATCGGGCCGTCGGGCTGACCGGGGTCGGCCTCGAGCCCGGGCACTTGCATGAGCGTGCGCCAGAGGTCGCGGGCGTTGGCGTGATCGATGGAAAGTCGTTCGACGTGATGATCGAGCGCGTGCATCGCCGCCGCCGCGAGCATGCCCGCCTGCCGCATGCCGCCGCCCAGCAACTTGCGGGCCCGGTGCACGCGGGCGATGGTCTGGCGGTCGCCCACGACGATCGACCCGACCGGGCATCCCAGCCCCTTGCTGAAGCACGCGGCGACCGTGTCGAAGTGCGAGGCCCACGTCGCCACGGGCACGCCCGAGGCCACCGAGGCGTTCCACAGCCGCGCGCCGTCGAGGTGCCGCCGCAACCCGCGGCCCGCGGCGGCCGCCGCGACGCGAGCGAGCCGCTCGAGGGGCCACACCGTGCCGCCGCCGCGGTTGTGGGTGTTCTCGAGCACGAGCAGGCGGCTCCGACAGAAGTGGCTGTCGTCAGGTCGGACCATCGCCGGCACCATCTCCTCGCCGAAGGTGCCGTCGGGCGTATCGACGACGCGGCACATGCAGCCGGAGATCACGGCCGGCCCGCCCCCTTCGTAGTGGAAGATGTGGCTGCCCTCGTGGCAGATGATCTCGTCCCCCGGCTCGGTCTGGGCGCGGATGGCGGTCTGGTTGGCCATCGTGCCGCTGGGCACGAAGCAGGCCGCCTGCTTGCCCATGAGGGAGGCGACGCGTTCCTGCAAGGCCAGCACGCTCGGATCGTCGCCCAGCACGTCGTCGCCCAGCGGGGCCCGCATCATCGCCTCGCGCATGGCGGGCGTGGGACGTGTCACGGTGTCGGAGCGAAGGTCGATGGCGTCCATATGGGGCCAGCGTATGGGCATCGCGCCCCCGCGCGGACGGCACGGCCCGTCGCGAGGGCGGCATCGTCGGCGCAGACCGCACGCGCCCCCTCCGGCACGAGGTCTCGCGTCGCGATCGGTTGCATCCGGCCGACATGAATTGAACACTTTCGGTGTTCGAATCGCGGCTTGTTCGTCGGGTCTTGCGAATACGTGTCGCCCTTCGTCGGGGCGGCGACGCCGATGAATGAGCCCCTTCTGGAGGGCACATGCATGAAGCTCCTTCTTGATGGCGTCGGTCGTTCCTTCGAGCCCCTTCTTGGCATTGGCCTGAGCTGAGCTCGTTGCCTTGATCGTGTGGACCCGCTCCGTGGCATGACGGAGCGGGTCTTTTCGTGCGCGGCCCTCAACCCGCGAGCATCGCGTCGAGTTCCCTCGCCAGTTCGATGGCCGACAGGGGCGCGCTTCCCTCGGCCTTGTTGTTGATGATCACGTAGGCGTCCGCAGCGCCGCGAACCGCCTCGGCCACGCACGCCGCGACGTCGCGACGCGCAGCCGCGTCCTCCTCGGCGAGCCGGTTGAAGGGGGCATACAGGTCCTTGGCCTGCTCGTACTGCAGGTTCGGTCGCAGCAGCCAGCGGATCACGCGGGGCCGGCGTATGGATGCCGCCGCATCGCCCCCGGCGGCCAGCGACGCCGCCTGCTCCGCGATGCTCGGCATCGTCGGATGCACGATGAGCACCGGCGACGCCGAACCCAGCGCCGCGACGAAGTCGCGGGCCCGGGTCGTCGACAGCAGCCCGCGGTGCCGCACCTCCACGCCCAGCGTCACGCCGCGCGAGGCCGGGTCGGCCGCCACTCGCTCGAGGAACCGGCTCAATCGCGACAGGAATGTCGTTTCGCCTCCCAGCGGCCGCAGGTCCATCGGGGGAAACTGCAGCACGATCGGTCCGCACGCCTCGCCCAGGCCCCGCAGGGCCGGAGCGATCACTTCATGCGCGGCGAACGAGGCGTCCAGAAAGACGTCGGAGGCGTGCGTGCGGCCCCTCGTGTCGCCGTGGGTCCGCCCGGAGGCGTCCGCGAACGGCCTCGTCAGGCCCTGATAGGCCTTGATGAGGAAGCGAAAGCCGCCGGGCACCATTCGAGCCAGTTGCCGATAGTCGTCGATCGACGGCGGGCGATAGAACGCGCGGTCGAGGCCGACCGTGCGGAGCAGCGGGTGGCGCGCGTACGCACGGAGACCGTCCGCCGCCAGTTTCGATTCGGCGTGCGAGTCTCGATACACCATCCCCGCCCACCCGGGGAAGGCCCACGACGAGGTGCCCAGTCTCACCCCCGCCGGCAGGCGTTGGCCGAGGTCGCCCCACAGCGTCGCGGCGGGCGCGAGATCGACCTCGCCGCCCTTGCGACTCGGGGGTGGCTGGCCGAACAGAAAGCCCTGGCCTTCGACATCGCCCATGGCGTGTCAGCGTAGCGGCGACGGCCGCCGGGCAGGTTGCGTCAGCGAGGGCTCACGGGCCCGGTCGGAGGATGTCGAACAGACTTTCGACCATCCCCTTGCTCTCGATGTCCCACGTGGCCCAGCGGACGCCGGCGACCGCCGCACATCGCTCGACGCTGTCTCGCACGAAGGATGCACACGGCTTGGTGAAGAGGCGAACGACCGCCGCTGCGTCGAGAGGCACGCAGATCCGAGGCGTGCGAGGATCGGGGATGACGTACGCCTCCGGCGCGGCTCCGCACGCCGCCTCGTAGGTGAAACTCCATCGCCAGATGCCCAGCCAGCGCAGGTGCTCTTCGAGCGAGCCGCCGGCCACCAGACGTGCACGAGCCGCGTCGGTGGCCGGTCGCAGCGAGCGTGGCAGGGCGTCGAGCAGGTCGTCAGCGGTGGGCGTGCGAAAACGGTCCGACCATGGCTGAGCGACTGAGAGTGGATGTTCGAGTGTTTTCATGGAGCGTTCCGCCGGAGATCCCGAGAGAGGCATCCTCCGAACTGGCGGGAGCCGCACCTGCCACACTGTTATACCAGATCGAATCCTCGGATGCACGCCCAAATGCGATTCAGGCCGCCGAACCCGGGGTGGTTCGGGCATCCATCCCCGATCCGGGTGGTGCGTTCGGGGTTTTGGAGGAGCCCCCGGGTCTGGCTGCGGATTGGTCCGCGTGAAGGCCCTTTCCCGATAATGGAGGCATGTCCGTCAAGGAAATTCCGCTCTCCCGTCCCGACATCACCGACCTCGAGGAGCAGTTGGTGCTCCGCACGCTGCGTTCGGGGCGGCTCTCGATCGGCCCGATGGTCGAGCAGTTCGAGAAACTCGTGGCGGCGCAGAGCCAGTGTCGCTACGGCGTGGCCGTCAACTCGGGCACGAGCGGCCTTCAACTCGTCCTCCAGTCGCTCAACATCGGACCCGGCGACGAGGTCATCACGACGCCCTTCTCGTTCATCGCCTCGGCCAACTGCATCCTGACGGTGGGGGCCACGCCCGTCTTCGTCGACATCGACCCCGTCACGCTCAACATGGATCCCGCCCGAGTCGAGGCGGCCATCACGCGTCGCACCAAGGCCATCATCGCCGTCGAGACCTTCGGCAACCCGGCCCACATGGACGCCTATGCGCAGATCGCCGCACGCCACGAGATCGCCATGATCGAGGACTGCTGCGAGGCCCTGGGCGCGACCCTCAAGGGCCGCCCAGCCGGCCACTTCGGTCGCGTCGGCGTCTTCGGGTTCTACCCAAACAAGCAGATCACCACCGGCGAGGGAGGCATGGTCGTCACCGACGACAGCCGCATCGCCGAGATGTGCCGCTCGCTTCGCAATCAAGGTCGCCCGCTGCCGGCCAATCTCGGCGCCACGCCTCCGCTCGAGCAGGTCGTCGGCGGGACGCCCATGGGCAGTTGGCTCCGTCACGAACGACTCGGGTACAACTTCCGACTCTCGGAGATCAACGCCGCCCTCGGCGTCGCCCAGATGCGACGCCTCGACGAGATCCTCCAGAAACGTCAGGATGTCGCCAACCTCTACTTCGCCCGGCTTGCCGGCAACCCGCACCTCATCCTGCCCACCGTGCTTCCGGGCACGACCATGAGTTGGTTCGTCTTCGTCGTGCGGCTGGCCCCCAGCTATCGCGCCGAGGAACGCGACCGCGTCATCAGCGGCCTCCGCCGCCAGGACATCGGGACGGCCGATTACTTCCCCTGCATCCACCTGCAGCCCTTCTATCAGGAACGCTTCGGGTTCCGGCCCGGCATGTTCCCCATCGCCGAGAGCGTCGCCCAACGCACCTTCGCCTTGCCCTTCCACAATCACCTCACCGCCGCCGAGGTTGATATCGTCGGCCAGGCGCTCGACGTGCTGATCGGCCAGGAAAACCTGACAAGGGCCTGACGGAACGCCCCTCCAACGACGTCGGGCCTCGCCGCGACGGAAAGTTCGCCTTCCATGCGGGCCCGAAACGTCAGGGGGTGCCCGCGCCGCCTTGACCCGACCGGGCGCGGTTTCTACCATCCAGACCCGCTCGAAAGGACGTTGTCATGCCCAGCATCTGCCAGTTCACCGGAAAGAAGACCTCCCGCGGCATGAAGCGCGCGTGGCGCGGCCAAGCCATCAGCAAGGGCGGCTTCGGCCTCAAGCCCACCGGCATCACCCGCCGCACCTTCAAGCCCAACCTGCAGGAGATCGTCGCCGTCGTCGATGGCGTCCAGACCCGCGTGAAGGCGTCGGCCAAGGCCATCCGCACCGGCTTGGTCGTCAAGCCGCTCAAGCGGAAGTTCGGCTACACCCGCCAGCAGAAGGCCGCCCAGGCCTGAGCGGCGTCGGCCCGCTCGTGGCGACCATCGCCCGCCCCTGGCAGGGCGTTCGGTTCGGATCGGCACGAGAACATCTCGACCAGCTCCCCCCACGGAAGCGTCCGCAAGGACGCTTCCCTTGTTTTTGTCGCGATGCTCTTGGTCGACCCGGTTTCTTGACCTGTCGGCCGTTTGCCGATCGTGATTCATCGTTCTCGGAACGATGCCGCGTCATCGCTGTCCGATAGCGGCACCGGTCCGCCGAAAATGCGGCGGTCTTCGCGCGTTTCTTCACCGACCGGCGTGACCTGCGACCGCATCGCGGTAGCATGAACTCGTGCGGCCGGTCCGTCGTGGGGCCGGTCGGCGCTCCGAGGAGAGAGGAGTCATGAAACCCCGATTCGTGCTCGCAAGCGGCGGCAACGCCGCGGCTGTGATGTTGGCCGGCCTCGTCTCGGCCTGCGCGGCGACCGCCGCCGTCGCCCAGGTGTCGCCGTGGTTGCCCTTCACCGGGGGCGATGCCGAGTTCAACGCCCTGACCGACAACGCTCAGCGTGTCCAAGGGGCGGCCGAAACACGCATCGGCAGCCGCACCGACGCGGGCGCATGGGAACTGGGCATCTGGCGGAGCATCCCCTCGGGCCCCTTCCTTTCGATCGGGCAACTGCCTCGGGTCAACGCCCAGACCCTCGACTTTGCACTCACCTATGACGGCGACGTGTCGCTGTCGTGGCGAGTGGGCAGCCGCTCGGTGACGACCACGCAACTCGGCGGTCGCTTCACCGACATCTTCATCCGCGTCCAGTCGGCCGGCAACGGCTCGATCGCCCTGTCCTCCTTGCAGTTCAATGGGGCCGGGCCGACGGCGCAACTGGTCGCCTCGGGCGCCGGCACCGTCAACTACCTGCGCCTGTCCAATGGCTCGCTCCCGTTCGGCGCCTTCGAGATCCGCGGGTTCGAGACGCTTTCGTGGGTGGCCAACGACCCGCCGGTCAACAGCGCGGTCAACGCCCAGTTCAGGTTCACCAACATCATCCCGAGCCCGGGCGCCTGTGTCGTTGGGTGCTTGGCTGGTGCGATGGCGCTGCGGCGACGGCGAGGGTGAACTTCGGCGCCTTTGGTCGGGCCACTGTGCATCAAGGATTCGGGCGGTTCGGGCCGATGGTCCCTCCGTGACGGCGGCAGCAGGCTCCGGGCGTGCAACACGCGAGGAGCCACCGCGTTACAGTTCTTGGAGACCCAGGGTGGCCCTGCCCTGCACGGAGGACCCGATCATGCATCATGTGAGCACGATGGTCGCGAGCGTGACGCTGCTGCTTGCAGCCGCCGGCGGCGCCTTGGCCCAAGACGCCAAGAATCCCGACGAGCAACCCCTGCGCGGCCCGTCGGTTCGCGACGACACCGTGCCCGGGGAGAGTCGGCGTTTCACCGGAGCGGCGCAGCGTCGCAAGGATGCCGTGGGCGCGAACATTCCGCAGCGCATCTTCGCCCGCGCGATCGATTCGCTTCGAGGCGAGAAGGCCGATCCGACCATCCGGCTCGCCCAGGATCAGGCCGCCCAGATCGCCAAGATCGAACGTGACCTGCGTGCCAGGCAGATGGCGTTCATGCGGGATCACCGCGAGGAACTCGCCGAGCTGCGCAAGTCCGCCACGCCCGAGTTGCGCCGTCGCCTCGATCAGTTGTTGCCAGGTTCCGCCGGCGCCAGGGCTCGCCAAAACGCCGAGGCGCCCGGCGCCGATGAGCCGCCGTCGCGAGCACCCGCAAGCAAGCCCACGGACGATCAGAAACCCATGGACGGTTCCGATGCCATGATGCGGGACGGAGCGGTCGCGCCCGAATCCATGCGAGAGCGGCTCGTCGCCCTCATCGAGGCGGCCCCCAAGACCGAGGACGTGCACGGCAGCATCTGGGCGATCCTGACGCCCGCGCAACGAGAGCACGTCGAAAAGCAGATCGAACGCCTGAAGGCCGAAACCGCATCGAGGCGGTCGGACGCCAAGGACGCGCGTCCGGCGGGTCAGGCCCCGGCCAAGTCGCCCGACGGCGCCGCTCCGCCGCAGGGCGCCAAGCCCGATCTCTCCAATCTCCCGCCGCGACTCCGCGAGCGATGGGAGTCGATGACTCCCGAGCAACGTGCGGAAGCCATCAAGCGGCTCAAGAGCGGCGGCTGATGCCGCGGGGTCGCGTCGTTCTATTCGGTTGGTGATGTTCGCACGACGTTCGCAACCGCTATGGGTGAACCTGCGGCCGTTCAAGAGCCCAAAGTGAATGTTTTTTGAGCTTTTGTCTGATAATTTGGGGCCTTTGGTCCAACCACGGTCCGATATCGCGGTATACTCCCCAGATCTCTCTCTCCTCCAGCGGGGCGCTGTCACGAATGGCGCCCTGCTTTATTTTTCAACTGACGGCGTGCACAGGGTTCCTCGTGCGGATGACAGCGAGGGGCCTTGCCCGATAGGATCGATCCGTGTCCAACGACTCCCTTCGAGGGCCCGTCCTGCTGACGGGCGCGGCCGGATTCATCGGCTCCCACGCGGCGTGTGCCCTGCTCTCGCGAGGCATCGAGGTCGTGGGGATCGACAACTTCGACCCGTTCTACCCCCGCGGCATCAAGGAGGCCAACCTGCAGGCGGTGCACGCCGCGGGTGGTCGCTTCACCTTCGTCGAAGGCGACATCTGTGATGGCCCGCTCGTCTCGTCGCTCCTGAACGATCATCGCGTCGCCGCCGTGATTCATCTGGCGGCCAAGGCCGGGGTGCGGCCCAGCATCGTCGATCCGCCGGGATATGCCCGGGCCAACGTGCTGGGCACGTCGGTGGTCCTCGATGCGGCCCACCGCGCCGGATGCGAGCGGGTGGTGGTCGCGTCGTCGAGTTCGGTCTATGGCAATGCGCCGGTGGCCCCCTTCCACGAGGAGATGGATGTCGACGCCCCCATCAGCCCCTATGCCGCGACCAAGCGGGCCTGCGAACTGATCTGCCGCACGCATCACCATCTCACGCGTCAGCCCGTGGCGTGCCTGCGGTTCTTCACGGTGTACGGCCCCAGGCAGCGGCCCGACCTGGCGATCAGCGCGTTCATGCGCAAGATCGCGGCGGGCGAGACGCTGCAGGTCTTCGGCGACGGGTCGACCAGTCGCGACTACACCTTCGTGACCGACATCGTCGCGGGCATTCTGGCGTCGCTCGAGCGGATCCCCGCGCACGGCTACCGCGTCTGGAACCTGGGCAACTCCTCGCCGGTGACGCTCTCCGCGATGATCGAGGCGATCGAGGGGGTGGTGGGCCGCAAGGCGGTCGTGGAACGCATGGCCATGCAACCCGGCGATGTCGAGCGCACGTGGGCCGACCTCGCCCGATCCACCCGCGAACTGGGCTACCTGCCCGCGACACCCTTTGTCGAGGGCCTCGAAGCCCAGTGGCGAGCGATGTCTCGAGCCATGTCGCGAGCGTGATCGCTCAGCAACCCGCTTCCCACGTCAAGAAGAACGCGCCGACGTCGTCGCCGTCGATGCCTCCATCGGCATTGATGTCGGCGGTCTCGTCGCCCGTCTCCCACAGGCCGAAGAAGGCGTCGATGTCCGCGCCGTCGACGCCGCCGTCGCAGTTGATGTCGGCCCCGCACAACGACACGAGCGCGGATGTGGTGGTCACGCTCGCCGTGCCGCCGCATTCGCCGGAGATGATGCACCGCACGGCTCGCCCGTTCACGCTCGCGCTGCCCCGCCACGCCGGCGAGAGGGACGTGAGCACGAGGGTGGGGGAGGCGGCCCCCGACGCGACCGCGACCGAAGCGTCGCCGACGAGCACGGGGCCGTCGGTGACGGCTCTCCAGCCGCTCGGCGCGGAAAGATCGCGCACTTCCCAGCGGTAGCCCAGGGCGCCGCCGCCCGAGGCGACGACGGACACCTCGACCGGGCCTGCAGGGCAGGTGGTGACCGAGGCGGGTTGCTGGTCGATGATGGGGGCGCCCCCTGTGACGGCGAGGGTGAGCGACTGCGGGGTGCCCTGCGTCGTCACGACGCCGCAGGGCGAATAGACCATGACGTCCCATCGATCGTTGTGGTTGGGGGAGGCGACCACATGGGTGGCGTTGGTGGCGCCGTACACGCGAGCCCCGTTGCGGAACCACTGGAAGCGAAGTTCGGTCCCGGTGGCGACCGCCGCCAGCGTCACGGGGGTTCCGACGCAGACGGCGCCGGCGGGCGTGACGGAGGTGGAGGCGAGCAGAGGCGATTCCAGCTGAGTGCTGCAGGTGAGGCCGTTGACGTAGGCGGACATGCGTTCGATGACGCGGGGGCCGAAGGTCATCTGCATGTTGCGGATGCCGCCGCTGCACGTGTGGCAGTACGACATGATCGTTCCGGTCAGGGCCGAGGCGACGGCGCAGTCCTGGGTGCCGTTCTCGCACGCGGAACTGGTGGTGCGCAGCCCGCACCCGTCGATGACGGGGCTGTACGCGCAGGAGTTGTGGGTGTGCTCGCTGCCGAACTGGTGGCCCCACTCGTGGGTGACGACCATGAGATCCCAGTTGGAGTCGTTGTCACGGATCGGGAACGGGAAGCCGCCCGCGAGATTGGCGCTCACCGCGTAGCCGTTGTTGTTCGAGCATGCCGCCCGCAGGTACGCGATCCCGCCGCCCAGCGAGCGACCGCTGAGCATGTGCGCCGAGGCACGCGTCACCGAGCCCATGTTGGTCCGCCAGTGCGACCGGAACTGCGAGAGTTGGTCGGAGGTGTTGGCCGCGTCCCACGGATCGGTCGTCGACCATGTCCGCAGATAGGAGATCCGCAGGCCCATGCCGATCTCGCGCGTGTAAATGACGTTCGAGGCGCCGACGAGGATCACCGCGTAGTCGGCCGCGTTCTGCGCGCCGCCGGCGATTCCGGCGAACTCCTGGTCGCTGTCGATGGCCACGCGGAAGGCGCGACAGGCCACCCGCGACGTGTACGTCGGCTCGTCGGCGGTCGGCGGCGGCGTGACGTCGTCCTCGGGCGCCACTTCGCCGGCGCAACTCGGGGGCGCCAACGCGCCGACGACCTCGAGCATGCCTTGCTCATAGGAGAGCGCGAGCGGGCCGTCCGTCCAGGGACGGGTCGCGATCAGGTGCGTCACGCCTCCGATGGTGATCCACCCCTGCGCCTGCGTGGGCGAAAGGCCCAGGAAGACGTCCGATCCTTCCACGCCGGGCACGCTCCCCGCCCAGAGCGAGACGGTGGTGGCCAGCGGCCGCTCCACGCCTCCCGCCTCGACTGTCACGATCCTCGCGTCGTCGGCGAGCACGTCGACCCGGCGCAACTCCGCCACCACGGTGGCGTCGGGCCCCAGCGGCAGTTCGACGGTCGCGATGTTGCCGGCCTCGGACATGATGGACACCGCGACGGGATCGATGCGATGAGCGGCGGCCCAGCCAGGGACCAGTCCGCGTCCCTGCGACGCGGCCAGCGCCGCGGGCGACAGCGGGCGATGCACGATGTCGTCGAGCGATGCCGCGCGGGCGAACGAGCACGCGAGCGACGAGGCGACGAGCAGGCGGAGGATGTCGAGGGTCATGGGCGGTGTGGAGCTTGGAGACTCGGGGAGGCCGGCACGTCCGAGAAGCCGACGGGCTGGCGTGATGCGTTCATTGATTCGTCACGATCGGGCGGAACGTTGCATCGCCTCGCGCAGGTTGGTCGCAAGCGTCGGCGAGCGAGCGTGAACGCGTGCGCCGCCGCCGCATTGCCGCCGGAGGAGGCCCGGCGGGGTGAAAAAAGACAAGGCCCGGGTCGAGACCCGGGCCTTGCGAGCGTTCGAATCAGGAGCGGATCAGGCCTTGAACTGGGCCTTGAACGCGCGGATGGCGGCCTCGAGGTTCTTCTCGATGTCGCCGTCGAAGGCCTTCTTGGCGTGCAGCGCGTCGTAGGTGGCCTTGGCGGTGGTCTTCACGTAGTCGAGCATGCCCTGCTCGAACTTGCGGACGGCCGACACCGGCACGTCGTCGAGGATGCCCTTGGTGCCGGCGTAGATCGAGATGATCTGGTCGGTCACGACGAAGGGGGTGTACTGGCCCTGCTTGAGGAGCTCCACCATGCGGCGGCCGCGGTCGAGCTGACGCTGGGTCGCCTTGTCGAGTTCCGTGCCCAGCTGGGCGAAGGCCTCGAGTTCGCGGGCGGCGGCCAGGTCGAGTCGCAGCGAGCCGGCGATCTTCTTCATGGCCTTCACCTGGGCGTTGCCGCCCACGCGGGAGACCGAGATGCCGACGTTGATGGCCGGGCGGATGCCCGAGAAGAAGAGTTCGGGCTCGAGGTAGATCTGGCCGTCGGTGATCGAGATCACGTTGGTCGGGATGTACGCCGACACGTCGCCTTCCTGCGTCTCGATGACGGGCAGCGAGGTGATCGAGCCCGCGCCGTTCTCGTTGGAGAGCTTGGTGGCGCGCTCGAGGAGGCGGCTGTGGAGATAGAACACGTCGCCGGGGTACGCCTCGCGGCCCGGGGGACGACGCAGCAGCAGCGAGAGCTGGCGGTAGGCGACGGCCTGCTTGGAGAGGTCGTCGTAGATGCACAGGGCGTGCTTGGGCATCGGCTTGCCGTTGCTGAGCGTCTGGCCCGGCGTCTTGCCGCTCCACATGAAGTACTCGGCCATGGCCGTGCCCGAGTAGGGGGCGATGTACTGCATGGGGGCCGCCGCGGAACTCGAGGCGTTCACGACGATGGTGTAGTCCATCGCGCCGTGCTTGCGGAGCGTCTCGACGACGCCCGCGACCGTCGACTCCTTCTGGCCGACGGCGACGTAGATGCACACCATCGCGTCGGGCGTGCCCCAGTACTGCTTCTGGTTGATGATCGCGTCGAGCGCAACGGCCGTCTTGCCCGTCTTGCGGTCGCCGATGATGAGCTCGCGCTGGCCGCGGCCGATGGGAATCATCGCGTCGACGGCCTTGATGCCCGTCTGCATGGGCTCGTGCACCGGCTGACGCTCGGCGATGCCCGGGGCGATGATGTCGACCTTGCGGTACTCGGTGGCCGCGATCGGGCCCTGGTCGTCCTGCGGGCGACCCAGGGGGTCCACCACGCGGCCCAGGAGCGCCTCGCCCACCGGCACTTCCAGCAGACGACCCGTGGCCTTCACCACGTCGCCTTCCTTCACGGCGAGGTAATCGCCGTAGATGACCGCGCCGACCGTGTCGAGTTCGAGGTTGAAGACCTGTCCCATCACCGCGCCCGCGGCGGTCTGGAACTCGAGCAGTTCGCCCGCCATCGCCTTCGACAGGCCGTAGATGCGGGCGATGCCGTCGCCCACTTCCACCACGCGGCCGATCTCCGACACCTCGAGCGCCGCCGAGAACTGCTCGATTTCCTGCTTGATCACGCTCGCGATTTCGTCGGTTCTGATCTTCACGTCTTGGACCCTTGGCTTGGTGTTGGTCTCGCGCACGATCGACGCCGCCGTCGCCCGTTCGGACCCGCCCCCCTGTGCCCGTGGAATCGGGCGGAGCGGGAGGCAAGGGTAGGTGACACCCCTCCCGCGGGGAAGCCCCACGGTCCCGGAACGATGCCCTCGCCTCCCCGTCACGACCTTCGATGCGAACAAACGGCGTACGTGCGGCCCCTCGTCGCGCACCCTTGGTGCGGCCGATGTACCACCCGTCGACGCAGGCCGCGACCCGGACACCCTGACGAATACCATCCTCGACCCGCCCCTCCCATGAGCGTCATCCTCTCCAAGGTCCTTGAAGCGCAGGGCTTGCTCGCCGAGAACAAGGTCGATGCCGCCGCGGCGTTGCTGGCCCCGCTGGCCCTCCGCCACCCCAAGGAGCCCAACATCGTCGGGCTCTATTCGATCGTCCTCTTCCGCCAGCGCAAGTACCCGCAGTCGCTCCACTACGCCCGTCAGGCCGTGGCGCTCGTCCCAGGCGACGTGCACTACGTCACCAACTTGGCCCTCCTGCTCATGGCCAACCAGAAGGCCAAGGAGGCCAGGACGTGGTACCTGCGGGCCCTTGAACTCAACCCCAACCACGTCGAGGCACTGCTCAGTCTGGCCAACGAGGCGTTGACGGAAAACAACCCCCGCGAAGCCGCGGCGTACTGCCGGCGCGTGCTCGACCAGCGCTGGGACCCGCAGATCTGCCCGACGTACATGGCCGCCCTCGCCGGCCTTGGCGAGATCGAGGAGGCCATCGCCTTCGGCAATCAGGCCATCGAGCGTTTTCCGAGCGACTCGCTCCTGCTCTCCAATCGCTGCAGCAACTACAACTACGCGTGGAACGCCACGCCCGCGATGGCCGCGGCCGCCCACCGCGCCTTCGGCGAGGCCCTCGAACGCGAACGGCCCGACGCCACCTTCGTCCACAAGGGCTCCGACGACGACGAGCGGCCCCTGCGCATCGGGCTGGTCTCCTCCGACCTGCGGTCGCACTCGGTCTCGTACTTCATCGAGCCCTTCCTCCGTCACCACGACCGCGAACGATTCGAGGTCTACGCCTACTCCACCACTCGCCACGAGGACGCGACCTCCAAGCGGCTCCGTGACCTGGTGAAGGGCTGGCGCGCCTGCGGCGACCTCGTCGACATCGAGGTCTGTCGTCTCATCGAGGCCGACGCCATCGACATCCTGATCGACCTCAACGGCCTCACGCAGAACAACTCGGCCACGGTCTTCGTCTACAAGCCCGCGCCGGTGCAGGTGACCTACTGCGGCTATCCCAACACCACCGGGCTTCGCGCGGTGGATTGGCGAGTGGTCGACGCCGTGACCGATCCGCCTCCCGATTCCCCCGAGGCCGTCGCCGCAAGAGCGGCGGGGCAGCCCGACTTCGACGAACGGTGCACCGAGCGATTGTGGCGGCTTGATCCGTGCTTCCTGTGCTACTCGCCGCCGCGAGACGCGCCCGAACCCAAGCGAGACCCGGCGCACCCAGGCCCGGTCTTCGGCTCCTTCAACGCGAACAAGAAGATCGTGGGCCCCCTGCTCGAACGGTGGGCCGAACTGCTCCGCCGCGTGCCGGGGTCGAGGTTCGTGCTCAAGACCTTCGAGTTCAAGGACGAGTTCCCGCGCGAGCGCGTGCGACGCGCCTTCGAGCGAGGCGGCGTCGATCCCTCCCGCGTCGAGATCATGGGCCCGGCCGCGAGCGTGGCCGAGCACCTCGCGGTCTACGGCCGCGTGGACGTGGCGATGGACACCATGCCCTACAACGGCACCACGACGACGTGCGAGGCGCTCTGGATGGGCGTTCCGGTGGTGACGGTCGCGGGCGCGACGCACGCCGCCCGCGTGAGCGCGTCCTTGCTGCGGACCGCCGGCGCGCCCGAACTGGTGGCCCGGGACGTCGACGCGATGCTCGACATGGCGGCGACGCTGGCGACCTCGCCCGAGCGGTTGGCGCACTACCGAACCGCGCTGCGGCCGCTGCTCGCCGCGTCGCCCCTGTGCGACGCCAAGCGATTCGCGGCGAGTTTCGGCGAGGCGTTGCGGGGCATGTGGAAGGCCCGGCCCAAGGGCTGAATCGATGGTGCGGGCTGGCGTGCGGCGGTGCGCAAGGGTGGGCGCGTCGAACGGCCCGTGTCGCGACCGTCCGCGCGAATGGACGCTCGTCCGTGGGCTTGCCCGCAAAGCCGGGCGGCGCACCACGGCTACGACTGGTGCGCCCTGACGGGCGAAAGCCGCCATCGTCCCTGTCCATCGGGCAGGCACGCCGCGCGAATGCAAGCCCCCTGCTCAGCCCTTGGTCGCCTCGGCCGCCTTGCGGCGCCGCTTCTCGTGGCGGATGATCTCGCCGGTGACGACGTAGACGACATCCTCGGCCACCGAGGCCATGAGGTCGCCCACGCGCTCGAGTTCGCGTCCGATGCGGTGCACCAGCAGCGCGATCGTGAGGGACGATTGCTCGTCTCCCCCGAACTTCAGGCGTGCCACCAGGTCGAAGGTCTCCTCGAAGAGCCGCTTCTCGAGCTGATCGATGATCTCGTCGGCCCGCACCAGTTCGCGGGCGGCGGGGACGTCCTCGTCGAGCACGGCTCGCATCAACTGGTGGCACAGCGCGGGCACCCGCTCGGCCAGTTCGCGGAGCGCGGTGGGCCACGGCGCGGTCGCGCCGGGCGGGAGGGCGGCCTTGATCTTGGGCACCTGCTTGGCGATCGAACAGGCGTGATCGGCCACGCGTTCGAGTTCGGCGTTCACCTTCAGGATGAAGATGAGCGAGCGGAAGGCCCGGCCGAAGGGGTGGTGCAGCGCGAGCAGTTGCTGCGCGTCCTGCTCGATCAGCACTTCCTCGTTGTCCACGCTGTCGTCCGACATGCGAACCCCCTGCGCCGCCTCGAGGTCGAGCGCGAAGAGGGCGTCGAGGGATCGCTCGAGCATCGAGACGGCCATCGTCGCCTCGCGAATCAGCCGCCGCTTGAGCAGCAGGATCTTGCGGTCCGTCGTGTCGAACTGCGGGTTTCCCGAGGCCGGGCGCTGGTTGTCGGCTGGCTCGAACACTGGTGCTCCGTCGGATGCGTGGCGTGGCGGCATGAGCCGCGGATTCGTGCGAGTATAGCGAACCCCTCGGCCCCGCGGCCCGCGACGAGGGTCAGGTTCTCATGCCCGACACCGCCGCGATGCTCAAGGGCAGCAGGATCAACGCGGGCACGAAGACGCTCACGTGCGGGGGCAGCCCGGGAATCGTCCCCACCGCGCCGGCGAACCCCACGCCGATGGCCGCCAAGGCGGCCGGGGCGGCCTTGAGCGACTGGATCACCATCGAGCAGGGCTCCCGACGCAGGAAGAAGGGCATGCACGCCGCCAGGGCCAGCAGGTTGGTCACCAGCAGCCCGAACCGGCCCCACTTGACCCGCTCGAGCTCGTCGATGCGGCGTTGGTCGGTCGCGTCGTCCGCCGCCGCGAACCGCTCGAGCAGTTCGTTGATCTGCCCGCAGCTGAGGTTGTGGCTGAACCCCTCGAATCGCCGGATCTTGAGCGCGGTGGGGTCGAGGTCGGTCTCGATGCGAGCGACGGGCTTGGCCGGGGGCGATGCGCTGCTGCCGCCCCGCTCGACCGCCCGTCCCTCGGTGAGCACCCAGGCGCCGTCCTGCCACTGGGCGCGGGTGGCGGTGATCCGCCGCGTCATGAGCCCCGCCGCGTTGCGTTCCCACACGAACAGGCCTTCGATGGTCTGCGTGTCGAGGTTGACCCCCTGGGCGTAGAAGAGGCGACCGGCTCCGTCGGTGCACAGCGGCTGGGACATGACGCCAAGCTGCTCCGAGCCCGCCTGCTTCTTGTCGCGCACGAGCAGCGGGGCCAGTTCGGGAATGAGCAGTTCCCGGTTGAGCACCTGCAGCCCCGTCAGCAGCAGGGCCGCCATGAACATCGGCCGGGCGATGCGGTGCAGGCTGATGCCCCCCGCGAGGGCGGCCACCAACTCTCGGTTCTTGACCAGTTGGGCGGCGGTGAATCCCATCGCCGCCACCAGCCCCAGGCCCAGCAGGAAGCCCACGAGCTGAAAAAGTCGCGGCCACCAGAGGTTCCAGAAGACCCACAGCGTCGTGGCCGACTTCAGGCCCCCGCCCGCGGTCGCGAGCCGCCCGCCGATCTCCGCGTACTCGTCGAAGTTCAGCGAAAAGTCGATCAGCATGATGATCGTCAGCAAGCCGCCCACCAGCAGCACGAAGTTCTGCAGGAACTGACGGGCGATGTGGCGGTCGAGGATCGTCATGCGAAGCGTCGGGCTCATCGTACGTCGCGCGTCGCGCCCATCAGGTGCCGCGTCGCCTCGTCAGCCGATCGGCGGCCCACCACGTCAGGCCCGCTCCGGCCCACGCCAGCACCGCGGCGGCGTAGACGTCGCTCACGAAGTGCGCCCCCGACAACAGGCGCGTCGCCGAGCACCCCACGGCCAGCACCAACGCCCCCGCGCCCGCCGCCGGCGACCAACGCCAAAGGGCGAACGCCGCCCCGAAGGCCACGCCCGCGTGTGAACTGGCCAGCCCCAGCCCGCGACCTTCCACCTCGCCGACGAACCAGTCGTAGACGTGGTGCCCGTCGTTGGTCGAACTGGGTCGATGGCGACGCACGGCGAGTTTCAGCAGTTCGGCCAGCAGTCCGCCCATGGCGGCCGCCAGCATCACCCGCACCCCGAGCGCCTCGACGTCCCGCCGCACGTGTTGGGAGACAAAGTCGCTGGGCGACAGCCGAGTCCGACTGCCAGAGTCGATCATGATCCCGGCCAGGAGCCACGTGGGGAAGTACCCCGCGGTGCGGAGCATCTGCACCAAGTCCTCGGTCGCCCACTCGGTGGCCCACGTCTCGACACGAAGGGCGTGGTACGCCCGGCGATCGATGGCGCACGCGAAAAACCAGCCGAGCAGGATCGCCGTCGAGAGGGCCAGGGTGGATCCGAGCGAGCGGCCGGGTGCGGCCGGAGCCGAGTCGGTCATGGCCGTCCTCCGACGCGAGCGACAAAGCCCTTGAACCCCTCGCACTCATGCACGGCGCGGCCTCGCTTGCCGTCGCCATCGAGCGCGGACGCGGGGGTGACGGCGGCAAAGCACGTCCGCCACGAGTCTGCGTCGGCTCCGAGCGCCACGGCCGGTCGACCGATCAGGTCCTGCTGGCGACGCAGGTCGGTGTCCGGCCAGTAGTCGTACTGCGTTCGTCGCCCGGGGCCCAGCAGGTCGCTCGAGCAGTATGTGGTTGGATGTCCCGCGAGGTAGAAGGCCATCTGGCTGGCGCGGCCGTAGTGGGAACTGACCAGGAAGGGTTCGAGCCCGGTGCGATCTCGGAGCGCGTCCAGCCGCCGTTGCACGTCCGCCGCCATGCGATCGGCACCCATGAAGCGATGCACGGGGATGAGCGGGCCGACCACCGGCAGACGCGCGAGCAGATCGAAGCGAGGAAGCATCAGGGCCGTGGCCGCGCCGAGCGCGATGGAGGCCCTCCATGCCAGGATCGGGGCCGCGTAGGCGGGCCGGCTGGCGGCCGCTGTCGGTGCGTTGGCGGCATCCGCCCGCATCGCGTCGAGCGCGGCGGCGACTCGTGCCGCCGCCATCGGCAGCAGCGTGAGATAGCCCGCCAGAGGCCAGTTTCCCTCGGGTTCGGTGACGACGCTGACCAGCAGGTAGAAGATCAGGATGGGAGCGGAGTTGAGCACGAGGAAGCGCTCCGCGCCCGGCGCGGCCCCGTTGGCGGCGCGACCTCGCACCCAGCCGATGGCCTGTGCCGCCGCCAGGGCGAGGACGGGGCCGATCATGCCCAGTTGGGTGCCGATGAGTTGGATGGTCCACGTGGGGTCGTAGTGGAAGCCCGAGCCCCCGCCCTGCGTCACGGGCATGTCGCCTCCCTTGACGCCAAGGTGCCCGAGCAGGTGCGCCACCGTGGGCCATCCCTCACGGGCGTTCCAGATGATGACCGGCATGATGCCGACGACGAAGGGGACGATCGCGAAGGGGAGCCAGGCCCCGCGGACCGAGCCCGGACGGTCGCGGTTGAGGCGCCACGCCGCCAGCACGAGGCCGGGAATCGCGAGCAGGATCGTGTACTTGTACAGAAGGCCGACGCCCAGCGCCAGCCCCGTCAACGCGAACCAGCGGCGTCCCCGCCCTTCGAAGGCGCGCCACGCGCTCCACATCGCCATCGCCCAGCATGCCGCATAGGGGCTGTCGATGGTCATCACCAGCCCCAGCACCTGGAAGATCGGACACAAGAGCACGCAGCACGCCGCGAGGAAGCCCACGCGGGCCGAGCGGTACGCGTCGCGAGCCAGCAGCGCCACCAGCAGCGCAGTCAGGCCCGCGCCGATGGCGGCGGGCATGCGCACGGCGAACGCATGGTCGCCCAGCAGTCGCGTGGCGGCGGCGATGCTCCAGGCGACGCCTGGGCCCTTGGTGTAGTACGACCACTCGAGACGACGGCTCCATTCCCAGTAGTGCGCCTCGTCCTCGATGAGGGTGTAGGGGCAGAGCAGCACCAGATAGAGGATGCGGGCAAGCGTCACGCCTCCGACGAGCAGCAGGGTGCGTCTCCACCACGCGTCGGTCGCGGGCTCGGGTGCGTCGGCGCGGATGAGGGAGGGCGTCGTGTTCACGGGTGGCGGCGTCAGTGGCGGGCCAGGGCGCGGAACTGGATGAGCGTGTACGCGAGCAGGCCCAGCACCCCGCTCCACATCAGGTACAGCCCGGGGATGCCCGACTGCACGGTGAGTTGCTGCCCCCCCGAGATCGTGACGATGCACACCACGGCCGGGATGAAGGTGAACATGTAGACCGTCAGCGGCAGCCGGCGGCTGAGTCGCAGGGCGATCACCGCGCCGGCGAGCACCATCACGAGACACGAGGCCGCCATCGCCATGCGTTCGTGACGCTTGGCCATGACCTCGCGGCCCAGACGGGCGATCGAGCGCTCGAGGTCGTCCATGGCCGCGGCAAAGGCCAGCGACGGCGGCGACTGCCACGCCGATTCGCGGGCATCCGCCAGCAGTTGCGGCCCGCTGCGGGCGAGCATCGATCCCACGATGTCGTCGGCGGGCACGAGGTTGGCCGCGCGGAAGAGGGCCCGCTCGCTCCGCTGGCCGCCGGCCTCCTCGACCACCACCACGTCGCGCATCTCGATCGCCGTCGAGAGGGAGCGATCGAGCCGATCGGGGCCGATGTCGACCACCAGCCGAGCCGTCGCCGCCGTCACGACGATCATGGCCGGCGCCGACGTGCGGTCGACGCCGTGGCGGGCCAGTCGCATGCGCAGCGGGGAGCGCTCGTTGCCCTCGAGGATCCACGCGCGTCCCGACTCGTCGGCGGGGTCGGGCCTCATGGAGGCCGCGTTGATGGCGACCGGCGCGCCCTGGTCGTCGCGCATCGAGAGGGACCTGCCCCGGCTCACGGCCTCGCGAAGGGACGCGACCCACTCGCGCTCCGCGAACGTCACGGCGAGATCCTTGCGCGACACGTCGACCCAGTTGATCCGCTCGGGATGATCCTCGAGCGCCTTGAGTTCGGCGTGCGAACGGAACTTCACGTTGTCGCGAAAGCCGCTGCCGACGTTCCAGCCCACGTCGATGCTCTTGCGAGCGCCGCCGCCGCCCTGACCCTCGCGACTGCCCACGAGATTCTCGAGACGCATCACCACTCGCGTCTTGCCCGCCTCCGACGAACTCGTTTCGTCCCCCTCGTCGAAGGGAAAGACGAGGATCCACGCCCGCTCGCTGGTCACCTCGGTCACCGGCTTGAGGGATCGGTCGGTCTCGATGGCCGCCACCTTCGTGAGGTACACGACGTCGGTGGCCGCCGAGTCGGGGGCGGGAGGCACGCGTTCCGCCGAGGCGGCATGGAGCATCATCCCGCCGACGTTGACGCTGCGGCCGCGATCGATCTCCTGGATCACCCACGTCGCCAAGTCGCGCGTGACCAGCCGCTGCATGCGAAGCAGGAAGTCGGGGATGAGCACCTCGTTGAGCGCCGTCAGCAGCAGCGCGAGCGCAAGCCCGATCGAGATCGCCGGCGAGAGCAGGGCGGCGTGCGACACCCCGCCCGCGTGCGCCGCCGTCGACTCGTTCTCGCTCGCCAGCCGGTGGTACACCAGCGTGGCCCCGAAGCCCGCGGCAAAGGGCAGGGCGTACGCGAGCATCGGGGGAATCGCGTAGAAGATGAACTTGACGAAGTTCTCCGCCTGCAGCAGGCCGTCCGAGACGGGCTTGACGGTGCCGGCCATGGCGATCACCGCCACCAGCACGGCCGCCGCCAGCGAGATCAGGCGGACCATGTCGGCCGTGATCCAGCGCCAGAGCAGGAATGGGAATCGTCGCCTCATGCAGGGGTCCGCGGTGCGACTCGCCAAGCGGCGGCACACCGCCGGATGATAATCCCCCCGACGCGCGTCGCCGCCCGATGCCACGGACGCACGAACGAACGTCGAACGAACCCGATGCATCGACCGGAACCACAAGAGGTCGTGTCGGCCGGGGCGCCAAGCCCCCAGAAGTGGGGTCGATCGGAATCTATCCGGATCGATGTTCGCTTTCAGTTCGATGGACGTACGGATTGCCGATGGTCGGTCGTGCCGATAAGAACGGCACTTGCGCCGCTTGTGCCGAACAATTGTCGCCTAAAGTGTGGGCGCGACGCATCCGCGTTGACGACAATTCGGACGTGGGGGCCTTTCGCACGGTCGCGAAGGTCCGCACCGGGCACGGGGCGAAGGCGTTCCGGGTTCGCCGTTCAAGGGTCTAGGATCACCCCTCTCCACGAGACCAGCATGGCCGCGAAAGATCGCTCCAAGTCCAATCGCCGTCGCGCCTCGGGCCGTTCGTCCGCGAGTCGCGCGCTTGTTCCGAACCGTTCGCAGTACGTCTGCATGTCCCTGGTGGCGGCGATGACGCTTGGCGCCGCGGTGCTGTACGCCGTCAGCCGCAAGCCGGCGGCGGGTCAGGGCGGCTTCGTGCTCCCGGCCCTGATGATGACCGATTCGCCCTCGACGGTCGAGCTGGCGCTGGAGCCCACGGCGGGCCTGCAGCGGGCTCGGTGGAAGTCGATCGTGATTCACGATTCGGGCTCCGTCTACGGCGACCAGGCGTCGCTCGAGGAGGCGGCCCGTCGCAGCAAGCTCAAGGGCATCGGCTACCACTTCGTGATCGGCAACGGGCACGGCATGGGCGACGGCGAGTTGCTCGTGACGTCTCGATGGGACCAGCAGCGGTCCGGGGCTCATGTGGCGGGCGCCAAGGGCGAGGCCTTCAACCGCGAGTCGATCGGCATCTGCCTGGTCGGCGACGGCAATCACCAGAAGTTCACGCGGGCCCAGATCTCGCGCCTCATCCAGTTGGTCGACGCCTTGCAGCAGGAACTCCGCATTCCCGCCGATCGCGTCCACCTCCACCGCGAGATCGCCCCGGTGGGCAGCCCGGGCACGCTCTTCCCCGCCGCCGACGTGCGTCGGGGCTTGGCCGCCCAGCGGTGAGCATCCCCCTTGCGACTTCCACCCGCCCCGGGCCGTTCCGGGGCGTTTTTCTTGGTCCGCGGCAAGGCGGCGGCATCGCGATCGGTCGAGGGGTGGCCGGGGCTTCCCCGATTCGCCTACGCTTGCCGGCGTGCGAGGAGGGTGCGTGGCGGCCGGTTCTCGGCGTGCCTGTGCGGTTCTGCCCGTGGGCGTGATCAGGGCGGCGTGACGAGCGCCGCGTCTTCGTGAACCTCCTTCCGCGCCGCCAACGCGTGGAAGGCGGGTGATTGGCAGTCGGCGAGTCCGTTGGCCGGGTCCGAAGCATGAACGTGCTGGCGAGGTACAAGGAAGGAGACGACGTCGAGGGCTACAAGGTCCTGGCTCAACTGGGCCAAGGCGCGGCCTCGACGGTCTATCTCGTCCAGGATCCCCGCTCGAAGCAGATCTGGGCCCTCAAGCACGTCGAACGGGGCGACGCCAAGGACAACCGCTTCCTCGATCAGGCCATCTTCGAATACGAGGTGGCCTCGAAGTTCGATCATCCGAACATCCGCCGCATCCCTCGCCTCATCAAGCGAAAGGAGCGGCTCATCAAGCTCGTCGAGGTGCTCCTGGTCATGGAGATGCTCGACGGGCGGAGCATGGACATCAAGCCCCCTCGCACCTTCGACGAGGCGGTCACGATCTTCATCCAGGTGGCGGCGGCCATGGGCCACATGCACACCCGCGGCTACGTCCACGCGGACATGAAGCCCAACAACATCCTCGTGACGCCCGGCCCGGTCGCGAAGATCATCGACCTTGGCCAGGCCTGCGCCATCGGCACCACCAAGCCCCGCATCCAGGGCACGCCCGACTACATCGCGCCCGAGCAGGTGCACCGTCGCCCGCTCAACGAGAAGACCGACATCTACAACCTCGGCGCGACGATGTACCACACGCTGACCAGGCGCAACATCCCCACGGCGATGCCCAAGGAGAACAACAGCCTGGTCAGCCGCATCGACGACGCGCTCATCGAGCGGCCGATTCCGCCCATCGAGGTCAACCCCCGCATTCCGGTCAAGCTCAGCGACCTCATCATGCAGTGCGTCGAGATCGACCCCGCGCGTCGCCCGGCAGGCATGCAGCAGGTGGTCGAGCGGCTCGAACTCATCCTCGGCCAGCTGCGAGCCAAGAGCGCGCCCCCGCCGGTCGACATCGACGTCGACTGATCGCCAGCCGCCGCCCTCGCGTCACGGCTTGCCCCGGACCGTCAGCGTCACCCTCGTGCCGCCGCGTCCGCTCCGCCATCGTCGCGGCATCAAGCCCCGCGCCAGGAACAGCGCCGCCAGGACCGCCGCGACGGTCACCACCCAGAACTGCCAGTCGTCGGAGGGCATCGGCTTCATGGCTGGGCCGCGAGGGACACCGTTCCCGTGTTCTTCACCGTCACCTCGCGAGGCAGCTCTTCATACGAGATCACGGCCACATGGGGCAACTGACGCTCGATGATCGCCCGCAGCGGCCTTCGCACCGGCGGATGCTCCACCACCAGCACCGAGGCGCTCGACTTGGCCACCGCCGCCTCGCACGCCGCCACCACGCGGGCGCGGTCCTCGTCCGACATGCCCACCACCTGGCCCTCCGGCAGATCCTCGACGCTGGCCTCCACCAGGTCCTCGAGGTCGGGATCGACCGAAAGGAACGTCACCCGGCCCGGCGACGAGGAGAATCTCGCGGCGATCGTCGGCGCCAGGTCCCGGCGCACCCGCTCGGTCAGGTACTGCGGGTTGCGGGTCGTCTGCCCCCAGCGCGCCAGCGATTCGAGTATCAGCGGGAGTTGCCGCACCGGGACGTTCTCCCGCACCAGGCGCTGGAGCACTTCGGCCACCTGCTGGAGCGACAGGGGCGACGGCGTCACCGACCGCACGAGTTGGCGGCCTTCCTCCGCGGCCCGCAGTCCCTCGAGCATCGCATGCACCGCGCCGATGCCCAGCAGTCGCGAGGCATGATCGCGAAGCGATCGCTCGACCGTGGCGGCGATCTCGGCGACCGCATCCGCTCCGCCGTCCTGGCCGGGCCGTCGCACCGCCACCGGGGCATCGAGCAGGTCGACGCAGTAGCCCATCGGTTCGACGCCCGCGGCGGTGACCGTCACGCCCGTGGTCGGAACGCGGATGCCAAGGTCGCGACTCACCGATTCGGCCGCGCCGTTGGTCGCCAGACGCAGCGCGGCGGCATCAAGACGCGACATCAGGTCCGGGTGGACGCGCAGCAGGCACGTGGGCGCCGAGGCGGCCTCGCGGTCGCTCGCCAGTCGATTCGCGTCGTCGGCCCTGCGAGCCGACACTCGCCACGAGACCAGCGACGCCGTCAGGCACGCAACGCCCGTCAGCACGAAAGGCAGCGGCGGAAACTCCAGCGGCAGCACGCCCAGCGACAGCAGCAGCAACCCGGCGATGGCCGTCACCCGCGGCTGCAGCAGGAACTGCCTCACGAGGTCGCTGCCCACCGGCGTGCCTTCCGCGCTGGCCACCCGCGTCACCACCAGGCCCGCCGCCACGCTCGTGAGGATGGAGGGAATCTGCGCGCACAGCCCGTCGCCGATGGTCAGCAGCCCGTAGGTGCGGGCCGCCTCCGCGAGCGGCTGCCCGCGCTGCATCACGCCGAGCAACAGACCCGCGCCGATGTTGACGATGCTGATGACCAGTCCCGCGACGGCGTCGCCCTTGACGAACTTCATGGCGCCGTCCATCGCGCCGTAGAGCCGGCTCTCCCGCTCCAGGTCGCCGCGACGGTCCCTGGCTTCCTCCGCCGAGAGCAGTCCGCTGCGGAGTTCGGCGTCGATGGCGGCCTGCTTGCCGGGCATCGCGTCGAGCGTGAAGCGGGCCGCCACTTCCGCGACGCGCTCCGAGCCGCGGGCGATCACCACGAACTGCACCACCACGAGCACCACGAAGATCACCCCGCCGACGATCACGTCGCCCCCGACGACCACGCGACCGAACGACTCGATCACTCGCCCGGCATCGGCATCGAGCAGGATGAGCCGCGTCGAACTCACGTTGAGCGCGAGACGAAAGAGCGTCGTCAGCAAGAGGATGGTCGGGAAGGCCGGAAGCCTCCGGGCGTCGGACACGAACAGCGCGGCCAGCAGCACCACCGCCGCGATCGCCAGGTTGGTCGCCAGCAGCACATCCATCACCGGCGTGGGCACCTTCACCACCAGCAGGCACACGCCCAGCGCGACCGCGGCCGCAAGGACCAGGTCGCCGCCGCGGCCGAAGCGTTCGCGAGGAGTCGGCATGTCGCAGGGTAGCAGGCGGGCTCGTGACGGCCCCGGCGGGCGTCACTTGAACGGGTGCATGCCCCGATCGACGCGGGCGAGGTTCATGCGGGCGAAGGCCGGGGCGAAGTCCTTGACCAGCTTCAGCAGTTGGCTCTGCGAGCAGCACAGCCGCAGCGAGGCCCGCTTGGCGTCCCAGCCGCCCGCGTGCATCACGTCGAGAGCCTCGGCGAGCATCGCCGGGTAGTCGGCGTGCTCGGGATTGCACGCCAGACGACCCGCCGCCGAGCATCGCGACCGCCACAGGTCGGAACGGACCTCGCCGACAGGAACGGGGCCCCGCACCTCGACCGCGAGCAGCCGCCGAAGGCGCCCGAGCGCCACCCGCTTGTTGTCCTCCGCGCTTCGTCGTTCCGAGGCCTGCGCCTCGACGCCCGTGGGCTCGTGGCGGATCCACACCGCCGATTCCACCTTGTTGCGATGCTGGCCGCCGGGGCCCGTCGAGCGCGTGCGACCCCACGAGCACTCGCGCAGCAACGCCTCGGGGTCGAGTCGCGCAGGGTGCGGCGGGGCCACGAGGATGAACTCGTCGGAAGCCAGCCCTTCACCTCATCGCCGCGAGGCCTTCGCGCGGGATGCGGGCTTGGCCTTGCGGGTCGGGGCCTTCCTCGAGGCCTTCGCGGCGGGCTTCCTGGTCTTGGCGGCCGCCTGCTTCCTGCCTGACGTCCGCGCCGCCTTGGCGGCCGACACCTTGCCTCCGCTCACCTTGATGGCCCCGGCCCGCTCGATCACGTGCCCGCAGTTCTTGCAGGTTCGACGGTCGACAGGCCCCCCCCAGAAGTCCTCCATGATGATCTTGAGATCCTCGTCGATCTTCTTGAGTTGCCAGAGGGCCTCGTGCACGAGGTGGTCGCACGTCGGGCAGTACCAGCGCAGGCCGTCCAGTTGGCCCTCCGGACGCGGAAACTCGATGACCAGCCCGAGCGTGCCCGCCGGACGCTGCGGGCGGTGGGGCACCCAGCGGGGCAGCAGGAAGAGCTCCCCCTCCTTGATGATCTGCTCGTAGGGCTTGCTCCCGTCGAGAGGCCTCAACCGCACCGCGATGGTGCCCTTGAGCTGGTAGAAGAGCTCCTCGGTGGGGTTGACGTGAAAGTCGTTGCGAGTGTTGGGGCCGCCGCTGACGAAGACCACCGCGTCCTTGGCCTGCGTGAAGAGTTGCTTGTTGCTCACCGGCGGCAGCAGGTCCTTGCGGTGCTGCTTGATCCACTTCTGCAGATGCACGATCGAGGTGGTGGTGTCGGCCATGACCCACTGTATGGGTGAAGCCGGGCGAGGGGTGATGCGGGCCGCATCCTTGCGGCCGACCGCGAGGACTCGCCGCTGCGCCGCAGCCGCCGCGTCGAGGCCCCGACCAGGCCCGGGTCGCGCCGTCCGCGGGTCAGCAGCCGCCGGCCTCCCAGACCCTGAAGAACTCCAGGACGTCGGTGCCGTCGGTGCCTCCGTCGAGATTGATGTCGGCGAAGGTGTCGCCCGCCTCCCAGCTCCAGTAGAAGAAGCTCACGTCCTCGAAGTCGACGCCGCCGTCTTCGTTGAAGTCCGCGCGGCATGGCGTGTCCGGATCCGGCTGGAACCGGAAGGAGAACGTCATGTCGGAGAACTCGATGAAGGATGCGTACGAGGCGACCTTGAACCGCAGCGGCTGGCCCTGGTCGACCGGGAAGTCGAAGATCGCCGACTGCAGGCCCGTGCCCCAGTCGTCGTTGCACGCCAGCGAGGCGGCGGGCAGGCAGATCGGCACCGGCAGGCTCGACCCGTCGGCGCATTGATTGAAGATGGAGAGCACGGTGTCGAAGGTGCTGCCCATGGTGTCGACGCTGACCTTGCCCGCCGACGGCGGCGTGAAGGCGTACCAGACCGAGTGGTTCAGCCACGGCTCGACGACGCACGAGGCCTCGTGCTCGCAGGCCTGGCGCGTCGCGTTGATGACGTCGACGGTCTCGGTGAAGCTGTCGCCCGTGATGACGGTCGCGTCGGCGCACGCGTCGTTGGCGGGCGATGTGGCGACAAAGTCGAAGTGCAGATGGAGCCGGCCCGCGGCGGACGTGCCGTAGGCGGCCGACCTGATGAGGTACGTCGTGCCGGTGACGACGGGCAGGGCGACGATGGCCGACTGCAGGCTGCCGACGGTGTCGTCGTTGCACGCCACCACGGGCGGCCGCGTGCATGACGTCGCCGAACCCGCGGGGCATCCCAGATGCACCGAGAGCACCGTGTCGTAATCGCTCCCGAAGGTGTCGAGGTTGATGACGCCGTCGTGCGACGGCGTGAAGGAATGCCAGACGCTCGCGCCGTTCACGTCAGCGCCGCACCCGTCGATGGCGTCGCAGCGAGACTGGGTCGCGCACCAGGTGTCCTGCGCCGTGTCCTGGCTGAAGACCGGTGCGCCGGGATCGTTGATGATCGAGGCCCACGGGCACTCGTCGTTCGATGGCTTCGTGCACGGAAGCACCGCGATCTTCATCGCGTCCCAGAGTTGGGTCGAGTTGTTCGCCGGGTTGGCGTCGACGCTCGAATCGAGGATGACGCCGACGTAGTGCTCGCTGGTCGGGGTGTTGCGAGGGATCGCCAGGGCCGGAAGGTTCCAGACGGCGTTGGCCCCCGGGGCGAGGTCCTGCGTGTACTCGAGGGTTGCGAGCAGCGTGTCGGCGGCGCTGATCAACTCGTCGCCCGAGAGTCGCACGGTGAGCGTGTACGTCGTCGGTCCCGGATCGGCGTTGGTGGGGTTGGCGATGATCACCGAGGCGCCTGTCAGCGACGAACCGCTCTGGACGGAGGGTATCGTCGTTCCGGCGCGGACTCGCAGGGGCTCCACGTCAAGGACCGTGCCGCGGGTGTGGTACGCCTCCAGCGCGATGTCCGTCAGCATCTGCGGCCAGATGCTGCAGTAGTACGCGACGGTCGAGCGGTCCGAGGTGGAGGCGACGGCCTTGGCGTAGGGCCAGCCGCCGATCGTCTCGAACAGGCTGCTGCCGCTCATGCCGCCCCACACCGCCGTGAAGCATCCTGGTGTCGTGTCGAGCCGGAAAAGGTTGTCGGAGCAGCCGTCCGGAACGCCCTGCCAGAGCCGCATCGTGCGACCGTCGTGCAGCGTCGAGCTGCATGCCTGCGCCGGGTAGGAGTAGTTGCTGAGCGTCGTCGAGGTGTTGCAGGCGTCGGCTTGCATGAGGAACCACCCCGAGAGCATCCCGACGCTCCGCGTGGTCGTGCGGTCGAGGAACACGGCGCCGACGTCGGCGCGCCAGTCGCTGCTTTCGACGAAGGCGGTTCCGGCGAGAAGCCGGTACCCCACCGCCCAGCCGAAGTTCTCGAGGATCTCCGTGCCGGCGGGACCGTTGCCTTCGTTGTCCCCGGCTCCGTCCCACGCGGGGATCACCCACACGCGATTGGCCCAGTTGAAGATGGGGCAGGAACGTGGTTGCCGGTCGTACACGCAGTGCGCCGCCGTCAGCACCACGCCGGGGTCCGCCATCGTCCCCGAGCACGTGAAGTACTGCAACGCGCCGCACTGATCCGTGAACTCCATGAGCAACTTCACGTTCGCGCTGGCCGGGTACGTCCGCATCGCTGCGTTCGTCACGGACGTCATGATCCCGCTCCAGGCCTGCGGCTCGAGCACGACGTCGCCCACGCCCCCGTACGGCGCGCGTGCTCCCCAGTCCGGCGGCAGGTCCTTCCCCAAGGGCAGCGTCCGCGCCGTCCCGGTCGTGGCGTCGTAGATCGTCACCGAGTCGTCAAGAGGCGTGGCGGGCATCGGCCCGCCCGGCACGGGCATGGGCATCGGCGGAATGTCCTTGATGGCCATCGGCGGCAGCGAGTGATCGGGTTGCTGCGGATCCTTGCCCGGCTTCCACTCCAGCACGTCCGGAAGGATGATTCGGTCGGGATTCGCGGCCGGCGGCAGGCCCCGAGGCGGGCCGTCGATCCGCTGTGCGGACGCGCACGCGGTCGCCGTCAGGATGATCATGCATGCGTGTCGAATCGTCTTTGGCATCATGGCTTGCTCCGTTCCCGGTCTGAAGGCGAACTCCTCGCGCCGGCTTGCGGCTCCCGAATCCCGCACCGTCGTCTCCACAACGAACACTACCGGCCCTGCCGAACTGTCGCCGCTCCGATGTCAGCAGCCCGCTCCGCCCCACATGCGGAAGAAGATGTTGACGCCTGGCCCATCGATGCGTCCGTGTCGGGTCGATGCACGCCCACGGGTTTCGTGTCCGAACGAATCTCCTTCGCCTGCACCCACGCGTTGGGCGACGCCGAACCGGGAGCCGGCGACTGCCGGGCCGATGCCATCGTGCAGCACGCGGCGGCAACCGCCAGACATCGGCCGGCGAGCCGATCGGAACCGGACGCGGATGCGGTCATGGACTTCTCCTCGGGGTCGAATCGGGCCGCCGCGGCATGCCGAGCGACCTTGGTGCGAGCGGGACGTTGCGGCATCATCACCGCTGAACGCCTGAAGTTACCCAACTCCCGGACCTGCTCCAAGGGAAAACCATCGGAATGCGGCGGGATTTCGCTTCCCGGCGAGTCCGGCGCCCTTGGCGATCCCTTGCCGCCCCCCGAACGCTCCGCCTCCACCCGACGTTCGATCGCTCGACCCGATCCGTCCCCGGCGTCGATGCCCACCTGCCAAGATCTGGTTCATCGCGGGCCGAACATCTTCCTCGCGAGACCATCGTCCGCACGCCGCCGATCACCGTGCGATCGTGAGCCCGGCACCCGTCCATCCGGCTGCGAGCCCGACGCGATGCTTCCCGTCCTACCTTGCGTTCAACGGAGTGCACTTCATGTCGGACCCCCGAGACGCTTTCATCCATCGCGTGACAGGCGGCTGCTCGTTCGCCGATGTCGGCGGGCTCTGGATGACCGTGAACGAGAAGGTCTCGGTGGCGGCAAGGGCCGGCGCCACGCGACTTGCCATGCTCGACCTCAGCCCGCCCGAGTCCCCGTGGTGGCCACCGTTCAGGGATCGAATGGCCTCGATGGGCATCGACGCAGTCGCCGAACGCTCGGTCGACATCGCCGCCTATCGCGACGAGCCCTTCGATGTCGTGCACTGTTCCGGCGTGCTCTATCACCACCCCAACCCCATCACCGTGCTGACGGGCCTCCGCCGCGCCACGCGACGACACCTCGTGCTCACCAGCGCGGTCACCCAATCCGTCATCAGCAACGAGTGCGGCACCTGCACGGTGCCGCGATCGGGCGCCATCTTCATCCCCGCGCTCGACGACACCGAACGTCGGGTCTTGGCGTGTCACTGGCAGCGACTCGGCGGCGGCATGCAAGGCATCACCGAAGTCGCGTCGCATCGCATCGGGGCCGATAACACGTTCGACGCCGGCCCTTGGTGGTGGCTGCCCACCTCGCGGTGCCTGACGGCGATGGCCGAGGCGGCCGGGTTCCGGCTCCTCGACGAGGCGCCGACCTGGGGCGGAAACGCCCACGTCGCGCTTTTGGAGTGCGCCTGAATCGGTATACTCGGACGGTGGGCGCCGACTCGTGCCGCCCGCGAGCGACGACATGGCCTGCGTCGAGGGCGCCGATCGACGCAGGACGGCCCGGTTCACGCGATGGCGGATCCGCTCGGAGGCGGTGCATGCACTTGAGGAGAGCATCATGAACGCAGCGTCCCTTGCTCGTCTGTTCGTCGGCGCTCTGGCCGGCTTGGCGTCGCTTGGCTCATGGGCCGGGCAACGGCCGGTGGCGCACGCAGCCGATGCCGTTCGTTCGACTCCGGGCAAGCACTATCACAAGACCTTCGAACCCTTCGACCTCGACGCCTCTCGCGTGGCGGTGCAGGGCAAGGACCTCCTCACCGTGCGGGAGGCGGTCGCGAAGGCCGGGCTCAAGCCCGAGGCCGTCTCCGAGTTCGCGTTGCCGGGGTGGTGGATGGTCGAGGCGCCCGCGAACGCTGACATTCGCGGCTTGGTCGATCGCCTGGCCGCCCTTCCCGACCTGACATACGCCACGCCAGTCTTCTTCGGCCTGCCCTTGGGCCCCCGGCAGGTGCGACTGCCCATGTTCCCGACGCGAGAGGTCTTCGTGGGCTTCAACGAGGGCGAGACGGCTCAGCGTCGAGCCGAGGCGATGGCCGGCGCAGTCGCGCTGGCCAAGGGCGACCTCATCGATCGCGACTGGGGCGTGATGGCCGGCGTCGATCGCATCCGCGCCGCCACGAAGAACGGGTTCGAGGTCCTCGATGCGGCCAACACCATGGCCGTGCGGGCCGACGTGCGGTTCGCCGAGCCCGACATGGTCATCGGCGGCATGGGCGGCTTGATCCCCAACGACACGTTCTTCTCCTCGCAGTGGGCCCTCAACAACGCGAACGACATGGACATGAACCTGCCCGAGGCGTGGGACATCACGCAGGGCAGTTCGTCGGTGATCGTCATGGTCATCGACGTGGGCGTGCAGATGGACCATCCCGACCTCACGCTCTGGGGCGGCGCGGACTTCACCGGCAACGGCACGGCGGGCGACCCCGGCAACGCCTGCGATCGGCACGGCACGCCGTGCGCCGGCAACATCTCGGCCCGCACCAACAACGGCTTCGGCGTGGCCGGCACCGCCGGGAACTGTCGCGTCGCCTCCGCGAGGATCGGAGTCTCCACGCTCAACTGCGCCGGAACATGGAACGGCAACAACAGTTGGACCGTCGACGCCCTCAACTGGGCGGCATCCAACGGCATGCGTGTCACCAGCAACAGCAATGCCTACGGCTCCACCTCCGCCGCGATCGACACCGCCTACACCAACACCCGCAACGGCAATGCGATGGTCCACTTCGCGTCCAACGGCAACTCCGGGGCGGCCTCCATCGCCTACCCCGCCAGCAGCCCGTCGGTCAACGGCGTCATGGCCATCAACAGCAGCGGCAGCCGGGCCGGCTTCAGCCAATACGGACCGGGCACGGACTACGCGGGGCCGGGCGTGGGCATCACCTCGACCGACCAGACGGGGTCGGCGGGCTACGTCAACGGCGACTACGTCAGCCTCGACGGCACCAGCTTCGCCTGTCCCAACACCGCCGCCGTCGCCGCGCTCGTGATCTCGCGCAACCCGGCACTGACCGCGGCGCAGGTCGAGTCCGTCCTGGCCTCAACGGCCAAGGACCGTGGCACGGCCGGGTACGACACCGTGTTCGGCTGGGGGATTCCGGATGCGTGGCGGGCGCTGCGGGCCGCCTTGCCTCGTCCCGCCAACGACGACTGCGCCGCGGCCATCGACGTCTCGGCCACCGGCGTCTTCAACGGATCGCTCGTCAACGCCACCTTCACCACCGCCGACGGCGCGGCCACCTGCGGCTACCCCGCCAACGGCGCGGACGTCTGGTACTCCTTCACCGCCCCCTCCTTCGCCGCCGGCCAGCTCCGCGTCACGACCTGCGGCACCAGCGACACCGGCGGGGTCGATGCCGGCATCGATACGGTCCTCTCCCTCTTCGACGGGTGCGGCGGGACCAGCTTGACATGCAACGACGACTGGAACAGTGCGCCGACCATCCTGAGCTGCTCGAGGTCCGATGCCGGAGCGGCACGCGATTCCGTCGTCGCGGCATCGCTCGCCGCCGGACAGACCGTCAGGATTCGCGTGATGCGCTACGGCGGGTCGTCGACCGGCGCCTTCACGCTCAATGTCTTCTTCACGCCGTACAACGACGCCTGCGCCAACGCCGCCGACATCTCGGCGGTGGGCTCGTCCGGCTCGGCCACGTACTCCAGCGGCCTCCTGGGGGCCACCAGCGAGGCCAGCCTGGCGACCTGCGGGGCTTCCGACGCCAACCCCGACGTCTGGTGGAAGTTCACCGCGCCCGCGGGGTGCGGACAAGGGCTCCTGCGTCTCTCGACCTGCGGCACCAATGACACCGGCGGCGTCGATGCGGGCATCGATACCGTCCTCTCGCTTCACGCCGCATGTGGTCAGCCGGCCTTCGCGTGCAACGACGACGCTGACGCGCCCGGTTGCGGCAGGTTCGACGGCGGCTCCGCGCTCGATTCGGCCTTGAGCGCCCTGCTCGATCCCGGTCAGACCATCTACATCCGCGTCTCGCGGTACGGAAGTTCGTCCGAGGCCGGCGCGATCGTCCTCAATGCATCCTTCGGGCCCGCCAACGACCGGTGCGCCAACGCCCAGCCCATCACGTCCGGAAGCTACGACCTTTGCACCACCCTGGCCGACAGCGATGGATACGAGGTGTCCGGCTGCTACGCCTACCCGCTCGACCCGAGCCACGATGTCTGGTTCCGCTTCGACGCCACGTGCGATGGCATCCTGCCCATCTCCACCTGCGGCAGCAGCTTTGACACTGTCATCGTCGTCTACGAGGGCACGATCTGTCCGACCTCCGCCGGCAGCGCGCGGGCGTGCGACGACGACAGCTGCCGCGCCGTTCCGATCGATCGATCCCAACTCGACGTGCCGGTTGTCAACGGCCGCTCCTATCTCATCCGCGTCGGCGGCTACGCCGGCGCGTCGGGTTCCGTCCGCATGGAAGTGGGCGACCCCTGCCCGCCCTGTGTCGGCGACTTCAATCAGGACGGCGGCGTCGACGGCTCCGACATCGACACCTTCTTCGTGGCTTGGGAAAATGGCGGCTCGATTGCCGACGTCAATCAGGACGGCGGCATCGACGGCTCGGACGTCAACGACTTCTTCATCCGGTGGGAATCAGGCTGCTGAACGGAGCGGGACGTCCCCAGGCCGCTCCGCGCGCCCAAGCTGCGTTGTGCAAGCTGCACGTCGAGCGGTCTCGTCCATGCCGACGCACGGCCGCCGCGACCACGCTCGTGGTCAGCCCTTCCTCGCCACCACGTGGAACAAGTGATGGTGCTTGACGGCGCCCATGGCGTCGCTTCCGTCCTTCTCCACCTCGTCGCACCGCTCCATCACGAACCCCTCGAACAGCCCCAGCATCGCCTCGCGCGTGTAATGACTCGCCGGACGCACCGGGGCCCACTCGTCGCGGTCGCCGAAGATCTGACCCGCGAATCGACCTCCGGGCGAGAGCATCCCGCACAGACGCGACCACAGGGCCGGGAACGACTCGGGGCTGCAGAAAGGCAACGCGAAACTCGCGTTCACCACGTCCACCCGCGCCGGCAGCAGCCGCGATGTCGCCGCCTCCTCCATCGAGAGCCGGTGGAGCGTCAATCGCTCGGCCCACGCGGAGTCGATGCTGGCCCGCAATCGCGTCAGCCCGTCTTCCGAGGCGTCGAAGGCCACCACGCGCCAACCGCGTCGAAGCAGTTCCCGCGTGTCGCGGCCCTCGCCGCACGCCACGTCGAGCGCGAGCGGCGGGCGAGCGGAGTCGATCGGCCCGTGGGAATCAAGGGCGCAAAGCAGCGTCTCGCGTGCGCCCGAATCGCCCACGAAGTCGAAGTACTGGGTCCAGTTGCGCTGATAGTCCGCGCCGATCATGGGTCAAGGTAGGGTCCGATCCTCGAGGGAGTACCATCCGCCGATGTACGAGAACACCCAGGACTTCATCGCCGCCCTCGCCGCGGCAGGCGAACTCCAACGCGTCCGCGCCGCCGCCTCCCCTGTGCTCGAGATCGCGGAGATCGCCGATCGCGTCAGCAAGTCGCCCGCGCCCAACCTCCCCAGCGAGGCCGCCCGGCGCACCGACCCTCGCTTCCATCACCTCGGCGGCAAGGCGTTGCTCTTCGAGAACGTCGAAGGCGCAGACTTTCCCCTGCTCATCAACGCCTGGGGCAGTTACCGTCGCATGGAGATGGCCCTGGGGTGCAACGACGCCGGCCCGGGCCTGGCCGCGGGTCACACGCCCGGCGGCTTCGAGGCCCTGGGCGAGAAGATCGGTCGCCTCGTCAAGCCCGAACCTCCGCCCACGCTGCTCGCCAAGCTCCAGAAGATCCCCGAACTCATGCAACTCGCCTCGCTGCCCCCCAAGAAGGTCCGCAGCGGCATCTGCCAGGAGGTCGTGATCCCGCAGGAGAAGGTCGACCTCACCCGCCTGCCCATCCTCCGCTGCTGGCCCCACGACGGCGACTTCGCGAGTCTGGGGTACCCCGCGAACGTCAACGCCGGCATCGACGGGCTCGGCTGCGGCCCCGAGTGGGACGCGAAGTACCGCGGCCGCTATGTCACCCTGGGCACCATCCACACCATTCATGCCGACGACGTGGGCAACCCCGCGCCCCCCAGCCGCAACATCGGCATGTACCGCGTGCAGCTCTTCGGCAAGCGCCACATGAGCATGCACTGGCACATGCATCATGACGGGGCGCGCCATTGGCGCAGTTGGAAGGCCAAGGGCGAGCGCATGCCCGTGGCCATCGCGCTGGGCGGCGAGAGCGTGATGCCCTACGCCGCCACCGCGCCCATGCCTCCGGGCATCAGCGAGATGCTCCTGGCCGGCTTCCTCAACCGCGGGGGCATCCCGCTGGTCGACTGTCGCACGGTGCCACTGAGCGTCCCGGCCAACAGCGAGATCGTCATCGAGGGGTACGTGAGCGATCAGGCCGGCCTCATCGGCTTCGACCCGCGCGTGTCCGGTTCGACGCTCGGGCCCGGCGCGGTCTTCGAGGGGCCCTTCGGCGATCACACCGGCTTTTACTCGCTGCCGGACCGCTATCCGCTCCTCGAGGTCACGGCGATCACGCACCGTCGCAACGCCGTGTATCCCACGACCATCGTCGGCTTGCCCCCGCAGGAGGATTACTACCTGGGCAAGGCCACCGAGCGGCTCTTCCTGCCCCTCTTGCGCACGATCATCCACGACATCATCGATTACGACCTGCCGATGTTCGGCGCGTTCCATAACTGCGTCTTCGTCAAGATCCGCAAGGAGTATCCCCTCCAGGCCCGCCGCGTCATGCACTCCATCTGGGGCGCGGGGCAGATGGCGTGGACGAAGATGATCGTCGTCGTCGATCACGACGTCGACGTGCATGATCAAGACGCCGTGCTCTTCCATCTCTGCGCCAACTGCGACCCCGGCCGCGATGTCGAGGTGGTCAACGGTCCCCTCGACATTCTCGATCATGCCGCCCCGCGATTGGGCGCGGGCCACAAGATCGGCTTTGATGCCACCCGCAAGATCCCCGGCGAGGAAGTCGGGGGCAACCCGGTCCGCTCGTGGCCCCCGATCATCGACATGGATGCCTCCGTGAAGCAGCGCGTGACGGCCCGCTGGCGAGAGTTGATGGGCTGAGCGGCCGAGACGAAGGGCCCGGCGGGACGCGTGCGGGCAAGGGCCGCGTACCCTCGACCGATGCTCCCGCGGCTTCTCATCGTCGGACTGCTCGCGCTGATTCTCGGCGTGCCCTTCCTGATGCGCCCCGAGGCCGCAAAGGTCGAGGACGTGGGGCCCGAGGCGACGCTGGTGGTCGTGACGCCCCACGTGCCCCAGATCCAGCACGAGTTCGGCTTGGCCTTCGACCGCTGGCACCGGCGCGCGCACGGCACGCCCGTGCGGATCGACTGGCGTCAGCCCGGGGGCACCAGCGAGATCATCAAGCAACTCGCAGCCCAATACTCCTCGCGGTGCGCTGAAGTGGTGAAGCAGTGGGGGACCGCCGACCCCGGGCGACTGGCAGCCGCCACGCTCGACCTCACCGGCGAGTTCCCCGCCGGCAGCATCGCCTTCGACGTGATGTTCGGAGGCGGCTCCTTCGACCACGGCCGCCTGAAGGACGTCAACACGTCGTCCTATTGGTTCCGCCCCTTCCCCGGGGCGCCGGCCGCGGACGTGCTCGTGCGGACCAAGGGGCAGGTCGAGGCGGCGACGATCGTCAACGAACGCCAGCTCATCGCCACCGTCACCCGCGAGGGCAGCCCAGCCATGGTGCTCCGAATCCCGCTGGGCGCGATGCTCGATCAAGGGGCGGCGTTGGCGGCCATCGTCGACGCCTCCCGTCAGTCGCCCCCCGCCGACACCCGCGTGCGGCTCGATCTTTCGCTGCTCGAGCGCCAGGCGGGCGTGTCGATCTCCGTTCCCGCGGACTTCGAGCAGGCCCGGCTCGACGCGTGGTACGGCCCCAACGTGCTCGGTGCGGGCACCCTCTACGACCCCCAGCAGCACTGGCTGGGAACGGCCATCAGCGGCTTTGGCGTCGTGTACAACAAGGACGTGCTCGCCAAGCTCGGCGTCGCGCCCCCCAGGAGCTTCGAGGACCTCTGCGACCCGCGGCTTGCCGGTTGGCTGGTCTTCGCCGACCCCCGCCAGTCGGGGTCGGTCGCCACGGCCATCGATTCCGTCCTGAGCTTTTACGGATGGGAGAAGGGGTGGAAGGTGCTGCGCGAGATGTGCGCCAACACCCGCTACTACACGAATACGGCTCCGCGGCCTCCCATCGACGTCAGCCAGGGCGAGGCGGCGGCGGGCCTGTGCATCGACTTCTACGGCCGCAACCAGAGTCAGGCGGTCCTGCCGCCGGGCGAGACCGACGCCAGCAAGAGCCGCGTGGGATATGTCGACCCGCAGGGCGCGACGTACATGGACGCCGACCCGATTTCGGTCCTTCGCGGGGGCCCCAACCCGGCACTGGCCCGGCGGTTCATCGAGTTCACGCTGACGGAGGAGGCCCAAGCCCTCTGGCAGTTTCCCTCGAAGCGAGACCCGGCCGCGGTCTCCAACCCGGTCGGCGAGGCGGGCGTGGCGATGGGCCCGGACCATCACGAGTTGCGCCGCATGCCGGTGCGACGGGTGATGTATGAGAAGTATCTTGGCCACATGATCGACCGCGTCGATCCCTTCCAGATCGCCAGCACCACCAAGCCCGCGGGCTGGCGGAGCACCATCGGGGTCATGATGGGGTGCTTCGGCATCGAGACGGCCGACCTGCAGGTTCGGGCTTGGAAGGCCCTGAACGCTGCCCGTCGCGACCCCGGTTTCGACGCCTCGAAGCTCGCGGAGATGGAGGAGCGGTTCTACGCCTGGCCCACGACGATCATGCCCGACGGCAAGGAGTTGCCCTTCCGCCCCGAGCACGTGAAGGCGATCACGGGCGCGTGGAAGGACGCGGTGTTCCGGGGGCGGTGCGAGGTGCGGTACTTCGAGTTTTTCACGGCCCAGTACCGGCGGGTGATCGAACTGGGCTCCTGACCCTGACGGCCATGGGGCCCGCGGGCATGGGACAACCGGAGATTGACCCCCGACCCGGCAAAAACCGGGTTTGTTTGCATTCCGATCGGGCCAGTTGCAGGATCGGTGGCAGGGGTCGTCCGGTAGGATGAATCCGAGCGGTCGGCACTGCGTAGCGGCCGGTCGGGCAGGTCTCTCCGGGTACGATTGTTCGTGTTTTGGAAGGGCCTGAAGTTTGGGTGGCTGCGTGCCTCGGGCCCACGACCGGGGTACTCTCTGCCCTTGCTCTCCGCGCGTTGGCGGGCCGTTATGGGCCGCGCGTGGGGGTACATCGAGGGGGGAAGACCACGGGTTCGGCACGGGCCGGATCGGTGCGGGAAGTCTCATCCGGTCGACGCGTCGAGCGTCGGCCTGTGCAGGTGCGTCAGGAGAATCGAATGGGTCGCTCGAACAACATCAACCGCCCCTTTGTCCGCACGAGCCGTCACGCAGCGTCGAAGGGCGAGGGCGTGGCCGGGCTTCGCGCCAAGGCGGGACTCACGGAACGGCCCTCGGTCGAGCAACTCGAGCGTCGTCAGATGCTCTTCTCGCTGACGATCTCCGCCGACAGCGTGGATCCGAACACCGGGCTTGGCTCGGCCAACGCCTTCTTCCATTACTATGTGCCCTACCTGGCGACCAGCCAGACGTTCACCGACGTTCCGGCGCAGACGCAGACCGAGGGCTTCGACCAGGAGAACTACGGCCCCATCGGCAGCGGGCAGGTCTTCGGGCAATCGGGCCTCGAGTTCCGCCACAACATCAACCCGGCCGGCGACATCCGGCTCGCGGCGACCCCTCAGACCCAGGACAACAACGCCCGTTACGTTCGCATCGATCTCAACGAGACCGGCGAGTACTTCGCGCTGCGATTCCGCGCCGATGGCACCGATCCCAACGCCCCCCGCGTGGCGGTGCGTTCGGCGTCATTCGCCGTGCAGGGCGATCCTGCCGCCGTCGGCGGCGACAACACCGGCCTGCTCTACAACTTCCTGCGGGCCGACCTGTACCTCAACGACCAGGTGATCGCCTCGTTCACCGGCAACCAGCTCCGAGCCCTGATCAACGACGGCACGCCGCAGGGCAACGTCAACGGCGTCGGCAACTTCCGCGTGCAGGCCCCCGCGGCGACGCCGGCCTTCGACGAGTTGCGGTTCACGATGCTGACCCCGCCGCCCCCGGGCGCGTTCCGCACCCCGTTCATCATCGACGACGTCTCCTTCGATCAGACGCCCAACAAGTACGGCGCGCTGATGGACTCTCGCGCCTTTGGCGCGGCCGTGGCCCTCACCGGCCCCGTCGGCGCCACCGTGACCTTCTTCGATCTTTACGGCCGCGACATGCTCGGCAACCTCGCCGGCATCCCCGCAGGCAACGCGCAGGCCAATCCGGGCGACCTTGACGACAACGGCATTCCCGATCGCAACGACGGCATCGGTCGCATCCGCTTCAGCGGCACCGATTCGCGCACCTCGTTCATCATGCTTGGTGGCGAGCTTGGCACGGCCACCGAGCGTCCCGAGGCGTTCGATGCCAACGCTCTCATTCCCCGCGTCTTCTGGGACGGCACCTACACGCTGACACTCAAGGATGACTTGCTGGGTCTGTACGACGACTTCGAGACGGCGGGCTTCGGCTTTGCCGCCGAGCGTCGCAACACGCAGGTCGAGATCACCGGCATGCCTCCGGGCAGCGGCTCCGTGGTCGTGGGTTCTCCCTTCATCCGCGACAACGCGAACGCGGCGGCGTACAACCCCGAAGGCTTCGCGCTCCAGAACGGCCAGCCCATCCGCACCGTCACGACGGGCTTCACCCGTACGGATCAGGGCCTCTTCCTCGAGGATGGCAGTTCGATCGGCAGCATGACCATCAACGGCATGCTCTTTGGCGCGTCGAAGTTCAACGGCTTCGTCGATCGCCTCTCGGTGGGCAACCTCATGGGTTCGGTGACCGTGGCGGGCGACCTTGGGTCGCTCGTGGTGGCGGCCGACGCGGGCATCTGGTCGCCCGACCCCGACTTTGCCTTCCAGGACGGCACGCCGCTCGATCAGAACAACAAGACCAATGCGCTGGTGGTCGTGGGTCGCACCGCGGGCCAGGTGCTCATCGGCGGACGCAGCCAGCTCGACCTCACGGTGGTGGGGGACCTGAACTCCCCGGCCACCAAGCCCCAACGCGACAGTTCAGTCTACTACGAGCTCGAGGCCTACTCGGGCGCGGCCCCCGGCGCGGGCCGGGCGGTGGGTCTGTCGCAGGCCGCCTCGAACGTCACGCTCAACACGCAGGTGTCGAGCACCCTCGGTCGCACCGGCGGACAGCCGGTGGTCTTCGGCAACAACTTCCTGCGCAACGACTCGGTTCTCGCCGCCGAGATCATCAACAGCCAGTCCTCGGGCGTCCGCATCAAGGGCGAACTGAGCCAGCAGGACCCGTTCAACGGCGAGGACGAGGCCGACGTCTACGGCTTTGCCGTCAGCGGCAGCGAGACGATCAACTTCCAGGCCACCGTGACCAGCGGCGCCAACATCGGCGCTGATCCCGCCAGCCTGTACATCCGCATCGTCGATTCCGACGGCGTGGTCGTCGCCGCTCCCGATCGGCCCGGTCGCTCGGGTCGCTTCGTGGCCACCAATCTCAACTTCAAGCCCGATTCGCCCGGCATCTACTACCTCGTCGTGATGGACCCCAACGGGTCCACCGAAACCGGCGCGGGCCCGCTGCCCTATGCCATCGCCATCTCGGGTTTGGCCACCACGTCGCTGGGCGCCTACCGCACCGGCGCGGGTCAGGGCCTCACCGACGTCGGCAGCGGCGAGGGCAGTTCCGTCACCGTCCTCTCCGGCAACATCGGATCGGTCCGCTTGGGCACCGCCTTCCTCGCCAACAACGGCGCGGATGCCGACCCCACCGCGATCACCAACACCGTCCAGGGCGCCGATGACGCCATGTCGTGGCAGGGCGGCTCCATCTCGACCCCCGGCTCCATCTTCAACATCACCACCGGCTCCGACATCGGTCAGCCCGGGGGCAACACCGCCGGCAACACCACCATCACCGTCGCCATCGGCGGCGACCTCGGCAGCCTGATCACCGGCATGTCGCCGCTGCTCGCGGGCCCGGACAGCGCGAACTCCGGCGACGTCAACTTCCTCAACCTCGATGTCGGCGGCCGCATCGGCCTGCTCGACATCCGGGGCGGCGTCGGCATGGATCAGGACTCCGACGATCCCCGCGCCTCGCGAGGCATCAACTCCCTGAACATCCGCACGGGCCTCAACGGCCTCGGCGGCAGCATCGGCCTCATCAAGGTCGCCTTCCACGTCGCCGGCGACACGATGAACGTGACCACGCCCGCCGGCAGCACCATCGGCGGCCTGCTCGTCAGCCAGAACCCCGCCTCCTACGTCGATGGCGCTCCGCGGTCCGGCACCTACGAAGGTCAACGCGGCATCCGCCTCAACACGGGCGCCGGCTCCGACATCCGCTTCGCCGACATCCAGCGAGTCGATCTGCTGAACGGCCTCGACATCCGCTACCCGATCATCGGCGGCCAGCTCCTCGAAATGATCGACGACGGCGGCGCGTCCGTCCAGATCTCGATCAACGGTCCCGCGGGCCAGGTGCTCGGCGAAGTCATCGCCCTCCCCGTCGACGGTTCGCAGGGCGTCGCCATCGCCGCCATCAACGCCGACCTCACCGGCGGTCGGACGCTCCGCATCAACGGCGTCGATCCGCTCGGCGCCGGCGTCATCGGCATCGGCCGCATCAACGCCATCGGCGACGGCACCTCCATCATCAGCATCGGCGGCAACGTCGAGATCGATGTCTGGCGGATCGACGAGCAGAACCTCCTCGGCACCGGCGCCGCCGCCGCGGCCGGGTTCGGCTCCATCATCAACAACACCCCCAATGGCGACATCGTCGCCATCGACGTCATCGCGGTGAACATCGTCAGCGTCGACGGCGATCTCGGCCGCACGCAACTCCCCGCCTTCGGCCCCCGTCTCATCGGTCCGCGGCTTGGCATCGACGACGCTCTCGTCGGCGATGTCGGCGGCGCGTTGGGCACCGCCCCGGGCCTCTACGACACCTCGCTGGGCGGCAACAAGATCCTCCGTGCCATCCGCGACTCCGACACCCGCGAGGGCCAAGCCGCCCTCGACGACATCGGCTTCCCGATCGACCCCGACCTCAACGGCCTGGTCGTCCGCACCGGCAACGTGCAGCAGGTTCGCGCCAAGGGCGCCATCGGCGACGTCATCCTTCAGGGGGCCACCGGCACCCTCCAGGTCGTCACCGCCAACTACGACCTCTTGGGCCTGCCGGGTCGGTTCGAAGGCATCGTCGGCACCATCTACGCCGACAACATCGTTCGCGCCGAGGTCGGTGACGGCTTGGCCAAGCCCAACCCCTCGCCCCTGGCCACCAGCGGCATCTTCGCCGCCAACAACATCGGCGAAGTCACCTCCCTCAAGCTCGACGGCTCGGTCGTCGTCGAGGGCCCCATCTCCGCCGCCAACCGTCAGCCCGATGTCTCGGCCCTGATCATGGATGGCATCAACGCCATCACCTTCACCAACGCCCAGCTCCGAAACGTCTACATCGGGTCGCAGGACCTCGACGGCTTCTGGCAGAGCTTCCTCTACGGCGACGACAACAACAGCCGCGGCGGCATCGGCGATGTCCGCATCACCGCCGGCAACCTCTTCTCGTCGAGCATCTCGGGCGGTCAGGTTCGCGCCGTCGACATCGCCGGCGGCTTCTTCGACGCCTCGACCATCTTCGCCACCGACGAGATCGGCACCATCAACGTCGCCGGGTTCCGCAACTCGACGCTCACCGGCAGCCTCGACGAGCTGAGCCTCAATCGCATCACGGGCGCCCGCGATGCCCAGCGCATCACCGCCACCGGCGACATGAACGATCTCACGATCGACATCACCGGTCGCGTCCGCCTTGGCATCAACGCCGCCAACATCAACCGCTCCGCCATCGACGTCGACAACGACCTCGCGCTGCTCACCGCCACCGGCGGCATCCGCACCACCAACGTGACGGTCGGCCAGCTCCCCGCCGTCTCCGCTCGCGACTTCTACGCCTCGTCCTTCCTGGTCTCGGGCGCCATCACCACCTTCACCGCCTCCAACACCATCGTCAACACCCGCATCGAGGTCACCGGCCCCGCCGGCTCCATCGGCGCCGTCACCAGCGCCAACGGCATCAGCGGCGCCATCGTCGCCAGCGGTCCCATCGGCTCGGTCACCGCCACGGCGGGCGACATCGACGCCCAGATCGCCACCACCACCAGCCGCGGCAACGTCGGCACCGTCAGCGCGGGCCGCGACCTTGCCATCCGCACCGACGTCAGCGGCAACATCACCGGCCTCTCCGCCGGTCGAAACATCGGAACCCTCGGCCGCCCCTCCTCCATCCTCGTCCGCGGCGACCTCACCAACCTCTCCATCCCCACCGGCTCGCTCTACAGCGAAATCCGCGTGGGCGGTTCCATCTCCGGCGCGGTCGCCATCGGCGGCACCGTCGTCAAGCCCTCCGACAACCGCGTCTCCAACGGTTCCATCATCGCCTTCGGCGCCATCAAGACCGTCGCCATCGGCGGCGATTACGACGGCGACATCATCAGCCACTCCGGCGGCATCGCCAGCGTCGCCATCACCAACGGCTCCTTCCTCCCCGGACGCACCATCGCCGCCTACGACGGCAGCATCGCCAGTCTGGTCATCACCAACGGCAACCTCTACGGCAACGTGCACGCCGATCTCGACATCACGCTGCTGAGCGTGATCGGCGGCGTCGACGGCGTCTTCGGCGACGTGGGCGTCAACCCCGCCCTGTCCTCGGCCGTCCGCTACGACGATCGTCGCAACCAGCTCCCGCCCGGCGTCCGCGAGGCCGCCGCGATCCAAGGGCCGACCATCTCGGCGGGCCGCAACATCGTCAAGTTCGATGTCACCGGCGGCGACGTCTTCGAGACCTCCGTCCGCGCCGGTCGCGCCATCTCCGCCATCGCCATCACCGGCAGCGTCGGCAACGACACGCTCACGACGGGCTTCGGCTCGTACTTCGCCGCGGGCGACGCCATCACCTCCATCACCGTCGGCGGCACCGTCTCCAAGACGCGGTTTGTCGCCGGTCTGGTCGACCTGGGCGCCGACAAGGCCCTCGGCGGCACGCTCCTCAACGCCGACATCGTGAAGTCGGGCACCATCGCCCTCGTCTCGGTCGCCGGCCGCGTCAGCGATTCGACCTTCTCCGCCGGCATGAACGCCGGTGTCGACGGTCTCTACAACACCGCCGACGACACCACCGCCATCGGCATCTCGGCCGTCAACACGCTGACCTTCGGTTCGGTGGGCGCGGGCGTGAGCGTCTTCGGCGACACCCTCTCGGCCGCCGTCGCCGCCGATGCTCGCTTCACCAAGGGCGGCACCAACGCCCCCAACTCCAACCCGCTCATCCAGTCCGCCGCCACCGTGCCTCCCGGCGGCGTCACCTTCAACGCCGGCACCCGCACCTTCGCCGTCACCGGCGGCACCGTGACCATTACGCTCGTGGGCCCCGGCTCGGCCAACTACAACGCCGCCTCCACCACCCTCCGCCTCATCAACACCACGGTCGCCTCGTCGGTCACGATCGTCGCGAGCTCCGGCTCGCTCGCCGACTTCGACGTCATCACCAACGACGACGCCGCACTCGGCGGCCTGGCCGTCTCGGCCGCCCTCACCGGCGACAGCGACATCGCCATCGACGGCGGCGTGACCACCATGACGCTCGGCCGCGTCGAGGGCACCGGCAACATCTTCGTCGGCGGCGACGTCACCACGTTCACCATCGCCGCCCTCGTCGGCGGCTTCCTCGAACTCCGCTCGGTCACCACGCTGACCGTCAACGGCCAGTTCGGCGCGACCAATCCCCTGACCACCGGCGAGGCGTCCATCAGCGCCCTGTCGCTGGGTGCGGTGAACATCACCGGGGCGGCTCGCGGCCTGATCAGCGTCGATCGCGAAGCGGCCAGCATCGCCGCCGGCTCGATCGAGCGTTCGCTCATGCGGTTCGGCAACTCGGTCGGCCCCGTCACGGCCGCCTCGATCCGCACGACCGTCATCAGCGCTGGCGACTCCATCGGCGCGGTCGCCGTCAGCGGCGACTTCTTCGACTCGGCCCTCGTGGCCGGTCTCGACTTGGGATCCGACGCCTTCTACGGCGGCGCCGGCCGCGCGGCCGACGTGCTCTCCACCGGTTCGGTGGGCGCCGTCACCGTCGGCGGCAACTTCCAGGAATCCGACATCACCGCGGGCTTCAACCGCGGCGGCGACTCGTTCTTCGGCACCAGCGACGACACCGTCGCCGCGGGCCGCGGCAGCATCGCCTCGGTCACCGTCGGCGGCAGCGGCGTGGGCTCCACCCGTTCCACCGAGTCGTACCGCATCGCCAGCAGCGGCACCCTCGGCCCCATCCGCATCGGCGGCGCGGCCTTCTCGGGTTCCCGCGGCAACTTCGCCGTCGAGGCCCCGTTGCTCGCACCCGACGCCGGTCGCGTCGTCGAGATTCGCACCACCGTCGACAGCCGCGTCTTCACGGCCAACCTCATCTTCAACCAGCCCATCGACTTCGCCACCCTCAGCCCGTCGCTCTCGGTCAGCGAGGTTCGTGGCAATGGCGACATCGAGATCCGCCTCATCGAGGGCGTCGACTACACCCTCAAGTACGTCCCGGGCTCTTCGACCGCTCAGGTGGTCTTCTCCCGCGCCATCACCGATCGCAACCTCCCCATCGTGCCTGACAAGCCGGGCCCGGGCGTCTACCGCTTCCTGATCGACGAATCGATCTTCCGCACCAAGCTCGTCGGTCAGGGCCTCGACGGCAACGCCGATGGCTTCAGCCGCTCCGGCGACGACTTCAGCCAGGATGCCATCGTCGGCGATGCCGGCGACAAGATCACGCCCTTCGTCGCCACCGTCAACAACTTGGTCAACGGCGCGACGGTCCCCTATCGCGTCGACATGTACGGCGCCACCAACCTCAACTTCGTCCTCGATTCCAACGACGCCGCGGACAACCTCCCCGACATCAACCGTCCCTACATCCTCCGCGGCTTCATCGGCGACCATCCCGACAACGACACCAGCCTGTTCCGCTTCGCCGGCGACGTCGACGTCTACGCCGTGACGCTGCAGGCCGGACAGATCCTGCGGCTGGGCAAGATGGGCGGCACCGCCAGTCTCGCCAACCTCGCCCTCTACGACGCCCAGTTGGGCGAGCAGCCCGCCGTGGGCGGCATCACCGCCTTCACCAACACGCTGCCCCCGCCCGCCGGCCTCGAGACCGACACCACCTTCGCCCGCGCCTACCTCATCCAGCAGACCGGCACCTATTACATCGTCGTCGGCAATGCCGACACGCTCAACGACGCCAGCGTCAACAACGCCGATCAGTTCCCGCTGCAGGTCGGCGACTACAACTTCTCCATCGAGGTCTTCGACGACGGCGACAGCGGCTTCACCAGCCCCACCGACAGCGGCAACGGCACCAACGTCGTCAACGCTCCCCCGGCCCAGGACTTCGCCGGTCTTGACGGCATCCTGGGCACCGCCGACGATCTCACGCAGATCGTCACCGGCGGCTACACCTTCACCCGCGATGTCGCTTCCAACACCGTCAGCGGCGCCAACGCCGCAGGCGTGGTCTCGACCCGCGACGCCTCGGGACGGTTGGTCTCGACGATCTCGGCGGCCATCGGACCCAAGGGCCGCGCGGGCGTCCCCTCCGATCTCATCGCCTCCGACGTCGACGTCTTCCACCTCAACAACCGCCTCCCGATCGCTCCGGGCACCAAGCTGAAGCTGACGGTCAAGCTCAGCCAGTTCGGCGCCGACCTCGGCAGCGCATCGCCCGCGACCTTCTCCGACAACCGTGGCTCCGTCCAGTTCGGCTTCTTCGACACCTCCCTGTCGACCGCCGTCGGCGATGCCACGCTCGTCTTCAGCCCCACCGACTTCCTCCCCTACGGCGGCACGCCCAACACCCTCATCGCCGATGACGGCACCACCCGCTACGGCTACGACGCCAACGGCGACTTCTTCGCCGAGTTCATCGTGCCCTCGCGGCTGGGCAGCACCGGCGCGGGCACCTTCGCCGCCTATATCCAGGGCGTCTACAACTCCGACTACCAACTCGAGGTCGTCACCGACGGCACGGGCTCGGCCACGCTCAAGTCGCAGAACGTCTTCATCGAGACTCGCGGCGGCTCGGTCGACTGGCTCCAGGTCGGCGGCATCACCAGCGAGTTTGGCGGGCTCGACATCTCCACGCTGGGCTTCACCGGCGTGGCCACCAACGGCCAAGCCGTCAATGACTACTTCCTCGGCCGCCTGGTGTCGAGTCTCAACTCGCTCTACCAGGGCGCGGGCTACGACGTCACCTTCTCGACCAACCCGGCCGACTTCGAGTTCGAGCCCTTCTCGACCGTGTACCTCTCGGGCACGGCCGATCCGGTCTTCGCCCTGTACAACTCCTTCGCCGGCGCGTTCAACTTCGACTTCATCAGCCAGGCCTTCCGCAGCACCCAGCCCTACGGCTTCAGCAAGCACGTCGACCCCTTCAACGTCGATGTCGAGGACGACGCGGTCGTCTTCATCCCGACCTTCGCCATCCAGGGCATCACGCCCGGTCAGGCGGGCCTCGATCAGCTCACGCAGTCGGTCACGGGCGCCATCTCGCGTCGCGTGGGCGAGTTGATGGGCCTGCGAATGACCGAGGACATCGCCGCCGGTTCCACGACGTTCGACCCGATGGCCGCCAACTCCCCCGAGTCGCTCCCCGGCACCGGCCGGGCCTACTCGCTCAGCAACACCAGCCGTCGCCTCTCGAACGGCTTCGACACCATCACCAACACCAACTTCTACCTCGGCAACCAGAACACCGTCTCGCTCCTCGATCAGGTGCTCGCCCGCCGCTGAGCCGCGATAGCAGTTGAATCCTCCACACAGGCCCGCCCTCCGGCGGGCCTGTTTCATGATGGACGCCCGCGACCAATCGCGAAGCGATGCTCGTTGACAGCCGGGGGTAGCGGCGCTTCGCCGCAACCCCCGGTCACGCGCCGCGCACGGCCCAGACCCCCGAAGGGGTCGCCGCGGGAACGCACATGACGATCGACGCTGCGTCAACGTTGCATGCGACGGCGCTGGGTTGATGCCGCGGAAACGCCTTCGGCGTTGGGCGCTTCGTTCGTCCCGCACCGGGGGTGTCGGCGAAGCGCCGACACCCCCGGCTCTCGACGAACACGCCTCCGGCGTGTCGCACGCGTCGATCAACGCCAGACCCACTCGCGAAG
>CAIYWI010000127.1 GCA_903929885.1 uncultured Phycisphaerales bacterium
GATCGACGAGCTGGTCCGCCGCAACTATGGCGAGCGAACCATCAAGACCTACGTCGGCGCCGTCGCCGCCATCGCCAGGCACTTCAAGAAGTCACCCGACCGGCTCACCGCCGACGAGGTCCGCGCCTGGCAGCTCTCGATGCGCGAGCAGGGCCTCTCATTCTCGACCTACAACACCCACTCCTGCGCCCTGCGGTTCTTCTTCCGCTACGTCGACCCACGCGGCGCCGACCTCACCACCCTCGTCCCCTTCGCGCGCCGCGAGCGCAAACTCCCCACCATCCTCTCGCAAGATGAGGTCCGCGCCCTCCTCGCCGGCATCACCGACGGACGCGACCGCGTCATGGTCACCGTCGCCTACGCCTGCGGACTCCGCGTCAGTGAGCTCGCCTCGCTCCGTGTCGTCGACGTCGACGGCGCCCGCAAGCTCCTCCACATCCATGCCGGCAAGGGGCGCAAGGACCGGCTCGTGCCGCTGTCGGATTCGTTGCTCACGTTGCTGCGCGACTATTACCGCATCTACCGGCCGAAGGAGTGGCTCTTCGTTGGCCCTCGCGGCGGACACGTCGTGGACAGGACCGTCCAGCGCGCCGTACGCGAGGCCGGCGTCCGCGCCGGCATCAAGAAGAAGGTCACGCCCCATACCCTGAGGCACTGCTTCGCCACCCACATGCTCGAGGCGGGCGTCGACCTCCGCACCGTGCAATCGATGCTCGGCCACAACACCATCGCGACAACCATTCGCTACCACCACGTCGCCAGACAGGTCGTCACCGCGATGAAGAGCCCCCTCGACATCCTCGACGTCTGAATGGGCGCCACATCATGGGAGCCGCCGCGCCTTCGCGTGGCGGATGTCATGCGTCGCCATGGCCACGCATGGCTGCGCGCGCACGCCTCGACGCATCAGCAGCGCCGCGCCGTCGACGGCATCGTCGCCTGTCGCACCGCGGCACTCGGCGCCCATCGCTCGCTCTACTCGTGCGGACACGAGGTCACCGCCTACAACTCCTGCCGCAACAGGAATTGTGGACGATGCCTGCAGGGCCGTTCTTTCGAATGGGTCGAGCAGAAACAGCAAGACCTCATTCCCGTTCCCTATTTCCACGTCGTCTTCACCCTGCCCCCGGCGCTCGTCGACGTCCCGCTCGTCGCGCGCCCCGGACTCTACGAGGCCCTCTTTCGCGCCGCAGCGCAGACGCTTCTCCAATTCGGCCGAGACCGCCTCAAGGGCGGCCAGCTCGGATTCCTGGCCGTCCTACACACCTGGGGCCAGACCCTCACCCATCATCCGCACATCCATTTCGTCGTGCCCGGCGGTGCCTTCGACGTCGACCAGAAGGCATGGGTCCCGACGAAGCGACGGTTTCTGTTCCCCGTCCGCGCCATGTCGAAGGTCTTTCGCGGCAAGATGCTTCACGAGCTCCGTCGTCGTGGGCTCGAGGGCGTCGCCGACCATGAGCTCCAGCGTCGCCTCGACGACGCCGCCGGCGTGAAGTGGGTGGTCTACGCGAAGCCGCCGTTCGGTGGTCCGCAACAGGTGCTGCGTTACCTGGCCCGCTACTCCCACAAGATCGCGATCGGCGACCACCGAATCGTCGACGTCGACGACGACACCGTCGCCTTCCGCTACAAGGACTACGCCGACGGCAACGCCACGAAGGTCATGCGCCTCGACGCCGGCGTCTTCGTCGGCCGCTTCCTCCAGCACGTGCTGCCCCGGCACTTCACCCGGCTGCGCTCCTTCGGATTCCTCGCCAACACGAAGAAGCAGGAGCGGCTCACCGCCATCCGCGCCGCGCTCCGCGTGACGAATCCGACGAGGCCCACGTCGACGCGAGCACCGTGTGGCTGCCCCCGCTGCGGCGTCGGCCAGCTCATCATGCGGCTCAAGCTCGCACCGTTCACCCTGCTGCCTCTGGACACCTCATGACCCGCGCCCCGCAGCACATCCAGCGACGGCATGAGCCCCGGCCTCGCCTGGGGAGGGGGCCGCTTTCGCCGCCGACCGCCACGCCACCGTCGTCGACGACATCAACGGGACGCGAGCCGGCTCGCTCGGCCTCGACAGGATCGGAGCCCGCGACGTAGGATGCCCATACGTGTGGGGGCGCGGTTTCGTTCAACGTGGAGTCTTCCCATCCCCGCCGCGGCCAGCGCGGCCGCGTCAGCGCTCCCAGGTCACGCGGCGGCGACGGGAAGAACTCTCTGCGTTGGCCGGCGAGCGGAATGCTCCGCAACGAAGCTTCGTTGAATCGAAATTGATGAGCGGATGAAGGTAGGAGGCGCGTATGCAGATTATTTCGGTCGTCTTCCTGCTCGCCTTCCTTGGTGCGGAGGGACCTGTCGAGTCTCATCATGAAACGGCGAAAAGCTTTTCCATCGAGGGCCCGTCGCAGGA
>CAIYWI010000128.1 GCA_903929885.1 uncultured Phycisphaerales bacterium
CGCCGAACGCCTGGGGCCTCCACGACATGCACGGCAACGTGGCGGAGTGGTGCCTCGACTGGCACGGGGCGTATGACGGGGGCGACCAGACCGATCCGCTCGGCCGCGCCGACGGCGACTGCCGCGTCTTCCGCGGCGGATTCCATTCGTCGCTCGTGCGCTTCCTGCGATCGGCCAATCGGGGCTCCTGGGTGGCGAACTCCCCGAGCCGGCGGATCGGCTTCCGGGTCGTGCAGGCAGCAATGCCCGCGACAAATCCGCTGCCCGTCGCGCCGCCACCGCTCAACGCCACGGACGTCAGCCAGACGGTGGCGAAGGTTCAGCCGGTGAGCCAAGACACCCCGGTCTTCTCTGGCCCGCGGCCGTTCGTGAGAGTCCCCGACGGCTCGGTCGGCCCGGTCTTCGTGAGCCAGAATCACAGCCCCTCGATCACCGAGTGCCCCAACGGCGATCTCCTCGCGATCTGGTTCTCGACGATCGGCGAGACCGACCTCACCACGGCCAACGCCGCCGCGCGGCTGCGGCTCGGGGCCGCGGAGTGGGAGCCGGCGTCGGCCTTCTGGGACGCGCAGGACGTCAACGACCACGCGCCGAAGATCTGGTGGGATGGCCGGGAGACGATCTACCACGTCGTCGAGGCCCGGCAGCACGGTGACGTGATCATCCGCCGGTCGACCGACAACGCCGCCACCTGGTCGAAGGCGGCGGTGATGCGGTCGCACGGGGAGTCGTCGGGAAATTTTCTGCGCACGAAGGACGGCGTGATCGCCATCCCCTTCGACTTCTCCGGGCTCGCGATCAGCCGTGACGACGGCCGCACCTGGAGCGACACCGGCCGCGACCGCCGCGGCGCCGACGACGTCCGTCCCGGTGGCACGGGCCCCTTCATAGCCGGGATCCACGCGTCGATCGTGGAACTGGCGGACGGCCGGCTGCTCGCCTTCGGCCGGCTTTCGCCCGAGGAGCCCGCGCAGAAGCTCTTCGAGCTGACGATGCCGATGAGCACTTCCGGCGATCGAGGAGCCACCTGGCAGTGGCAGACGAGCGGGTTTCCCGTCGTCAGCAACACGCAGCGGCCCGCGATGCTGCGGCTCGCGGAGGGCCCGATCCTCCTCTGTTCGTTCACCGATCAGGCCCGCACGCCGTTCAAGGAGCGACAGGGGCTCTCCTTCGAGTCGACCGGGGGCGAGTACACGGGCACGGGCCTCTATGTCGCCGTCAGCGACGACGACGGGAAGACCTGGCCCACCCGCCGCCTCGTCGCGGCCGACGGCAAGACCACGGCCGACATCAACGGCTACCTCGCCCTGGCCCAGGGCAGGGATGGCCTCATCCACCTGATCACGAGCAAGGATCATTACGCCTTCAACCTCGCGTGGATGAAGGCACGGCCGCCCGCCCCTTCAAAGTGATTGCATGCCGCCTCGAAGGACCGCGAGTGCCCGCGACGACGGGCGGCACCAGCTCGGGCTCCGTGACCATACGATCGTCGTGGTGCTCAGTGACAACGGCTTCCACCTTGGCGAGCATGACACCTGGGGCAAGATGACGCTCTTCGACCGCGATGCCCGCGTGCCGCTTGTCATCAGTGCCCCGGCAACTGGCGGCACGCCTGCCACCACGAGCGCGATCTGCGAGCTGATCGACATCTTCCCCACCCTCACTGAACTCGGGGGCCTCCCCACGCCATTGGAATGCGACGGCGTCAGCCTCGTGCCCGTACTCGAGTTTTTGTTGCGGGCCGAGCGACTCGCCCGGGCGGCGGACGAATGGTCGGTCATCCGGCGACGGCGGCGGACGTGAGGCGGCTCATGAAGGCATGGATCCAAACCCTCGCTGCGCGAGACGGAAGTGAACGGGACCTCGACATGCACCCCATGAAACCACTGATCGCGCTCGTGTGTGCCGTCTGCGCGGCCGGTCTCACGGGCTCGACGGCCCCTGCCGCCGAAGAGGCCGATGTCGTCGTCGTGGCCGCCACCCCGGCGGGTGTCGCGGCCGCCGTCGCGGCGGCCCGCTCGGGCGCGAGCGTCATCCTGCTCGAGGAGTCGGCCCACGTCGGAGGCATCGTGTCCGCCGGGCTGACGAACACCGACATCCACCGGAAGGGCGCGGTCGGCGGCCTGTTCGCCGAGTTCGTCCGCAGGGTCCGCGAGCACTACGTCACCACCTACGGCGAGGACTCTGCCCAGGTGAAGGCCTGCCAGGGCGGCCACATGTTCGAGCCGAGGGTGGCCGAGCAGGTGTATCGCGCCATGCTGGCCGCCGAGACAAACATTCGACTCGTCGAGCGGCACCGCCTGGCGGCCGCCCGGGTCGTTGGCGCGGATGGCGTCGAGCGTGCGGCCGAGCGCGGCCGGCGGATCGAAGGTGCGCAACCGAAGGACTTTGGTCCCACGGTCGCGCTCGTCGCCATCGCCGCGGACGACCTCGCCCGGCCGGGTAGCCGTGTCGAGTTCCGTGGCAGGACATTCATCGACGCGACCTACGAGGGCGACCTCGCGGCGCTGGCGGGCGTGCCGTATCGCGTGGGCCGTGAAAGCCGTCAGACGTTCGGCGAAGCCCATGCGGGCCGGATCTACCTCCGCTTCAAGGACGTCAACCCACTGCCCGGATCCACCGGCGAGGCGGACGACGGCATCCAGGCCTTCTGCTTCCGCACGCACGTCACGAGGGACCTCGCCAACGCCGTGCCGGTGGAGAAGCCCGCCGCCTTCAGCCGCGACGACTACCGCGTGATGCTCGACGACATGCGGTCGGGTCGGGTGACGAAACTCACGACCCTCATGCACTTCTTCCCGATGCCCAACGGCAAGTACGAGCTCAACAACGCCCACCCATCGGGCGAGACCGGCGTGCCCAGCGAGTCGTTCGACCTCGCGGAGGAGAACTGGTCGTGGCCCGAGGCCGACGCGGCCGAGCGCCGCCGGATCTTCGACCGCTACTGGGCGCACGCCGAAGGCTACCTGTGGCTCCTGCAGAACGACCCCGAGGTGCCCGCCGCCATCCGCGAGGAGGCGCGGCAGTACGGGTTCCCCAAGGACGAGTTCACCGACAACCGGCACCGCCCGCACCAGATCTACGTGCGGCAGGGCCGGCGGATCTGGGGCGAATACACGTTCACCGAGCGGGACGCCGCCCTCGACCCTGCCACCGGCCTCCCCCGCCGCAAGCCCGACGGCGTGGCCATCGCAGAGTTCGGCTTCGACTCGCACGCGGTCCACAAGTACGACCCGGCGCATCCGGGCGTGCGGGAGGGCTACATCTACATCGACCATCAGCCCCTGCAGCTACCCTACCGCATCCTCGTGCCCAAGTGCGTGGATGGGCTCCTCGTGCCCGTGGCGTGCAGCGCCAGCCACGTCGGCTACCAGACGATCCGCATGGAGCCCGTCTTCATGGCTCTCGGCGAGGCCTGCGGCATCGCGGCGAAGACCGCGCTCGACACGCACGCACAGCCCAGATCGGTCGATGTTCCCGCCGTGCAGCGGCAGATCGTCACCCGCGGCGGAGTGATCCTCTACGAGTCGCAACCCCTCGTGCCACCGGGACTGTGAGCCATGCGAATCGCCCGTCTCGTCATCACCGCCCTCCTGCTCGCCGCGCCCGCCGGGCTCGGGGCGGAGGAGTTGACGCTCTCGCCCGAGCATCGAGCCGCCGTGAATCGCCAGCGGCGGATTTTCTTCCAGTACGACCCCGCGGCCGACATCCAGCGCAAAGGAGGCTTCGGTTCGGAGATGGAGCCCCTGATGGGCTACGTCTTCGACTTCGCCGACATGCCGGGCAGCCAGCTCGATGCGATCTGCATCGACGTCTCGAACGAGGGCGTCGCGCATCATCGCAGCAGGATCCTGCGGCCGATCGAGCACCCGGGCCTCGTGAAGTGGCGGGCGGAGGGGCACGACTACTTCGACGCGCTCATCCGGCACGGCCACCGGCGCGGCAAGGAGATCTGGTGGGGAATGCGCATCAACGAGGTGGAGCGTGGCGACCTCGCCGCGTACGAACCGGGGCGCTACGCCGAGTTCAGGGAGCGTAACCCGACGAAGGCGGCCCACCCCGACTGGCTCATCCGCTCCTGGTGGTGGCAGGGGTTTTGGAACTACGCCGTGAAGGAGGTCCGCGATTACCGCCTCTCGATCATCCGCGAGGTCGTGGAGCAGTACGACTTCGACGGCGTGCACCTCGACTTCCTCCGTCACACGCCTTTCCTCCCGCCGGGCAGGCAGTGGGAGAACCGGGATCACCTCACGGGCTTCATGCGCGATGTGCGGACGATGCTCCAGGCGCGAGCGGCCGCACGCGGCCGGCCCTTCCTCCTCGCCGCGCGGGTGCCGGACTCCGTCAAAGGCTGTCACACCGACGGGCTCGACATCGAGACATGGGCGACAGGGGGGCTCGTTGACGTGCTCGTCATCGGCACGCGCACGATCGACGTCGATGTCGCGTCGTTCCGCACGGCCGTGGCCGGGGCGCCGGTGAAGCTGCTGCCCAGCTTCGACTGCTTCCATGCCACCGACGGCTACTTCGGCGACCAGTCGCTCGACCTTCTGTGCGGCGTCTTCGGAAACTACCTGCATCAGGCTGCCGACGGCGTCGGTATCTTCAACAACCCCGCCGGCTCCGCCGCGCATGCGGCACGACTCGGGTTGTCGCAGCAGGCCACGTATGATCCGCGGATCCTGACGACGTGCGGCAGTCTCGCCACCATTGCGGGCAAGCCGCGATACTACGCCCTCGATCGTCGCGGCGGCTACGCACACAACGAAGGCCACGGTTCGGCGAACAGCCACGCCCAGCTGCCGGTCACCCTGCGGTACGACGGCACCCCTTGCATGCTCACACTGTCCCTCTGGGAACCCGTGA
>CAIYWI010000129.1 GCA_903929885.1 uncultured Phycisphaerales bacterium
GTGCTTCTGGCCGCCTATGTCGCCTCGATGCGAGGCCTCGACGTCGTCGGTCGCGGCCCGGAGGGGGAGCAGATCGCCCCGTGGCCGACCGCCGGCAAGTGATCGTCGCCCGTCGGGGCGCATGATGCCATGAACGCTGCAGCCGACACGCCCGCCGCCCCCGCGACCGCCCCGGATGCGTCGCGCTCGCCCGATGCGCCGGGAGGCATGGTCCTCTCAACCCTCAACGAGGACGGGTCGCGACGGTGGCTCAAGCCCAGGCCCAGCCGCGGCTCGATGCACGCCCGACGCAAGGCGGTGGCCGCCGGGCTGATCGCCCTCTTCACGATGCTCCCGCACGTCGAGATCAACGGAAAGCCCGCGATCCTGCTTGATCTGGCGGCCCGCCGCTTCACGTTCTTCGGCGTCACGCTGCTGCCCAACGACACGCTCCCCTTCGCGCTCCTGATGGTGAGCCTCTTTCTTTCCCTCTTCTTCATCACGGCGATCTTCGGCCGCATCTGGTGCGGCTGGGCCTGTCCGCAGACCGTCTACACGGAGTTCCTCTTCCGGCCCATCGAGCGATGCTTCGACGGCACGCCGGGCCGGGCCCTCAAGGGCGCGTTCCAGGGTTCCTCGCTCGCCCGGGTGCTCAAGCACGCCACGCACCTCCTCGTCGCCTGCTTCCTTTCGCACACCTTCCTGGCCTACTTCGTCGGTGTCGACACGCTTTGGGTCTGGGTGCGCCGCTCACCCCTCGAGCACCCGGCGAGCTTCCTCGTGATGCTGGCCGTGGTCGCCCTCATGATGTTCGACTTCTGCTTCTTCCGCGAGCAGACCTGCATCGTCGCCTGTCCCTACGGCCGCTTCCAGTCCGTGCTGCTCGACCGCTTCTCGTGGATCGTCGCCTACGACCGCCGTCGGGGCGAGCCTCGAGGCAAGACCGCCAAGGGCCGCGACGTCTCGCTCCCGGTCGTGCAGGCCTCCGCCCGCGGCGACTGCGTCGACTGCGGCCTCTGCGTCGCCACCTGTCCCACCGGCATCGACATCCGCAACGGCCTTCAGATGGAGTGCATCCACTGCACCCAGTGCATCGACGCCTGCGAGGGCGTCATGAACCGTCTGGGACGCGCCACCGGCCTGATCCGCTACGCCTCGCAGGCGGAACTCGCGGGCGAAGTCGAGAAGGGACGCTTCAAGATCCGCCCCCGCCTGGTGGTCTATCCGGCGCTCGTGATGGCGCTCGTCACGGCCGCCTTCACCGTGCTCGCCCTGCGCGGCCCCGTCAGCGCGTCCATCTTCCGGACCCGCGGCGCGACCTTCGCGCAGCTCCCCGGCGGCATCGTCACCAACCCCGTCGGACTTCGACTCATCAACCGCCTCGACACGCCCGTCACCTACACGCTGACGGCCTCGCCGCGGATCGCATCCAGCCCGACGCACCTTCGCTTCCCGGCCGAGACCGCCACCGTCACGCTCGAAGCAGGCGAGGCACGGATCATCAACACGCTCGTCGAGGCCAACGCCGCCAGCTTCGTCAACGGGTCCATGCCCATCGTCATCTCCATCCTCGACAAGGACGGTCGCGCCGTGGCGGAGCGGTCGTACAACCTCCAGGGCCCCATGACGCGCTTCGACGCGACGCCGACTCGCCCCGGCCACGACGACGATGAGGACGACGCATCAAGCGAACGAAAGGAAGGCCATTCATGAACCTTCGAGCCCTCGCGTGGCCCGTCCTCATCGTCTCCATGCTCGGAGCCAACATGGCCATCGTGGCGGTCACCGTCGTCGCGTCACGCCGGGACGAAGGCGCGACCATCACGCCCGGCTATGACGAGCGAGCCCTTCGCTGGAACGAACATCGAGCGGCGCTCGACGCCAGCGGCGCGCTCGGCTGGCGATGCAAGGCCACCATCGATCGCTCCGCTGCGGATGCGGCCGCCCTGCGGCTCGACCTGCTCGACGCGTCGGGCTCGCCGCTGCCCTCCGTGCCCCTCCGGGTCGAGTGCTTTCACAACGCCCACCCCAAGCACCCCACCGCCGCTCGTCTGACGACCGACGATCACGGCGCGGTCCGCCTGTCGCTCGCGTCCGCTCGCGCCGGCTTGCACACCGTGCGCATCGAGAGTCCCGCCACCCCTTCGCGAGCTCGCTTCCTGCTCGAACTCGAGGTCGTCGTTCCCGACGCTCCCGCCGCGCGATGATCCTCTCCCTGTGCATCTCGACCTTCCTCGCCAGCCTGCTCGGCAGTCTCCACTGCGCGGGCATGTGCGGCGTCTTCGCGGCCATCGCCACCTCGTCCCTTCGCCCCTCCCCGGCCGAGCGGCTTCGTCTCACCGTGCTCTACTCGGGCGGAAGACTCGCCAGCTATGTCGCGCTCGGCGCAGTCTCGGGATTGGCCGGCCAGGCGCTTGATCTCGGAGCCGCCGCCTCGGGATTCACCGATGTCGCGGCCACCGTCGCAGCCGCGGTCGTGACGCTCGCCGGCCTTTCGCACCTCGCGACTCGTGCCGGAATCCGCCTGCCACGTCTCCCGGTTCCCGGGCCGCTCCTCCGCTTCGTCGGGGCGGGCCATCGGTTGGCGGGCGACTGGCCGCCCGCGGCACGCGCCACGGCCATCGGCCTGCTCACCACGCTGCTCCCATGCCACTGGCTCTACACCTTCGCCCTCACCAGTGCGGGCACCGCCGACCCCATCGCCGGCGCGGCCGTCATGGCCTTCTTCTGGCTCGGAACCCTGCCCACCCTCGTGGCCGCGGGGGCGACGATTTCTCGCTTCGCCGGACGCGGGCAATCCTTCATGCCGGTGGCCACCGCCACGCTGATGATCGGAGCGGGTGTCGCCACCATCTCGCTCCGCGTGCTTCGCCCGTGCCACCAGTCCCCCTCCGACTCGCTCATCGGCACCCTCCTCTCAACCACCTGCCATGGCTCCGCTGCGAACTGAATCTCCTCGATCCGCCTCGTCGCTCATGGCCGCCGGCGCGTTGCCGTGCACGCACTGCGGGGCGCCCAGCCCGACGAGCGACGCTCCGGGGGACCGCGCCTTCTGCTGCGGCGGCTGCGAAGTGGCACACGCGGCCCTGTCGCAGCTGACCTGTCCGGTCCCCGCGCCGGTCCACGTCGCCGACGATCGGCCCCCCCCCGCCGAGCCGTCCCCGCTCGACGACCCCACGTTTCTCGAGGAACACGCAAGCACGGACGATGCCGGCATCACCCGCATCGAACTCGCCATCCGAGGCATGCACTGCGCCTCGTGCGTGTGGCGTGTCGAGGCGCTGCCCGAGCGACTCGGCGGGGTGTACGAGGCGAGGGTGAACTTCCGCCGCGGACGATTGCAACTGGCCTTCGACCGAGGGCGAGTGTCGCTGGGCGAGGTGGCGAGGCACCTCTCTCGCATGGGCTACGACATCGGCCCCGTGAGCGCGTCGGCCGCCGCCGCACGGGTGGCGGAGGACCACGCGGCGATGATCCGGATGGCCGTGGCCGGGGCGTGCGCCGGCAACGCCATGCTGCTCGCCTTCGCCCTGTACGCTGGACTCTTCGACGGCATGCAACCCATCTATCGGGAGGCCTTCCGCTGGGGAAGTCTGGCGGTGACCGGCGTCGCCCTTCTGTGGCCGGGGATGGTCTTCTTCCGCGGCGCGTGGGCGGGGCTTCGGTCGGGCAGCGTGAACCTCGACGGCCCGATCGCCCTCGCGCTGCTCGCCGGCGGCGCATGGAGCGCCGCGAGCACGATCACGGGTCGGGGCGAGGTCTACTTCGATTCGGTGAGCGTGCTGATTTTCGCGCTGCTCGTGGGTCGGTTCATTCAACAGCGTCAGCAGCGATGGGCCGCGGACAGCGTGGAACTCCTCTTCTCGCTCACGCCTCGAACGGCCCGGCGTGTCGTGGGGTCGGCGGGCGACGAGCGAGTGGAGCGAGTGTCGGTCGCCGCGATCGAAACGGGCGACATCGTGGAGGTGGCGCCGGGCGAGTCGTTTCCGATCGACGGGGAGATCGTCTCGGGACGCACCGCGGTCGACGCGTCGCTGCTCACCGGCGAGTCGCTGCCTCGCACCTGCGGCGTGGGTGACGAGGTGTTCGCCGGAGCGGTGAACGTCAGCGCCACCGTGCGATGTCGCGTGACGGCGAGCGGCGCGGACACCCGCGTCGCCAGACTGATGGCGCTCGTCGAGGATGCCTCGGGCCGCAAGGCCCCCATCGTGCGATTCGCCGACAGGGTCGGCGGGTGCTTCCTGCTCGCGATGATCGTGCTGGCCGCCGCGACCTTCCTGCTGTGGCTTGGCCACGGCGTGCACGTGGCCTTGGAACGCGCCGTGTCACTGCTGGTGGTCACCTGTCCTTGCGCCCTCGGGCTCGCGACGCCGCTGGCCTTCACCCTGGCCATCGGCAGGGCGGCGGGCAGGGGCATCCTCATCAAGGGTGGCGACGCCGTGCAGCACCTCGCGGCAGGCGGCACCCTCTTTCTCGACAAGACAGGGACGCTGACGAACGGACGAATGGAACTGGTCCACTGGAGCGGACCCGTCCCGCTCCTCGCCCTGGTGGCCGCGGCGGAGCGTGAGTCATCGCACCCCGTGGGCCTCGCGCTGGCCGCCGCGGCCGACAAGCTCCCCGCGGCCCCGACGCCCGAGGGGGTCACCCACCTCCCGGGCGAGGGGGTGATCGCCCAGACGGGGTCGTCACGCCTGGCCGTCGGCTCGGAACGGCTGGCGCGACGCCTCGCTCACGTGATGGATCCGGGGTTGTCGGCCGCCGCCCACGCCTGGGCGGGCGAGGGCCTGACCCCCGTCTACGTCGTGGTGGACGGCGACTTGAGGGCGGTCGCGGGGGTCGGTGATCAGGTGCGCGAGGAAGCGCCGTCGGTGATTCGCTCGCTCGAACGGCGGGGATGGGCGTGCCGCATCCTCTCGGGCGACGACGAGCGTGCAGTGGCTCACGTCGCGCGTGCCTGCGGCGTGGGCGAGTGGCGTGGTGGAGCTTCGCCAGAGACGAAGATGGCGATCATCAAGGAGGCCGCCGCGAAGGGGAACACGGTGATGGTGGGCGACGGAGTGAACGACGCCGGCGCGTTGGCCGCCTCGCACGTGGGCGTGTCGGTGCACGGAGGGGCGGAAGCGAGCTTGGCCGCGGCCGACGTCTACCTTGCCAAGCCGGGTCTGCATCCGCTCTTCACGCTGGTGGACGGCTGCGAGCGAACGCTGCGGATGATCCGCTGGACGCTGGCGGCATCCTCGGTGTACAACGTGGCCGCCGCGGCGGTGGCGATGAGCGGGCACATGCACCCCATCGTGGCGGCGTTGGTGATGCCGCTGAGTTCACTGACGGCGGTGTCGATCTGCGTGAGTTCGAGGTTTTTCAGGAGCGAGCCATGAGCGTTCTGGCCATCGTGCTGCCGCTGGCGCTGGTGCTGGCGGCCATCGCGGTTCGCGGGTGCATCTGGGCCATCCGCTCGGGGCAATACGACGACACGGACACGCCGCCGCTGCGGATGCTCAAGGACGACTGAACGGGGTCCGGATCGGGATGCCGGGAGCGGGTCCCCGGTCGCTGACGAGCGATCGGGGCCCGCGTCCGCTTCAGTCCTTCTTGACGAGGGTGAAGGTCTCGCCGTCGAGATTCTGGAGCGTGACCGTCGCGTTGCGGAAGTCGATGTTGGCCAGGAGGAGGCCGGGCCGAACCTCTTCACCGACGCGGTAGACCTTCCCGGAGATGACGACCAGTCCGCCGGAGAGGTTGCCCATGAAGCTGGTGAGGGTCAGCCCTTGCAAGGGGCTGGCCTTCGGGGCCGCGACCGGCGCGGTCTTCACCGGCGTGACGGGCTCGACCTTCTTGGGCGCCATGAGGACGACGTTGGCGCGAGCGTCCATGGGCGATTCGAGGTTCGCGTCGTACCGCAGGAGGCCCCGCCAATCGGCGGCTCGCTGCTGCTCGGGGGTGAGTTGACGAACGGCCGCCGGGACGGCGGCGTCGGGGGATGGCGCGGCAAGCGCGGGCGCCACTTGTCCGGAACCGACGGCCGAGGCGACGTCGGGCCCACCGACGAGCACGAATCGCATGGCGACGATCAACAGCGACGGGGCGGCGACCGATGCGGCCTGGATGAGAAGGGATCGGCTCTTGGAGTTCACGTCACTTCCCCCCTTCGTCGGCGGCGATCGCGCGAGGGGTCACGTCGAAGGCGTAGTGCTCGGTGGTGAGGTTCGCCCGCACCATGCCGCTGCCGTCGGGTTGGGGCGTGATGTTGACGCTGCGGATCACCGAATAGCCCAGTTCCTGTTGCACGCCCCGAAGGAAGGCGGTGACGTCGCCATAGGAGCCGGAGGCGACGACGGCGTAGGCGAGGGCCTTCTCGATGCGACGGGCGTCGGGTCCGGCGACCGCGGCCGGGGGCGCTGGCGGCGCGCCGGGCGGCGTGGCGGGCCGCTCGGGCGTGGGAGGCTTGCTGGGATTGGCTGGATTCACCTCGTCAAGCCGCACCTTGTGGCGTTGCGCCATGTCCATCAGGGCCGCGTACAGGGCCCGATCGTCGCGGGCGGTCTCGCTGGCCTTGCGAATGACGGCCGCCTCGGCCTCGACGCGATTGAGCGTCTCGGTCATGGCGGGAATCAGGTCCCGGAAGTACTCGCTTTCCGCCACCTGCTTGGCAAGCCGCGTCGACTCCTGTCGCGCGGCGCGGAGCTTGCCCTGCAACTGGTCCACCACCAGCATGTACGAGCCCACGAGGATGGCGGCGGCGATGCAGCCGTGCGCCACGACGTTTCGCATGTGCGGATTCACTTTGCGTCCTCCTTGTCGACGGCCGCGACCTTGGCGGGCGCGGGCCCCATGGGGACGTTGTGAAGCATCAGGCTGAGATCGAAGGTCTGCATCGGAAGACCCGATGAGTCGGCCCCGCGGCGGGTCGATCCCATGCGGGTCGACGCGACCAGGGGCACCGCCGACAGGGAGTCGACGTAGAAGCGAAGCGAGGCGTCCGGATCGACCGTGTCGGAGCCCATGGCGTGGCCGCTCACGTGGCACGCGGGCGCCTCGCCCTCGGCGGCGATGTTCACGTGACTGAGCTTGATGTTCGGCGGCGTGCTCGCCGCGAGCGTCGCCAGCATCGCCACGCCGTCGGTGAGCGACCGGTAGCGGGCGTCGCGAACGACGCGGGCCTCGACGACCGCCGTCTGCAGGGCTCGAAGCCGCTTGTTGAGGTCGGAGGCGGGCTTGGAGATCTCGAGACGGTGTCGGAGCGATCCGACGTTGATCATCTCCTGCTGGAGGTCCATCGCCGTGCTCCACGCGTCGTAGCCGATCAGCAGCGCGGTGCTCGCGGCGCCGACCCACAGCGCATGGCGGATGTGGCTTGCGTCGAGCCGCTCGGTGTGCGCTCGCGGAAGGAAGCCCTGCACCGTCACGGGGGAGGCCAGCCACGTCGCCGACGTGCCGGACACGCCCAGATCGCGGGTCAGCAGCGCCTCGGGCGTGCGCGAGCCGCACTGCTTGGCGATGACTTCGGCAAGCCGCGGGATGCGACCGCCCGGACCGGTGATCGACAGGATCGTCTTCTCCCGTTCCTCGGCCTCGACGCCGAAGCGGAGCGATTGCTTGATCTCGATGCCCAGGCGCTGGAGCACGGGCTGGAGCAGCATGAGCATGGATTCGCCGGCCGCGTGATCGGGCGAGTCCTCGCTCTCCTCCTCGCTGAAGCAGACGCCCACCCGGTGCAGCAGTTCGTCCGCGGCGGCGGGATCCATCTGGCCCGTGCCCTGGCGCGACGCGCTGATCATCGCCTCGATGAACGACTCCACGCCGAGACTGACCTGACGCACGAACCGGATGCGGCCGGCGGTCGCGCCGGCGAGCATGCTGGCGTGCTCGCCGATGTGAAGCGTCATGGCGACGCCGCTCTTGTCCTTGCGGCTCGCCGCGAGCGCGCCGACGACGCACTCGGCAAGCGCCACCGCGTCGAGCGGGATGGCCTCGCCCAGGGTCAGACCCGCGGCCTCGAGCCACTGGGCCAGCGTCAAGACCGTGGCGTCGGTGTCGGCGAACCCCAGCGTGTGAATCTGCGACACCGGCTGGCCGGCGGCCCTGTCCGTCGATTGAGGTCGGTCGATGCACACCCGCATGAGCTCGTACGGGTTGGACTCGAGCGAGAACTCCGTCGAATCGGCCAGCGCGAGCCGAGCGGCGTGAATGGAGGCCGCCTTGCCCGCGGCCGCGTTGCAGGAGAAGATGCCGCAGCTCGCCGTCGGACTGCGGTAGAGAACCGTGGCCTCGGCGCCCTTGCACCGCAGGGCCTCGGTGATGGAAGTGAGCGCGGGCTGGAGGGACTCGAGACGCGACGCCCACGCCGTGCCCTGCGAGGGCGGCGTCAGCCGGGCCGTTTCGCGCGCCACCACGCGACGGCCGCGCACGACGGCCACCTGAAGCCGCGTGGGCGAGAGCTCGATGACGACTCGTTTCCTCGACACGTGCCTCTCCTCGGGACGCATGGACCCGATGTCACGAACAACCGACCGCGGCAACCGCGGCACGCTCGCCGTCCTGCGACGACGACCGCGTCGGCTCCGGATGCCCCGGGCGCGACGCGGTCGTCGGACCGGGCGCGGGGCCCGGGAACCCTGGGGCTCAGAACAGGTGCTCGTTGACGCCCGACGAGGTGGAGTTGGCCCAGAAGCGGCCCGTGGTGGCGTCGTAGTTCCAGCCGAACGAGCCGGTCACCGGGGGGGTGGTCGCCCAGACCGCGCTGGTGATGGTCGCCAGGTTGTTGTAGGGGTTGGCCGGGACGGCTTCGGTCACCACCGTGCCCACCGTCTGCATTTGCACCAGCGTGGGGAACACCGGCGTGCCGCTCACGGCCGAGTTGGCGTAGAAGTTGGCGATGGCCGAGCGAACGCCGCCCAGGATGCCCTTGCACGCCGAGGCCTTGGCGTTCGCGGCGTAATCGATGTACTTGGGGATGGCCAC
>CAIYWI010000130.1 GCA_903929885.1 uncultured Phycisphaerales bacterium
GAATCCCCCCCTCTCCGCTTCGAGCAGCCCTTGCAATCGCAAGGGCTGTTTTCATGGGGGCTTGAAGCGTGGCCTGCTTGCAGGCAGGGAGCGGGCGCCCCCAGAAGTGTCCCCAGTAGCGATCTTTCCGACGCTTTCGCTTCAGGCCCTCGTTTCACCGGCGGCGGGTGACCGCAAGGTTGATCTGATCGACGTGTTCCTCACGGTCAGCGTGGACACCGTCGTCACGCCGTTGCGTGCGCCGCTCCCGTCCATGACCGCATCAAGTGCTCGGCCAATCCGAGCGACAGGCTCATGCCGTTGCCGCCAAGGCCCGTCACGACCTTGACGTTCTCGATCGGCTCGACTTCCACCCAGGCGCGGCTCGGGTGCTTCGAGTACACGCCGTGCCACCGCGAGGCGATCGTCCAGTCGGGGATCGCGATCACCTCCCGCAGCTCGCGGAGGATCAGGTCGTCGATCAGCGGCTTGTCGAAGGCGTCCACGTCGGCGTCGTACTCGTGCGAGTCGCCCAGCACCACGCCGCCGTCGTCGTGCTGCGAGGCCATCACGTGGATGCCCAGGCGATCGAGCTCGGGCTTGGTCGCTGCGATCCGTTGTCGCAGCGTCGCCAGCGACGGGCAGCCCTCGAAGCTGCGGTAGTGACGCAGGGTGAGTCCGCTCGCCACGTGCGGGCCCAGACGCCACCCGCCAGGTTGCGCGACGGTCTTGAGCATCTGGAGCTTGCAGCGACGAAGGCCCAGCGAGGCGTGAAGGCCCGGGAAGATGGTGTCGATGTCGGCCCCGCCGCAGACCACGGCCAGGTCGAACGGGCACCGCTCGCCGCCGCAGACCACCGCGTCGCCCCCGTCGAACCCCGCCACCGTCCGCCCGAACTCGATGCGTATGCCACGCCGCGTCGTCAGCCATGCGGCAAGCCCCGCCATGGCCCGCCTGGGGTTCACGCACGCCTCCGAGTCGCTGTGAAGCGAGCCCCGCAACCCCTCGGGCTTGACGCCGGGGGCCGTCTGGAGGGTCTCCTCAGGTCCGAGAAGGCGGCAGGGGATGCCCGCCCCCGGGGCGGATGCCGCGAACTCCTGCAGCACCGCCCACTCGTCGTCGTGGTGGGCGGCATGGACCGACCCGCACGGCGAGAGCCAGCACGCCCCCTGGGAGGCGAGCAAGCCCCAACGTTCGCGAGCGGCCCGGGCGATGGCGTGGAGCTGCCCAGCGGGCTGGCCGATGGGCCAGACCATGCCGAAGTTCCGGATCGACGCGCCGACGGCGGCCTCGTGGCGTTCGAAGACGGTCACCTGCGCGCCCCGCTCGGCTGCGCTGAAGGCGAACGAAAGGCCAACGATGCCCGCCCCCACGACGACCACTCGCTGATTCGACATGTGTTTCGACGCCTCGACTGCCATGATGCCACCAGTTCCGATTGGCGAGCGTAGCGAACGGGCGACGGAAACGACTTCCCGCACGAACGGCCGTGAGAGCATCTTCGCGCGTTCTTCGCGTGATCGCAACAAGCCGGGCGCACCGGTCGTGAACCATCACCATTCATGAACGCGGCGGCGGCGTTGCGCAACGCCTCGGGGCGTTCGGTCACCATGGATGCCGCGTGCGGTATCGCCTCGCGATTCTCGATCTTGAAGGAACGCTCGTGCCCGAGGCGGACGAGGTAGTGGCCGCCGCGTTGGCGGAGCTGGGCGCATCGTGCGGGTTGGCGATCTCGGCCGATGAGGTTCGGCGGCGGGCCGGGATGAACGGCGCCGAGATTGTGCGAGCGTGCCTTGAAGTCTCGCTGGGTCGGCCGCCCTCGCCCGGCGTCGTGCTGCACCTCGAGGCCGAACTGCGTCGGGCGATGCGAGACCGGGCGCAGAACTACAGCGGCCTGCGTGCGGCGGCCGGCGTCTCGGACCTCCTGACGTCGCTGGGCATGATGGGCGTGGCGGTCGGCGTCGTCAGCGGCTTGGATCGGCGGACGCTCGACGCCCTGCTCGATCGCTTCGGGTGGGGCGTGTCGGTGCATCACTCGATCTGCGCCGACGACGTGACCGAGGGGCGACCGTCGGATGCCATGATTCGCGCGATGATGGCCGAGGCCGGCGTGCGAGACGCGGCGACGGTGGCAAGCCTGGGCGACAGTCCGCACGATCTGGCGGCGGGCCTTCACGCAGGGTGCGGCATGGTGGCCTGCCCGGCGTCGACCCGTCACCTCGCGAGGGTCGAGTCTCTCGCCGGCGTTCGCATGATCGATGCCATCGCCGACCTTGCGACGGCGTTGAGCGAAGCGGGGACGGAGACCGAGTCGCCGCCCCGCGCTTCAGATCGGGCGAACCGGTGAGCGTTCAGCGGGACGCCGCGGGGGCGGGCTTGGCGATCTCCATCACGTCGAAGAGTCGGCCCTCGAGGTCGAAGGCCTGCATGGTCAGCGATCGGCCGCTGATCATGACGTTGGCGACGTGGTGGCCGCGATAGACGCGCTGTGTGAACCAGGGTCGCGTGGGGCTGGCGGACTCAAGCCCGCCGCCGCCGCCGCCGGCGACGACATAGCGGACGCCCCGTTCCATGTCGACCTTGCCGTCGCGGATGGGCCAGGTGCGCTCGTAGCTGTGGATGTGCCCGTTGAAGACCACGTCGACGCCGTGCTTCTCGTAGAGGGCGGCGAGGTGGCGGTGACGGGGATCGCCGTACGTCGACGGGCCCTTGTAGGTGTCGCCGTAGTCGTTCTCGTCGGACGAATAGACGGGGTGATGGTGGTACGCGAACTTCCACGTGGCCTTGGAAGCGGCCATGGTCTCGTCGATCCACTTGTACTGCTCGCTGGAGGGGTCGACGGGCTTGTTGGTGTCGATCGACCAGAACTGGGCGTTGCCGTACGTGTACGTGTAGCGGTACTCGGGGCCGGGCAGGGAGAAGTACTTGTAGTAGTTGGAGTGGTTCTCCTCGTGATTGCCCAGCGAGGGGAACATGCAGACGCGGCTCATCATGGGCCACGAGGCGTCGAGCATCTCCTCGGTCCACTCGGCCTTGTCGGCGCCGGTGTTCACCACGTCGCCCAGATGGATCTGGAAGTTGGGACGCAGGGTGAAGCTGAAGGCCTGCAACTGTGCGATCACGGGCTTGTTCTTCTGCGTGTCGCCGATGACCGCGAAGGAGAAGGGCGTGTCGTCGTGCACGGCGGTCTGAAAGGTCAGGTCGTCGCCGAGAAGTTCGGTGCCCCCTTCCTCGCGGCAGCGCACGCGGTAGAAGTAGGGGGTCTGCGTCTCGAGTCCGGTCAGCGAAACCTCGTGGAACTGCGAGGGCTGGCTCGACTCGGCCTTGGCCGAGTAGGGGAGCGATGTGCCGTATTCGACGGTCGCGGTGCAGGGGCGGGACGTCTCGAACATGATGGTGACACCCGTCTTCGAGACCGCCTGTAGGTAGGGCCTCACCACGAACCGCTGCGTCGCGTCGAGTTGCGGCTCGAAGCTGGCGAGCCGCGCGCCGGGTGTGTACTCCTCGGCGATCTGAGGCGCGCCCAAAGCCCGGCCGAGCACCTTGGTCTCCAGCAGCACGCCGTCCATCGGGAACTTCTCGTTGCTGTCGAGGTAGCAGGCGATGACCCCCTGATTGGCGGCGGGGTAGAGAATGTCGCCGCTCTGCTCCGCGCTGCTGCCCTCCTCCTTGCCGTTGACGAACAGACGCATCATTCGGCCGTCATAGGTCGCCGCCACGTGGTACCAGCGGTCGGGGCGGATTTCCGACGTGCCCTTGACGTAGGTCATCTTGCCGTTGCCGTCGTCGGCTCCCTTGGTGGCCAATCCGAACGTGAAGGCGTCGTTGGTGTACCCCAGCGACCACCCCTGCTCCGCGTCGCCGCTGTCCTCCATGAGGCCGATGATCGATCCGTACTGCGTCGTGGTCCGAAGGCTCACCCACGCCTGCACCGTGAACTCGCGGGCCGGGAGCCAGGCGCGTCCGGCGGGCGTGCCGTCGCCGATGGTCAGCCAGTCGGTCGCGCCGTTGAAGCGATAGCCCTCGCCGGGACCCAGCGTCGTCTTCATCGGGTTGCCGACGATGGTGCCCTTGGCCTTGCCCGTCTTGTCGACAAAGAGCCCATTGCGAACCCGACCGGCCGTCACGCCGATGTGGAGCAGGAGGTCGGGGTCGACCGCCGGCGCGGTGGGATTCGCCGGCGTGGGGGCTGCCGGGGTCGTGGGAGTCGCGGGTTGCCTGCCCAGCAGGGGCGACGCGATCGACCCGCTCATGAGCAAGGCGAGCAGCGTGAGGGAAGAACGGCGGGTGGGGGAGTGCTTCATGGGTCGGATGGCTCCTGTCGGGCGGCGACGCCCAGCGCTTCGGCGAGACGATCGATGTTGGCGTTCATGACGGCGAGGAAGTCCCCTTCCTCGCTCGGCGGCTTGCGTTCGCACGGACTGAAGACCACCGCCTTCAGTCGCGACCGTGCACGCAACGCGTCGAGCACGGGTTCGGCGGGCGGGCGCTCGAAGAGCATCAGCCAACCCGCGGCATCGCGGGCGAGCGCCTCGTCAATCGCGGTGAGGGCTTCGGTGGCCGGCGGGGCGTCCGGGGGCAGGTCGATGTCGATCACGGTCCACCCGTGCCGCCGGGCGAGATAGCCGTACGTCGGGTGTGAGGCCATCACCACCACGCCCTTGAGCGATGGGGCGAGCGTCGCGAGGCGTGCGTCGAGGGCGGCGAGATCAGCCGCCAGCTTATCGTGGGCCTGGGCGAAGGCGCGTTCGTGCTCGGGCCACGCTCTCGTCATCGCCTCGAGGACGGCCTCGGCCTGGATCGCCAGCAGCGAAGGGTCCATCCACGTGTGCGGGTCGGTGCCGCGGTGCACGTGCGCGGGGCCGCTTCCGTGGGAGTGGGCCACTTCCTTGGTCGTCAGCAGGCGGTCGCGGATGGCACGCGACATGACAAGCGTCCGAAACTCGGGCAGCGAGGCCGCCTTGGTCCATCGCTCGAGCCCAGCGCCGTTGACGATCGTCAGCTTCGTTCGCTGCAGCCCCTCGATGGTCGCGGCGTCAGGCTTCCACGACGCCACGTCGGCGTCGGGCGGCGTGATCTGCCTCACGGGCACCAGCCCCGAGGCGATCCGCTCGGCCACGTACGCGACCGGATGGAAGCTTGCCGCGATGGACGGATCGAGCGACGCGGAAGCTTGCGGGGAGGGCGACGGCCCGCACCGTGCGAAGGCCGTGAGCATCCCGCACGCGACCACGAGGCCGAGCGTCAGGCGAAACCACTGGTTGGCGTGAGGCAGAGCCATGGGGGGAGCAGGACGCATCGTCGCCTCGTGCCGGCTGGTGCGGCAGCGGTTCACGGCTGATTTACAGAAGCTTCACGAGATCCGGAGGGTGCAGCCACAAGGCGAGTCCGGCGGCGGCGGCCAGGGCCATGCCCATGGCGGTCAAGGCCACCGCCTCGATGGCCAGCAGCATCGCGACCTGTCCTCGCGAGGCGCCGAGCCGCTCGAGCGTCAGCAACTCCCGTGAGCGGGCCTTGGCGGACATCGTGAGGATCATGCCTACGAGCAAGCCCGTCAGCGCGGTCACGGCCATGGCGATGACATTCGCCGCCCGGGTGAACCGGGCGACGTGCCCCATGATCTCGCGGACGACCTCGCCGGGTTCGACCGCCTGCAATCGGCCCGCGGCATTGATCCGCGACCGCAGCAGGGTTCGCTCCCGGTCGTCGAGCGAGAGACCGAGCACGGCCGTCAGCGGGAGCGTGGTCTCGTCGGCGTGGAGGTGGAGGGAGTCCGCGTTGGAGGCCGTGACCTCGTTGTCCTCGACGAACGCCTCGCTCACCACGACTCGTTCGCCGGTGCGATCGAGCAGCAGCGGCGGCGGGATGGCGGTGGCGGCATCGGCGTGTCCGTGCGAGAGTCCGGCGAGCACCCACGCCGTCTTCAGGTCCGTGAAGATCGCGTCGTCGTCGGGGGTTCCCGTGGCGGCGAGCACCCCGGTGATTCGCAGTCGGATCGAGGCGGGGGCGGCGATGTCGAGGGAGGCGGCCTGGTCGGAGTTGATGCCGTCGCCGGGGGAGAGCCCATGCCGCTCGGCGGCGTTGCGACCCGGCGTCGCCTCGCCCACGAGCGTCGCCCGAGTGCCTTGCTTGATGGCGAATCCACGGGCGTCGAGGTAATCCGGCGGCGTCGCGACGACGGGAGCGCCGCCCGCCGAATGCTGCACGTTGAGGGGCACGAGTTTGCCCGGGAAGTCGGCATCCAACTGCATCCAGTCGCCGGTGGTGATCGACTTGGTGCGGCTTGGCCTGAAGTAGAGCGCGGCGAGCACGAGGTCGATGCGGCCTCCTTGGCCGCCGATGACGAGCGACGTTGAATCGGCTCGGCGGAGCAACGCGGCCTCGAGCGAGGAGGCGACGATGGCGGTCGCCAGCGGGATGAACGCGGCGATCGCGACGCTGACGACGATCAGCGAGGAACGCACGCGGGCGTGCCATGCGTGCGACAGGGCGAGGCCGAGCAGGCCGTTCATCGTCCCCCCCCGCGAAGGCGGAACGAGGCGATGTCCACGACCCGATCGAAGACGTCGAGCGACTCGTGGCGATGGGTGCTCATGAGCAGCGCGGCGCGATGGTCGCGGGCGTGATCGAGCAGCAGGCGGGTCACGATGTCGGCGTTGCTCGGGTCGAGGTTGCCGGTGGGCTCGTCGCAGAGCAGCGCGGCGGGACGCGTCGCCAGAGCGCGGCAGGCGGCCACTCGCTGACGTTCGCCCTGCGAGAGTGCGGCGGGTTTGCGGTCGAGCAGCGCGGCCACGCCTGCCGCCGTCGCAAGCCGCTCGGCCTCGCTCGCCAGCGTGCGACGGTCGATGGAGGCATCGAGGCGACCCGCGAGGGCGATGTTGTCGCGGACGGTGAGATAGTCGAGCAGTTCGAACTCCTGGAAGACCATGCCGATGCGACGCAACCTCAGGCTTCGCCGACGCGAGGCGGCAAGGCTGGTCATGTCGTCGCCGGCCACGCGGACGGAGCCGGAATGGGGAAGGAGCACGCCGCCGGCGAGCAGCAGGAGGGTCGACTTCCCCGAGCCGCTCGGACCGATCAGGGCGACGCGTTCGCCCGGCGAGACGGTCAGCGCGGGGACATGAAGGGCAAAGCCGCCCGAGCCCGGATAGGCGAAGCGGACGTCGTGCAACTCGATCACTTGTCGGGCTTCCAGGCGGGGGGCGGGGCGGGGGTGACAGCATCGGATTGCGGTTCGGGCGGCATCGCGCCATCCTGACCGCTCATGGCGGCCTGTTCGGGCGAGGGAATGCGACGCTGGGCCGTCATGGAGGCCTCGATGATGCGCCAGCCTTGGGGCCGCGGCGCGAGCCCAAAGGTGGCACGGTGTTCGTTGCGTCGCTCGTGTGAATGGCCCCAGTGGTAGACGACGCCCTCGACGATCCACGTGGCGTCGACTCGGACGCGATCGGGAGGCGAGTCGGGCAGGACCCGAGCTTCGTGAAGTTCAAGCCGCCTGACGCGAGACACCGCGCCGCCCTCCTCTTGCATCACGAGGCTTCGGTAGATCTGCTCGTGCAGGGTGGAGAGCAGGGGGCCGTCGATGCTGCGGGCCAGCGCGTCGAAGACATCGGTGTCGCGGGTGAAGTCGAAGGCGCGGTAGATGTTCTCGTGGAGTGGACGGAAGATGGCGAGCGTCTCCGATTCCGAGAGGCGCAGGCCGGTGGACACGCTGGCGAAGCGAACCCAGCCTGCCCACCCTGCAGCCATGACGCCGCTCGCCATGCAGACCGCCTTCATTGTTCGCAGCGAGCGACCCTGCGGACGAATGCAGAAGCCGGCCAGCACCAGCGCGAGTCCGGCCATGGCGGGGAGGAACGTCGGCGGCCGAGCGGTCGGCGAAGGCGGCAGCGGGACGGCGGCGAGGTGATCGGCTTCGATCGCCGGCGCGTGCCACGTGTACTCGGGTTCCTCGCGGGTCAGGAGCACGACCTCGAATCGCGGGCCGGCGGTGAGGATCGCCTCGACGTCGGAAAAGGGAGCGGCATCACCCTCGAGACGGACGAAGTCTCTCGCGAAGGTGCCCCACTGGAGCGACATCGAACGGGGAGGCGACTTGCTCGGGTACAGCACACGGACATGCACCTGTGGCATGAGCAGGGCGGGGTTGGCGACAAAGCCAGGCCGCGTCTCCGGCTCGGGCTCGATGACGCGGGTGGATTCGATGACCGGCGTCACCTCGACACGGTCGATGAGCAGGCGGTTCGGGCGATCGAAGAGGTCGGTGACGGCCACGTCTCGGGTGGCGCCGAAGTACTCGTGCAGGGCGATCGTCAGCGGCTCGACTTCCGAGGGGTCGACGCGGTCGCGGCTGGCGCGGCGCGAGCGGACCACCTGATCGACGAACAGGAGGTTCATCAGGCAGTCCATCCGGACGCCGTCGGGTTCGATCGAGATGCGGACATCGGCGTGGGCGCCCGGCTTGGGATGGGCGTGCGCGACGTCGCCGATCGCGAGAAGGCCCCCGGCAAGCGAAGCGACGGTGGCGAGCCGAAGGGCGTGTCGTGCGAGGGTTGCGGTCAAAATCGCCGCCCCGACCGTTGGGCCGGGGCGGCGGGAGATTCAGAGTTGGTAGGCCCGGAGGGCACCACCGGAGCGGATCAGCAGCCGCCCGCCTCCCAGAAGCCGAAGAAGGTCTCGATGTCGCCGCCGTCGATGCCGCCGTCGAGGTTGGCATCGCCGCAGGACGCACCGTCGGTCCAGGCCGCGAAGAAGGACTCGATGTCGGCGCCGTCGACGCCGCCGTCGTTGTTGAAGTCGGCGGCACAGGGCGGGCAGGGGTTGGTGCCGATCTCGCCGGTCAGGGCGAGGTCGGAGAGGGCCCACCATCCCGAGACGCCGTCATTGAAGCGGATGCGGACGTTGGAGGCGCCGAAGGGGTTGTTGAGCGGGACGGAGACGAGCTCGTCGGCGGCGGTGGGCTTGGTGGCGGCGTTCCACGAGAGGACGCTGGTCCACGGGCCGTTGTTGTAGGAGATCTCGATGCTCGAGGCGTGGCCGGGCATGGCGGCCCAGCTGCTGCGGAAGGACAGCACGAGCGAGAAGGGGTTGAGCGAGCCGATGGCGTAGGCGGGCATGTTGAGGCGGGCGAAGCCGCCGCAGCCCGAAAGGTCCATGTCGTTGACGAAGGCGGTGGGGGCGCCGAAGGCGTCGCGACCTTCGCCGCCGGCGAGGGCCCACGCCTCGGTGAGCCAGGCGTTGAAGCCGTAGAAGTCGCCGCCGGCGGAGCAGCCGGAGAGGCCGGCGTTGTCGTTGGTCAGGTTGCCGCCCTGAGCTGCGACGGTGGAGAAGTAGGAGCACTCGGCGACAGGGGCGTTCTCGGTCGGGGCGGCCTGCATGCCCGGGACGGTGTCGAAGTTCTCGGTGAAGGCGGCCGCGCCGTCGAGGTTGAAGGCAACGTTGTCGATCGCCCACCACCAGTCGTTGCGGGCCTGGGTGAGGGAGAACTCGAGCTTGACGGACGTGGCGCCCGCCGGGATCTGGAGGGCGGAGGCATCGACCGTCACGGACTCGTTGGTGCTGTCGGGCTTGAAGAAGGGGCCGGTCTCGTCGGAGTCCCAGTGGAGGACATCGACGGGGGCCTGCTCGACGCCGCCGACGGTGTAGATGGCGCGGATCTTGGCGGTCTGGTTGTTGATGCGGGCGGCGGGATCGGCGTTGCAGGAGCAGCCGTCATCGAAGCCTTCGGGGCGCCACGAGGAGTCGAAGGTGAGCGAGGCGTCGCCGATGGTGGCGGGCAGCGAGATCGACGGCGTGGTCATGAAGGCGTTGAACTCGCTGCGACCGTTGGCGAAGTCGTCCCACTCGTCGGGGTCGGCGATGGCGATGAAGCCCTTGCCCTTGGTGAAGGTCTCCCGGAGCTGGGTGTCGACCTGCGTGGACCACCAGCTGCGGGAAGCGAAGGCCCAGCCGCGCCACTCGGGACGGCCGCACTCCGCGGGGCAGCCGCCGTTGGGGAGGAACTGGCTGGTCCACCCGGTGGGGGCGATGGGCGACCACGGGGTGAAGCAGGGGGCATAGTCGGTGTTGCCCGCGACGGCCATGTTCGTTTGAAGCGGGGTGATGCCGGCGACGGGAATCTGCGCGACGCCCTCGAAGACGGAAAGATTGTCGATGGCCCACCACCAGTTGTTGCCGCCTTCATAGCGGAACTTGAGGGTGACCGAGGTGGCGCCCGCGGGGACTTCGAGGCCCGCGGCGATGCGCTCGTTGACGGCATCGGCCTTGAAGAAGGGGTTGCTGGGGTCGGACTCGAAGCGGAGCACCTCGCTGACGGTGCTGGCCGGGTCGTTGTAGTGGGCGGTGACCCACGCGGTCTGGCCCGATTCCCATCGCCAGCTCGAATCAAAGCTCACCACCAGGAGCGAGCCGATGCGGCCCGCGAGGCTGATCTCGGGGGTCGACATGGTGGTGTCGAGCTTGCCGGGGAGGTGGCCGATGTCATCGAACTCGTCGCCGTCGGCGACGGCCACGAGGCCGGTCGAGTTGGTGAAGGCGTTGCCGTTGGGGCCGCCGCTGGCGCAGCGCCAGAAGGCGCGATCGACGAAGCTCCAGCCGCGCCAGTCGGGGACGCCGTTGCGCGCGCCGGGGGCGGGATCGAAGGCGGGGCTGTCGACGGCCACGGTGACGCCGTTGGGGCCGTCGTGCGTGAAGGTGAACTCGCCGCAGTAGGTGATGCCGCAGCCGGTGGGGAGTTCATCGACGGGCGCCTCGAGGGTGACGCCCTCGAAGCCCTCGGAGAAGAGGGTGCTGGGGGTGCCCGCGGCGTCGCCGGTCATCATCAGGTTGTCGATGGCCCACCACCAGTCGTTGCCGGCGTTGGTGAGGGAGAACTCAAGCTTGACGGAGGTCGCGCC
>CAIYWI010000131.1 GCA_903929885.1 uncultured Phycisphaerales bacterium
ATCAATCTCGGCGCTACGGGGACGTTCAACAGCGGCACGTTGACCAACGTTGACAACACGGCGATCTGGGTGTCAGACGGACGGCAGTTCGGCGCCAGCACGGGCCACATCGGTGCGACCACCTACACGTTGGCTGGCTATCGGTACGGCAACGGCACGGCACTGTCGGCCAGCGGCGCGGGTAGTCTCCTCGATTTGTCGACGATCCGCTCGTTCAATGCCGGCTGGAACGATGACTCTGGCGCCGGGTACACGACCTCCGTGACGGCAAGCAACGGGGGCGTGGTGGACCTGTCGGGCGTGCAGAGTCTGGTGACGCCGGCAAGAGGCGAAGATCGCATTGAGTTCAGTGCGTCGGCCGGAGGGCGCATCGACCTCCGAGGTATGCGCGCCATTGCTGGCGGCGGTGCAGCCCGCTTCAATGCCTCCGGTGGCGGGCAAATCCAGTTCGGCGATCTCACCGTCGGCAACAACGTGCAGATCGCCCTGCAGGATCTCGAGTCGGTGATCTCCTTCACCGGTTCCCTGAGCATCACCAGCGGATCGCTCTCGGTCGCGGCGGGAGCCGAACTTTCGGTCGGCAAGCACCTGACCCATCGCCTGACCAACGAGGCCTCCTTCGCGATGTCGGCAGGCATCCTCAGCATGACCAATCCGGGGTTGCACTTTCTCGAGGTCGCAGGGTTGGACGTGGGGCCCGTCAACCCCGGCAACAACGGGAACTTCGGCATCGGGCGAATCGTCGTGGGCACTCCCACCCAATCCGCCACGCTCCAACTGCTTGATCTCATCGACAACGCCAACCGCGGCGGCAATCTTGGCGAGGCCCTCTACATCTTCGGCGTCGGTCAAGGGACCAGTCAGGACGCGCTTGTGCTTCAGGGCGGCTCCACGCTGTATCTCGACAACATCAACGTCTACGCCCGCGAGAACGGCAACTGGATCTGGCTGAACAGCCTCTTCGGACCGGGTCAGACCGTCGTGGCCTACGGCGGCGGCTATCTGCACCTGCCCGAGCCGGGCGTGGCGGCGATGCTGGCTGTCGCGGGCATCGCCGCGTCCCGCCGCAGGCGCGTGTCGTGATGAAGGCGGGGCGGTCGGATGGGGTGATGACTCACGGTTGATGGTGAGGATATGAACATGGTGATGTTTCGAACGCTGCTGGTGATGGTCGCCTCGCTCGCGGGCATGGCGAGCGGGCAGGTCATCTATTCCGCCAACTTCAATGATGGCGCCGCCCCCGGCTTCAGCAACGCCAAGTTCGCCGCGTCGCCGGATGGCACGAGGCGTGTGCTGGGCAAGTACGGGAACGAGACGGCGTCGCTTGCATTGTCGGGGCTGGTCCCCGGGCGGCGGTATCGGGTCACCGCCGATGCCTACGCGTTTGATTCGTGGGATGGAAATGCCGGACCGGACCGCTTCACCATCGCCGCTTCATCGGGTGCGACGTGGACGACTACCTTTGCATGCGCTTCGTCGTCGAGCAGGCAGGCTTTTCCGGGTGAATATGGCATGGCCGATCACCCCTCCGGTTCCGGCGGCACGCCGTGCAACTGCACGTGGCGTTGCTGGAGCGGCAATGTCGGTCCCACCATCTACCCCGTTTCGCTCCTGTTCAGTGCGGGAGCCACCACCGAGACGGTCTCCTTCAGCGGGGCAGGTCTCCAGGACCTTTGCGACGAATCGTGGGGCATCGACAATGTCGTCGTGACCGACTTGGGGTTCGCCCCTGATCCCAGCGGCGATCGATGCTCCAATGCCGTCGCCATCGACATGACTGGTCGGCTCAGCCAGACGGTGCGAGCGGACACGACCGGTGTCGCCGTCGACCCTGCCGCCCCGTCGTGTCCGGGCATCGCAGGCAACGGGCCGAGCGCGTGGTACACGGTGGTCGGAACCGGCCGTCAACTCACCATCGCCACCTGCGGGTTTGCCACCATCGACACCCAACTCGCCGTCTACTGCGGCGATTGCTCGTCGTTGCAGTGCGTCGTCGCCAACGACGACGATTGTCCGGGCGGCGGCGCGAGGGTGAGTTTCTGCTCGCAGGCCGGTCGCACGTACGTCGTCCGCGCCTTCGGCTGGAACGGAGCGGCCGGCGCGTTCGACCTCACCGTCACGCAGTCCGCCACCACGTGCGCCTCGCCCGTGGCCTGCACGCCCCCCTGCACCATCACCATCCCGGCCGGCGCGGCGGCCGAGAACGAACCTCCCTGCGGCACCAACCACGTCGACACCTTCAACGCCGGATGTTCCATCGAGCCCGCGAGATTCTCGTCGGTGGCGGTGGGCCAGACCGTGTCGGCAACGTCCGGCACCTACGCCAGAAACGGGCAGGATTACCGCGATACCGACTGGTACGAGTTCGTGCTCGCGGCTCCGGCGCAGATCACGTGGTCGGGGGCGGCGGAGTTCCCGTTGCACCTCGGACTGATCGACGGCCGCAATGGCTGCGTCAACCCCCTGGCCTTCATGGTCGACGCCAAGGGGGCGCGGTGCGCCACGGTGACGGTGACGTCGATCCTCCAACCGGGCCGGTACTGGGCCTGGGCCGCCCCGGAAGCGCTGGCGGGCGTTCCGTGCGGGGCCCGCTACTTCGCCTCGCTGGCGGCCACGCCGGTGGGGGCGTGCTCCATCGGCAGCGGATGCGTGCAGGTCACCGCGGCGGAATGCGCCACCCGCGGGGGCACGTACCAGGGCGATGCCACGGGGTGTTCGCAGATCGGCTACATCGTCCAGTCGGATCCGCCGCCGCAAGTGCCGCCGAATCAGCCAGATCAGCCGCCCGCCTTCGTTGACATTGCGTCAAGTGGGACGGTCGTGCCCGTGACCGATGACGGCGGGGTCACCAACGTCGACATCGGCTTTACCTTCGGCTTCTACGACACGGTGTACACGCGCGTGGGCATCTCGCCCAACGGCTACCTCTCCTTCACGGACCGGCTCGACGTGCCCCGGCCCACCGCGATTCCGTCGACGACGCTTCCCAACAACCTGATCGCCCCGCGGTGGAGCAACCTCAACCCGCCCGCCAACTCGGTGCGGCGTCAGACCCTCGGCAGCGCCCCCGAGCGCCGCTTCATCGTGCAGTGGAGCAACGTGCCGATGTTCGGCTTCACCGACAGCAACACCTTCCAGGTGGTGCTCTTCGAGGCCACCGGCAATATCCAGTTCTGCTATCGCTCGGTATCGCCGCCACGCTACGAGGGCGAGTTTCGCGCGGGGATCGAGAATGCCGCGGGTGTGCGCGGCACGTCGGTCTCCGCGGCACAGATCGCGACGAACTGGACACATCTCTTCACGCGGAGCTCCCTGACGCCGCCGGTGGCGGTTGTCGGAGGGCCGTATGCCTTTGCTGCTGCGACCCCGTCCATCACGGCCGACGCCAGCGGTTCCTATGACCCCGATAGGCCCGGAGGAAGCTCACGCGGCATCAGCACCTTCCAGTGGGACCTCGGAGCCGACGGCCTTGCCGACGATGTCGGTCGCACCAACGCCCAGCAGCCCATACCGCTCGCGGCGGCCATCGCTAAGGGCCTGAGCGTGGTCCAAAACGTGCCGCTGCGCGTGTACGTGGGTGATGCCGACGGGCTGCAAGGGTCGGACCAAACGCTGGTCTCGTATGTGAACACGCCGCCGGTGGCCGACGCGGGCGGCCCGTACGGGCCCGTGCTGCCGGGCACGACGGTCGAACTGCAGGGCAGCTTCGTCGACCCCGACCTCGCGATGGGCGTGGGGGAGACGACGGCGATGGAGTGGGACACGCGTCCCGCGGCGACTGCGGCTGAGGTCGGCGACGGCTTCGCCACGACCGCCACGCCGACGGTGACCTTCGCGCAGCTCCGCGCGTGGCACGCCTCGGGGCTGCGGACGCTCTACTTCAACGTGGCGGACCGGCGCGGCGCGGTGTCGTCCGCCGCGGCATCCTTCTCGGTGGCGCTTCCCGACCTGCAGTTCGCGTCGGCTCCGACGGCCCCTGCCTCGGCGCGGTTCGGGGACACGATCCGCGTGCAGTGGTCGGCGACCAACGGCGGCCCGGGCGAGGCGGCGGGTCCGTGGAACGATCGGGTGTACCTGAGCGACAACGCGACGCTGGACGGGGGTGACGTGGCCCTCGTGCTTGAGGCTGGACCCACCACGCTCGCGCCCTCAGGCGGGTACGTTCGCGACGTGTCGGTCACGCTGCCGCGGAACTACGCGGCGTCCGGGACCAGGCACCTGCTGGTGCGACTCGATGACGGCGGCGCGGTCGAGGAACTCGGCGAAAGCAACAACATCGCGGCGGTCTCGATTCAACTGCAGCCGACGCCGTCGCCGGACCTCTCGACGCTGAGCGTCGTGGTGCCTTCGGAGGCCTTCTTCGGCGATTCCTTCGACGTGGGCTATGTCGTTCGCAACCTCGGGCCGGGCACGGCCATCGACGCATGGTCCGATTCGATCTTCCTCTCGAGCGATTCGACGCTCGACGTTGGCGATCGCCTGGTCCGCTCGGTCGCCGCCACGCCGCCGCTCGCAACGAACGCGTCGTACGCGCGAACGACGGCCGCGAGCGTTGCGGTCGATCCGACGCTGCCCGAAGGCGAGTACTTCCTGCTCGTGAAGGCCAACGCCAACGGAGGGCAGTTCGAGTCCAACTCCGCGAACAACGTCGCGGCTTCCGGGCGCATCCGGCTGTTGCGCCGCCTGTACCCGGATCTGGAGGCGGGCGGCGTGACCGCGCCGACGAGCGCGGCCGCCGGGGAACCGACGGTCATCGCATTCACGGTGACCAATATCGGCCCCCGCGAGGCCCGGGGCGGCTGGGCGGATCGGGTGTATCTCTCCGAGGACGCCACGCTGCAGCCGGCCTCCGACATCGCCCTGACCCCCGTGATCCAGCGGGCGACGCCGGTGGCGCCCGAGGGCGGCTCCTATGCGGCGTCGCAGGCCTTCGTCTTGCCCGACCGGCCCGGGACCTATCGCGTCCTGGTCCGCTGTGACGACGGCGGGACCCTCGACGAGGGCGGCGCGGAGAGCAACAACATCGCGGTCTCTGCCGGGACGATGGTGCTCCTCCCGGCGCCCAAGCCCGATCTCGCCGTGACGAGCGCGTCCGCGCCGTCGCAGGCGCAGGCCGGCGCATCGGTCGTGGTCGACTACGCGGTGACGAACATGGGCACCGCGGCCGCGGCCGGGTCGTGGACCGATGGCGTGTACCTGTCCGTCGACGCGACGCTCGAAGCGAGCGATCGCCTGTTGCGGTCGTCGCCCGCCAACGCCGCGCCGCTGGCGGTGGGGGGCGTCTACACGCGTTCCCGATCCGTGACGCTGCCGGATGACGTGCAGAACGCCACCACGTTCCATCTGATCGTGAAGGCCGACATCGACGAGGCGGTGGCCGACGTTGGACGGGTGAACAACGCCCGCGTGGCCAGCGTCATCCGCGTCGATCCCAATCCCGCGCCCAACCTGCAGGTGGCGATCGTCGAGGCGCCCTCCGCGGTCGCCTTCGGGCAGACCGTCACCCTGCGGTGGACGGTCAGCAATCGCGGTAACCGTGCCGCGAACGGGTCGTGGCGCGACCAGGTGGTCCTCTCGCGCGACCTCACCCTCAGCAGCGATGACCTGCTCATCGGATCCGTGCTGGTGTCCGACGCCTCACCGCTGCTTCCCGATTCAGGATCCTATTCGAGGACGCTGTTGGGTCAGGTGCCGCTGGTCGCGTCCGCGATTCCCGGGTTTTACCACTTCCTCGTGCGCACCGACGTGAACGGCGCGGTGGGCGAATCGAACGAGACGGACAACGACGCGACCTTCGGTCCCGTGACTGTCTCGAACCCGCCCTTGCCCAACCTCACGGTGGCCATCTCGCGGGTTCCGGCCACCCTCACGCTCGGTACGCCGGCAGTCATTGAGTACACGATCACCAACATCGGGATGGCCTCGACCGGCACGACGCCGTGGACGCTGACGATCTTCGAGTCGCCCGACGCGTTGCCGGGCAGCCGCCGCGAAGTGGCGGCAAATGTCACGGTCGACCAGGCGATCGCGGCGGGCGCGTCGCTGAGCGGGTCCGTCGAGGTGCCTGTCGCCGACTTCAGGAGCCCCGGGGTGGTCTTCATCGCGTGCGCCGACTCGGCCAACCGCGTCGTGGAGAGCGTCGAGGGCGACAACTGCGGGACGTCGGCGGCGACGCCCTGCCTGCGGCCTGACCTTGTCCCGGTGTCGATCGATGCGCCGTCGAGCGTGACGGCTGGAAGCCGCGTCGCGGTCTCGTGGACGGTCCGCAACGCCGGGCCGACCGTTGCGATGCCATACTGGGTCGATGCGGTACATCTGGCTCCCAGCCGCACGGCCGAGAGCACGCTCCTGCTGGCAAACCAGGCCCACGGCGAGCGGCTGGAACAGGGTGCCTCGTATACCGAGCACGCGACTGTCACGATCCCGGACGACGCGTCGGGCACGTACTACTTCACGGTCATCGCCGACTCGGACGATCGCGTGTACGAGGCGGCCGGAGAGGGGAACGGGCGACTGGTGTCGACGGTCGCGACGACCGTCGTCCAGCCCGCACGACCTGATCTCGCCGTGACCGAGGTGTCCATGCCCCCCAACGGGCTGGGCGGGACGGCCATGGCGCTGAGCTATACCGTGGCCAATCGCGGTGAGGCGGCTGCCACCACCTCGTGGATCGAGCGGGTTCAAGTCTCGCGGGATCGGACGCTGGATGCGAGCGATGTGCTCCTGGCGTCCTCGGTGAATGTCGCGCCGCTCGGGCCCGGAGCGTCGTACGAGCGAACCTTGAACCTCGAGTATCCGTCGCAGGAGGGGCAGTGGTACGTCATCGTGACGGTCGATGCCGCGAACTCCGTTCGTGAGTCGGCCGGGGCGGGCGAGTCCAACAACACGTACGTGTCGTCATGGCCGCTATTGGTCTCGACGTTCACCGCGACCGCCGAGGCGGACGTGGATGAGGCGCCGGCGGGCACGACCGTGCGGATCAGCGGGCGGGCCTCCATCGAGGGGACGTCGACGCCTGCGCCGGGCGTTCCTGTTCGGGTGCAGGTCACCGTGCGGGGATACACCCGGTTCCTGAACATGGTCGCGGATCCGGAGGGACGCTATTCGGTGGCGTTCGAACCCGGTCCGACCGAAGGCGGTCTGTATATGGTGGGCGCGGGCCCCTCGCATCGAACCGCCCCCGGAAGCGACTTCTTCCGATTGTGGAGCTATCGCGTCGCGACCCCCGAGTCGATCACCTTGTATCCGGGCAGGAGCGTTATGACGACGCTCACGGTCGAGAACATGGGCGATGCGTCGATCTCGGGCATGTCGGCCGCAGTCGGTCCCCTGCCGCCCGGCGTCACGGCGGAGACCCGCTTCCCCGCCGGAACCGTCATCGCGGGCCTGTCGACGCTGCCCGTCGAGGTGACGATCCGGGCGTCGGCCCAGGCCGGCGTCGGCGCGTTCGCCGCGCCGATCCAGATCGGCAGCGCGACGCCGGCGCCCGCGGCGACGGTGGCGATCCCGGTCACCGTGGGCAGTCCGGTGGCCCGGCTCGAGATCGATGCCGCGACGCTCGATGCCGGTCGCCTGCGAGCCGACATGCTGCTCGGCCAGGTGACTACGGTGCAGTTCAAGGTGCGCAACGTGGGTGGCGCGGCGTCGGGCCCGATCGTCGTGGTGCTGCCGACCGCCCACTGGCTGAATCTCGCGACGCCGCAGGTCATGTCGCCCCTCGCCAGCGGCGAGGAGGCGAGCGTGGTGCTCTCGCTCGTCCCGGACCGGTCGATGACGCTGGGCGACTATCCCGGAGCGTTGTCCGTGGGCGACGGCGCGTCTCTCGTCGCCCTCGACTTCCTGTTCCGCGCGACGTCCGAGCGCCGGGGCGACCTCGTGGTGACGGTCACCGACGAGTTCACGTACTACGACGAGGCGAACGGCTTTCCGGCGGTCCGCAACGCGCAGGTGGTCGTCAGGGACCACGACACCCGCCAGATCGTGGCCACGGCCATGTCGGACGAGAACGGTCGGGCGCTCTTCGAGCAGCTGCCCGAACGCTTCTACGACGTCGAACTGTCCTCTCCGAACCACTCTCCGTCGAGCGAACTTCAACTCGTCAGCGGCGGCATGCAGAACGAGATGGTGGGCTTCATCGAGCGGCAGGTGGTCAAGTACATCTGGACGGTCGTTCCCACCGAGGTGCAGGACGAGTACAGGATCACGATCGACGCGACGTTCGAGACCAACGTCCCTGCGCCCCAGATCATCATCACGCCAGGCTACGTCGATCTGCGGGGCGCCACCCTGCCGACGATGATCGTCTACACCGTGCGGAATGAAGGGCTGGTCACGGCCAGAAACGTTCGAGTGCCCGAGACGACGGCGGGCGGGTTCACGCTGACCCCGCTCGTTCGGGACATCGGCGATCTTGCCGGCGGACAGGTCGTTCAGGTCCCGGTGCTGGTGATGCCCTCCGGGCGTGGCGGCGGTTGCATCGATGTCGCGATCGACGTGCACTGGCAGTTGCCCTGCGGTCCGTTCCTCAACGGCTACTCGGGGACGGCGCATGTCGTCCTCGGGGTGTGCACGGGAAAGGTCCCGTACCCGTCCCCGACGCCCTTCGGCGGCGGCGGCGGCGGCGGCGGCGGCGGGCCCGCGGGCACGAGGATTTATGTCGGTTCGCCCGTCGTCAGGCAGCCCATCAAGTGCAAGTCGTGCACGGAGAAGTGCGTGAAGGCGCTGCCGAGTTGCGTACCTCTCCACGACTGTTACAGGATATTGTGGGATTGCGGCATAAACCTGCCAGACCCGAGCCTGGGCGGATCCCTCAAGTGCATCGCTCGTGGTTTTAGGTGCTTAGGACGAGAGTTTTCCGTGTGGTGGTTCCCGCCCAGATGGTTCAGTTGTGGATGCAGGCTGATCCGCGACTGTGCTGTCACGTGCGTCGAGGGGGGGCCGAATTTTACGTGTGATGCGTTTGATCTGGTCAACTTGTGGCTCAATGACGTTCTAAACCCGCGGCGTGATCATCCGCCCTCGAACGATCCCGAGTATAACTTCTTTGTCGCCCAGTATGAACGTGTCGTCAACCTGATGGCCGCCTCTTGGTACATGTTCGGAACCCGCCCATTCCTTGAGTGGGACCCGTCGGAAGAGGGCATCTTCGATCAGTGGCGGATCGCGATAAGCGACACCATGGACGAGCAGTCGGACGGTGCAGAGATGGTGACCGATGCGGAACGAGCGGCCGCGCATGAGTTCGAGCGCCCTCATAATATCACCACAACGGATGTCGATGCCTTCATCGACCGCTATAATCGGTCGCTCACGTATTACGGCCTCGGCATCTACAATCGAGCCGATGTTCCCCAAGGATGGAGCATTGATTTCATCGAGCGAGATATCATCTCGGCGCTCTATAGCCGGTCGCTTGCTGACATGGCCGAGGTCGAGGCGGAAGGGTTCGAGGGTATTCTCGAGGCGATGAACTTTGCGGTGGATGCGTTGGCCGCCAAACGCAATCGCGAGAACGAGGGCGTCTGCGCCACCGTCAAGATGCGACTCGACCAGACCCTCACGCTCACGCGCTCGGCCTTCAACGCCACCCTCGAGATCGAGAACGCGGGCGGGGCCTCCGCCGATCCGCTCGACAACATCAATGTCGCCATCGTCATCCGCGACCTAGACGGCAACGACATCACCTCCCGCTTCGGCATCCAACCCCCGACGCTCCGCAACCTCTCCGGTGTGGACGGCACCGGCACGCTCGGCGTGAACGCCGTCGGCAGCGCGTCGTGGATCATCGTTCCCACTGACGAGGCGGCGCCCGACGGGCCCACGACGGCCTTTGTCGGCGGCACATTCTCCTACACCATCCAGGGTCGGACCGTCGTGAACACGCTCTTCCCCGTCACCATCAACGTGCTCCCCAACCCGAAGTTGCAACTGGCCTACTTCCTCGAACGCGAGGTCTTCGCCGACGATCCGTTCACCCGGGACGTGATCGAGCCCTCCGTCCCCTTCTCGCTCGGCCTGCTCGTTCGCAACACGGGTCTCGGACTGGCGAGAAACGTCCGCATCGCCTCGTCGCAGCCCACCATCGTCGAGAACGACCGTGGCCTGATCATCGACTTCGACATCATCGGCACGCGGGTCGGATCAGCCGAAATGTCGCCGTCGCTCAACGTCGATCTCGGCGACCTCGCGCCCGTCACGGGCACGGGCGTCGCCACGTGGCTCATGACATCCACGCTCCAGGGGCAGTTCACCTCGTATTCCGCGAGATTCACGCATGTGAGTCCCCTGAACGACACGCGATTGTCGCTCATCGATTCCGTCGACACCTTCACGCTCGATCACGTGGTTCGGGCCGACGGCGCCGATGACGACGACCGCCCGGACTTCCTCACCGATGATCGACCCGACCTGTCGGACCTGCCCGATCGGCTGCATCGGTCGGGTGGCGACGTGCTCCCCGTCGTCCCGATGACCGATGGCGACGTCGACGTCGTCGTGGGCGCTCGCCGCGCCGACGTCAGGGTTCGATCGCTCCCCTCCGGCCACTTCTATGTGCGACTGACCGATCCCTTCGGCGGGGACCTTCCCCTCGCCACCATTCGCCGAAGCGACGGCAAGGTCATTCAGGCGGGGTGGAATGCCTGGCAGACCAACAAGGTGCGACGTCCGCGGGGCGGCGAGCCCCAACCGCTTCGATACATCCACCTGTTCGACAAGGGCGGCGACGGTCGTTACGAGGTGCTCTTCGATCCTCCTTCCAACATCCCGCTCCCTTCGATCACCTCCCAACCTGTCTCCCAGACCGCGTGTTCCGGCCGATCAGCCACTTTCACCGTGGCGGCTGTCGGTACGGGCCCGCTCACCTACCAGTGGCGACGCAACGGACTTGCCATCAACAACGCCACCTTTCCGACGTTCACGATTGCCGCGGTCGGCCCTGCCGATGCCGGCACCTACGACTGCGTCGTTTCCAACGTCCGCGGCAGCGTTCCCAGCCGCGTCGCGACGCTCGCCGTCTCGACGGGACCGATCATCGGGCTTCAGCCCCAAGGCCGAGTCGTCTGCGTCGGTGGAGTGACTTCATTGAGCGTGCTTGCGGTCGGCACCGGGCAGCTCTCGTACCAGTGGCGTCTCAACCAGCAACCTATTGCGGGCGAGGTCGCCGCGACCTTCGTCATCACCAACGCTTCAGTTGCCAACGCGGGGCTCTACGACTGCATCGTGACCGACACCTGTGGCAGCGTCACCAGTCAAGCGGCACCGCTGCAGGCCGTCCTCCCGCCCGCCATCACCCAACACCCACAACCCCGCGTCGCCTGCCTCGGCACGCCCACGTCCTTCTCCGTCGCCGCCACCGGTGCGGCTCCCTTCTCCTTCCAGTGGCGCCGCGACGGTGCGCCCATCGCCGGGGCCACCCAGCAGACTCTTGCCATCGCTTCCGTCGCTTCCCGCGATGCCGGGTCCTACGACTGCATCGTCACCAACGCCTGCGGCACCGCGACGACGCAGGCCGCTTCCCTTGACATCCCCGGGCGGGTCACGAGCCAACCTTCCGACGCCTCCGCATGCGTCGGCGGCGACCTCACGCTCTCGGTGGCCGCCGCCCATGCCACCGGGTACGCCTGGCTGAAGGACGGCACGCCACTCGCCGACGGACCGCAGGCCGATGGCACCCTCGTCGTGGGCGCGACCACGGCAACGCTCCGCCTGAGCAACGTCGCTCTCAACGCGACGGGCCGCTATGCCGCCCGCATCTCCACATCGCAGTGCCCGCCCAACCTCAGCGACGAGGCGTCGGTGGTCATCAGCGATCCCACCATCCGCGCCAACTGGAACGGGCCCTTCACCTTCATCGGCGGCGAACAGCCCGCCGCCACCACTGGCTCGGCCATGGCCTTCGACGCCAATCGTGGCGTAACCATTCTCTTCGGCGGCATCGGCCCGCAGGGCTACTCGGCGCAGACGTGGGCATGGAATGGCGAAACGTGGCTCGAGGCGGCCGCCGCCGGTCCAGCCGCACGGTCGGGCGCGGCCATGGCGTTCGACGCCGCGAACGGACGCATCGTGATGGTCGGCGGCGAGGGCCCATCGGGCCCGCTCGCCGACGCGTGGGCATGGGATGGTGCGGCGTGGAGCCCCGTGCCGACGCCGTCGACGCTGACCCCGCGACGCAACGCGGCGGCCGCGTTCGACGCGACGCGGGGCCGCCTGGTGCTCTTCGGCGGCCATGGCCGATTGGCGTCAGGCGCTGCGGGTCACCTCGACCAGACATGGGAGTTCGATGGCACGACCTGGACGCTCGTCGCGACGGCGGTGTCGCCGCCAGCACGCGAGGGCGCGGCGATGGCCTTCGACTCGGCGCGGGGCGTGAGCGTGCTCTTCGGCGGCGAGGGGGCGTCGCGGTTCGCGGATACGTGGGAATGGGACGGCGCAACGTGGACGCAGCGCGTCGTTCCGGGCCCGGCGGCCCGCTCGTTCCACACGGCCGTGTATGACGACCGGCGCTCCGCCGTTCGCGTCTTCGGGGGCGACAGCGGGGTCGCACGCGACGACGTGTGGGAGTTCGACGGCGGTGCGTGGATGCCGCTGGCCGTCAACGGGCAGTCGCCCGGCGCGAGGAAGCGGCATGCCGCCGCGTACGACACGCGTCGGGGCCGTGACGTGGTGTGGGGCGGCGTGAACGCGTCTGGCAGCGAGATGGCGCAGGCGTGGACGCTCACCGCCTCCAACTTCGGGTTGGCCGAACAGCCCTCGTCCGCCTCGGCGTGTCAGGGGTTGGGTGTCGTGCTCCGTGCCGTGCCCGCGACGCCCGGCGCGTACACCTATCGCTGGTATCGATCGGGCACGCCGCTGACGGATTCGGACTTCATCACCGGGTCGGGCACCGACACGCTGCAGGTCACGTTCATTCCGTCGGCGGTGGTGGGGTCGTACCGCTGTGTCGTGGCCGACGCCTGCGGCGAGATTTCCTCCGATGCCGCGGCGGTGGAGGCCGACGGCACCGACAACATCGCGGATGGCTCGTTCGAGGAGGGTGCCGCGGCGTGGCAACTCCCGCTGGGACGATCGCCGACCTGCGACGCCGGCGCGGCACGGTCGGGCCGGTGCTTCGTCGCGCTCGATGCGGGCGCCGGCGAGGCCACGCACGTCCTCGCAAGGCCCATCCAGCGGTGGGAAATCGCCCAGTTGTCGGTCTGGGCGAGGCGATTGACGCCCGGGGAGACCTCGTTCATCACCCTCGCGGCGGTCAACCAGTCGGCGGGCGTCGTCGACGGCGCGACATTCGAACTGGCGGATCGCTGGGAACTCTTCAGTTTCGATGTCGAGGCCTCAGGGGTTCAGGATGCCGTCGAGGCGGTCCGCGTGAGCGCGTCGGCGAACGGTGCGAACTACGCGGCGGCCATCGACGATGTCGTGCTCCGCGTCCGCTGCCCGGCCGACTTCAACTGCGACGGAGGCATCGACGGGGTCGACATCGAGGTGTTTGTCGAGGCCTGGGCGACCGGCGACCTTTCGGCCGACGCCAACCAGGACGGCGGGGTGGACGCTTCAGACGTTGACGCCTTCTTCGAGGCCTGGAGTTCGGGCGGTTGCTGACGGCCGACAATCGCGATGGGGGTCGTGGGGTAGGGGACAGATTCCCCGCCTTTTCGTGGGGAGGCGAACCGCCGCCCGCCGATACTCACACTGTCCTCCATTTCCAGGGAGGGTCCCTCGCCATCGGGCGGCATGGGCGGTACACTCGCGACCTCATGGGACACGACGTTCCGCAACCCGCCGCCGATGCCTCCACGCAGCCGAATCGCTGCGGGTGCGGGAGCACCTGCGGCAGCCCGGCCACACCACGACAGGAAGTCGACTCGATGCTTGCAGTCCGCCAGAGCCTCCCCGTCACGCGTGAGTCCATCACCCACAAGTTCTCGATCGGCCGCCACGAGGGCTACCTCACCATCGGGCTCTACCCCGACGGTCGCCCCGGCGAGCTCTTCCTGAAGATGAGCAAGGAGGGCTCCACCCTCTCGGGCATGTGTCAGGCCTTCTGCCGCGCCTTTAGCCTGTCCATCCAGCACGGCCTGTCCGTTCGCGACGCGGTGGGCCGCTTCCAGGGCATGCGGTTCGAGCCCATGGGCGAGACGTCCAACCCCGACATCCCCCAGGCCGAGTCGATCGTCGACTACATCGCCAAGTATCTCGAGATGCACTTCGGCCACGTCGGCGCCCGCGTCTCCCGCTGAACGCTCGCGGAGCGCCCGAGGCGGCTCACTCGGCTTCTCGCCATTGCTCGCGGTCCTCGTCTCCGTCGCCGAGCGGCATCAGGTCATCGTGCTTGCTGGCGGTCTCCGCCCGAGGGGGATCCTTGAGGCCGACACGCTGCTCGCCCGTCAGGACGTCCGCCATCCGCTTGACGCAAGCGGCCGCCAGCGAGTTGCGGTCGTCGATCGCCCGCGTCAGGTCGTCGATGTCCGGCCGCTTGTCAATCTCGTCCATGAAGGCGACGACATTCGCCTTGGACAACGCCTCGTGGCGGCGATTCAGGGCCGTCACGTAGCGTGCATCCGCCCCGACCGCTTCGTTGCGATATCGCTCGTGAATGCGGTCGATGGCCTCCAGTTGGTCCGCGTCGAGCCCTTCCATCGAACGAAACTTCGCATAGGCGTCGGCCGTGAGATCTCGTCCGTACACGTGGGGGTACGACTTGGTGTTGAACGCACGCGTCCACGCGGCTTGCTCGGCCTCGGGAAGGAGGTCGCGAAGGATGCGGGCCTGACGCACGTTGAAGTCGCGAATCTCGATCGAGCCGCCGGTCAGCTTGCGGAGCACCTCGCCGATGGCTTCGCTGATCGGAGGCGAGTCCTTGATGTCGGCCTCTGCCAGCTCCTCGAAAAGGGCGCGAACCCGCCGCTGCTTCCGCTGCATGAGGTCGTCGAATCGCAGCTCGTATTCGGCCATCGCTTCGTTGAAGGCGGCTGACCGAGTGACGCCCACCTCGCGGGCCAACTCGATCAGGTCGGCCCGCTCGGGTCCGCACACGGTCAGACGCCCGCCGACTCGCCGGCGGTGGAAACGCTCGGCCGCCTCCACCTTGGCCGAGGCGTGGGGTCCCGCGAGCGTGCCGAGGTCGGCAAAGAAGCCGCGGGTCAGGGCGTCGACGGCGTCGACCACGTCGTACGTCGCGTTGAAATCGGCCCGTTTCTCCGCCGCCTCGTCCGGCTGGGCACTTCGGGCGTTGTTGGCCTGGTGACGAGCCGCTCGTTCTTGGCGGTAGGACTTTCTCAGGTCGAGGACGTTTCGGCGATAGCCCGCGTGAAGGGCGAGAATGGCCTCGGTCTGGGCCTGATCGGCCCCGAGGATCTCGGCGATGCGATCGACGTGGCGGAACCCGACGGGGTTGAACAGCAAGTCCGCCTCGTCGGCGCCGCGGGTGTCGGGCACGGCGAGCATGCACAGCACGCCGATCAGCAGTCGGATCAAGGCGGTGCGGCCTGTCGGAAGGGGCGGCTGGCGGAGGCGCATGGACGACTGATTGTTGAGCCCCGGCCCTCCTTCAGCCGATCGGTTTCTGTAAGGATGCTGTCGGTCGGGTTGCGCGTGATTGTCCGGCGGAGGGCAGGGGGCTATCATGTCCCCCTTGCGGACACGCCGCGATCTGACGGTCGCGGGTGAAATCCCAAGCCGGTTGAACTACCGCGCCTGCGGCCCTTTCCCTGGGGTTGCTCCGACGCCTTGGCGTCGAGGCCGGTGGGAGGTTGAAAGCATATGGGCAAGAAGGAAGTCACCAACATCTTCAAGATCATGGCCCCCGGAGGCGCGGCGACGCCCGCTCCTCCGCTGGGTCCGGTGCTGGGTTCCAAGGGTGTCAACCCTGGCCAGTTCATCCAGAAGTTCAATGCCGCCACGCAGCACGTGAAGGGCAAGGTCGTGGGTTGCATCGTGACGGTCTACAACGACCGCACGTTCGACCTCGAGATCAAGAGCAGCCCCGCGTCGGTGCTGATCGCCGAGGCCGCGGGCGTGCCGAAGGGATCGGGCGTGCCGAACAAGGACAAGGTCGGCAAGATCACCAAGGCGCAGGTGCAGAAGATCGCCGAGGCGAAGATGGCCGACCTGAACAGCCACTCGCTGGAAGCGGCGATGCGCGTGATCGAGGGCACGGCCCGTTCGATGGGCGTGACCGTCGTGGCCTGAGCGGACCTTCGGGAAGAACAGAACACCACACCGGAGCGAGGCAGGCCGACAGCCGCCACGCTCGAGCGAAAGGACAGAAGATGCCGGTTCGTATCACCAAGCGAGCGAAGGCCAACGAAGGCCTGAAGGTGGCGGAGGCCGTGGAGCCCGCGGCGGCGGTCGCGGCGGTCAAGAAGTTCAAGGGCCCCAAGTTCGACCAGACGGTCAACGTGGTGATGCACCTGAACGTCGACACCAAGCAGAGCGAGCAAAACCTTCGCGGCGCGATTTCGCTGCCCAAGGGCATCGGCAAGAACAAGCGAGTGGTCGCCTTCTGCCAGAGCGACGTGGCCCCCAAGGCCTTGGAGGCGGGCGCGATCAAGGCCGGCGCCGACGAGCTCGTGGCCGAGATCGAGAAGGGATGGATGGACTTCGACGTGGCGGTGGCGAGCCCGGACATGATGCGGATCGTGTCGAAGCTCGGCAAGGTGCTGGGCCCCAAGGGCCTGATGCCCAGCCCGAAGGCGGGCACCGTGACGCCGGACGTCGCCACGGCCGTCCGCGAGTATGCCGCGGGCAAGGTCGAGTTCCGCACCGACACGGGCGGGAATATCCACGCGATCATCGGGAAGATGAGCTTCCCGGAGGCGTCGCTCACGGAGAACCTGAATCACTTCATCGGCGCCATCGAGAAGATGCGTCCGTCGAGCGTGAAGGGCCAGTACATCAAGAGCATCACCATCAGCGGGACGATGACTCCCGGCATCCGCGTGCAGTACGTGTCGGCCGTCGTCGCCGAGTAAGCAATCGCCAGCGAACGGGCCCCGAGGCCCGGAGGAAACAGCCATGTCGAAAGTCGTCAAGAACCTGATCATGCGCGACTACAAGGCGCGCATCACCAAGGGCACCGAGCAGTGGCCCGACGCGATGGTGATCAGCATCCGCGGCGTGAAGGCCGTGGACACCACCCGTCTTCGCCACTCGCTGGCCAAGAAGAACATCCGCATCGTCGTGGTGCAGAACGCCTTGGCTCGCAAGTCGTTCGAAGGCACCTCGCTCGAGCCTCTCAAGGACCTGTTGACCGGGTCGAGCGCGTTGGCCTTCGGCGGCGAGTCGGTCGTCGAGGTGGCCCGCGAACTGGTCGAGGCCGTGACCAAGATGCCCGCCCTCGAACTCAAGGGCGCGGTGCTCGACGGCATCGTCTTCAGCGGGAAGAAGGCGGTCGAGGAACTGTCGAAGTATCCCACCCGCGACGAGGCCATCGGCCAGGTCGTCACGTTGGTGGTCAGCCCGGCCCGCAAGCTGCTCGGTCAGCTTCAGGGACCCGGCTCGAAGGTGGCGGGCATCATCAAGGCCATCGAAGGCAAGTTGGAGAAGGGCGAAGCGATCACGAAGGTCGCCTGAGCCGGTGCGAACGGGAATGTGCCGCGGAGTCCGGACTGATCCGGGCTCTCGCGGGTCGGAACGAGACATCAGCCCCAACTGGCCCCGTGCGGGGTTAAAGGCCGAGTGGTTCGGCCCCTCTTGGGTACGTGTGGCGCGTCGGAGCGAGTCTCCGGTGCGCGTGTGAAGAAAGGCTTGAACATGTCGGATACTGCTGTTGACGCTGCGATCAAGGACCTGGGCGACAAGCTCGCCGGCCTCACCCTCAAGCAGGCCGTTGAACTCGGCAAGTACATGAAGGACACCTACGGCATCGAGGCCGCCGCGGGCGGTGGCGTGGTGATGGCGGCTGCCGGCGGCGGCGCTGCTGCTCCGAAGGCCGAGGAGAAGACCAGCTTCGACGTGATCCTGAAGGCGTCGGGCGACAAGAAGATCCAGGTCATCAAGGTCGTCCGCGAGGCGACGGGGCTTGGCCTGGCGGAGGCGAAGGCGTTCGTCGATGCTCCGGGCAAGGCCGTCAAGCAGGGCCTGTCGAAGGAAGACGCCGACAAGCTCAAGAAGCTCCTGGAAGAGAACGGCGCGACCGTCGAGCTCGCCTGAGCCCGGATTGGCCCCGCAAACTCCTGTCGAACATGGACCTAAGCCATCGCCTGCCGGGCGATGGCAGGGGTCATCCGGCGGCGGGAGGGGTTTGGAACGGACTGATCAGGGCCCGGCATGAATGGTGCCGGGCCCTGATTTTCCCGCCGGAATTTTCAAGTATTAGGATGGCACCCCCCTTGCTCTGATGGCTGCGGGGGGTGTATACTCATCGGTTCGGCACGGTGTGCGGCGGGCGGGACGTGCCGTCGCCAGACCGTGGCGATTGGTTGCTACGAGAGAGCAGCCTCTGACGGACTTGAGCCCAACAACCTTGAGATTGCCTGGCCTGATGAACACTGCGACCGCGAACGTCGTTCGGCTGCATTGAGCGTCAGGCTGGTATCGCATTCTCCATCGCGAGGACATCGATGGCTTCGATCGGTGCGTCAAACGGATCGTCGGGACAGGGCGGGATTCGCAACTTCTCCAAGCGTGGCGATGCCATGCCGGTGGGGGACCTGTGCGAGGTGCAGACCAAGGCGTACGAGCGCTTCCTGCAACTGGGCAAGGGGCCCGAGGAGCGCGATGCGCTGCTGGGGCTCGAGGCCCTGCTGCGCGAGGTGTTCCCGATCAAGAGCTACGACGAGACGATGACGCTCGAGTACACGTCGTACATGCTCGAGGAGCCGCGGTACACGCCCGACGAGTGTCGCGAGTTGCGCCTGAGCTACGCGCGGCCGTTCCGGGTGGGGCTGCGGATGAAGCGGGAGGGCAAGCCCGAGCTTCCGGAGGAGAACATCTACCTGGGCGAGTTCCCGGTGATGATGGGCGGCGGCGAGTTCATCGTGAACGGCGCCGAGCGCGTGATCGTCAGCCAGTTGCACCGTTCCCCGGGCGTCGACTTCTCGATCGTGAGCAGCGAGGCGGACCGTCCGCTGCACTCGGCGCGGATCATTCCCGAGCGAGGCAGCTGGATCGAGCTCGAGGTGACCAAGAAGGACGTGCTGGCGATGCGGATCGACCAGAGCACGAAGTTGGCGGCGACGACCTTCCTGCGGTGTCTTGACGACAGCGTGGCGGAGACGGACAAGCTGCTGCAGCTCTTCTACACGGTGAGCGACGTCAAGGTCGAGAACCTCAAGGCCGAGCACTGGGCGGCCGAGAGCATCGTGGACACGTCGACCGGCGAGGAACTGGTGCACGTGGGCCGCCAGATCGGCGAGGCCCTCGGGGCGATCCAGAACAGCACGCTGCGCCGGGTCAAGGTGATCGAGAACCCCAGCGACGTGCTGATCCTCAACACGATCGCGGAGGAGAAACTCGAGGCCTTCGAGGCCGACACGACGTACAACCGCGCGATGCTGAAGGTGTACAGCAAGCTGCGTCCGGGCAATCCCCCGCAGGTGGACAAGGCCAAGTCGCTCTTCTTCGAGAAGTTCATGGACGAGAACCGCTACCGCCTCGGGCGTGTGGGCCGGTTCCGCATCAACCGCAAGTTCCGGCTCGAGACGCCGGAGACGATGATGTTCATCCGCAGCGAGGACTTCCTGCAGGTGATCCGCTACCTGCTGGACCTTCGCAGCGGCCGCCTCGACCCCGAGACCGGTCGTGCGGCGGCGGTGGTCGACGACATCGACCACCTGGGCAACCGTCGCCTGCGCACGCTCGACGAGCTGGCGGTGGACGAGCTGCGCAAGGGCTTCATCAAGCTCAAGCGGACGGTGCAGGAGCGGATGGCGCAGAAGGACCCCGAGGATCTGGTGAAGATCGCCGACCTGGTGAACACCAAGAGCATCTCGAGCGCGATCGACTTCTTCTTCGGCCGCAGCGAACTGTCGCAGGTCGTGGACCAGACCAACCCGCTGTCGAGCCTGGTGCACGAGCGGCGCCTGTCGGCCCTGGGCCCTGGCGGCCTCAACCGCAAGCGCGCGGGCTTCGAGGTTCGCGACGTGCACATCTCGCACTACGGGCGCATCTGCCCGATCGAGACGCCCGAAGGCACGAACATCGGTCTGATCGCGTCGCTGGGCATCTACTCGAGCATCGACGAGTACGGGTTCCTTCGGACGCCCTACCGCGAGGTTCGGGACGGCAAGGTGACGGGCAAGATCGTGCACCTGCGCGCCGACGAGGAGATGGAGGCGATTCTGGCCCCCGCCGACTCGCTCGAGGATGGCGGCAAGCTGAAGAAGGGCTCGGTGCTCGCCCGCGTGAGCGGCGAGTTGGCCGAGGCCGATTCGACCGAGGTTCAATACCTCGACATCTCGGCCAAGCAGATCATCGGCATCTCGGCCGCGCTGATCCCCTTCCTCGAGCACGACGACGCGAACCGCGCGTTGATGGGGTCGAACATGCAGCGTCAGGGCGTGCCGCTGATCAAGGTCGACCCCCCCTGCGTCGCCACGGGCATCGAGAAGTCGGTGGGCCGCAACTCGGGCATGGTGGTGAAGGCCAAGAACGCGGGCACGGTGACCTACGTCGACGGCGAGCGGATCATCGTCGACAACGCCGACGAGTACGTGCTGCGGAAGTTCGTGGGCCTCAACGAGCGGACGTGCCTCAACCAGCGGCCGGTCGTGAAGATCGGGCAGAAGGTTGAGCAGGGCGAGGTGATCGCCGACGGCGCGAGCACGAAGATGGGCGAACTGTCGATCGGCAAGAACGTGCTGGTGGCGTTCAACACCTTCGACGGGTACAACTTCGAGGACGCGATCGTCATGAACGAGCGTCTCGTGAAGGACGACACCTTCACGAGCATCCACATCGACGCCTTCGACGTCGAGATCCGCGAGACCAAGCTGGGTCGCGAGGAGTTCACTCGCGACATCCCGAACGTCAGCGAGAAGATGCTCCGCAACCTCGACGAGCAGGGCATCATCCGCATCGGCGCCCGCGTGGGCCCGGGCGACATCCTCGTGGGCAAGGTCAGCCCCAAGAGCAAGACGGAGCTCACCCCCGAGGAGAAGCTGCTGCACGCGATCTTCGGTCGCGCGGGCGAGGACGTCAAGAACGACTCGCTGGAGGTGCCGGCGGGCGTGGAGGGCGTGGTGATCGGCGCGAGGAAGTTCTCCAAGCGTCAGCACATGAACGAGGAGCAGAAGAAGGCGCTCAAGAAGGAGATCGCCGACTACGAGACGCTCCAGGACGACCAGGCCATCGCCATCTTCAAGCAGATGACCCAGCTGATCAACGACGCGATCGGCACGCCGATGGTGGACCCCAACACCCGTCAGAAGGTCGGCGCCAGCGACATCCGCGAAGTCATCATCGAGCAGATCCGCACCTTCGACGTCAAGTGGATCAAGGGCAGCAAGGAGGCCAAGGCGGACGCCGAGCGCCTGCACAAGCAGTTCTGGCCCCGCATCCAGGCCATCGGCGTCGAGAAGGCCCGCAAGGTCGCCCACATGAAGCGGGGCGACGAGCTGCCTCCCAACGTGCTCGAGATGGTGAAGGTCTACCTCGCCACCAAGCGCACGCTGAGCGTGGGCGACAAGATGGCCGGCCGGCACGGCAACAAGGGCGTGATCGCCCGCATCGTTCCCGAGGAGGAAATGCCCTTCATGGAGGACGGCACGCCGGTGGACGTGCTCCTCAACCCGCTGGGCGTGCCCAGCCGCATGAACGTGGGCCAGATCCTCGAGACGCACCTGGGCTGGGCCGCCCGCGTCCTGGGCTTCCAGGCGGTGACGCCCGTCTTCGACGGCGCCCGCGAGGAGGAGATCCACGAGGCCATCGCCGAGGCCAACCGCCATGTCGACGAGCGGTGGGCCCAGTGCGAGAAGAGCGGCACGTGGCCGCACCCGCGCGAGCTGCTCGCCAAGATGCCCCGCAACTGCAAGATCCAGCTCTTCGACGGCCGAACCGGCGAGGCGTTCAACCAGCGGACCACCGTGGGCTACATGTACCTCATGAAGCTCCACCACCTGGTGGACGACAAGATCCACGCCCGCGCCACCGGTCCCTACTCGCTCATCACGCAGCAGCCCCTGGGCGGCAAGGCCCGCACCGGCGGCCAGCGTTTCGGCGAGATGGAGGTCTGGGCCCTCGAGGCCTATGGCGCGGCGTACATCCTGCAGGAACTGCTCACCGTCAAGTCCGACGACGTCGAGGGACGCACCAAGATCTACGAGAGCATGGTGAAGGGCACCAACAAGCTCGAGGCCGGCATGCCCGTGGCCTTCGACGTGCTCTGCAACGAACTCAAGGGCCTGGGGCTCAACATCACGCTCGAGAAGAAGCAGACCGAGGGCGGCAGCCTGCTCTGACCCTGACGGAGCGCCGCCGCCCGCGGCCCCGGGGCCTTTCGCCCGGGGTCCACATCGGGCGGACGGCCTTCGGATTCCACGTCCCCAGCACCATCCACCAGACGATTCGCGGCGGGCACGCCGCACCGACCAGCACCGGAGCACGCGATCATGGCTGAGACTGTCTACGAGAAGGTCAACGACTTTTCCGCCGTCAAGGTCACCCTCGCCTCGCCCGTCGACATCAGGGCATGGTCCTACGGCGAGGTGAAGAAGCCCGAGACGATCAACTACCGCACCTACCGCCCCGAGAAGGACGGGCTGTTCTGCGAGCGGATCTTCGGGCCCGAGCGCGACTACGAGTGCGGCTGCGGCAAGTACAAGGGCACGAAGCACAAGAACATCATCTGCGACCGGTGCGGCGTGAAGGTCACGCACAGCCGCGTGCGTCGCAAGCGGATGGGCCACATCAACCTGGCCAGCCCGATCGTGCACATCTGGTTCTTCAAGAGCATGCCCAGCCGCCTGGGCACGCTGCTGGGCATGAAGACCAGCGACCTCGAGAAGGTCATCTACTACCAGGATTACGTCGTCGTCGATCCGCACGACACGGAGCTGAAGTTCAAGCAGGTGCTGACCGAGGACGAGCACCGCCTGGCGTCGGAGAAGCACGGCGCCAACGGCTTCCGCGCCAGCATGGGCGCTGACGCCATCCGCGAGCTGATCGCCCGCACCGACCTGCCGAAGATCGCGGCGGACATCCGTCAGGAGCTCAACCAGACCAAGAGCAAGCAGAAGATCAAGGACCTGGCCAAGCGGCTCAAGCTCGTCGAGCAGATCCGCGGGAGCGAGAACGATCCGTCGTGGCTGGTGATGGACGTGATCCCGGTGATCCCGCCGGACCTGCGTCCGCTGGTGCTGCTCGAGAGCGGCAACTTCGCCACCAGCGACCTCAACGACCTGTACCGTCGCATCATCAACCGGAACAACCGGCTGAAGAAGCTGATGGACCTCAACGCCCCCGAGGTGATCATCCGCAACGAGAAGCGGATGCTGCAGCAGGCGGTGGACGCGCTCTTCGACAACAACCGCTGCCGCCGCCCGGTGCTGGGCAGCAGCAACCGTCCGCTCAAGAGCCTGACGGACATGATCAAGGGCAAGCAGGGCCGCTTCCGCGAGAACCTGCTGGGCAAGCGAGTCGACTACTCGGCCCGCTCGGTCATCGTCGTCGGCCCCGAGCTCAAGCTCCACCAGTGCGGCCTCCCCAAGAAGATCGCCCTCGAGCTCTACCAGCCGTTCATCATCCGCAAGCTCAAGGAACACGGCCTGGCCGACACGATCAAGAGCGCCAAGCGCATGCTCGAGCGTCGCGATCCGGCGGTGTGGGACATCCTTGAAGAGGTCATCTTCCAGCACCCGGTGCTCCTGAACCGCGCCCCGACGCTGCACCGAATGGGCATCCAGGCGTTCGAGCCGGTGCTGGTGGAAGGCAACGCGATCCGCCTGCACCCGCTGGTGTGCACGGGCTTCAACGCCGACTTCGACGGCGACCAGATGGCCGTCCACCTGCCGCTGTCGGTCGAGGCGCAGGCCGAGGCGCACGTGCTGATGCTCAGCACGCACAACATCTTCTCGCCCAGCAACGGCAAGCCGATCATCTCGGCCAGCCAGGACATCGTGATGGGCGTGTACTTCATCACGTACATCACGCCCGACGAGAAGCCCATCGAGAAGCTCCCGCGGTTCAAGGACCGCAAGGAGGCCATCCTCGCCATGGAGCGGGGCGTGGTGGGCCCGCACGACCGCATCCTCCTCCGCGTCGACGGATTCGATCGCATCGTCGACAGCCAGTCGGGCGACATCAAGGACTGGCCGCGGAACGAGCACGGCCAGAAGAAGCCCGTCGTCACGACGCCGGGCCGCGCCCTCTTCGCCGACGTGCTCGCCGAGGGCATGCCGTACTACAACTGCGCCCTGGGCAAGAAGGGGTGCGCCCGCGTGATCGACGACGCGTACCGCTTCAAGGGCCGTGCCGCCACCATCGACCTGCTCGACCGCCTGAAGGAGATGGGCTTCAAGCAGGCCACGCTGGCCGGCCTCTCGTTCGCCATCACCGACCTGCGCATCCCGCCGGAGAAGCAGGCGCTGCTCGACGAGTCGCAGAAGAAGGTCGACCGCATCGAGAAGAACTTCGACCGGGGCATCATCACCCCCCGCGAGCGGTACAACCAGCTGCTCGACATCTGGTCGCACTGCCGCGAAGAGGTCCAGAAGAAGCTCGTCACCGTGCTCAAGAACGACCGTCGCGACGAGCACGGCGCGGAGATGGGCCCCGAGGACATGAAGGCCAAGGCGTACCTCAACCCCGTCTACCTGATGGTGGACTCGGGCGCCCGCGGCAACATCAGCCAGATGCAGCAGCTCGCCGGCATGCGAGGCCTCATGGCCAAGCCCAGCGGCGAGATCATCGAGACCCCCATCCGCGCCAACTTCCGCGAGGGTCTCAACATCCTCGAGTACTTCTCCTCGACCCACGGCGCCCGCAAGGGTCTGGCCGACACCGCCCTCAAGACGGCGGACTCGGGCTACCTCACCCGAAAGCTCTGCGACATCGCGCAGAGCGTCATCATCGGCGAGGTCGATTGCGGCAGCCGCCGCGGCGTCGTCAAGCGGGCCCTCTACAAGGGCGAGCAGGTCGACGTGCCCCTGCGCGACCAGATCGTGGGCCGCGTCAGTTGCAACACCATCGCCGATCCGATCACGGGCGAGGTGGTCGTGCGAGAGAACCAGGTCATCTCCGAGGCGGTGGCCGCCCGCATCGACGGCATGGGCGTCGACTCGGTCATGGTCCGCTCCCCGCTCACCAGCGAGAGCCGCACCGGCTGCTCGGTCCTCGATTACGGCCTCGACCTCTCGACCGGCAAGCTCGTCGAGCCCGGCATGGCCGTGGGCATCATCGCCGCCCAGTCGATCGGCGAGCCCGGCACGCAGCTGACGATGCGCACGTTCCACACGGGCGGCATCGGTCAGCGCACCGCCGAGAACACCAAGTATGACGCCCTCAACGGCGGCACGCTCGAGTTGCGCGACTGCAACGCCGTGCCCGGCAAGGACGAGGACGGCCACGACTGCACGATCGTGCTGAAGCGCAACGCCGAACTCGCCGTGCTCGACTCCAAGGGCCGCGAACTCGAGAAGTTCAAGGTGCCCTACGGCGCGTTCGTCTACTTTGCCGACAAGGCCGACGTGAAGAAGGGGCAGACCCTCGTCAAGTGGGACCCGCACCGCATCCCCATCCTCGCCGAGAAGGAGGGCAAGGTCCAGTTCGTCGACATCGTCGACAAGGAGACCTATCGCATCGAGGACGCCGGCGGCGGCAAGAAGGCCCGCGTCATCATCGAGCACAAGGGCGACCTGCACCCCGCCATCACCATCGTCGATGCCGCGGGCGGCATCCTCGATCACCACTACCTCCCGGCCCGGGCCCGCCTCGAAGTCGAGGACGGCCAGGCCATCCGCCCCGGACAGATGCTCGCTCGCCAGCCCCGCTCGGCGGCCGGTTCGCAGGACATCGTCGGCGGTCTTCCCCGCGTCACCGAGATCTTCGAGGCCCGCAAGCCCAAGGACCCGGCCGTCATGGCCGAGCTCTCGGGCAAGGTCGAGATCTTCTCCGACAAGCGCAAGGGCAAGATGACGATCCGCATCGTCTCCGAGGCCGGCATCGAGAAGGATCACCACGTCAGCACCGACAAGCAGCTGCTTGTCCACACGGGCGACGTGGTCAACGCCGGCGACCCCCTCACCGAAGGACCGCTCGTTCCGCACGACATCCTCCGCATCAAGGGCGAGGAGGCGCTCTGGACCTACATGCTCGACGAGGTCCAGAACGTCTATCGTGCGCAGGGCGTGGCCATCAACGACAAGCACATCGAACTCATCCTGAGTCAGATGCTCCGCAAGGTGAAGGTCGAGTCGCCCGGCGACACCGATCTGCTCCCCCAGGAGGTCGTCGACAAGTACACGTTCAAGCAGAAGAACCGCGAGGTCGAGAACTACATCCGCATCACCGAGGTCGGCGGCACCGACTTCAAGGTGGGCGAGATGGTCCAGAAGGAGGCCGTCCGCGAGGCCAACGCCCGCGCGGAGGCGGCCGGCAAGGAAGGCGCCAAGGGCAAGCGTTGCCGCCCCGCCTCGGGCCGCACGCTCCTCCTGGGCATCACCAAGGCCGCGCTCTCCAGCGACTCGTTCCTCTCGGGCGCGTCGTTCCAGGAGAGCACCAAGGTGCTCACGGAGGCCTCGCTCCGCGGAGCGATGGACACGCTCATCGGCCTCAAGGAGAACGTGCTGCTCGGCCACCTCATCCCCGCCGGCAGCGGCTTCCGTCCCTATCAGGACATCCGCGTGAAGCACCTCGTCGCGCTGCCCGAGGAGGAGGAGGCCGCCGACGAGGCCCTGCTCGAGGAGTACAAGCCCGTCATCCCGGCCACCCCGGCGATGGACGACATCCTCAGCGGCGGCCAGAGCGCGGCTCCCGCGCAGCAGTAAGCCCGCTCCGCGTCATCAGATCCGACCCGACGCCCCGGCCCGCATGCCGGGGCGTCGTTTCTTTTCGGGTCGCCGGGCGCCGCCAGTCGCGTGGGAGGGTGTCCGGGCGTTGCCTGCGACCCGTCGCGTCCGTGGAGCGATTGGTCACGAAGTCGGATCGGCGGGGGGAGGCCGGTTCGCGGCGTTGGCGGCCTCCCAGCGGGCGACGATCTCACGGGCCGCCGGTTCGGAGATCACCGGGAAGAGCGTCTGGCCGGTCTCGAGCATTCGGATGATGTAGGGCTTGCACATGCCGCAGTTGGTGCTGCAGCCGGTGATGCGGGCGAGTTCATCGAGGCCGTGACCGTGCCGATCGGCGAGCTCCTTGAGTCGCGAAAAGGCGATGTCGTGGCAGATGCAGCGGTCGACGCCCATGCTGCGGGGAGTACGCAACGGCGGGAGGATCCGATTCAGGAATCGGCGGCTCGCCGGTCCATATGCTCCGGTCCCTCATGTCGCTCCCGGAACTCGTCGCCATCCTGGGCCTGTTCGCCGCGGTGATCGCATTGGCCGAACTGGCCCGAAAGACGCACGTTCCGTATCCCACGATGATGGTGATCGCCGGCTTGGCGATCACGATGATGCCCTTTCTTCCGGACCTTGCGCTGAGCCCGGATCTGGTCTTTCTGGTGTTCCTGCCGCCGATTCTCTACGCCGGCGCGTGGAACACCTGGCTTCACGACTTCCGTCGCCATGCCGTGCCCATCGGGTTTCTCGCGGTGGGGTTGGTGATCGTCACGGCGTGGGTCGTGGCGGAGGTCTGCACGATGGTGGTGCCCGGCATGAGTTGGTGGCAGGGGTTCCTGATCGGGGCGATCGTTTCGCCTCCCGATGCCGCCGCCGCGACGGCAATCTGCCAGCGACTGGGCGTGAGCCGACGGATCGTGACGGTGCTCGAGGGCGAGAGCCTTGTCAACGACGCGTCGGGGCTGATCGCCTATCGCGTGGCGTTGGTGGCGGTGACGCAGGGGGCGTTCTCGCCCCTGCAGACGGCGTGGAGCTTCCTGTTCGCGGCCGGGGCCGGGGCGTGCGTCGGACTTGCGGCGGGCATGATCATCGCGCAGCTTCATCGTCGAATCCGCGATCCCGTGGTCACCACCGCGTTGTCGCTGCTGGCTCCATACGCGTCGTACGTGCCGGCCGAGGCCATGCACGCCTCGGGCGTGCTGGCGACGGTGGTGGCCGGGCTGTACGTGTCGAAGCGGAGCCCCCAGATCTTCTCGCCCCTGGCCCGCATGCAGGTGGTGCACGTGTGGCAGCTCATGCAGCTGCTGATCAACGGGATCGTCTTCGTGCTCATCGGGCTTCAGCTCGACGAGGTGATCGACGCGGTCAAGAACGATTACTCGCTCGGGCAACTCCTCGGCTATGCGGCGGCCGTCAGCGCGGCGGTGATCGTCGTGCGGCTGGCGTGGGTGCTCCCGATCGCGGGGCTCTCGCGGCTGCCGTTCTTCCCCCGGCGGCTCCCGGTGCCCCGGCCCGCCGAACTCGTGGTGATCGGCTGGACCGGCATGCGAGGGATCGTGAGTCTGGCCGCGGCGGTCGCGCTGCCGATGTCGGTGACGGTGGACGGAGACGTGGTGGTGCCCTTCGCGCACCGCGACCTGATGGTGCTGTTGACGTTCGCCGTGATCTTCTCGACGCTGGTGCTTCAGAGTCTGACGCTGGGACCGTTGATCAAGCGGCTGGGAGAGTCGGTCCGCGAGGGCATCGCCCACGAGGAACTCGTGGCGAGGATGATGATCGCGAGCGCCGCCCTCTCGCGACTGGACGCCATGGGTTCCGAGGGAGCCGACGACCCGCTGCTCACCAGGGTGCGGGCCAAGTATCTCGAGCGGCTCGAGACCGCGACTCGCACCGCGCGGGGCGACGACGAATCGCCCGCCGGCCCGGACGCCGGCGCCGAGGCGGCGTTGCACCGACTGGCCATCGACGAGGAGCGTGCCGCACTGGTGCGAATGCGAGACGCCGGTGAGATCTCCGAGGAGGTCTTTCGAACGCTCGAGCGGGAGTTGGACTTCGAGGAGGCTCGCCTGCTGACGCCGTGAAAGGCGGCCGGCGGCGGTCAGGTGCGGACGGGCATGGTGGCGGGGGCCTCCCGCCCGCGTCGCCACAGATCGTGGACGCACCGCGAGGCGTCCTGTTCGGGGAAGTCGAGCCGCAGGTGGCATCCGCGGCTTTCGCGGCGCCATTCGGCGGCCTTGGCGACGAGGGCGGCCGCCACCAGCATGTTTTGTGTCTCCCATCCGGAGACGTCATCGAAGATCTTGTCCAGCGTGTAGCGGGCCCAGAAGTCGATCATTTCGCTGGCGCCGGCGAGTTTGGCCGCCGTCCGCTCGATGCCGACATTCCGCCACATGGCCGACCGCAGGCTCGAACGCACGTCCGTCAGGTCGAGTTCGCCCCGTTCGCTGGGCCTGATGTCGCTGATGATGGGCACCGGGGCCGCGCGGCCGCCGCCGATGACCGCCGCCCATCCCGGGGCGGGCCCCGCCGAGGGGTCGGCGGTCCCTGGCTGACGCATCTCAAGGCACGCTCGCCCGGCGATTTCACCCATGACGAGCCCCTCGAGCAGCGAGTTGCTGGCCAGGCGGTTGGCTCCGTGCAGGCCGGTGCTCGCGGCTTCGCCCACGACGTAGAGGCCGGGCACGTCGCTTCGACCCGCGGCGTCGGTTCGCACGCCGCCGACCATGTAGTGCATCGCCGGGTGGACCGGAATCAGGTCCTTGGCGGGCTCGAGCTCGAATCGCTTGAGCAAGGCCGCGATGCCGGGGAACCGTGATCCGAAACCCTCGATGGCGCGGCAGTCGAGCAGGACGTTCTGGCCGCCCTGCTTGGCGATCTGCCGCACGATGGCCTGGCTCACGACGTCGCGGGGCGCGAGTTCGGCCATCGGGTGCACCTCGACCATGAAGCGGTGCCCGGAGGCGTCGAGCAGGTGTGCGCCAGCGCCCCGGATGGCCTCGGTGATGAGACTGCGGCTTGCGCCGGCCAGATACAGGGTGGTGGGGTGGAACTGCACGAAGGCCATGTCGGCCAGCGTGGCGCCGGCCCTGTAGGCCATGGCGATGCCGTCGGCGGTGGCCAGCGTGGGGTTGGTTGTCTCTCGGTAGAGCATGCCCGCGCCGCCGCTGGCGAGGATGGTCGCCTTGGCCCAGATGACCTGAAGGCCGTACTTGGGGTGGTGCGTGATGGCGCCCATCACCGGCGAGCCGGGCTCGTTCGAGGGGGTGATCAGGTCGAGGGCGAAGCACTTCTCGAAGATGCGAACGCCCGCGGCCGCGCGGGTGTGCTGCTCGAGCACCCGCTGGAGTTCCGCGCCGGTGGCGTCGCCGTTGCTGTGCACGATGCGGCTGGCGGCGTGACCGCCCTCGCGACCCAGCAGGATCTCCCCCTGCGGGTTGCGATCGAGTTGCATGCCCCAGCCGAGGAGTTCGGTCATGTGCCTGGGGCCTGCGCCCACGATGGTCCGCACGGCATCGACGTCGCACAGTCCGGCGCCGGCCGCGAGGGTGTCCTCGATGTGCGAATCGACCGTGTCCCTGGGCGACACGGCGCTGGCAATGCCGCCTTGGGCCCACGCGGTGTTGGTCGAGCGGAGGTCGCCCTTGCTCAGCACGATCACCTCGCCGTGCGATGCCGCGGCGATGGCGGCGCGAAGGCCGGCCACCCCGGCTCCGATCACCAGCGTGTCGGTGAAGATCGCCGGCAGCAGCGACGAGCGAAAGGGAATCAGGTAGCGGCGTTGGTCGAACTGGCCGTCCATGGGCGCGGAACCATAGGAAGGCCGCGAGGACCGTCCGGATGGCACCGGGCGATCACCACTCCGGGCCGCCTGTGTAGCGGCCGTAGACGTCCGCCATCGCCTGGACCATTTCGCCCAGCGTGCAGTTGGCCAGCGCGCCGTCGACGAGCGCCGGCATCACGTTGTGCTTGTGCAGTCCCATCGCGACGGCCTGCGGGTCGCCGTCGCGACAGGCCTGGCGGATACGGTCGATCGCGGCCTTCACGGCGGCCTGGTCGCGACGGGCCTTGAAGGCCGTGAGCCGCTCGACCTGCACCGTCTCGACCTCGGGGCCGATCTGGAGAATGTCGATGGGACGCTGCTCGTCCTCGGCCGTGTAGGCGTTGACGCCCACGATGATGCGGTCGCCGGCCTCGCACTCCTCGCTGAAGCGGTAGCTCGCCTCGGCGATGCAGCGGCGGAAGTAGCCCTTGTTGATGCCGTTGATCACGGAGCGGCCGAAGCGAGGCTTGAGCCCGTACGCCGGATGCTGCTCGAGGGGGCCGCCGTGGTCGATCCGGCCCGAGCGGGCGCTCCGCGGCGCGTGGTCGTACTCGCCCATGGCGTCGATCTCGGCGATGAACTTGAGGGCCTCGGCCTCCATGGTGTCGGTCATCTGCTCGATGAACCACGAGCCGCCGAGCGGATCGACGGTGCGGGTGACGCCGGTCTCGTGCGCGAGGATCTGCTGGGTGCGGAGGGCGACGGTGACGGCCTGCTCGGTGGGGAGGCCCAGCGTTTCGTCCATGCTGTCGGTGTGGAGCGACTGGCAGCCGCCGAGCACCGCCGCCATCGCCTGATAGGCGACGCGGACGATGTTGTTGAGGGGCTGCTGCTCGGTGAGCGAGCAGCCGGCGGTCTGCACGTGCGTCTTCATGTACAGCGAGCGTTCGCTCTTGGCGCCGTAGCGGTGCTTCATGGCGCGTGCCCAGATGCGGCGGGCGGCTCGCAGCTTGCAGATCTCCTCGAAGAACTCGTTGTGGCTGTTGAAGAAGAACGACAGCCGCGGCGCGAAGGCGTCGATGTCCATGCCCCGCTCGAGGCAGGCCTCGACGTACTCCATGCCGTCACGGAGCGTGAAGGCCAACTCCTGGGCCGCGGTGCTGCCGGCCTCGCGGATGTGATAGCCCGAGATCGAGACCGAGTTCCACTTGGGGACGAACTTGCTCTGGAACTCGATGGTGTCGACGACGAGCTTGACGCTCGGCTCGGGGGGATAGATGAACTCGTTCTGGGAGTGGAACTCCTTGAGGATGTCGTTCTGGAGCGTGCCGCCCAGATCGTTCCACGAGATGCCGCGCTGCTTGGCCATGGCGAGGTACATCGCCCAGATGACGCAGGCGGGGCCGTTGATGGTCTGACTGACCGTCACGCTGCCGACGGGGATGTCGGCGTAGAGGCGGTGCATGTCCTCGATGGTGCAGATGGCCACGCCGCACTTGCCGACCTCGCCGCAGGAGAGCTCGTCGTCGCTGTCACGGCCCATGAGGGTGGGGAGGTCGAAGGCGGTCGAGAGACCGGTATTGGCCTTGGTGCCCTTGGCCTGGCTGAGGAGGTACTTGAACCGTTTGTTGGTGTCGTCGGCCGAGCCGAAGCCGGCGAACTGGCGCATGGTCCAGAGGCGGGTGCGATAGCCCTCCGGGAACAACCCGCGGGTGAAGGGATAGCCGCCCGGACCGGCGATGTCCCGTTCGATGTGGTGCAGCGACTGGGCCTGGGCGTGGCCTTGGGAGGCGGGCCCGTAGACGGGATCGACGACCAACCCGGAGATGGTGACCGCCTGCGGGTCGATCGAGGGGAGTTCGGACGGGGTCTGCTGGCGGGGGGCCGTGGTCATGTCCCAATTCTAACCGCGCCGGGTCGCCGCGACGCCCCGGGGCCGGCCGTTGGCCAGTCGCGTTCGGGCGAGGCGGGGGCGGCCTCAAAGCCCGAGAAGTTGGCGGATGTCGTTGTAGGTGACGGTCAGGAAGACGCAGCCGATGAGGACCAGGCCCGCCAGCGTCGCCACCGATTGCACGACCATGGGCACGGGGCGTCCCGAGAGTTGCTCGTAGAGGATGAACAGGAACTGTCCGCCGTCGACGATGGGAAGCGGGAGAAAGTTCACCACCGCGAGGTTGACGCTGATGAGCGCGAGGAAGAAGAGCAGCCAGATCAGGCCCTTGCCGGCCACCAGCGTGCCCAGGTGCGCGATGCCCACCGGGCCCTTGAGATGCTCCACCTTGACCGTTCCCTGGAAGAGTCGCAGGAACGTCACGTAGGTCGAGAGCATGACCCGCCTGGTTTCCGCGAATCCCATGCTCAGGGCTGTCGACGGCGACGAGGCCTTGAGCAGCGACTGCTCGGGCTCGAAGAGGCCCGGGCTCACCGGGCTTTGCCACCCCAAGGCGTGAATCGCCTTGATGTCGGAGGGCGAGATCGTCCACGAGAGCGTCTCTTCGAGGCCGTCGGATCCGGGCAGGCCGCCCATGGGGCGGCGGAGACGCACGGAGACCGTCGCCGCGGAAGACGATGCAGGATCGGTCGCCTCTCGCAGCGCGGTGCGGATGTCGGCGAAGCAGGCGACCGCACGGTCGTTGATCGAGACGATACGGGCGCCTGGCGTGCGAAAGACGCCTGCGGCCGCGGGAACGAAACGCTCCTCGGAGCCCGGCCGCTTGAGAGACGGGAGGGGCGTCGACACCAAGGCCGACTCGCGCGACGTGTCGCCGACGCCGAATCCGATCTGGCCCTTCGAGTTGACCTGCACCGCGGGCAGTGCGACAGGGACCAGTTCGCCCGAGGCCTCGCGGCGGAGCACCGTGATGGCCACGGCGCGGCCCTTGTGGGCCTGAATCTCCGCCATGCCCTCGGCGATCGACGGAAACTCCACCGCGCCCAGGCGTGCGAACACGTCGCCGGCTCGCAAGCCCTGCAACTCCGCTCGCTCGGTCGTCTGGCCCACCGTCATCACCGGCATGAGGCCCAGCAGATGCTCGATGGGCGTCACGGCGCGGTTGGCCCGGACCAGATGATCGACCTGCAGTTGCGCTCGGGGTTGCAGCACGTGGTTCACGGTGGTTGCTCCATCCGTGAACGTCGCCTGCACGACCCGTCCTCCCGAGGCGCGGACGTGGGTGAACAGTTCGGTGCCGTCGGCGACCTCGTGGCCGTCCACGGATGTCAGCCGCATCCCGGGTTCGAGGCCATCGAGCCCCAGCGACTTGAAGGCGGTGCGCATCGAGGCTCGCTGCTCGTCGTCGCCGGCATCGACCACGGTCGCGCTGCGGGCCGGCTCGACGCCGATCTCGAGCATGCCCGATTCGCGGCCGGTCTCGGGAGTGACCACGAACTGGATGGGTTCGCCGACGCCTCGCCGGACGACGGTCAGTTGGATGGCCGAGCCGCGTTCGGCCATGGCGGTCGCGAGCACCAGGTCGCTGAAGGAGTTGGGGGCGTGCCCGTTGATGGCCGTGATCGAGTCGCCGGGAAGCAGCCCCGGACTGGTGACGCCGACCTCGTGACCGTTGATCGGGATGGCCCGTGCCGCGGGCGATCCGGGATCCACGTCGCCGATGCGAGCGGGTTCGACCTTCATGCCGACCATGAACACCAGCACGAACAACGCGGCGGCGGTGACGATGTTCATCGCCACGCCCGCAGAAATCACGATCAGACGTTTCCAGGGCTTGCAGGCCTGGAAGCTGTCGGGCGCGTCGCTGACCGCCTCTGGGTTGCCGTCCTCCTGCCCGAGCATCTTCACGTAGCCGCCGAAGGGCAGCACGTTGAGGCGGTACTCGGTGGGGCTGACGCCCGCGGCCGCGCCGCGGCTTCGCAGTCGCTCGACCTCCGCCTCGCTCGAGCCGCCCCGAAGGCCGATGCCCTTGCGGAACGACAGCAAGGCGGGGCCGAAACCGACCGCGAAGGCCAGAACGCGGATGCCTGCCCACCGCGCCGCGAGGAAGTGCCCCAACTCGTGCACGAAGATGATCGCGCCGAAGCCCAGCAGCACCAGAAGAAAGTCGAGCGTGGTTCCAAGCATGGTGTGGAGCGGGATGGTATCGGCATCGGCCCGCCGCGCCGCGAGCGCCGGATCCGGGCTTGGTCCCCGGCCTGTGGCGGCGGGGTCGAGTTCGCTCCCGCGTCCGGGGGACGTGCGACCTCCCACTTGGCAGGTGCTACGCTGGCCCGATTGAGGGTGTTCGCCGGAGGTGCATGCGAGACATGGGTTCGCCGGACGTCATCGTGGTCGGCGGGGGCGTGGCGGGCATCGCCGCGGCGGTGTCGCTCGCGCTGGCGGGGGCATCGGTGCACCTCGTGGAAGCGAGGCGGCGACTCGGCGGGCGAGCCACGTCGTTCGTCGATGCGCCGACGGGCGAGGTTCTCGACAACTGCCAGCATGTCGCGCTCGGATGCTGCACGCGCTACCGGCGGTTGCTGGACCTGCTGGGGGCGACCGACGCCCTGCGATGGCATGCGACCCAGTACTGGGTCGAAGCCGCCGACGGTGATCGGGAGCGGGTGAGCCGGATCCGGCCCGGTGTGTTGCCCGCGCCGCTGCACTTTGCGGGTTCGTTCGCGGCCGCGGGCTTTTTGACGCTCGAAGAGAAGCTCGCCATCGCCGCGGGCATTCGGGAGTTGGCGGCGACATCCCGCGGGCAGTGGGAGGATCGCACCTTCGCGGCGTGGCTCGATGCCGCCGCACAGCCCGAGGGGGCCAGGCGCAAGTTTTGGGAGCCGGTGATCGTCAGCGCGTGCAACGCGTGGCCGGACCGGGTCTCCGCCTCGCCGGCCATCAAGGTCTTTCAGGAGGGGCTGTTGGCCTCTCGCGACGCGGCGATGATGGGCGTGCCGCGCGTGCCTCTGGTGCGGCTCTACGAGGAGGTGCCGGCGTTGCTGGGCGCCACGGGCGGCCGCGTGCTGCTCGGTCACGCGGCGACGAGCATCCAGCCGCGACTGGTGACCATGGCCGACGGTTCGACGGTGCGTGCGGGCCGGGTGATCTGCGCGTTGCCGCTGGAGAAGGCGGTGGTGGCGGTGCGCGACGAGCGGGGCGAGGTCGACCGAGGGCTGACGCTGCTCGCGTCGAGGCAGACTTTTTCGCCCATCGTCGGCGTGCACCTCGACTTCGACCGGCCGGTGATGGAGATTCCCCACGCGGTGCTGGTGGGGGCGGCGACGCAATGGGTCTTCGGGCACGAGGGCGACGGGCGGCGACTGCACGCGGTGGTCTCGGGTGCCGCGGGGTGGGTCGAGTGGTCGCAGGAGCAAATCGTGGAGCAGGTGGTGGCCGATTTGGCGGCGAGATTCCCGCGGTCCATGCGGGGGGCGACCTGCACAAGGGCCCGGGTGGTGAAGGAGCGACGAGCGACGTTCGAGGCGACCCCTTCGTTCGAGCGGGCACGCCGGGTGGCGGCGAGGTGGGAGCAAGCGGTGTCGCTGGCTGGCGACTACACCGACACGGACTGGCCCGCGACCATGGAAGGGGCGACGATTTCGGGGTTCGAGGCGGCGCGGCGGTTGGGAGGGCGGATTCGATGAACGCCCCGAATGTTCGGCACCCTTGAGGAAGCGGATCGCCTGTCGGTTGGGTGGGGCGATGCGTGGCGGTGCAGAAGTGACGAGCGGCGGGTTGCAACCGCCGTTTGGAGCCCGTACGATTCCCGCCCGTTCGAAGCATCGAACCCGAGGCGGGCCGCGGTCCGGTCCGGTGTCGGCTTTCGGCGATGGCGCTCGATGCGTGGCGGGGCTCGGAGTTCTGCGTGTCGACGATTTGGAAGTCTCTCAAGCCGTGGCAGATCGGGCTCTTCGCGGTCTCGGGGGTCGCGTTGATCGTGTCGATCGTGTCCACGCTTCGCAGCAGCGACGACTTGGGGCTGGCGACCAAGCTCGAGATGGTGGACATCCTGACGGGCGACCGGTTCGTGGTGAAGATTCCCGGGTCGGGCTCGATGGGGATTCCGGGCAAGAATCCGCAGACAGGGGAGGCGACGCTCGTGCCGTATTACCAGGACGAGACGGGCGCGTTCAAGGTCAACGATCGGTATGCGATGCCGCTGGTCAAGCGGCTCAAGGGCAGTGCGTTCGCCTTCGATCAGTCGACGTTCACGATCACCTTCTCGGAGAAGGACGTGGAGACGATCGTGGGCGAGTGAGGCGGAGCGGGCGGGTGGCGGATCGGTTCGGGGGGCGGTTTCATCAGGGCGGTGTTCATGAAGAGCAGGGCAATCCCCATGACGAACGACTCAGGCCGGCGCGAGAGCCGTCGCGGCTTCACGCTTATCGAACTGCTGGTGGTCATCGCGATCATCGCGCTGCTCATCTCGGTGTTGCTGCCCTCGCTCGGGCAGGCCCGGCAGATGGCTCGTCAGTTGGTCTGCTCCACCAAGCAGCGATCGATTGCGCAGGCGCAGGCCGCGTACGCCGCGGGCAACAAGGACCACATCGCCGGGCCCAACACCTCCGGCGCGTGGGGCCAGTGGAAGGACCAGCGTGGCGGGGGCGATCCGTACGTCTTCGACACCTCGCCGACGACGCCCACGTCGACGCACGACTGGTTCAGCCCCATCCTCGGTGATTCGCTGGGCCTTTCGAACAACCGTGCACGTCGCTCGTGGGACATCTTCGCGAAGCACGGGTGTCCATCGGTGCGAGACAACATGCTCCCGTGGTCGGGCAGCGACGGCGCCGACACGGCGCAGTTCTCCTCGATCACGAGTTCGCTCGGGTGGATTCGCACGAGCTACCTCTCGCCCGCATCGTTCCACTATTCGCGTCAGGGCGCGCCGGCCTCGATCTCGAAGTACCGGCCTCCGGAGGCCGACCCCGCTTCCGCAGCCGCGGACTTGCGGTATCTCAACGCCAACCCGGCGACGCTCCCGGCCAACTACACGCCGCGTCTCGACAAGGTGGGCATTCAGTTGTCGAACAAGATCATCGTGGCGGACGGCTCCCGATTCCTCGTCACGGCCGGCGCGTACTTCTACGACTTCGACTTCTCGCCCGCGCCCAACGTCTTTGGCAACTTCTGCGCTTCGGGCCCGATCTTCAACGCCAGCAACGAGTACGGCCGCAGCCTGAGCAACGGCAACAACGTCAACGTCAAGGCGAGCTTCCGCCACGCGAGGCAAACCATCAACGCGGGCTTCTTCGACGGCCACGTCGCCACCGTCACCAGCGCGAGCGCGTGGGAGGATGCCGAGATGTGGTATCCCTCCAACAGCGACTGGAACGGCAACTCGGCCACCGTCGAGTCGGCCGCCAAGTATCAGTACCTGCTGAGCCGCCCCGTCGGCTCTCGCGGCCTGCCCTGAGCGGGTTCGGCTCGCCGCGCGAGGCCCGACGCCACTCCCTACGCTGCCGGCATGAGCCAGACGCGACTTCTTCGCATGGGCATGATCGGCGGCGGCCAGGGCGCGTTCATCGGCGCGGTCCACCGCACGGCCGCGTGCCTCGACCATGGTGTCGTCTTCGCCGCCGGGTGCCTCTCGTCGACGCCCGAGCGGGCGATGGAGTCGGGGCGGCTGCTGGGGCTGCCCGCCTCGCGGACGTATCCCACGTGGCAGGCCATGCTCGAGGGCGAGTCGAAGCTCCCCGCGGGTGAACGCATCGACTTCGTGTCGATCGTCACGCCCAACCACGTGCATCACGCCCCCGCGCTGGCCTTCACCAACGCCGGGTTCCATGTCGTGTGCGACAAGCCGCTGGTCCACACGTCGGCGCAAGCCGAGGAACTTCGCCGGGCGGTGGCCGCCAAGGGCACCGTCTTCGCCGTCACGTACAATTACAGCGGCTACCCGATGGTCAAGCACGCCCGCCACCTCGTGCACACGAGCACGCTGGGCGAGGTTCGCAAAGTCGTCGTCGAGTACAACCAGGGGTGGCTGGCCTCGCGGCTCGAGGCCTCGGGGCAGAAGCAGGCCGATTGGCGCACCGATCCGGCCCGCAGCGGCATGGGTGGTGCCATCGGCGACATCGGCAGCCACGCCGAGCAGCTCGCCTCGTACATCACGGGCCTCGAACTGGCCGAGATCTGCGCCGACCTGACGACGTTCGTGCCCGGCCGCCAGCTCGATGACGACGCCGCCGTGCTGCTGCGATTCCGCGGCGGCGCGAAGGGCGTGCTCATGGCCTCGCAGGTCGAGATCGGCCGCGAGAACGACCTGCGCATCCGCGTCCACGGCTCCAAGGGCACCCTCGCGTGGCGCCAGGAAGAGCCCAACCACCTCGTCGTGATTCCCGAGGGCGGGCCCGAGCAGGTGCTGCGGCGTGGCAACGCGGGCCTGTGCGATGCCGCCAAGGCCGGCACGAGACTCCCCCCCGGCCACCCCGAGGCCTTCCTCGAGGCCTTCGCCAACGTCTACAACAACGCCTGCCACGCGATGCGAGCCGGTGTCGGCGGCATCGAGGCGGCAACTCGCTTCGACTTCCCCGGCGTGATCGACGGCGCACGGGGCGTCCGCTTCATCGAGCGGGTGGTCGAGAGCGCCCGCAGCGACCGCAAGTGGACCGCCGTCTGATACGGATCGTCGCACGGTTTCGGGCGCGTACGGCGCACGTGTTCCGTGCCTCCAACGCGATCGCCGCGACATCGATGCGGCTCGCACCACCCGAGCGAATCGGCCCCCATGCCGTGGGCTTGCCCGCCAAGCCGGGCCACGCACCACGGCACGCCACGGGACGCCCGCCGAGCGGGCTGACAGGCAAGAGCCGACCCCGCGTCCCTTTTCTCGCCCGCTTTGGGGCGAACCAGCCGGTAGCCCAGGGCGCTGCCCGGCTTTGCGGGCGAGCCCTGGGTGCACGGGCGCCAGCACGCGTGCCGCCCCCGGGGTGCGATTCCACGGTCCAGCCGCTGGCGTCCAAGATCTCCGTCACCAAGGTCTGTCGCTGGTTGGGGCTTCCGCGATCCACCGCGTACTACCAGCCCCGTCCCCCGGCCGAGCGCCATCGAAGGTCAAGGCC
>CAIYWI010000132.1 GCA_903929885.1 uncultured Phycisphaerales bacterium
GGCCTCGTTGACCATGCCCCCCTGCTGCCCGCCCATGCCCAGCGCACAGGTCTTGCAGGCGTTCTTGCTGTTCAAGGCCTGCCACATGCGCCACATGCCCCCGAGGCCACCTGTCTCGGCGGCCTTGCGAAAGGTGTACCAGATGGCGGGGAAGCCGCCGCCGGCGGTGTATGGGCGAAAGGGGGTCGGCATGGGCGTGTCCAAGAGTATCGGCAGGCAGACCCCGTCGCGTCCACGAGCGGACTCGACGCCCCCCCTGCCCTAACCTCACGTGATGGTTCTTTCGCCCGCCACGCTCACGCCATTCACTCGCCTCGCACCGGCCTCCGCCTGTCTGGCGGCATCGCTGTTCCTCGGCGGCTGTACGCTCGGCGGATCCTCTAGCACCGCGGCCCAGAACGACGAACTCCGTCGCACGATCGAAGCCCAGCGCCGGCAGATCGACGCGCTCACCGCCGATCGCGACGAGCTTGTCGCCAAGCTCGGGGCCGCCTCGCGTCAAGCGGGCGTCGATCCCGACGCGATCGCCGCCACGCCGGCCGTGAGCGTGCTGGAGATCGATTCCTTCTCGACGCTGCTGCCACTCGACCCCGAGGCGCGACCCACGGGGGTCCGCGTGCACGTCCGCACGCTGGACGGACGCCGCCGCTTCATGCAGGCGGTGGGCGTCATGAAGGTCGACGTGACGGATGCGACCGGAGCCCCGGTGGCAACCAGCCACACCGATCCGGCCGCGTTGCGTGATGCCTACCGCTCGGGCCCCACGGGCACGCACTACACCATCGAGACACCCTTCGCGGGTCCGGCCGGTGCCGCCCCGTTCATGCTCCGCGTGCGATTCGAGGACGCGCTGACGGGCCGACACCTCGAAGCCACCCGGGAGTTGACGCGATGAGCGGCCCTGATGCGTCTGCACCTTCGCCGCGGCCGATGCCACGGTGGATCAAGCTGGCCTTGTGGGGTTCCGTGGCCTGCATGATCGCGGGCGCGGCGATGGCCCTGACCGCCGCACCGCCTCCGCCGGTCGCCGACGGGGTGGCGCCGGCGGGCCTTGCCGCACGCGGCGCGGTCGAGGCGGAGCCACAGCCAGCCGCGAGCGTCGAGGCCGTGTGGGACTCCTCGCTCTTTCGCGTGGGTCTGAGCTTCGTGGTGGCCTTCGCGGCAGGGTGGATCGTTCGTCCGTGGATCAAGACGGCGGGACTGTTGGTCGGCGGGGTCTTCGTCCTGCTGTACGGCCTGCACGCCACGGGGTTGGTCGACGTGCACTGGAACGAACTGCATGAGCGGTACGGCAGCGCGAGCGGCTGGCTCGCCGCCCAGACCGAATCGCTCACCGCGCTGCTCACGGGGGCGTTGCCGTCGGCCGGCGCGGCCAGCGCGGGGTTGACAGCGGGCCTGCGCCGCCGGGTCTGAGGAGCGTGCACGAGCCATGACCACCGACCACGCCAACCGCACAGCCCATGCCAGCCACCCGCCGCGGCGCATCGCCATCCTCACCGGCGGGGGCGACTGCCCCGGCCTCAACGCCGTCATCCGCATCATCGCGCTCGACGCGATGGCCCGCGGCATCGACGTGATGGGCATCGAGGAGGGCTACCTCGGGCTGGTCGAGAATCGCATCCGCCCCTTGGGCATGAGCGACCTCGACGGCATCCTCCGTCGCGGCGGGACGATCCTGGGCTCCAACAACAAGTCCAACCC
>CAIYWI010000133.1 GCA_903929885.1 uncultured Phycisphaerales bacterium
AGGTCGACGCGCACCGCTTCGTCCGCTCCGATGGCCAGCGCCTTGCGGATGCTGGGCTCGACCGCCGCCGTGCCCACCATGAGGCAGGTCACCGTTCCTCCGTGGGCTTCTTTGAGCTCGAGCCCGCGCACGAGCGCATACCATTCGTCGTAGGGGTTGACAATGAAGGTCACGCCGGACTCGTCGAACCGGGTATCGCCGTCCTTGAAGGCGATGCGGCTCGTCGTGTCGGGCGCTTGGCTGATGCACACGAGGATGTTCATGGCGCGAAATTACGCCACCTTCCTCCGCTTGAATTACCTTTGGCGACCAAATCAAAAACGACCCCCATGCGCGAAGTGCAGTACCGGGAAGCCGTCGCCGAGGCGATGCGCGAGGAGATGCTCCGTGACGAGTCCGTCTTCCTGATGGGCGAGGAAGTCGCTGAATACAATGGGGCCTACAAGGCGTCGAAGGGTTTGCTCGACGAGTTCGGGCCGCGTCGGGTGATCGACACGCCCATCGCCGAGCTGGGATTCAGCGCCATCGGCGTCGGCGCGGCGATGAACGGGCTCCGGCCCATCGTGGAGTTTATGACGTGGAATTTCGCCATCCTGGCGGCTGACCAAATCATCAACCACGCCGCGAAAATGCTCCAGATGAGCGGAGGCCAGTACAACGTCCCCATCGTGTTCCGGGGTCCGAACGGCACCGCCGGCCAGCTCGCGGCCACCCACAGCCAGAGCTTCGAATCGATGTACGCCTCCATCCCCGGACTGAAGGTGGTCACGCCGTTCACGCCCTACGAAGCGAAAGGCCTCCTGAAGGCCGCCATCCGCGACAACGACCCGGTCCTCGTGATGGAGTCGGAAAAGATGTACGGCGACAAGGGCCTCATCCCAGACGGCGAGTACCTGGTGCCCATCGGCAAGGCGAACATTCGCCGCACCGGCACCGACTGCACCATCGTCTCGTTCGGGAAAATCCTGAAAACCGTCCATGCGGCGGCGGACGCGCTGGCGGCAGAAGGCATTGAGGTGGAGGTGATTGATTTGGTCACCATCCGCCCACTCGACCTCGATACGATCGTCGAGAGCATCAAGAAAACGAACCGGCTGGTGATCGTCGAGGAGAGCTTCCCGGTGGCGTCCATTTCTTCGGAAATCGCCTACCGCGTGCAGCGTCACGCCTTCGATTACCTCGATGCCCCCATCCGCCGGCTCTGCCAAAGCGATACCCCCTTCGCCTTCGCCACCTCCCTCATCGACGCTGCCCTCCCGCAAACCGGAGACATCGTCCAGGCCGTGAAGGACGTCGCCTACGTCGCCTAAACTCTGCCGCTGCCGCCCCGCGGCTGCACCCTGAATCCGAACCTGAATCCTATGGAAACGCTGCTGTATCTTGTTCCTGGCCTGGCTATCTTAGGCCTGCTTTACATGGCCGTACAGGCCACTTGGGTCCGCCGTCAACCCGCCGGTGAGGCGAAGATGGCCACCATCGCCACCCACATCCAAGAGGGCGCCATGGCTTTCCTGCGGGCGGAGTACCGCATCCTGGCCATCTTCGTGGTCATCGCAGGTGCGCTCCTCGGGCTGGTCGCTTCGATCGTCCCGACGACTGAACCCTTCATCGTGGTGGCCTTCGTCATCGGAGCGGTCTTTAGCGCTCTGGCCGGCAACATCGGCATGCGCATCGCCACCCAGGCAAACGTGCGGACCACCCAAGCGGCCCGCTCCTCCCTCGCCCAAGCCCTGAAAGTGAGCTTCGGCGGCGGCATGGTGATGGGCCTCGGCGTCGCGGGCCTCGCGGTCTTCGGCTTGAGCGTGCTCTTCATCTACCTGCTGGGATCCGGCGGCTGGCCCGGCGTTGACCGCATGACGATCATCCTCGAGTCGCTCGCCGGCTTCTCCCTCGGAGCGGAATCCATCGCCCTGTTTGCGCGGGTCGGTGGGGGCATCTACACGAAGGCCGCCGACGTGGGCGCGGACCTCGTGGGCAAAGTGGAAGCCGGCATCCCGGAGGATGATCCGCGCAATCCCGCCACCATCGCGGACAACGTGGGAGACAACGTGGGCGACGTCGCCGGCATGGGCGCCGACCTCTTCGGTTCCTACGTCGCCACGGTGCTGGCCGCCATGGTCCTCGGGAACTACGTCATCAACGACATGGGCGGCTCCATCACGGACAACTACGGCGGCATGAGCCCCATCCTGCTTCCGCTCATCATCTCTGCACTGGGCATC
>CAIYWI010000134.1 GCA_903929885.1 uncultured Phycisphaerales bacterium
GCCGAGTAGATGCCCATCGGCACGTCGGGCGCGATGACGCGGAGCTTGTCGGCCGCCTGTTCGAGAAGTTCCTTCACGTGCGCCAGCAGCACGACGCGTCCGCCCCAGTGGCCGACGGCGTCGCGGCAGATCGTCGCAATCACCGGCGTCTTGCCGGATCCGGTCGGGAGCACCACGCACGGGTTGTCGTCCCGGGTGCGCAGGTGGTGGTAGATCGCCTCCACCGCTTGGAGTTGATAGGGACGCAGTTGCATTTCAATCCGCCGACGCGACTTTCGCCGCGCCGGCGCTCACGCCAATCCGCGCCCTGCCGGTCCTAACCCGGCCCAGCCCCTCCAGGCCGTGCCAGATCCAGCCATGCCACGCCGCGCCTAGCCGGACCGTTTCAAGCCAAGTCCCGCACAACCTTGGCTCGCCAGGCCTGTTCTCGCCGCGCCGCAGTCCATCGGGCTGTGCCGCTCAAGAACTGCCACATGCACTCCGCCGCCCCGCGTGCACGGGCCGCGTCGGATGTCGATCCGATCGATCATGCTGTCGTCTCGGTAGAGCCCGCCGTGCTGAAGCGAATCCAGGAGGCACTTGAGAAGGTTGTCGAGGTCGCGACGCCTCCGATCTGGCGGGTACACCGTCACCAGCACCGTGAGGGGCCCCGTCACGGAGGGAGCGCCCATGGCCAGCAACGCCGCCTTCACGCCGGCGCGGTACTCCCGTCCGGCCCGGCTGATCAGCGTCGCGCGGCCGACGCGCCGGTAGTAGTGGTTGGCTGAAGGTGGAAGTGGAAGAGAGAGTTCCATACGCCTTGTCGAGCCTCACCAAGCCTCGCCCGGCCATGCCCAGCCTCGCCATGACCAACCAAGGCCCATCAGTCGGCCAACACATCGAACCGTGTCACGCGGAATCGCCCGTACGTCGGGCGGAAGTCCGCCAGGCCCACCAAACGCCCGGCGTCGGTGAGCAACCCGTGCAACATCTCGGGCGAGACGTACTCCGGCAGGTTGACCATGAACACGAACGTGGCGGACCAGCCGGTCTTCAGCGCCGGCCGCACGCGAGTGATGCCGTTGCGCTGCACTTGCACGCGGCACTTGTGCTCGTAGTCCCAGCGCGTGGTGCCGAGCCCCGCCAGCGGCGTCAGGCTCACGACCGCCGCCTTCACGAGGTCCTGCGCGCTCTTGCGTGGCGAACGCGGGTCCTGCCGGAACTTCGCCGCTCCGATCACCGCCTGACGGAGGTACTCGCCCGGCAGGCAGAGTTCGCCGTCGTCATTGCGGTAGACGTACGACTCGATGTCGTCGGTCTTCTTCGCCGCCGATCCCTTGGCCGAGCGAGCCTTGGCCTCGACGGCCTCGCAGTTCCAACGGTGGAACAAGAGATCCGCCTCGCCCTGGATCTCGACTTCCACGCGGTACGGGATGGTCGCGTCGATGATCCGCTTGCCGCCGTTGCTGATGTTCGGTCCGATCGCTGTTGCCGTGCTCATTCGTGTGCTCCTTTCTGAAATCCCGTGTCACGCTTCCACGCGACACGGGCCATGACTTGCCATGCCGTGCCCGACCGCAACTTGCCCCAACATGCCGCGCCGCACCCCGCCATGCCGCGACGCACCAAACGGCTTCGATCCAGACTTTGCCGTCCCTCGCCCCGCCTTCGCCTGCCTCGCTTGTTGGACTTTCTCACCGCTTCCAGGGCGGCGTGCTCCCTGGGCCGACGCCGACGGGAGCGCGAGCGCTCACCGGCGAACCGCCGCCGCCCTTCTTGGCGTAACCCTTGATGACGTTGGTGAACTCGCCGTTGTCGTCGCGCTTCTTCAGCCCGACGTTGATCTCCAGCGGCACGTTGTGGAGCTCGACCGAGTCCTTGGGCTGCATCACGCCGATGGCGCGGCAGATGGCCGAGAGCTCGCCGCGAGCGATCTTGACCGTCATTTCGGACTTGTTCTCGAGGTTGAGGCGGGCCCAGACCAGGCGGCCCTTGAACTCGCCGTCGATGACCTGGAAGGTGAGCTGGAGGTACTTGCCGACGCCGGTCTTGGTCGGCTTGAGCTCCGACTCGGAGATGACGGCGAGGTACTTGCCGGCGGGGAGCGGGTCGAGTGCGACGGAGGGATCGACCTGCGAGGCGTCGAAGTTGTTCAAACTGGCCATGGGTCAGGTTCCTTGTGCAGGGGTGCGAGAGCGGATGTGCGATGGATGGGGATCAGGC
>CAIYWI010000135.1 GCA_903929885.1 uncultured Phycisphaerales bacterium
ACTGAACGACCACGGAGACGTTGCAGATGATGGATATCGCGAAACTCAAGGAGCTTGTGTCGCTGATGGCCGAGAACGACCTGACCGAGGTCGAGCTCAAGGGCGACAAGGAAAGCGTGACGATCAAGCGTGGCGTCGGCGGCGTGCCGATGGTGCAGTACGCCCCGGCGCCCGTGGCGGCCGCGCCCGCTCCGGCGGCGCCGGCTGCCCCCGCGGCCTCGGCCGCTCCTGCGGTGGCGACGGTGGCTCCGGGCATTCACATCGAATCGCCGATGGTGGGCACCTTCTACGCCTCGCCCAATCCGGACGCGGGCCCCTTCGTGAAGGTGGGCCAGCAGGTCAGCCCCGACACGGTGGTGTGCATCATCGAGGCGATGAAGGTCTTCAACGAGATCAAGGCCGAGAAGGCCGGCGTCCTCGAGAGCATGCTGGTCAAGAACGGCCAGGCCGTCGAGTTCGGGCAGAAGCTCTTCACCCTCCGCGCCTGAGCCAGCGGGCTCGGCGTCGTCGCGACAGCAGGATCCACGAATGTTCAAGAGAGTTCTGATCGCCAACCGGGGCGAGATCGCCCTCCGCATCATGCGCGCGTGTGAGGAGCTGGGGATCGAGACGGTCTGCGTCTATTCCACGGCCGACAAGGACGCCCCGTACCTGAAGATGGCCGACCGCGCCATCTGCATCGGGCCGGGCCCCGCCAAGGAGAGCTACCTCAACATCGCAAGGCTCATCGCGGCGGCCGAGATCGCCGACGTCGACGCCATCCACCCCGGCTACGGCTTCCTGTCGGAGCGGCCCGACTTCTCGCAGGCGTGCCGCGACTGCAAGATCGAGTTCATCGGCCCCTCGCCCGAGGCGATGCAGAAGCTGGGCGACAAGGTGGACTGCAAGAAGACGGCCCGCGCCAACGGCGTGCCCGTCTTCCCGGGCAGCGAGGACGCCATCGAGGAGGAGGACGAGGCCGTGAAGGTCGCCTCCGAGATCGGCTATCCGGTCATCATCAAGGCCGCCGCGGGCGGCGGCGGTCGTGGCATGAAGGTGTGCCACAACGAGGCCACGCTTCGTTCGATGCTCCGAATCGCGAGCCAGGAGGCGCAGGCCGCCTTCGGCAACGGCGCGGTCTTCATCGAGAAGTACCTCGAGCACGCCCGCCACGTCGAGATCCAGATGCTCGGCGACAAGCACGGCAATGCCGTCTATCTCTGGGAGCGGGACTGCTCGCTCCAGCGTCGCCACCAGAAGGTGATCGAGGAGGCCCCGGCCCCCAACATCGATCGCGTCAAGCTCGAGAAGGTCTGCCAGGCGGCGGGCAAGATGATCGTCAACGCCGGCTACGCCGGCGCGGCGACGTGCGAGTTCCTGCTCGACGGCAAGGGCGACTTCTACATGCTCGAGGTGAACACCCGCGTGCAGGTGGAGCACCCCGTGACGGAGATGATCACCGGCGTCGACATCGTCAAGATGTCGATCCGCATCGCGGCCGGGGAGAAGATTCCGTTCTCGCAGTCCGACGTCAAGATCCGCGGCCACGCCATCGAGTGTCGCATCTGCGCCGAGGACCCCGCCCACGGCTTCCGGCCCAGCGCGGGACGCATCGACAAGTGGGAGGTGCCCGGCGGGCCCGGCGTCCGCATGGACACCCACGTGGTGCCCGGATACGTCGTGCCGCCCAACTACGACAGCATGGTGGGCAAGCTGATCGTGCACGCCGACACCCGCGAGCAGGCGCTCGACCGGGCGGCACGCGCCCTGCGCGAGTTCCACGTCGGCCCGATCAAGACGACGATTCCCCTCCACCAGCGACTGGTCGAGAACACCGACTTCCGTCGCGGCGGGGTCGACATCCACTACCTCGAGCGACTGCTCAAGAGCGGGGTCTGACGGCATGTTCACGCGTCGGTCGGTCATCGCCCTGTGCCTGGCATCCGCCGCGTTGGGGCCGGCGGGCTGTCGCACGGGCCGCAACGAGATCGCCGACGCCTTCGCCCGCGACCGCGTGCGGCTGCTGGGCGTGAACGTCGAGACCACGCGCGAGGCGTACGCCACGGCCGTGGCCGACCTGAACCAGGCGGCGGCGGAGATGCTCGAACTGTTCGACGCGCCGGACCGTGACGAGGCCTTCGTGCGGGCCCGGCGTGCGACCATCCGTTGCAGGGGACGCATGTCGCAACTGCGCAACCGGCTGCGGCAGGTGGAGG
>CAIYWI010000136.1 GCA_903929885.1 uncultured Phycisphaerales bacterium
CGTCGGGTTTCGCGACTGGAACGCCGACGGCCCCCGGGCCGGCGAACTGCCCGGCCTCATGGCCCGCGGCCTGCGTCACTTCGGCAGGGTCCGTGTCCCCGGTGACGCGTCCGACAGCCGCGCGGCGACGTTCGCGGAGGACGTGGAGCCCGAGTGGATCGAAATCGATCCGGAGAGCCGCACCGCGTACGTGTCGCTCCAGGAGGCCAACGCGATCGCCATGATCGACATCGCCAGAGCCACGGTCGAGCGGATCATGCCGCTCGGCTTCAAGGATCACGGCGTCGCCGGCAACCAGCTCGACACGAGCGACAAGGACGGCGGCGTGTCGCTGCGCTCTTGGTCGGGTCTGTACGGCGTGTTCCAGCCCGACACGATCCGCCTTCTGGTCGCCGGTGAGCGACGCTACCTCGTCACGGCCAACGAGGGCGACTCCCGCGTGCGGCCCTACGCCGACGGCATCATCGAGGGTGTGAAGGAAGGCGCGTTCTTCACCGACGAGGCTTCGCCCGGCGACTGGCCGCTCGACGGCACGGCCTTCGCTGCCGCCGCGGCGCCCGCCGACCTTGGTCGCCTCAAGGTCGTCCGCGACCTCGTCGAGCGTCACCTCGACGGCCAGGGTCGTCCGACACGGCTCTTCGCGTTCGGAGCACGGTCGTTCTCGATCTTCGACGCCACCACCGGTGACCTCGTGTTCGACAGCGGCGCCGACTTCGAACGAATCGTCGCGGAGCGGCATCCCGACGCGTTCAACGTGAGCAACGACGCGACGCGGGTCGATGCCCGCAGCCGCAGCAAGGGGCCGGAGCCGGAAGGGCTCGCGATCGGCACAGTCGAGGGACGCACCTTTGCCTTCGTCGGGCTCGAGCGGGTGGGTGGCGTGATGGTGTACGACATCACCGATCCCGCGCGGCCGCAGCACGTCGGCTTTCATCTCAACCGCCGCTGCGACGTGCCGCTCCAACTCGACGACGGCTCCACCAATCCCGCCGGCGGCGACAGTGGCCCGGAAGGCCTCATCTTCGTCGCCGCCGAGCGATCCCCGACCGGCCGCCCGCTCCTCATCGTCGGCAACGAAACCAGCGGCACCACGACCGTCTGGCAGATCTCCGCTCGACCCGCAGCCGAGTAGCGGCCTCCCTGCCTCAATCGTGGCGCACGCCTCCTGCCCCCCAGGGCGCACGCCTCCTGCCCCCCAGTGGCGCACGCCTCCTGCCTCCCCCGTGGCGCACGCCTCCAGGCGTGCGAATGCGGCCCCTATCGATCAAGCCGCCCCGCTCCCTGCCACCCTCTTCCCTTGTCCCCTCCCTTGCCCCCCCGTGGCGCACGCCTCCAGGCGTGCGAATGCGGCCTGACCGACACAGAACCTCTCGCCCTCCAGCAAGGCCCCCCTCTGGAAATGCACGCCTCCTACCGATCGCTGCCTTGATTCGCTCGCCTCGAGGCGTGAGGCACCGAGAGGTGAGCGCCACGAGACCGTCAGGCGTGTGGAACGTGCCCGATGAACCCGGGATCAACCCGTGACGCCGTGCGTCAGTTCCTCTTCTGAATCCACCAATGATTCTGCTTGTTGTCCTTCGCCGAGCACTTGACGAATCGTGGCGGGTTGTCGCCCTGATACTGCTGATGACACCAATTGCATTCCCAGAGTTTGGCGGCGGCCATGGCAAGGCCTGCACCACCGAGGACGATCGTGCCCACGAGGCTGGCGATACACAGCTTGAAACCACGTCGAGCGATCATCGGCTTCTCTCCTGAAAACGAGGCCCCCGCGGGAGCCCGAACAGGACTCCCCCAAAGGGATCCACCTTACAGGTGGTTTATCCGTCTGGCAAGGGGCGACGCGTGGTCGAGCGCCAATGAAGCACGGCGAGGCGGGCATCGCGGGGGCCGGCGGCGCGTTTCGTTTATTCTTTCGTCGTCCGATCGCGGTTCCGGCCGCGACTCCGCGTTTCGACTGCCGCCCCGCGCGCCCGCATGAAGCCGCTCCTCGTCCTCGACGTCGTCGGCCTCACGCCGAGCCTGCTCGCGCACACGCCACGGCTCGCGGCGCTTGGCCGCTCGGGGTTCACCGCCCCGCTCGGCACGGTGCTGCCCGCTGTCACCTGCAGCGCGCAGGCCACGCTCCTCACCGGCCGGCCGCCACGCGACCACGGGATCGTGGCCAACGGCTGGTATCACCGCGACCTCGCGGAGGTGATGTTCTGGCGGCAGAGCAACCGGCTCGTCGGCTGCGAGCGCGAGAAGCTCTGGCACGCCGGCCGCGACCGATTCGGCGACGGCTTCACCGTGGCCAAGATGTTCTGGTGGTTCAACATGTACGCCGCGGTCGACATCGCCGCGACGCCCCGGCCCGTCTATCCCGCCGACGGCCGCAAGATCCCGAGCCTCCACACCGACCCACCCGGTCTGAAGGCCGACCTGCAGGGGGCCCTTGGCCGGTTTCCGCTCTTCAACTTCTGGGGGCCGACGGCTGACATACGCTCGTCGGCGTGGATCGCCGCGGCCACGCGGCGCGTGATCGAGCGCTCGAATCCCACCGTCACGCTCTGTTACCTCCCGCACCTCGACTATGACCTGCAGCGGTTCGGCCCGGAATCGCCCGAGGCCCACGCGGCATGTGCCGAGATCGACCGCGTGGCCGGCGACCTCGGCGAGTGGGCGGCGGCCCGGGGC
>CAIYWI010000137.1 GCA_903929885.1 uncultured Phycisphaerales bacterium
CACCAGGGCGGCCACGAACTGTGCCTCGCCGCCTCGATAACCGGGCGGCGCGATCAGCGCCATGGCGGCGAACGACGCGACCGCCGAGGCCGCCGGCACTGCCGCCCGCGGCCCAGGCCCGGCGATCGCCGCGGCGCAGCACGCGCCCACCAGGATGGCCGTGGGGAGCCAGCCATACGACACCGACGGAGCGAGGCCGCTCGCGAAATTAGTGCCCTCCTGCACGGCAAGCGCGCGGAACGCCGGCAGCACGGCGAGCACGGGAAGCAGCTGCATCATCGATGCGCGCGCCCTGCCCCCCGCACGGCCCGCGGCGAACGACAGCGCCGCCGCTGCGACGGCGACCGCCACGGCAGGCAGCAGCACGCTGCGGATGACCAGGTCGGCTTCCATGGTGCGAGGGCCCGGGGCGGACGTCGCGCGCGGGGCCCGCGGCGGCGATCACTTCGCGGCGCCGCCCTCGAGCCCGACGACCACGCGGACCTCGTCGCCGATCGCACCCTTCTCCACGCCGTACTTCATGCCGAACTCGCTGCGCTTCACCGTGAACTGCGCCTCGAAGCCCGCCTTCGGGCCTCGGCCCATGTCGGCCATGCCGCAGAACTCCATGCGGACGGTGATGGGCTTGGTGACGCCGAGCATCGTGAGCTCGCCGTCGACGTCGTAGGAGCGGTCGCCGGTCTTGCGGGCGGCGGTGCTCTTGAAGGTCATCGCCGGGAAGTCCTTGGTGGCGAAGAAGTCCGGCGAGCGGAGGTGCTTGTCCAGGTTGTCGTTGCCGCTGTCGACGGACTCGGTCTTGATGGTGACGTCGAACTTCATGCCCTCGGCCTTGCCTTCCTCGAAGGTGAAGTCGCCGGACACGTCGTTGAAGCGGCCCCAGAACGGCCCGGCACCCATGTGCATCACCCGGAACATCGCCATCGAGTGGACGTCGTCGATGGTGAACGCCTGGGGGCCCGCGGCGGCGGTGGCGGCGGTCGAGGTACCCGCGGGGTCCGCCGGCCCGGAGGCCAGCAACGGCGCGATGGAGAGCGAGGCGAGGACGGCGACGACAGGGGTGATGAGCGTGCGCATGGTGCGCAGCATCTTCGATCCTCGCCCCGTTGCGGACGCACAGAGTCGTGTCGCCCGTCACAATGGGTTATTGGACTTTAGACCGACATCCGGTTTCCTTTGAAACCGATGCGCTGCATCAACCCGTCGAACTCGTCAAGGCTGAAGAACTGGATCCGCAACTCACCGGCACCCTTCTTCCGGCCCAGGCGGAGGTCGACACGGGTCCCGAGGTGTTCCTCCAGCTGCCGGCGCAAGTCAGCGAGGTGTGCCGACGAAGATCCGCCCTTCCGGCGACCGACGGTTGTTCCACGTGGAACAACGGTCTCGCGGATCGCCGCTTCCAGTTGGCGCACCGACCACTGCTCGGCAACTGCACGATCCGCGAACGATCGGCGCGCCGTCACCTCTGCCACGCCCAGCAGGACCTTGGCATGACCGAGGGCCAGGTGACCATTGCGGACATGAGCGGCTGTTCCGGAGTCAAGTTCGTTCAGGCGGAGCAGGTTGGTGACCGTCGCCCGGTCGATTCCGATGCGGCCAGCCAACTCCTGGTGCGTCCAGCCGAACTCGTCACCCAGGCGTCGAAGCGCGACCGCACGCTCCATGGGGTTGAGGTCTTCCCGCTGGAGGTTCTCCACCAAGGCAAGCTCCGCGGCGCGCGCGTCGTCCACTTGCTGGATGATGGCGGGAACCTCCGCGTGCCCAAGGCGATCCATGGCTCGCCATCGACGCTCACCGGCGATGATCTCGTAAGCCCCCGCCCGTGCCGCAAGTGGCCGAACGACAAGTGGTTGCATCAATCCCGATCGCTCGATGCTCGCGGCAAGGGCCTCCAGTGCAGTGGGGTCGAACCCACCGCGAGGTTGGTACTTGCCTGGTTGCAACGCCCGGATGGGAAGCATGACCACACCATGCGCCTCGGCGCTTCGTGGCATGTTGGTGCCCTTGATTTCCACCACCGGCGGGGTCACAGCGGCGGAGGGTGTCGATGGCAAACTCGCCTTCGGGGCTGCCACCGCTGGGCCGTCCGCCTCTGCCGCAACAGCCGGCTTCGGCGAGACAGGAACAGGAATCAAGGAGCCCAAGCCACGCCCCAGCTTGGAAGGACCTGGCTTTGAAGATTCGTTTGAGGACTTGGACATGGTCGCCTCCGTGCGAGAGCTGTTCCACGTGGAACATCGCGTGCGAGTTTCGGCACACATCGTAACGACGGGGCCCCCACCACCACATCAGTACGGCGACTGTGTTGTTGGTGTCCTAGAACCTATGCCTCACTGGTGTGGGGGTGCTGGGACCCACAATGAGATCCCTTCATGTTGTGATCGTGCGGTGATATGTCCCGATCATGCGTCGATTGTGCGTCG